>CAZPBE010000010.1:0-67318 GCA_964584615.1 uncultured Pirellulaceae bacterium | reverse complement strand
GTCGCGGCTGATAGGGGTTCGGCTGCGCAGGATTCCAGGGCTGTCCGTTGCGATAGACCGGTCGCTGCGGAAAAGGATTCTGTGGCCGAAATATCTGACCCGTTGACGGGCTTGCCAATCCAAATACCGTGACGACGGCGAGAACAAATAGAAATCTATTCATGGATAAATGATAAAGGCGATGCACTAACGACTCCGTGCGCTTTCACGCAGTATGAGGCATAGTCGAGTTGAAAATGCTAGACAATGAATCAAAATTCGAAAAGGGCCTCAGAATCAACTTTCAAAAGGTTGTGAATCTTCCCTTTATCGATCTTGCAAGCCAATTGGCACTAACAAAAGCCAGTTTTTTTGAACTTCGATCCACTGCCACCACTCATCTGGAATTGATTAGAGTTGGTGTAACGATTTTGACACGCAATCGACTTCTACTGGCGGCCCTTTGACTAGGAGAGTACGAAAGCTGATGGGGATTCATTGCGTTGCGAAACCGGCTTGATGATGATCGGATAGAATACGATAATGAGCAATTCAATCTTTCTTAATTAGAGTTTTTGGAGGGAACATCTGTGGCAAAAGCAGCGAAAAAAAAAGCAAAAAAAAGTAGCCAGTCTGAGTGCGACTATGGCAAAATCACCACTTGGAAAAAAGCCCTTAAACGCCTTAACGACGGCAACGAGCGTTACAAAGCTGGCAAACTGGAACACCCCAATCAACAACCAGCATGTCGGGAGCTTTGGACTGGAAAGCAGGAACCTTGGTGCATCGTCGTGTCATGTGCTGACAGTCGTGTCACACCAGAAATGGTTTTCGACACAGGAATCGGCGAACTGTTCGTGATGCGCGTGGCGGGCAACATTGCTAACGCTTCTACGATCGCAAGTATCGAATACGCTGCTGCCAACCTTAAGTCGGTTAAAGGAATCATCGTCTTGGGTCATGAAAGTTGCGGAGCCGTTGGGGCCGCACTGAGTATCAAGAAAAGTGGAAACGCGGCCCCAAGTCCAGCGCTTCAACACTTGGTCGGGCACATCAATCCCGCACTGCAAAAAACTCCAACCGGCAAAGACAAAATGGCTGGCTACGTTCGAGCCAACGCTTGCTTGGCAGCCGAAGATCTTCGTTCGCGATCGATGATCATTCAAGGTTCCAAGCTCCCAATCGTTCCAGCGTACTATCGCTTGAAGAGTGGCGACGTTGAGTTTCTCAGCGAAGTCAAACGAGCTTAATTTCAGTCAGTGCGCGGTCTGGCGGAGTTTGGTTGAGAGAAGAACGACACGATTTTATCGAAGCGCAAAATACGCCAGCGCCGCCATGATCGCCGCGCCGTAAATCGAAAGCGCAACGTAAGTCATCTTTCGGATTGGTTCTGTTCCGGTGCGGGAAACATAGATCAAAGCGCAAACCGATAAAACAAATTCCATCGGCGCGACGATCATTCCAAAATGTTTCGGATCCCAGTAAGAAACTGGACTCTCAAAACGCCAGTTTGAAATCGGGAGAAAGTGCCGATGCCCATCGTCATGGTGTAGCGGAAGATCGAACAACATGTGTACGATTGCGCTGAGCATCAACAACTGACCCCAACGGCAGCTAAACCATGTCGCCACACTGAGCAGAACTAAGGCAATTGGAATCGAATTGAATACGTCGAAAAAGTATTGCCAGTGGTCGAGGAAGTAGAGCTGTCCCCAAATGTCGCCCTCGCTCGACCCGATCAGTTTCTGATATCCGTAAAAAAGAAACATGGTCACGTCCGGTAAAATCGCTCCCGTCGTCACGGCGACGGCGTCTTTCCACGAAGCTTCTTTTTTCCAAATCAGCAGACTGACTGCCATGTGTGCAGGAGTGTTCAATCTGTTCCCAATCCTTCGCGGTACGCCATCAAGCCAAAACTTCGTCAACAACATTTCCATGAACATCGGTAAGTCGAAAGCGACGACCTTGATACCGGAACGTTAACTTTTCGTGATCAATTCCGAGCAAGTGCAAGACAGTCGCTTGCCAATCATGGACGTGAACACCGTCGGTTGCGACATTCCAACCATAATCGCATGACTCACCGTATTGAAAACCGGGCTTCACACCACCGCCCGCCATCCACAAACTAAACACTCGTCCATGGTGATCGCGGCCGTGTTGCGTCTTGTTATTGATGTCGCCTTGGCCGAACACCGTCCGGCCAAACTCGCCACCAAAAATCACAAGCGTGTCATCCAATAACCCGCGCTGCTTTAAATCTTGCACCAACGCGGCAGCAGGCTGGTCCGTGTCTTTGCATTGATGGGCAAGCTGCGTTGGCAAATTCCCATGCTGGTCCCAGCCAATGTGCATCAGCTGAATAAAGCGCACGTCTTGCTCGGCCAATCGCCGCGCCAACAAACAGTTTCTCGCAAACGAACCCGATCGATGAACATCGGGGCCATACATTTCAAGGATGTGCTGGGGTTCTGAGGAAATGTCTGTCAGATCGGGAATGCTCATTTGCATCCGATAAGCCATCTCATACTGGGCAATGCGCGTTTCGATTTCCGGATCGCCGTAGTCGGCCAATTTCTCTTCGTTCAATGCGGCGAGTTGGTCCAGCATCTGACGGCGAAGTTTGCGCGACATTCCTTGAGGGTTGGACAAATACAATACCGGATCGTTCGCTGCACGAAAACGAACGCCTTGATGCTTCGACGGGATAAAACCACTTCCCCAGTAATAGTCAAACAGCAACTGGCCGCAGGTATTTTGTCGGTCGCGAGAATTCATCACGACGAAAGAAGGCAGATTGTTGTTGAGACTTCCCAATCCGTACGACAACCAAGCCCCCATGCTGGGCCGGCCAGGAACTTGTGAGCCCGTCAAAAAGAAAGTTGCCGCGGGTGCGTGATTGATCGCTTCGGTGTTCATCGATTTGATCAAGCAGATATCGTCGGCAATCGATCCAGTGTGCGGAATCATCTCAGAAAGCATCATCTTTGATTTGCCCCAAGCCTTAAATGGTTTGAGCGGGGGCAACACCAACAAATCTTTTTGAGTATTGGTCATCGTCGTCAAGCGCTGGCCTTGCCGGACCGAATCCGGCAGCGGTTGTCCGCGACGAGATAGAATTTCTGGTTTGTGATCAAACAAATCAATATGCGATGGACCACCGCTCATCATCAAATAGATCACCCGTTTGGCGGAAGCTGGATGGTGAGCGGCTGACTCGTCGGTCACGCTCGATTCCTGACCGCTCAAGTCGTTAGCCAGGATAGAACTCAGCGCAGCGGCCCCAATCCCCGTCGCCGAACGGCCAAAAAACTGCCGGCGCGTATTGTGTTGATGATTCTGATCGAATGGGTCCATCGTTTTCTGGCGCTCACTCTCGTGTCATAAATTCGTCTGTGTTGATCACCACTTGAGCAACGCTTGCGAAAGCCGCCAACTCTTGCTGCCCCTCGACTTCCTGTGGAACTTCTACACTTGCTCCAACCGAAATAAACTGAGCTGCTTCCTCAGAATGACTTTGGTAATGTTCCCGGCTTTGCTCGAGCGCTTTGACTAGCGCGACAAGTTCTTTCCCGTTGGGTTCGCGAGCAACCGCTCGATAAAAAATCAATTTCAATCTTGCTTCGTCATCTTGCAATGACTCATCTGCCAATACAGACTCAGCCAATTTACAAAATGTTTCCACAAACGTTGGGTCATTCAACATCACCAAAGCTTGCAACGGCGTGTTGGTCCGTGAAAGCTTCACCGTGCACGCCTGACGATTCGCCGAATCAAACATGTTTGGAGGTGGGACCGTTCGCCGCCAGAAAGTGTAAAGGCTTCGACGATACAAATCTTTTCCAGTAGACGGTGTGTAGCCGAATTTCTCGAGACTAAACTCTTTCCACATCCCGTCAGGTTGATAAGGGTAAACGGGCTTTCCGCCGATGTCGCGATTCAGCAAACCGGAAACAGCAAGCGCCGCGTCGCGTATCAATGTTGACGGAAGTCGAAACCTTTGGCTCCTGGCCAACAGCCGATTCTCCGGATCGATATCCAACAAGTCTTCGCGAAACCGAGAGCTTTGCAAATAAGTTTCCGATGTGACAATCATTCGATGAATCCGTTTCACATCCCAACCGTGTTCAACAAAATCGATTGCCAACCAGTCAAGCAATTTTGGATGGCTGGGCAATTCACCTTGCACGCCAAAATCTTCCGATGTCTTAACCAACCCTGTCCCAAAAAATGTTTGCCAATATCGGTTCACGGCTACACGGCTGGTCAACGGATTGGCTGGATCGACCAACCACCGGGCAAGCGACAAACGGTTTGGTTTCTCTTCGTCAGAAAGAGTCCCGAGAAAAACGGGAATGGCTGGATCGACTTTATCCTTTGGTGATTCATAATTTCCACGATCAAACAAATGCGTTTGGCGAGCCTCCTCCCGGTCCCGCATCACCATTATCGTCGTGATGTCAGACTGGACTTTCATGCGCCGATCTTCCAATCGTTTTAACTCCTGTCGAATCTCCCGAAATCGCTCTGGCGCCAGGTTCAACAGGTAATAATCTTTCAACTGATTGTCTTCGGCTTTGGAACGCTCCTCAGGCTTGCGTTGCAAAATTCGAAACTGATCACGTCCGATGTTGGGCGACGTGCCACGCGTTTTCTCTTCCCACTGGCGCAATGACTTTACGATTTCTTCGTCGAGATCAGCCAGCTGTTTGTAAATGGGTTTAATCGCTGCCTGGACTTCCCCCAACTCCTCCTGTTGGTCCTGGGTTGGAAGTTCGAGATAAGGATCAGCACACTGCAATCGCCCAGCCCGTCGATTCACGCCACCATTTTCATCAACTGAATTGAAGTACGCGAAAAAACTGTAGTAGTCGACTTGAGAAATTGGGTCGTACTTGTGATCGTGACATTGAGCACACGCCATCGTCAGCCCCAACCAGGTCGTCGCCGTCGTATCAACCCGATCAAATACGTAGTTGTTTCGTTGCTCTTCGGCAATCGCCCCGCCTTCACCGTTAAGCATATGATTGCGATTGAACGCCGTCGCAATCAGTTTCTCATTCGTTGGCGACGGAAGCAAATCTCCGGCAAGCTGTTCGATCGTAAACTGATCGAATGGCATGTTGTTGTTGAGCGCATCGACAACCCAATCGCGCCACGGCCATTGATGTCGGTCGCCGTCTTGTTGAAAGCCGTTGGAATCGGAGTACCGCGCCGCATCGAGCCAAGGAAGCGCCATCCGCTCGCCATAGTGCTGACTTTCCAGCAACTCATCGACAAACCCATCGATCGTCTGTTCAGCGTTTGCCTGATACTGATCCACAAACTGATTAACTTGCTCAACCGTTGGAGGCAGACCGATCAAGTCAAGACAGAGCCTACGGACAATCACTTGCGGCTCAGCGCGTGGGGCCGGTTCAATTTGACGCCCTTCCAACTTGGCCAATACGAAACGGTCGATTTCGTTTCTCGGCCATGTCCCTAAGTCGACAACAGGAACTTCGACTTTTCCTGGAGGCTTAAACGACCAATGCGTTTCGTAGTTGGCGCCTTGCTCAATCCAACGCTTTAGAATCAGCTTTTGCGCGTCTTCAATTTCTCGACCAGAATCAGGTGGCGGCATTTGCAAGTCAGGATCATCAGAAAAAATTCTAGCGATCAGCTCACTATCGTCAGGAAATCCGGCTTCGATCGCTGCGGCTGCTCCGTCTTCGGTATCCAAACGAAGTCCGGCTTGTCGCTGATTCGCGTCGGGGCCATGACAAAAGTAACAGTTCTCAGACAGAATTGGACGCACGTGTTCGTTGAAAGAAATCTCTTCTGGAGTTGAGCCAGAAAGCTCAGCGACATCGCTAACAACGCCAACGTCTTGTAGCGGAGCCATCGCTGCTAAAGCGTCTTGCAGTTGGGAAGCGCCAACTCGCACCGACTGCACAACGACCAATGTCACCAACACGATCGCAATGATGCTGGTAGCGACCAACAGAAGCAGTGGCTTGCCGTTGTTCATCAGGTCAGATGTGTCTCGATTTCGCGACAACCAATTTCCCTTTCTACAACGTCGAAACGCTTGAAAGCACTGAACAAAAATCCGATCGTATCAACGCTCATTGTAGTCGTGCCGGCTTGGCAACGGTAGCAATCACGACTCAATTGTATTTTAGAAACCGGTTGCAATCCCGAAAAAGCACAACCATGCTCAGCGTATCTTCCAAACGTTGCAGAGAACGCTCGCATTTGCCAAAATTGCGTTGACCACTTTATAACCAAGGGAGCGATCATGAACGACTCGGAAATCACACCGGCATCATGTCATCAATACGAATTCGACATTGAGATTGTTGCTTCCCGCTCACGAGTATGGAAAGCAATCTTCGAAGAAATCAACGACTGGTGGCTTCCCGACTTCCACGTTGCCGGCGCTGACTCCGTCGTCTCCTTCGATCCAAAAGCCGGCGGGCGAGGGCTCATAGAAGAAACTCCAGGTGGAGCCGGATTGCTGTGGTTCAACGTCCACATGTACTTACCTGAACAGTTCAAAGTCTATCTTGTTGGCCACTTGGCATCAGAATGGGGTGGTCCGGCAACCATAAACTTGCGGTGGTCTCTCAACGAATCCACCGAAAACGATTCCGCTTGTGTGTTGAATGTTTTTGAAGCCAGATACGGGAAGATTGATGAGCAGTCGATTGAATCAACCGAATCAGGTTGGCGGCAATTGTTCACCGATGGACTCAAAGCGTGGGTCGAGAACAACGCTTAGCCACAATGGTCGTTGGAAATAGCGCCAACAAGGCCTAAGCAAATCGCGGTAGCCAAAACCATGGGTCTATGGTCGACTAAAATCATGATGGCTAGTGGCCTCTCAGACGATTCGGTTCCGCTGCACACACAAAGTCGCAAATTGAAATTCTTAATTTTCACTCCCGTCCCGATTGGTTCTACCAAGGGCAATCGAATCACAGCTAATCGCTGGTGTAATATCATTCGCGAGTTGGGACATCATGTCGTCGTCACCGACAAATTCGACGCGCGTCAAAAATCTCATCGCGCAGATTGCTTGATTGCCCTGCACGCCGTCAAAAGCGCGTCGGCCGTTTCCTCGTTTCGAAAAACACTTCGTCACCGACCAATCCTGCTTTGTTTGACGGGAACCGACATCCATCTCGATCTGCAAGGAGATCGTGGCGCGAAACCAAAAGCAACAGCAATCAAATCGATGCAAACCGCCGACCGCTTAATACTCCTTGAACCTGAATGTAAAAAACTGCTTGACCGCCCATTAAGGAAAAAAACACACTTGATTGTTCAATCAGCATTGCCGGTTCGCAGCCGACCTTCACCGCTGAAGCGGAGTTTTGAAGTCAGTGTCCTGAGTCATTTACGCAACGAGAAAGACCCGTTTCGAACGGCAATCGCGGCGCGCGGCCTTCCGGATTCTTCACGAATTCAAATCAAGCATCTGGGAGGTGCTTACACGAAACAGCTGGAATCCAAAGCCCGGCAAGAATCCAATACCAATGATCGATACCGATGGCTCGGCAATCGTCCGCATGGTGAAGCTAGGCGATTACTTGCTCGAAGCCGGTTGACGGTCTTGTCTTCACGACTGGAAGGTGGACCCAGCGTGATCTCGGAAGCGATCATCAACGACGTTCCAATATTGGCAACAAAGATCAGTGCCACGGTTGGTTTGCTGGGTAAAGACTATCCAGGATTCTTTGAAGTCGGAGAAACCGATTCGTTGACGCAATTACTTTCTCGCGCTGAAACCGAAAATGGGTTTTATCAGCAGCTGAGGTCTTCCGCGAATAAGTTGAAGAAGAGGTTCCTGCGCTCGACAGAAAAAAATTCGTGGCAGACGCTGATTGAGCAAGCCATTGTTGAGAAACCGAACTAAAGTTTCGAAACCATGCCCGAAGCGCGGCTCGCGCCTACGACATTCTCCACCACAAGGAAGCCGAAAGTTCTCTACTACTTTCACGATGACGCGATGGAACGAACAGATGTCTGTGAAGATTTCACCCAACCTCCCCGCTCTCAATCTTAGAAATTCGTCACAACCGTGACAATTTCTTGATCTTTCAAAATTCACCTCGATCAAAGCGTGTCAATTTTCAGGCCTCTTGCTATGATTGGTAGACCAGCGAGAACCGCCGTCGACTTCTTCCTTGCCGCTGGGGGCAATCTAGCCCGCTCTATTGAACAATCAAATTGTTGCGCGCATCGGTGCGCAATCTCCTCATCCCATGATTTCAATTGTTGCATTTATCTTTGCTCTGATCATCATCGGCCTCATCTTGATGCAGGCTGTGTTTGTGTTTAGCTATGTCAGCTTTCTGTCCCACGGTCACACCCGGTTGGCTGAGAATTTCAAGGCGATTCGCGGCGCCGATACTAAGGATTTGGCTGACAACGAGATCAACACCGAACCGAAGTTCGCGCCCAAAGCCGCAATCATTCTCTGTCTTCGCGGAGACGATGTTTCGCTTATCGATTGCCTGAGCGGAATTCAATCGCAATCCTATCCAGATTTTGAACTACATCTGACTTTCGATAGCGAGGATGACCCAGCGAAAAAAGTAGTCGAAGACTTTTTTAGCCGCATGGAGTTCCAGCCAAAGCTACATGTTTTTGATGCCAGACCCAACTGCAGTTTGAAGTGTTCGGCGCTTATCCACGTCATTGAACGCCTTGATCCAAGCATCAGGGTTGTCGCTTTTGTCGACTGTGACACGATCATCGACCAAGACTGGCTGGCTGATTTGGTCAATCCGTTAAGCGGCGATTCGATTGGCGCGACAACCGGAAATCGGTGGTTCTCACCAGAAGAGCGAATCGACCGTTCTTTTGTGCAAAAGATTTGGAACGCGGCAGCGGTCGTGCAGATGTACAAGTATGAAATTGCTTGGGGCGGATCGTTTGCCATGCGTCGCGACGTTATTGATCAATGCGATCTTCTGAACAAATGGAGCCGTTCATTTTGTGAAGACACGTCGTTATCGATTCCATTTCGTCGACATGGATACCGCCTTCACCGCGTGCGTGATCTCGTCTTGGACAATAACGAATCTGCAAACGTAAGCCAAACATTCGAATGGATGGTTCGACAACTCCTGACCGTAAAAATGCACCATAAGCGTTGGCCAGAAGTTCTGCTTCACGGCGTGCTCACCGGCCTGACTTTTTATGTTGCTCCAATTGTCGCACTGCTGATGCTTGCTTTTGGATTTGTGGTTCCTGGAATTGCAGTTCTCAAAGCCTGTATCGTTTATCAGATTTTCAACTTTTGCATGTTGTGGCTGATCGACCAAAACAATCAAGAAATTCTTGTTCAGCGAAACGCGTACAATCGAGTCACCGGAATCCTCAAGCCAACTCTCTCCCAATTCATCGGCGCTTCGTTTGCCACGCAATTGCTTCACCCACTGGCAGTTCTCAGCGCACTGTTAACCAACCGCATTAAATGGCGTGGCGTGACCTACGCCATTGCAGGAAGTCGGCTCAAGGTACTTTCGGTGGAACCGCCAGAACCGATTGATGAAGATGACCACGACGAAAATAGTTTGCCCAGGGTCGTTCCGATGCACGTGGGTTAAGCCACCCTCAAATCAACGAATTACGTGAAGATCGATGTGATGGGATCTCCCTTGTCAGCCACCGTGATTGGCCGTTTTGATGGCGAGATGACTTTCTCCTTCAGAGGTAATCCCAAGGCGTATCCGATGGTCGCGTTGAAATCGGGAACCGTCACTTTGTCGGCCACAATTTCTTTCCCAATCTCGTCGGTCTCACCGTAAGTCACTCCACCTTTGACACCGCCCCCTGCCAGAAGGCAAGTGAACGCCTGGGGGGAAGACGGGACGCGATGACCATTTCTCGATCCCGCGTTGAATCTGCTACGACACTGACGATTTTAGATGACCGTTTGGACACGAAACTGATGCAGTTAGGCATGCTTGACTCTAAGGCTGTTTGTCGAGGCATCGTTCATGGCCATGACGCGCAACAGCAATCATTACTTCAACAGCGTTGATTCGATTTGCTCGGCGAAGAGACCAAGCTGTGCGTGGTGCATGTCTTGGCTCATTAGTCCCTCAAGCAGTTGAGCGATTTGGGAGCCTTCAATAGTCAGCACAGCGGCTTGCCGTATTGGCAATCCAAGTACGATTCGAAATCCGGTCAACGCGGTACCTTCCAAAGTCCATTGACCGCCACCAGGTCCGAGAACATCCAGACCAATGGTTACCATGCGATCTTGCGGCAAAGGAACCCGAGCCAGAATCGACTCAGCCAAATCACCAATTCGATCAAGCTCATCAGCAAACCAATATTCGACGACCGGAGCTTCAGGACGTTTTTTGCCCCATTTGTCGGCTTTGCCAAACTCGAAGAACCGCCGAACCATTTCATCATTGATGACCGGACATTCGAGGTGACCAGCGTATTTTTTGACATTCTGATTGTCGAAAACTGGATCACTGGTCTCGTACGATTCGTAGACGCGGACGTTATCGAAAAACGCCTCTGCGAATTCACTATCGGCTTCGCGTTTCGAATCCGAGCCAGAGAATTCAACCCCGCTGGAGTTGAAGTAAGCGTAACAGTACTGCAACAATTCTTCTGCAGTTGTACATTCGTCAGGAACAAGATGATACGTTTTGCCATGAGCCTCAGGCGTGCAAACGATATGACTGATCACAGCCGCAACCCAATCAACAGAAACAAGGTTCCTCGGTTCGTTGCCTTCGATGGGCAGTCGAAGTGGTGTTTGGATCACACCGTTATCGTCACGCTCTTGATGCGGTACCAGCAAATCCAGCAGTCTCAGATACAAAAACAAACCATGATACGTTGATGTATAGCCTGTTTGAGAATCGCCAATAATGACGGAGGGGCGGTAGATTGTTTTACTCTTAAATCCGGTCGCTGCGTGAACAAGCGCTTCAGCTGCAAATTTACTGCGTTCGTAATCGTTACGAAATTTCTGACCGCAATCAAAGTCACTCTCTTGAATCACTTCGTCGCGGTGCCCGCAAACGTAAGCTGTTGACACGTAGTGCAGGACATCGATCTCTGCGCGATTGGCAAATTCCAGGACGTTTTTTGTTCCGAACTTGTTTGTCAGGAATGGCTCGGCTTCTGGCGAAGTCGCTTCGAATTTCAAAATAGCTGCGTTGTGAATAATTTCGTGGCAATTCGATTGAATCCACAAGAATTCACTTTTCGAAAGCCCAAGATTCTCTTCAGCCAGGTTGCCAGAAAAAATAACAGGGCGAGGCAAGCTTTGACCGAGTTCGGCTTCCC
The DNA here is from genome assembly GCA_964584615.1 of uncultured Pirellulaceae bacterium. Lineage (GTDB taxonomy): Bacteria > Planctomycetota > Planctomycetia > Pirellulales > Pirellulaceae > Mariniblastus. The sequence continues at coordinate 56,032 of CAZPBE010000010.1, read as the reverse complement.
ACATTTGCAGAATCGACTCGATGCGTTCCCGCTCGCTTAGCCACTTGGACGGACGGACAATGACGGTTAGCTGTTTTCCTTTTAGCAACAGATCTCGCAAAAGATAGCGACCGACTAGACCAGTGGCTCCTGTTAACAGCGTATATACTTTTCTCGCCGATCCATGCGAGTCTTTGGATTGTGGCACAGCTGCCTCTTCAAGGTGTCAAACTAGGAATGTGGTCGTCGATTCAGATCATTGCCTCACAACACAACCAATTAGATGGTCGCATCTGAGGTATTATAATTAGAAGCATTCTCACATTTGAAATCATTATGCGTGAATCACACAGATCTTCGAACATGTGAATTGTGGCGCCCAGCAATGGGATATCACTAAATCTAATCGTTCCCGGCGTTCCGGAATCATTGCAAATGCCTGGATCTCACGCTCCAATTTAGTTCGAGATCATCGCCAAATAAACCTAATCGGCCATTACCCATGATTTACGTACGCGCTTTCCTCCGTTACATGCTGATTGTTTCGATTTTCAGCGTGATAACGTGGCCAGAAATCGCTGTTTCTCAGCAACAGGCAGCTCTTTCTCCCCCCGAGATTGGTTACGAAACCACGGGCGAAAATGACGATCTGAACACCTGCGGGCTGTCTTGGGAGCAAATTGATTCTGGCTGGATCGCACTTTTCGACGGCGAATCTCTGTTCGGATGGAAAGCCGAATCGAAAGCCAATTGGCGGGTAGAGCAGGGCGAGATCCGTGTCGACAACGGAGAACGCGGACTTTTGCGCACGACATCTCAATTCGATGACTTTCATTTGAAGCTCAAATTCAAAGCTCCGGCGGGAACCAATAGCGGAATCTTTATCCGTACCAGTCCGAAACCGACTTCGCCCGGAAAGGAAGGGGACTGCTACGAAGTCAACATCGCGATGCCAGAGCAGAGCAAATTTACGACTGGCAGTCTCGTCAACCGTCAACCGCTCGATGATGACGCAGCCGTTGTTCGACTCGACAACCAATGGCACACTGCCAAAATTCAAGCCGTTGGTAACAAGATTGATGTGTGGGTCGATGATGTTTTGACAGTCAGTTACGAAGATCAAAAATCATTGGGCCGTGGCTTTATCGGGTTGCAGCTGAACTCGGGAGCGGTTGCATTCAAAGACATCTACTTAAAACCGGAATCAATGAAACCGCTCTTCAACGGTAAAGACTTGGCTGGGTGGAAAACTGACTTAAAACTTGAAAGTCGATTCAATGTGACCGATGCCGGCGAGCTACAGATTCTTTCTGGAAGCGGTCAAATTGAAAGCCAAGCATCGTTTGGCGATTTTGTTTTTTCGACGAAATGCAAAACGAATTCTGACGGACTCAACTCAGGAGTCTTTTTTCGCTGCATCGAAGGTGAAAAAATGAATGGCTACGAAAGCCAAATTCAAAACCAGTTCAAGGACGACGATCCAACCAAGCCAGTTGATTGCGGCACCGGCGGTATCTTTCGCCGCACCGTCGCTCGTCGAGTTAACGCTGCCGATCAACAATGGTTCAGCAAAACTATTATCGCTACGGGCCCGCACATCGCCGTGTGGGTCAATGGATTGCAAGTGACCGACTGGTCCGATCAACGAGCTCCGCATGCAAACCCACGCAAGGGATTGAGGAAAGAACCGGGAACATTCATCTTCCAAGGCCACGACCCAACGACCGATATTCTCTTGAAAGACATCTTGGCCAGAGAACTTAGCCAACGTAACCGCTAAGCTATTTTTTCAACAACGTGTAGGTGGCTCGAAAATCCTTATCAAGGTCCATCTGCTGGTTCCAACCAAATGCCGTGGCCATCGCATGCGCGAATTCTGTATCGTCCTCATCAAACGCCAAAATTTCAAATCCCGCGTTGGTTACTACCGAACGCTCGAATGGGCAACGCCCGTCTGACCATGTGAAGTATTTCTTCCCTGGCTCCGTTCGCTTCGGATGAAAGTTGTAAATCAGAAAAAATCCCCCCGGTTTCAACCGCTCGTAAACCGCTGCAACGAAATCATCGTCCGATACGCCAAGTTCAATTTTCCTGCGCGGATCAACTTCTTGAGCAGGGTGAATGTAGCCTCGTTTCAATGTGTTCTTAGAAACGAAAAGGTCAATGTCGCCACCTACTTCTGTTGCGACCGTTGCATCAACTGGGAACTTCCCGAACGAAAGCTTGACCGAACCTGATAGTGTTTCCACACCTTTGTCACTTTTGACTTCTCCCTGGTCTCTCGGCTTGCGGTAAAGTGATTGTAGAAACAAGTCTACATCGATACCGCGAACGGTGGCTCCGCACATCGCCATCATCCGCAAGTGACCGATCGACCCAAATCCAAAGTCAACAACTTTCTTGTTCTCAAATTCGCTCAGACCGGCTTTGCCTACAATCTCAACCGCCCGCACGAACGCGACCGGAGTCCCATATTTCGTGAAATAGTATTTTCGCTCTGTAATTTTTCTTGAGACGAATTGGCGCTGCTCTTGTTCCGACAATGCATCCCATTGAGAAACAGATATCCCAACCGGGTTCTTTTCATCTTGCTGCGATTGTGGAACATAAATCGTGAACGGCTCGATTGGTGTCAAATGTTCCGCGGTGCGCAAAAAGCTGGTTGCCAATTCGCTTTTGACCAACGGTAGTACGCTGGTCGCTTGCTCTGCCATCTCTGCCACGACGCCGGCGTCAACAGGTTTCGCGTCCTGAGAATTGACCGAATCAAAGCAAATCGAGCTGAAGAAAGCCACTACGACAAAGGTCAATATTCTCGAATGTTTCATCGGAATCCTCATTGAATTAATGGAACTGCCAATAACAAATTGCCGTCACGATCGCGATGCCGAGCAAATTCAAAATAAATCCTTCGCGTACCATGTCACGGATTGCGAATCTTTCGGAACCAAACACAATCGCGTTGGGCGGTGTCGAAACGGGCAACATAAACGCAAAACTGGCGCTCATCGTTGCTGGAACCATGAAGATCAACGGATCGCTTTCGGTTGCGATTGCAGCGGCGGCCAAGATCGGCATCAACAGTTGCGTCGTCGCAGTATTGCTGGTGACTTCTGTCAAAAATGTAACGGCAACACAGATCGCGATGATCAAAGCCAAGACCGAAAGATCTCCGAGGCCAACCAATGATTCTCCAAGCAGCACACTTAGACCAGAAACATCGAAGGCTTTGGCAATACAAATACCACCAGCAAACAAGACCAGGATCCCCCACGGAACGGTCTTCGCCGTTTCCCAATCCAACAATCGGTGACTTCGCAATTTAGGTTTGTCACCAATTGAATTTGAATCGTCTACTTTGCCACTGGGAATAACAAACAATGCCACTGCTGCGAGCAGGGCAACACTCGCGTCGTTGGCTTGCGGCAAACCGCACCAATCCCTCCACCCCCCAAAAGGTTGCGTTCGTGTTATCCATAGCAAAGCAGTGATTGCAAACACAATCAACGTTCGAGATTCTTCCGGTCGCCACTTGCCAGCTGATGGCAATTCAAACATTTCGACGCTTCCAAGTTTCCGCGTCAGCCAGACTCCGGCCAACGGCAACATAATGCAGACGACAGGTAGCGCCCAAGTCATCCACTGGAGAAACGAAACCTCTTTTCCAAAATTCTGTTTGTAAACTTCAAGGAAGACGAGATTGGGAGGAGTCCCTACCGGCGTCCCAAGCCCGCCGATGCTGGCGGCATAAGCAATCCCTAACAGCAAAGCGATTTCCAACTTCCGATTCTTCGCCTGATCGACAACCGCTAACGCAATCGGCAACAGCATCAACGTCGTGGCCGCGTTCGAAATCCACATGCTCAAAAATGCAGAAGCCGCCATGAACCCGAACACCAACCGGCGACCGCTTCCACCGCCGAAAAGCTGGACCATGTAGATAGCGATTCGACGATGCGCGCCACTCTTTTCCATTGCTTTGGAAAGCAAAAAACCTCCCAGCATCAACAGCACCAACGGACTGCCGTACGCTTGGCCGACCGTCTTGGTATCGAGGACACCCACCAAAGGAAACAAGCCAATTGGAATTAAAGACGTCGCTGGAATGGGTATCGGTTCGGTCACCCACCAAATCGCCACCCAAACCGTGATCGCGGCAGTACACACAATGGGCCAAGTTTGACCGGTGCTCTGCAAATAAATCCCTACTGCAATTGCAACGATCGGTCCCATCAGCAAAGGGATGGCTTGTTTTGCAACTGAGTTCATAGCATCAACAGCGGAAGCGAGAGTCTGTTCGAAACTTCAGCGACGCAGATGTCGCGTCACCATAGTATCATCCCATAATTCAATTCTGACTAGATCGGCACTCGCTGATTCGAAAAGCAAGTTCACGCGTCACTCTAACAAACAAAAGCACGGTGCATGAACACCGTGCTTTTCGATTACCTTGTGAATAGTCACGAATCAGAAATCCACCCGCTTGCGCGTTCTGAACCCTGAAACCTTCCTTCTTCTCTTACTTATCGTCTTCTTCCAGACCGACGCCTTTGCTGCGATCTGGATACGGAGGACGTTCTGGTTTCTTGTACGCGTTTGATTTAAGCTCTCTCTTGATGTGCTTAATCGCAGCGTCCATTTGAGGATCTGCACCGTCAACCATTTCGGCAGGATCATCAATCACTTCGATGTCAGGATCGACACCGTGGCCTTCGACTCCCCACGTCCCGTCGGTTTCGTAGTAGGCAAAAGTCGGCGCGGTGATACCCGAGCCGTCGATCATTCCCGGGTTACCAGAGATTCCAACCAGTCCGCCCCACGTTCGCATCCCAATCAACTTTCCGATTTCGGATTGCCTGAACAGATAAGGGAACATGTCGCCGCCGCTGCCCGCCATGCCGTTAATCAACATGCACTTCGGACCGTGGTGAGCATCTGGCGGCCAAGTCCAATCGCGTCCATCCCGTTTTGCCCAATAGTTCGTCACGGGACGATTTAGCAATTCAATGAATCGAGTTGGGATCTGGCCGCCACCGTTCCAACGATCGTCAACAATCAAAGCGTCTTTGGCTAACTGGCCATAGTATTGACGGAACAAATCGTTCTGTCCGGGTACGCCTGTATTGACGACATAGATATATCCGACCTTGCCATCAGTTTTCTCGTCGATGTACTTTCGATTCCTTTCGATCCAATGACGAAAACGCAATTCGTTGTCGGATCGCATTGGCTTAATCACCACTCGTTTATCATCGTCGTCGATCGTTGCGTCGTCGCTAACAGTGAGCGTCGTGATCGCTCCGGCAAGCCCTGCGAAGGCAGCGTAGGGGTTGTCTTCATCGGTTAGTTCTACACCGTTGACTTCAAGAATGAAGTCGCCTTCGTTAACTCCAACGGCTCGCAGTGGATTGCGAGCATCGGTATCCCATTCGGCTCCTTCGAAAATAGTGTCGACTTGATAGTGACCTTTTGACGCGCTGAACGTACAGCCAAGCAAACCCACGTTTTCACCATCGGGACCGGGGTCCGTGTTGGGGCCGCCACGATAATAGGCATGGCCAACGTTTAGCTCCGAGATCATTTCGCCAATGACAAAGCCGACATCGGATCGCGAAGTGCAATCGTCAAGCATTTTTTCATAGCGCGATTTGACTTTCTCCCAATCGACACCGTGCATCGTTGGGTCGTAGAAAAAGTCTCGTTCAATTCGCCACGCATCGGTGAAGACTTGCTTCCACTCTTTGCGAGGGTCGATCATCACGTTCATGCCGTCGGTTGGTACCGTTTCATCAAGCTTCTGACCGGCTGCGGCACTTACGATTGCACCTTCTTCGTCTTTGAAGACAAGCAATTTTTTACCGTCGGGTGTCATTGCAAAGTTTGATGAACCGGAAACGACAGCTTTCTCTTCGGGTTCGTCGTCGAACATGTCGAAGACCATGATGGCCGAGCCTTCACCGCCGCGAGCGTAGATCAACTGGTTTTTGTCGTTGACAGCGAGTGCCCCAAAGTTGCCTTGCTCGATCGGAAGTTGAAAAATGCGTTTGGTGATGCCATCAAAGTCGATTTCGATGGGCTCGACTTCTTTCTTCTTCTTTTTCTTCTTGTCACCTTTGTCGTCATCGCCATCTTCACTGTCTTCGTCTTCGTTTCGCTCACCAGAGAATTCGAACTCCTGTCCGCCTAAGTTGATGGTTCCTTCAATTTCGCCATTATCGATGGTGGCTTCAATTTTGGCGTCGCCTTGGCTAGGAACGGAAACGACTAGCGATAGCTCTCCGCTGTCTGCGTCGTACGAGCCTTCGGTGATTTTGGCTTCACCGACTGGTGTATCAGCGGTTCCCGTTACCGATCCGTCATCGGCCAACTCGAGGGTGAGGACGGCGTTGCGAGCTTCGGCTGGCATCTCGTCGGAGTCGAGCGTGATTGCCCACGATCCCGAGACGGGATCTGCATCGTCGCCGTCTTCGCTTTCATCTTCATCGCTTTCTTCTTCGTCTTCATCTTCTTCGTCTTCATCTTCTTCGTCTTCATCTTCTTCGTCTTCATCTTCATCTTCTTCTTCTTCGTCTTCTTTTTCCTCATCGTCTCCGAACTCTTCTTCGTCGCTTTCGGGAAGCATCGGAAGCTCAACATCGGGACGCAAAGGAACCGCGAGAATGACTTCAGTGCCCTTGTAGATAAACGACTGGCCAACGTCTTCGTATTCAGGTTGGTTAAAAGCGCGAGCGCTGGAAAAGTAAATGAAATCGCCTTCGCGATCAAACGTCGGTGACGTGGAATTGAAAAAGCCGCTGGTGATCTGGTGCCTTTCTCCGTCGGTCACGTTGTAAACGTAGACGATCGAAGTCGCGGATTTGTCGTCACTGGCAAGCGAATAAGTCAACCAGTTGGAATCTTGTGCCCAGCTGACTTCGGGTTCGTCCGAGAAAGGATGTGTATCAACAAGCTTTGTTTCACCGTCGATTGTGTGCAGATAAATCGCACCTGTCTTATCGGTAAATACAATGTGTTTTGAATCGGGCGACCAATTTGGGTTGTACCGGAAACACTCGCCGTCTTCGGTAAGTTGTTTTGTTTCGCCGCGACCGTCTGATTGCGTGACGTAAAGTTCGTACTCACCCGTTTCGTCGCCAAAGTAGGCAATCCAACGTCCGTCGGGGCTCCATGAAGGTGAACGTTCGGCGATGTCGTTGGTTTTGGTCAAGTTCCTTGGCGTGCCTTTTTCAGCAGGAAGCGTCCAAATGTCTCCGCGGGCTTCCAGACAAACGCGTTTGGCAGATGGCGAAATGTCGCCTGCAGAAATGAATTCGGAAGCATCGACTTTTTGACGACGCAGTTTTGGCCGGTCGCCAGGAATCGTGACGTTGACCACTTCTGACTTTTCTGTCTTCAAGTTCAACAGACGAAGTTCGGACCCAACCGAGAAAACAATTTCGCCTTCGCCGTCAGCCCCAGGTCCGACCGAAGGCCACTTGCAATCGAACTCATCAAAGTCTGTAACCTGATTTCGCTCTTCCGATTTCGTGTCGTACTTCCAGATATTCAAGCGAGCTTCTTCGCCGCCATCTGAAAGGTAATAGACCGATGAGTCATGCCACATCGGCAGACTATCGGTGCCTTCGAATTCAGTGATCTTTTTTGATTCGTCGTTTTTCAATTGGTAAAGCCAAATGTCTGAAGCCATTCCGCCTCGGTAACGTTTCCAAGTTCGACCGTCACGAGAGTGCGGCGTGTACGCGAGCCACTTTTTATCCTCCGAGATCGCGCCGTTGGTGCCGTAGGGAACCGGCAGTTGTTTCGGAAGCGGTTCGTCAAGCGAAATGGTAAACAGTTGCGATATCCGCCCAAGCCCAGCCATTCCGTTTGACGAGTAGAGAACGCTTTTACCATCCGGTGTCCAGTCGCAGACGGTTTCGTTGGCAGGATGATAAGTCCATCGTTCAGCCACGCCGCCAGCAGTTGGAACGACATAGATATCGGTGTCCCCTTCGTAGTTTCCAGAAAACGCAATCGACTTGCCGTCGGGGCTGAATCGCGGAAAGCGTTCTGAGCCGGCAGGACTGGCCAATGGCATTGCAGTACCGCCTTCACGGTCCACGATCCAAAGATCATTTGCGTAAACAAATACGATATGCTCTTCGCTCACGTCTGGATAACGCATCATGCCGCCCGAAGGTTCGTTCTGCGCGCTAGCGAGCTCAGGAAAGGCAAGCCAGAACGAGCTGACCAAGAATGCCGCTGCAATCAGCGAAGAGAATCGTAATTTGCGTTTCATAGAAAAATCCCAGTTCCAAATCAAAGACGAGTTGTTGTCGTTTAACGAGTGGTTGCTGTTTCGCAGCCGTCCAGTTTAATCAGAATCCGCGACTCGCGCGCAGAACGGCACGTATTCGTTCACAAACAAATACGTGAGTTATCTGAATAGTCGCAGATAGAAAGAGAAACCTCAACCGAATCATCAAAGTTTCAGGATTTTTGGGAAGTGGCAATCAAATCAACTATTCGAATGCGCTGTCCTGACTTTGAGTGACTACTAAGACGGCTTCGGCAAAGAGCAGATTTTGATCTTGATGGAAAAACGTTTCCGGAGATTGAACCTGAGAAAATCGTTGTCTCTATCGATGCCAAAGTTACCCGGACTGAGCCACTCGCAAGTCCTTTTTGCTTGAACGAATCCAGCGAAAAAAGAAAGTCGCAAAAGTTATTTCAAATGATTGATAAAATCGATGCGAATAACCTTATTGCAATTTTTAACCTGAACTCGCTCGAGGCATTCGTCGCTTGGGAAGCGGGGCCTCGATAAAGATCTCGACTGCACGCGAGATCGCAACCCAAAGGGGAAAATCGCAACCGTGCTTAAGCTCGTTTTCGTCGCCCCATCATTCCCATCCCGACAAATACTAACAACATTGACGCCGATGGTTCGGGAACAACGAACGAAGTCGTGAGCAGAACGTCGTTCCCGTCTCCCCCTTGGTAGTCGATTCTCAAATCGAAACCATTGTCGCTGGTGACGATCGATCCTTGTGAAAGCCCACTGAAGAAACCAGTTTGAATCCCGGCAACCTCGACAACAATAAAGTCCATATTGTCTGATAAATTGAATCCATCAGCGATCGTCAAAGCCAGGCTTCCGTCAAGCGATGCGTCGCCGTTGATCAATAGTCGATCGAACGAAGCCAGATCGTCAATCTCCAGGTCCAACAAACCGTCAATGCCTTGCGTGTAGTCTCCGTCGATCGTCAGCGTTCCCGGTGATAGGCCGGGTGCAACAATTCCTGACGTATTGATGACATTGGCAACAACCGTCCCTCCGTCGCCAAAGAGAACTGAAAAGTCATCGTCATCCCCGGAGCTGTTGATCTCCATCGATATCAACTCGATCGAGTTCGCCGTGACTGATCCACCAGAGCTCACATTGAGATCAACATTTGTCAGAGCAAGATCACCGACGCCAAAATCGACGAACCCGTTGTTGATCGATTGAATCAAAGATGACGAAGAAGACGCGACATCGGTGTACGTTATCAAAGATGATAAATCGACGCGGCTTCCAGTTCCGTCAGCCGTTACGTTGATCGGTCGAGTAGAATTAATCAACCCGCTAGGTGAATCGAATGACGCCACACTACTCGCGTCGACGAACCCTCCATCGAGGGCTTCCAAATTGATCGTACTCGAGACAGTTCCTTCAGCAGTTGCCATGCTGGTCACATTGGAGATGTCCACTTCGCTTCCTGATCCATCGGCAGAAAACGTCATCGCATACGAAGTTTGTCCCGACTCGTTGTTTAGCGGTCCCGTGAGCGAACTCAAGTCAATTTTGGCACCCGAGTTTGCAAAAAAGCTGGATGACGTCGCATCCGTCAGCGCCAACGTTTTGTCGACTGCCGTTGTGAACGTGCCCTCGGTGTATTGAGTAAGCCGGCTGGTGTCGATCGTACCTGAGGCGTCCACTGTGATATCGACTCCGTGGAAGTTCAAATTGCTTCCAGCGTTTGTATCCAAGCGAACTTCGCCTCCGTTGGTAGCTTCAATGAATGACTCCCGGCCGTTGTTATAGCGTTGATGGTTTGCAACACTGACAAATCAATCAAACTGCCGGCGCCATCAGCCACAAATGAAACGGACCCGGAAGTAACTTCTGCCAAAGCAGACAAATCTATCTCACCGCCATCGGTTGCTGAATTCTCCCAACGCCGGATGAAAGATCCGCCGATTACTGTGGAAAGATTCGACAAGTCAATCTTGGTGCCCGCTCCTTCAGATGAATTGGCTCGAACTCCGTTGCCACCCCCGTTTGTGTCGTAACTGGTTACTCCGGACAAATCGAGCGTCACTCCGCTGTCGGCAGACGCATCCGATCCAAGGAAGTTGGTGACACCACTGAAGTCATGAGTTCCACCATTGGTCAGCTCCAGACGAGTATTGATCACATCGGTCAACGATCCTGCGTTGATTGTTGAGCCGGCACCATCGACTTGAAACAAATTACCAGCACTTCCACCGGCCTGAATGGTCGTCAATGCACCCGCATTGATGGTTCCACCATCGACAGCCTGGAACCGAGCTTGGACGCTGCTGCCCGTGCTATTGAAAATGGCAAGCGAATCAAGGTCGATCGAACTTCCCGCTCCATCAGCGGCGAATCTTGTTGCACCACCGAGATAATTCGTCAGCGACGACATGTCGATCGACGATCCGCTATTGGCATTTACCCCCAAGTTACGAATGAACCCGCCTCCAGTCAGATCAGTCAGTCCAGAAAAATCTAACGTCGATGCATCGTTCGCCTGAAACGTTCTGCTGTTGTTGGTGCCGGTATCGGTAATGTAAGACGCAACGTTGGACAGGTTCATGGTTGATCCACCATTGGCGAACACATTGCCACCGTCCAGGGTCGTTGCTCCATTGGTCGTCAACGTCCCTCCGTTGACCGTCAAATTTGAACGAATGCCTAGAGGACATTTCAAAACCTAAAATCGTGCGATCATCGTAGTGGGATTCGCCAGAATTCCCTTTGTTTTGAAAGCGAGCTGGGACTTCTGGCGAAGTCCACTACAGGTTTTGAAATACCCTCTAGTGTGAAAGCGCCGTTGAGCGAACCTCCGTTTTCGATCGTGAGGCCAATATCGTCTGCCACTGACAGATCTTCCTCGCTGCTAAGCGTATTGACGGCAGGAACCGCAGACCCAACGGTAATCAAAAATCCGCCACCTTGATCAATGACAACGTCGTCGGTGGGTTGCGGCACTGCACCGGTCGACCAGTTGGCTCCGTCTTCCCAGTTTCCATCGGCCGCGACATCCCAAGTCACTTGACCAACGGAATTGCTACAGCACAGGCAACAAAAAATGGAAATGGTACAAAACAAACCCCAAACTCGAGCGACTTGTTGAACTTGCATCGACATAAAATCCTCCCCTGAACCACTAGCAGCGATCCATTAATGCGATCGCCTAGTTGTTTGTATCTTCTTGTGGGAATGAGTTTCAGGCCGCTGCCGTCACCGTTTTTTGTCACTCCCCAGATAGTTAAGAACCCAAAAGCCAGCCGAAATTGACAGATTAATTTGAGATTTTTTCGCGACTTTTAATATTGGTTGCAAAAACCTGGGGATCCAGAGTAGGCAGGGAGTTGCTCAAGATCCTGTTGGGGACGGAAAAAGCCGTGGCGATTTGCCACGGCTTAATGATTCTCAGATTTTCAAGAGGCTCGACTGGGGAACTAGCCTTTCTTAGGCACCTCGGTACCAGCCTCAGCATCCACCAGCGCTGTTGCCATGTCCTCGACGTAACCGCCGGCTTCCATAACTTTCGCGCGGATTTCTTCGCAGATATCCTTGTTCTCACGCAGGAAGTTACGGGCCTTCTCTTTGCCTTGGCCGAGGTGAGTCGTTCCATACTTAAACCAGGAGCCACTTTGTTGCACGATCTTATGGACCTTTCCAAGATCCAACACATCGCCTTCGAAACTGATACCGTCTGAGTGCATCATGTCGAACTCGGCGACGCGGAACGGAGGAGCGACTTTGTTCTTTACAATTTTCGCTTTCACACGTTGGCCAACTTGAATGTCGCCATCTTTCAAAGCACCGATGCGCCGCACGTCGATACGGACCGAAGAATAAAACTTCAAAGCGCGACCGCCGGGAGTCGTCTCAGGGCTGCCAAACATGACACCGATCTTTTCACGAATCTGGTTGATGAAGATCGTACAAGTCTTGCTGCGAGAAATAGCACCAGTCAACTTTCGCATCGACTGACTCATCAGACGAGCTTGCAAACCGACGTGTGAGTCACCGATTTCACCTTCAAGTTCTTTTTTCGGAACCAAAGCAGCAACCGAGTCAATAATGATCACGTCAACCGAATTTGACTTGACCAACATCTCAACGATCTGCATCGCTTCTTCACCACTGCTGGGCTGCGAAACGAGAAGCGTATCAAGCGAGACACCCAACTTCTTGGCCCACGTTGGATCGAAAGCGTGTTCCGCGTCGACAATCGCACAGATTCCTCCAGATTTTTGAGCTTCGGCGACAGCGTGCAACGCAAGCGTTGTCTTACCACTGGATTCAGGGCCGTAGACCTCAACAATTCGACCACAAGGAAGTCCGCTACCGCCAAGTGCCATGTCCAAAGAAAGCGAGCCGGTAGAAATACCGCGGATGTCGTTTTTGAACTCGTTGCCGAGGGTCATGATCGAGCCGCTACCGAACTGTTGTTCGATCTGATCAACAGCCGTCTTGAGGTGCTCATTGTCCTCATACATTTTGTCAACGGGAGCGATGTCCGTTTTTTTCTTGTCAGATTTCTTTGCCGTCTTTGCCGCTTTGGCAGGCGTCTTGGTTTTGGCCATCGTTTTATCCATATCGATAGGGGAAGAAGTACTTTTAGATTTTGTCGCTTTGACAGACGTTGCTTTTACTTCAGGCTTAACATCAGATTTGACATCGGGCTTGACCAACGTTGCTGTCGCGCCGTTGTTGGCAGTGCCTTTCTTGGCAGTGCTAATGGCCGGAGACTCCTTTGCCGAACCAGTCGCGGTCGCTTTGGCGGCAACCGCAGTTTTGCTTGATGCTTTTGAACTATCCGCTTTTGAAGTTCCTGCTTTTGAAGTTCCTGCTTTTGAAGTTCCTGCTTTTGCAGTTTCTACTTTTGATTTTGCATCAACCTTTTTTGCATCAATCGTTTTTGTTGCGCCCATGAATATAACCTTTCAAGAAGAATTCGTCTTTGCTTGGCAGCTCAAACTTGACTGGTTTTGTTACCGGCAATCAAGCGATTGTGCAATCAAGCATCAGAGCCAGTGGTGTGTTTGAGCCAAGACACTTCTTGAGAATCCTCATGACGTTCTCGCAACAAGATTAAACTTAAAGTTGCTAAAAAGTCTTAACAAGTGCCTTACATCCTTAGTATTCGATGAAGGGCGGACACGTCTGGTCAACGTGGCGAATCTTTTTGCGAAAAACTTTTTGCTGGCAGCATTTAGCGATCATAAAACCGGCATGAAACGTTTAAAAACCGGGCTGTTGCGATAAGTGCGCGTTTTGGTGCCCATTCCCGACAGCTTGAGGCCGCGTTGAGCGTGCTGGGTGGATCGAGCCACAGAAAAGTTGAGACAATTCAAAAAAAATTCAGTTTTTGAATCTCAAATCTCAAATCTCAAATCTCAAATCTCAAACCTCAAACCTCAAACCTCAAATCAGATTCCGCAGCTGCGATATTTTTTGAGTTGTAAGAAAGTATGCTCCCGCAATCAAAACCCTATCCACGCAATTGAATCGTGGCCATCTTCGCATGTTGCGGATAACCTCCCTCGAAGGTACTCGAATTCACAACGACTTTTTCAACATGACAGATACCGGCGTCATGATTTCGATGTCGATGCAGCAGGTTAAGCAACGATTCGTTCCAATTGCCATTTCGCTTAATACTTCCCAACGTCATGTGAGGAACGTATTCGTGTCGCGGTTTGTTGAATCCCCAATCCTGCATCACTTCGACACCGGTCTTGAAAAGGAGATTCAACTCTTCAGACCCTTGCGTGACGCCCAGCCAGATCGTTCTCGGTTGCCCAATTTGCGGAAACGCCCCCAGCCCACTGAGCTCCAGCTCAAACGGCGAATGTTCTTGAATGGCTTCGGTCATGAACTTGCAAAACTCGGGAATCTCTCGATCGACGAGATCTCCCACAAAGTTCAACGTGACGTGTAAGTTCGCTTCTGGCACCCAGTTGTAACCGGCTTGTGAAGCCGCCAGTCGCTCGACCAGCCTCGACACATTAGCGTTAATTCGCTGGGTTGCATGAACGGAAATGAATGTTCGAATCTTGGCCATGAATTGTGTTTGAATCCAACAGAAGAATTTACTTTGGGGCGCACCAGAAACTATCGGCAGCACGACATGTCGATGATTGCAATCTGCAAACACCTGCTTGCCAACAGTGTGCTTGCCAACAGCGTGCATGTCAGCCTAACAAGTGATTTAGGGTTCATAATCAACCGCCAGCGTGACATCCTTTCCAATCTTGTTAACCAGCCTTAAAATCAATGCTTGATGGATGGACAACATTGGCGAACCGGCCACTATACACCACATCGTTGCGGCGTAATCGACTTTCTCATTTCATTTTCCTGGTTCAATTTTCATTTACCAATCCAAACCTAACATGACCACCACATCCGTTTCTCGCGTTTTCAATTTTTCTGCCGGCCCTGCCGTTTTGCCGCTTAGCGTTCTTCAGCAAATCCAGGACGAAATGTTGTCGCTTCCAGGAGTCGGCAGCAGCGTGCTGGAGATTAGCCATCGAAGCAAAGATTTTGACGCGATCCTCGAAGACGCGACGACTCGGTTGACTCGGGTCATGAATATTCCAGACACCCATGAAGTTTTGTTTCTTCAGGGCGGCGGAGCTTTTCAAAACATGATGATCCCGGCCAACTTCATCACCGACCCATCACAAACTGCCGACTACATCATCACCGGCTCGTGGGGCAAGAAAAGCGCGGGCGAAGTCAAACACTATGGGAATCTTAACGTCGCGTTTGACTCCAGCGAATCAAACTTCAATCGAACCCCTAAACCAGACGAACTGCAACTCACTCCAGGCGCAGCCTACATTCACTTGACCAGCAATGAGACGATTCAAGGTGTTCAGTTTCATGAACTTCCCAATGTCGGCGATGTTCCGATCGTGGCCGACAAATCATCAGACATTCTGTGCGAGCCGATCGACATTTCAAAATACGGAATGCTTTACGCGTGCGCTCAAAAGAACGCCGGAGTTGCCGGGTTGACGGTCGTCGTCATCCGGAAAGACTTGATTGAGCGGAGCGGAGATCGTTTACCCAGCTATTTGAGTTATGCGAAGCATTCCGGCGGAGGCTCGCGATTTAACACACCTCCGACGTTTGGCATTTATGTAACGGGCCTTGTGGCCAAATGGATCGAAGAAGAAATGGGTGGCTTGGAAGCAATGGCCAAAACCAATCGCGCAAAAGCCAAATTGATTTACGACGTCGTCGACGCCAGCGAAGGCTTTTACATTGGCCACGTTGCCGAGAAATCGGATCGATCCATCATGAACGCTGTCTTCAAAACAGCCACTCCGGAAACGGATGCGGAGTTTCTCAATCAAGCCAAAGAGGCAGGACTTACGACTCTCTCAGGTCATCGTTCGCTCGGCGGCATGCGTGCTTCGATCTATAACGCAATGCCAACGGAAGGCGTTGAAGCACTTGCGAGTTTCATGAAAGACTTTGCACAAAGCAAGTCTTAGTCGACATCAACCCTGAACCTGACACTCAGATCCGAACTCCGACCACTGAAAATATTTTCCAACGGAAAACCCATGTCAATTGCGACCGAAAGCGCTCCTGTGAAAACTTCCGACGAAACATTCCGCGTGATTGTCCTCGACAACCTTGCGGAAGAAGGATTGGCCTTACTCGAATCTACCCCCAACATTGAATTCGACGTCCGCACAAAACTGGCCGGCGAAGAACTTCGACAAGCGTTGACCGAATACGACGGCGCCGTTTGCCGCAGTGGCGTGAAGATCATGGCCGACTCGCTCGAAGGCAACACACGTCTGAAAGCGATTGTGCGTGCCGGAGTGGGAACGGACAACATCGACAAATTTGCTGCTGCAAGACTTGGCATCGTCGTCATGAACACGCCGGCCGGAAATACCGTCAGCACCGCCGAACATGCGATGGCGTTGCTATTGGGATTGTCGCGCAATGTAGCGCCGGCCCATGCAAGTTTAAAAGCTGGCAATTGGGACCGCAAAGAATTCCAGGGCTCGCAAGTTTATGGAAAAACGCTGGGCGTGGTTGGACTGGGACGGATCGGCCAGGAAGTCGCCAGTCGCGCAAAAGCTTTCGGGATGACGGTCGTTGGATTCGATCCATTTTTAACTCGGGAGCGGGCCGAAGAAATCGGCGTAACCAAATATGACACGGTGGATGAGCTGTTGCCGTTGATCGACTACATGACTGTCCACACGCCTCTGACTCCAGAAACAGAAGGCCTGATCAGTACTGCCCAAATTGCGAAAATGAAACCAGGCGTGCGATTGATCAATTGCGCTCGCGGCGGAATTTATGACGAAGCCGCGTTGGCGGAAGGACTGAAGTCCGGCCATCTGGGCGGTGTCGCACTGGACGTCTATCCAAACGAACCTTGCACTGACAGCCCGCTGTTCCAAATGGACAACGTGCTTTGCACACCGCACTTGGGAGCCAGCACCGACGAAGCTCAAATTGGAGTCGCCGTCGAAGCGGTTGACCTGCTGGTAACGTATTTGTCGACAGGCGAAATCCAATCGGCCGTCAACACAACGCTGGATCCGAAAGCGCTCAAAGCAGTTCGTCCCTACGCTGATGTCGCGTATCGATTGGGTTTGTTGCTTGGCCAATGGCACGTTGGTGCGATCAACAAATGCGAGCTTCAATTTCAAGGTGAGATCGCTGAAAAAGATACGCGGATTCTGATGTCGGCTTTCTGTGCAGGATTGTTGGAAAACTTTTCCGACGAAGCAAACATCATCAACGCTGAATTGCTTTGTCGTGACCGCGGCATTGAGTTATCTCGCAAGGAATCCAGCAACAGCCAGTCGGTGTTCAGCAGTATCATCTCGGCGACCGTCTCAGGCGACGGCGAAACTTGCTCGGCCAGTGGGACTGTGTTTGGAAAGGACATGCCTCGCCTGATTCGCTTGGACGATTACCTGACAGAAGCCTACATGGATGGCAACCTCCTGTTGTTCACGCACAAAGACGTTCCAGGCATCATTGGCTACGTTGGAAAAATTCTCGCCGATGATAATGTGAATATCGGCCAAATGGCAGTTGGTCGTGCCGGAGCTCCTGGCAGTACAGCCGTTGGCGTGTTGAATCTTGATTCAGTCGCACCGGCATCTGCAATTGCGAAAGTTCTCGAGAATGACGCGATCGGCTCAGCTCGATTATTAAAGCTTCCCGCCGGTGGTGAGTTACCTGACTGGTTGCTGTAACGCCCTGTCAATTCAGGATTCCGAAATTGACCCGACTTGATCACAGCAACGATGTCCTTAATACAGTCATCCTACATGAGATGGGTCACGTCATGGGTTTTGGAACCCAATGGCTAAATAACAACGTCTACATAACCGGGTCCGGCGAGTACACTGGCGCCAACGCGACCTCATTTTGGCAATCAGAATTTGGTCAGTCAGGCACACCTGATGTTGAATTGGAGGGCGGTCTGGGAACAGCCAACGCTCACTGGAACGAGAACTTTCAGGGGAATGGGCTGACGGGCATCACGGATGCATTTGGGCGAGACATGCGTGATGAATTGATGACAGGCTGGGCCAACCCAAACTCATTCATTAGCGACATGACGGTTGCTTCTTTTGTGGACATCGGATTTACAGCTGTACCGGAACCAACACCGTTGATTGTGTTGATGTTCACTGGAACTTGCCTCGCGACTCGGCGACGACGCTAACAAGTAGTTGGCCGGACAATTGATACAGACATAAAATGCTCGCATTAAACGGCGAGCATTTTTGTTGCGCCCATGATTCGCCCACGATTTATCGATGGAATCCCTTCCGGTTTGGATAAACTGGAGCTATGAATCTGGCCGTTGCATTTGTCATCATCATCTACTTTTTTGTCAGCGAGTTTTCTGCGCCTCAAGCGATCGAAGACCCTTGGACAAGAGTTTGTGTGATGCTGCTACTGTTACTGGCCGTGCCGTTGGCCGCCTTGTTCCAAACTCGAGTCCTTACGAATCGGTATCAAACCGAATCTATCTCGCATCGGCAGCATACCTTGCTGCAAACCCGGATGTCGATTGCTCACACAGTGGTTTGGATCTGTGCATCGTTGGCGATGCTCTTCGGAGTTCGGTGGCACGATGTCGTTCGTAGTTGTTGGCAACTCGACCGATGGCCGATTTTAGATGAGCTGCTCATTTTGGCGCCCGCGCTAACCGGCTTGGTCATGTCGTGGGCCATTTTTTATGAAATAGAAAAACGATTCGTTGAACAATTGCGGAATTCGAAGCAAGCCTCTGAAACTCCTGACGAAACACTGGAACGCAATCGCGAAAACCTCTTCGTTGCGTTGACCCGAGACTGGAAAGCCCGCCTGGCTTACGTTTCCATACGGTTCCGCGTTCATGTCTTGATGCTGTTGGTCCCACTATTGATTCTAGCGCTCGCCCGCGACCTGATTCCGTCGGGCCCACCGGAACGAGTCTTCAGTTTCGGAATTGCGTTTGGAATCGTCTTTGCCGCCTGTTACCCATTCTTGCTGTTGTACATTTGGAAAACAAAACGGCTGGATGATTTGAATCTGGAAGCAGAATTGCGAGAACTTTGTCAAACACACCGGATGGGCGTTTGCATGATCCGCGTTTGGAAAACAAACCATCAAGTCCTCAACGCAGCCATTGCCGGTCTCATCCCCGGACTTCGCGTGTTGATTCTGACAGATGGTATGCTGTTAAAATTTTCGCCGGACGAATTGAAAGCGATCGTTCGCCATGAGGCGGGACATATTCGTCGCCATCACTTCCCAAGGCGAATCGCTGCCGTCATGCTGCCGCTGCTCTTGTTGTTTTTTGACCAGCAATCAGTTTTTGGTGTCCACGCAATGCTCGAACAGCAACTAGTCGCGGCCGGTCAACCTGCATCGTGCTCGGTTGGGATCATCTCCTGTTTCTACATTTTGTATCTTTGGTTCGTCAGCCGATGGCTGTTCCGAAAAATGGAGTTCGAAGCAGACTTTTATTCCGTGGGCAATCGAAAACAACTTTCAGACGAGAATAAAGCTCACGCTGTCGCACTGATCTCGGCGTTGCAAAAATTTGCCGTTTACAGCCCCGAACATTTCGACAAAGGGAGCGGGCTTCATCCGCCGCTTAGAAACCGAATCGCTCGGATCGCAGAATTGACTTGAGCACATTGGCGCTTACAGGACATCCCCGCTTCGCTGTTTACCCTTTATTATCGCGAACCATTAACGGTCGGGCCGTTGGCCTTTTGATTGTTGTGTTGTAATTCGTCCCCCGAGGCTCACCCCGGGCCAGGTAAGCAGCTGGGCCTTTGGCCCGGAAAGTCAGCGCTTCGAGTTGAACGTGGCGCATTGCCTACTAAAACGAATATCCGAATCGCTGGATATCGTCGGCGTAAGTCTCTTGCACGAGCTGACGAGTCGTATCGTCGTAATGCTTTCGGTATACAGGACCTTCGTCCACAATCGTTGATTCCGCTTTTTTGCTACCAGCACCGAAGATTCCAATTCGACCTGACCTGCGGGTTCGATTGAGCCGAGGCAGTCTGGACTGGATGCCAATCCGATCGCAAACGAATTTGAAATCGCTTTCCAGGTTTTCAAATCGACCCACGAAATCGACAACCAGTTTTTGATCGTGTAACAGAAAGCTTTGTTGAGACTGGAATCGACCATCGCAGCGCCAACGAATGTAGTCGGCGAATCCGCCAAGCGAACTGACTTGCGACCAGCTTGGATGCTGTTTCTCGCGGCAAATGTACCGATAGTGGGACAACTCCCAGTCCCAGGGATTTCGAACAAAAGCAAAACTGAACAACCGGTTGAATTCCCGAAGCTCCATCTCTCCAATCAACTCAGAAGCCGTCATGTGATCGCCGCGGCTCCGTGGTCCAAACTGAGCCACTCCAATTCGTTTCAACACGCTATTGGCGCTTTCCTGCCAACCCGGCATCGCGTACCGCCGAATAGCGCGCTTGACGCTGGTACCTGCCGTTTTGAAAATGTGAACGAACACAAATTGTTGAGTCGTCGAAACGATCATTGGAACGTGGTTCTGCGGGGGAAGAATGTGCGTTTTTTTAGAGAAACGCGATGGTGTTTTAGAGATCTTTATGATCTGCATCAACATCGGTGTCGTACGCCCGGCGACAGCGGGATTGGCTTCTATTTTCCATTTGTACGGGTCGCGTGATAAACTTTGCCGATTTTGCGACATAAGTAACGAACCTTTTTACAAAAATCGCGACTTCAACCGGCCCTCGAAGCTAATTGAAGGCTAAATATTCATAGGTAAAAACCGTTGTTGAAACCAAATTTCAATTTCCGTATTTTCCCATTCGTGAACTCTACCTCTCCAAATCTACTATTCGGTTCCACGAGCATACTATGCAAGTTTCGACAAACTCATCACTAACGCAGAAAATTCAAAATGCGGTCGTTCACAATCCGCACTTGAACCATCGCAAAATCCACTTTCGCACGACAGAAAAACGTGTCGTTATCGAAGGCACTGCGCAGACGTACTTTGAAAAACAGATGGCGCAAGAAGCTTTGCGAGAAATCGAAGGGATTGAGTCAATCGAGAACCAGGTCGAAGTCGTTTGGAGCTAAAACATGTCGAATCAAAACAATGATCGAATGTGGTCCGAGCAATTTATGGATGTCAACAACGATGAAAAGAAGTTGTCACGCGCCGCCCACAATCGAAACGCCTCTGACTCCCTGACTTGGGTTTCATGCTTTCTGATGACACTTATTGTTTTCATTCTCGGATTTACAATTCAGCTATATTAAAGACAAACGTTCAATTGAAGACACGTTAAACTCGAACGAAAAAAGGCTCTATCAAATTAGTGATAGAGCCTTTTTGTTTTTCGAGATCTTTTTCAGACCGTTGGTCCAATTAGTTTCCGCCAGGAACCATGCGCTGGACCGCTTCGTTAAAACCATCTGGTTTTGGAATCTCAACACTTACTTGATCGCCATCAACGGTGGCTGCTAAGGCGTCGAGAATTTCTGTTGCCACGTCAGCAGCATCTGGGTCCATCGCGCGAAGCCCACCGACTTGTGCTTGCCCGCCCATTTTGGCGAAACCAAGCAACGAGTCCAATCCTTCCTGGAGTTCGGAAGCTGCGTCATCATCAACACCCGTCATTGCCATCGTCAGCAAGTTTGATCCATCAAGATCAACACTGAGCCGCATGTCTTTGGCATTGCCAAGCAAATCAACGTAAGCCACAAAGTTCGGCGGAATGTTTTCACGTCCCATCGCCATTACGTCTTCCATCAATGACTCGGCTCCGGCCATATCAAACGCCATACGAAAGGCATCATCTGGAACGTTTGCCCATGCACTATTCAATCCTTCAGTGAATACTTTGCGGTCCGAACGAGTCAGATAGAGCTCGGTTCCAACTTCCATCGTAACGTCGTCGATAACGTTCATCAGAATGCCTTCAGGGGCATCTTCACTCTTTGGTTTGTAGAATGTCTTTCCGCCAATCTCGACAGACTCACTGTCTGCTTTCATTTTATCCAACTGCTCTGCGGCTACTTCAGAGTCATTGAACTTGATTGTAATAAAAAACTCCACCGGCAGAGGGCCATTGCTGTTTTCCATATCTTGAATCTGATCGATGGTTTCTGGTGCACTTACAGCACCAAAAACTCGTTCAATCGCTGACGGCGGTGGCGCGTCGCCTGACGGTCCTGGCAAGCCTTCCATTTTGCTTTCAAGATCGAGCATTTTGCCCAACTCACCATTCGAAATCTTGTCCATTCGAATGTCGAACACGAAAACAGCTTTCTGTTCCTCGGCCAACGGACTATCCTGCGCCAGGACTGCTGAATTGGACAACCCTGTGCCAATCAATCCCAATAGCAAGAGTGACGAAAGTAAAATGATGCGCATCGAATGCTCCTAAGGTTCTGTTCTTATTTTTTGATTTGAAAATTTGTTCATCACTCAAACATCTTGAGAGATCCCCGTCCGTCGTCGTCCAAGACCATCACAGATGACAGGATTGAATGATGAATGAGTTTAGGCAAATATTTGACTGAAAACTACAAGCTAATAGATCTTTGAAGGCTAAGTTTCTTCATTAGCCAAACGATAAATTGCCCAAACCGTCGTACCGAGACAGTGCTGCCTGTGACGTGACATTTGGTTTACGACAAATCGCCGATGAATTTGACGGCGGCTTCCAGTGCCTCGTCAATCTTTTCAGGTTTAGATCCACCCGCTTGAGCAAGATCGGGCTTTCCGCCGCCGTTACCGCCGACCACAGGCGCCACTTTCTTCACCCAATCGCCCGCCTTGATTCCTTTATCAACAAGGTCGCGCGACAGTCCGGCGATGAGCATTACCTTGCCCGGGGCAGGAGAGTTTGCAAAAAATATCGCAACTGGGTTAGTTTTTTTACGAATTCGATCAATCAACTGTCGCATTAAGTCCGGATTCGCGCCAGTCAGCTCTTTTGCAATCACCAAAGTCTCTCCAAACTTCTGGCCACCTTCGATCAATTCGTCGGGATCGATCGCATTCGAGCCACTCAGTTGTTCGACTTGCTCGGCAAGCGATTTGACATCGGACACCAAAGCAGAAACTCGCTCACCGACCGACAACAATGGAACATTTAACCTCATCGCCGCTTGCGTCATCACCGCCCGGACGTCCTGATAATCGGGCGTGCTATCGGACGACTGCTTCGACGTTGGTGGCGCCGGGGATTCACTTTGTTTGCCGGTCGACAATTGCTTTTTCAACGACTTGATCTGCTGCATTAAATTCTCGACGCCAGCCGGAATGTCGAGCAGCCCAACATTCAGCTCCTTGGAAACCGCATCAGCAGACTCGCGCAACTGTTGCTGAATCTCTTTCGCTTTGGTTCCAGTAACCGCTTCGATCCGACGCGTGCCAGCCGACACACCTGTTTCAGACACAATCTCGAAAGCCTCGACCTCAGAAGTGTTCGTCAGATGCGTTCCGCCGCAAAGCTCTTTGCTGAAGTTGCCCATCGATACCATGCGAACAGGATCGGGATACTTTTCGCCAAACAACATCATCGCGCCTTCGGTTTTGGCTTGCTCAAGCGGGATCGTCTCCCACTTGATCGGCAGCCCGTCTTTAACACGCGCGTGAGTCATCGATTCGATCTCGACAAGCTGTTCCGCTGTTACCGGACCGTCGTTAGCAAAATCAAACCGCAACACGTCGTCTTCAACTTTCGACCCACGCTGCTGCGCGTGAGTGCCAAGTTTCGATTGTAATGCGTAGTGCAAAATATGCGTCGCTGAATGAGCACGACAAACCGCTGTCCGTCGCGAAGGATCGACGCTCGCCGTCACGGAGTCGCCGTTGGCGATCGAACCTTCGATCACCGAGCCAAAATGAACAATCAAATCGCCTGACTTCTGAAGTTCAGTCACTTCAAACTTGCCACTGGGTCCGACAATTTTTCCAAAGTCACTTTCTTGACCACCCGATCGCGCGTAAAACGGCGTCTCGTCGAGCACGATGAAACAATCACCGTGCGAAGCTTCAATCGATTCCGCTTTTTCAGTCAGCGTCCCCAATCCTTTGACGGTGGATTTGGATTCCGTCGATTCGTAACCAACGAAAGCCGTCTTCTTTAACTGGCTTTTTAGTTCGTCAATCGGGCCACTATTTCCCATCACGCCATCGGTCAACACGCCGCTGACCTTGCCGTGCTTTTCCATCTCTTTCTCGAAAGCATCCCAGTCGAACTCCAACCCGTTGTTTCTGGCGACTTCGGAAGTCAGCTCAGCAGGAACGCCGCGCGTTTGGAACAGCCGCGCGGCTTCGGCTGCATCGACCGAACCACTACCGCTGCTCTTTGCGTCTTCAACAAGCCGCTCGACGAACCGCATGTTATTTTCGATCAAGTTATAAAAGCTCGACTCTTCCTGAGTGATCGCTGCCTGGACTGCGCCAACCGTTTGTTCCAACTCAGGGTAGGGGCGTTTGAGCGCTTCGACAGCCGCTGGAACGATCTGAGCCAGAAATGGCTCGCGCAATCCCATCTGATGGCCTTGCAACACCGCTCGCCGCAACAATCTACGAATCACGTAGTTCTCTTCGTTGGGACCAGGCAACGTGTTCTCATGGATCGCCATCGTACAAGCCCGGACATGATCGGTAATCCGTCGAATCCGGCGACCGTCTTCTGAGTTTGGATCGTATTTCTTTCCACAAACTTCCGCGGCAACATTCACGATCGAAATCAATGAATCGATGTGAAAGTTTGTTTCAACTCCCTGCAACGTCGCTGCAATTCTTTCCAACCCCATTCCCGTATCAATGTTTTTGCTCGGCAACGGATGTAAGTTGTTCGGCGGATCACCTAATCGATTGAATTGCGTAAACACAAGATTCCAAATCTCGCACTCGCCTCCTTCGTCGGGGTGAAAGAAGATTTCGCTACAAGGACCACTCACTCCATCGGGTCCGTCGCTCGGTGCACCAGCTGGCCAAAAGTTGTCATGCTCACCCAGTCGCTCAATTCGGTTCAGCGGCAAACCGACTTCCTTGTGCCAGATGTCAGCCGCTTCATCGTCATCAAGATAGACCGTGACCGACAGTCGTTCCGGATCGACCGCCAACCATTTCTTGTCGGTGAGAAACTCCCAAGCCCAGTGGATTGCGTCTTTCTTGAAGTAGTCTCCGAAACTAAAATTGCCCAGCATTTCAAAAAACGTATGGTGATAAGCCGTCCTGCCAACGTTTTCGATGTCGCCCGTCCGCAGACATTTCTGGCTGCTGGTAGCGCGAGTGAACTCAAGTTCCACGTTACCGAGAAAGTGATCTTTAAACGGATTCATTCCCGCCGGCGTAAACAACACCGTGCTGTCCCATTTCGGAACCAACACGTCGCTTGCGCATTCGGTATGCCCTTTGGACTTAAAAAACTCCAAATACTTTTCGCGAATTTCGTCGGTCTTCATAGGCTGTCAGTTTGGTTAAGCGTTGTGAACTGCCATCAATATATCGGCAGCGAAAGAAATGCGGAATGCGAGTGCAGAATGCGGTGGGTTAAAAGCAGAATGCGTGCAATTTCGACACAGATGGCGCCATTGAGGTTCGTCAAAAGTACGTCTCAGTTGCCGAACGGGACCGCCAGTTCTAACGCAGCACCAGCAACAAGACAAAAAACGAAACGCTGCGTTACGAGCCAGCGCGCCAGCGCGCTAGCGCGCGTTCCTTCCGGCAGAAGAAACCTACGTCGCTTTCTCCAGAGGAACTGCTTCGCTACGACAGTTTCACAAGATTCCGCAATTTTTTTGGCAACGGAAAGTTTACGTTCTCTTCCCGCACGACCGCATGCTCAACTTCGGCTCCAAACTGTTCCTTCATCCAATCGATGCATTCTTGAACAACCGTTTCAGGGGCACTAGCACCAGCGGTAACAAAAACCGTCTCCACACCTTCAAACCATTTCGGTTCGATATCCTGTTTGCCATCGATCAAGTAAGCCGGAATTCCCGCGTCCAAGTCTGCCAACTCTCTCAGTCGTTGACTGTTGGAACTATTTTGACTACCCAACACCAAACACAACTCAGCCTTGCCGGCGATTAGCTTCACCGCTTCTTGACGATTTTGCGTTGCATAGCAGATATCTTCCTTGGGAGGATTCACCAAGTTCACAAATTTCTTTCGCAATCGATCAATAATGCGATTCGCGTCGTCGACCGACAACGTTGTCTGCGTCAGATAAGCAACTTTCGCGTCGGAAGCAACGTCAAGCTTGTCTACGTCTTCGACCGTTTCCACCAAGATCATTGACTCGGGCGCTTCACCCATCGTTCCAATGACTTCGTCGTGACCTTCGTGACCGATCAGAAAGATTGTGTATCCTTCCTTCGCATATTTGACAGCTTCCAGATGGACTTTTGTCACCAACGGACAAGTTGCATCGATCGCATTAAGTTTTCGATCACGCGCGACTTGCCGAATTTCTGGTGAGACGCCGTGCGCAGAAAACAGCAACACCGAGCCCTCAGGAACTTCTTCGAGGTGGTCAACAAACACGGCGCCTTTTTTCTTGAAAGATTCGACCACATATTGGTTGTGGACGATCTCGTGGTAAACATAAACAGGCGGGCCGAATTCTTGCAGCGTCAAGTCAAGACTTTCGATTGCCATATTGACTCCCGCACAAAATCCGCGAGGGCTGGCCAATAAAATTTTCATTCCTTCTCCAAAGTTGCGTTGATCGCTGCCATCAACTCGTAAACAAACGGCATCAATCAAGTTACCGAAGTTGCCATTTTAACGTAACCGGCAAAAATTGGGTTAACCAAAATGGTTCGCAAATACCCAAACTTGGAACCCTCCGAAATCTTCGGGCTTCAGGCCCTTCCTGACCCGGCAGGTTTTCAGGTGACACTTTCGCGAAACAACTTTGCGGTTTACTCCCTTTCGAAACGGAAACTTCATATAATCATTAGAGGACATTTCAAAACCTAAAATCGTGCGATCATCGTAGTGGGATTCGCCAGAATTCCCTTTGTTTTGAAAGCGAGCTGGGACTTCTGGCGAAGTCCACTACAGGTTTTGAAATACCCTCTAGTCAAATCATTCAACTTCGACAATCGTCGCCTATCAGGAATTCACATGGCCCTCTCTCGAACTCCCATCCAGCTCGACAACGAATCATTGGAAAAAGGCTTCAGCAGTGCCCGCTCGGCGGTACGCAGCCTGTTCAAAGATAGCCTGTTTGTTACCGGCAATTTACCCAACGACAAACGTAACGAACTCGACGCCGTTGGCAGCCACCTTGTCCGCTGCCTCGACATGCTGGATCTCGAAAGCATGGAAGGACTATCGCTAGACGTATGGCACGAGATTCGTGACGAGTTAAGCGATGCGTTCCACGGGAATTTTTACTCCAACGACGTGGTTGCCCTCGAACATGTCGTAACCAAATACAACATTCCGAAACAATTTATTTTTGACATGGTCAACGGAGCCGACTTTTGGATTCGGTTTCGAGAATTCAAAACCTATGACGAATTGAAAACATTCACTTCTAATTTGGGTGGCAGCGCGATGGCGTGTGCCGTTCCAATTTTGGAAACCGTTGAACCCGACTACGAAATACCGGCCTTGAAGTGCGGTCAGGCCATCATGATGACTCACTTGCTTGCCAACTGTGTCGAAGACATCAAGGCCAACAAGAATTTCCTACCATTGGAAGACCTTGAGAAATTTGACATTGAAATCCACCGCTTGAAAATGCGGCAGGAAATTCCCAAACTTAAAAATTTCGTCCGATATTATTGTTCGCGCATCGAAAAACTCTTTTACGAAGGCGGATCACTCGTTCATCATCTTGATTACGATGGCAAGCGAACCGTGACCTCTTTGTTGAGCGTGTACTGGCGGATGATAACAAACATGCGGCACGATCCGGACTGCATTCTTAATCCGGAAGGTGTTCTCAGTAAGCGTGACAAACTCTCACTCAAGTCGCGGCATTTGCTTGGGATGGAAGGTGGAATCCCAATCGTTCCTGAATGCGACAAACACGCAGCAGCGCATTGATTCCTCAATGTAGTTCTTTCGGGCTGGCATCAGTCATTTCGAGATTGCGAAGGTTGGCAGATTATTGATTGCAATCAAAAATTTCTCGATTGTGACACGTGCGCCCCGATCAAGTCATTAAGATAGAAGCAACACAATTCGCTTCCACTCAATCGGTTCTGTCGGTCACTTATGCGCTCGCAAGATTCGAATTCGCATCGCCTAAAAATTTCGATAGTGATCCTCTGTTGCATCGCTTCTTTTGTTGCCTTCGCCACGGCGCAAGAAAACGACAGCGAGACTTTCCCTGACGCCGACCTTGAGTTTTTCGAGTCTAAGGTCAGACCGATTCTTGTCGAACGATGCTATGATTGCCACGGACCTGATTCGGGGCTTGAAGGTGAACTCAGCCTTGCGTCGCGGGAAGATCTACTTCACGGTGGGGAAACCGGGCCGGCTGTGGTACCCAAATCAGCGGACGAAAGCCTACTGATCGAATCAATTCATTACGCAGGCGTTTACGAAATGCCGCCCGATTCGAAACTTCCTCAAAAAGAAATCGACGTCCTCACAAAATGGGTCAATCTGGGCGCTCCTTGGCCAGCCGAATCAAATGTTGCGACCAACACCAAGAAAGCTTTCGATCTCGAAACCCGTAAAGCTGAACACTGGTGTTGGCATCCGCGCAAAAATCCTTCCCCTCCAGAAATTGACGATGACGATTGGTCGCAGCAGCCACTCGATAAATTTGTCGTTCGTCAACTTCGCGTACAACAGCTGACGCCCAACGAATCGACCGACAAAAGAACTCTGATCCGGCGACTACACTTTGATGTTACTGGGCTTCCGCCAACACCGGAACAAGTTCAATCTTTCATCAACGACGACTCGCCTAACGCGTTCGAGAAAGTCGTTGATGCAGCATTGGCATCTCCCAGGTTCGGCGAACACTGGGCTCGGCATTGGATGGACTTGACGCGTTACGCGGAGACAGGTGGGCACGAATTTGACTACCCGTTTCCCGACGCATGGCAGTATCGCGATTATCTCATCCGCGCCTTCAACGAAGACGTTCCTTATGATCAGTTAATTCGTGAACACATCGCAGGTGATTTGATCGAGTCACCCCGTCGTCACCAAACTCAGAATTACAATGAATCAATCCTGGGAACTGGTTTTTGGTTTTTACATGAAGCCGTCCACGGTCCAACCGATGGCCGGGCTGATCGTGCTGACCACGTCGACAATCAAATCGATGTGATGTCTAAAACGTTTCTGGGGCTGACCGTTGCCTGCGCGCGTTGTCATGACCATAAGTTCGATGCGATATCCGCAGAGGATTACTACGCGCTGTTTGGGTATCTGAAAAGTTCTCGTCGGCAACAAGCGATGCTGGACGTCGGGCGAAAAATTGAGTCCGCGGCCCAACAATGCGAATCGGCCTTGGCCAACATTCGAAAATCCGAAGAAGAAATCTTCGAATGGCTGTCCAAATCGGATCGTGACTCTCTCGCTAATCATCTGGCCACCACCATTGAATTCATCCAATCCAATCCGAATTGGAATAATACTTCAGCCGTTACTTTCGCCACTGATCAACTTCCGAAACATGAATCGACAGGCGGTAAAACCGAAATCCAGACACTTAAAGGACAGCAAGGTTTCAAGTGGAACGACGATACCCAGTTTTGGTGGCGTAATGCGAAAGTCGGCGACAAACTGAGCTTTGATTTTGACGAAGAAAAATTCATAGACATGGTCGGTCAAGAGCTTGAGCTGTTCGTGGGTTACACAACGGCTAGAGACTATGGAATTGTCAGGATTCGTTTCAATGACGAAGTCGTTTGCGAAGAACTCGACTGCTACAGCAAATCATTGCAAACTCCGGGGCGAACTTCCTTGGGAAAAATAAAAATCAAGGCAGGCATCAATCGGCTTGAATTCGAAATCCTTGCCCCCAACCCCAAAGCCATCGCGCGAAACATGATTGGAATTGACTTCCTTGAATTTGTTTCTCAAGTCGACCAACGTGAAGAGCTGGACGCTAACCTGAAGTTGTTCGTTTCGGAAGCGGACCATTTCGATGCCGAAGAATTGAAAACCGAGTTCTTGAGCTCATTAGCTGGCGCAGTCTCCCAACCGACAACTCAAGATGAGTCGCATCCGCTAAACGGTTTTTACAAAATGTCTTGCGACAAGAATTGGTATCAATCCGCGAAAGCCAAACAAAAAAAGCGAATCGCCCGAAAGGCTCGTAAAGCAGGTAAAGACAAAACCAAACTGTTCGCCGACTTTCGAAATGGGATCCCCGCCGACTGGTTCATCACCGGCTCGGCGATGATCAACCAACGCACGGACGGTCGTGACGAGAACCGCGAAAATGAACTTTCCGAAAAGGAAATCCATAATGGCTACGTCGAAAGCGATTTGCTTGGCGGAAAATTTTGCGGCGTCCTTCGTTCGCCAACATTTACGATCGAGCACGAGAAAGTCTTTTACAGGATTAAAGGCAAGAGCTGTCAGGTGCGGCTCATCATCGACGGATTCGTGATGGACGTCTACAACGCGCTGCTTTACAAAGGCTGCGCGTTCGATCTCAACTCAAACCAAATGAAATGGGTTGTTCAATCGGGTGATCTTAAGAATTATCTTGGGCGCGAAGCTCATATCGAGATCATCGACCATAGCGACGGAAGTTTTGCGATTGAAGAAATTCGTTTTGGTAGCGGAGCCCCTCCATTAAATCCAGTCACTCCATTCGATTTGCTGTGTGAAAAAGCCAAGCCAAAAACAACCACCAAGGCTTGCCTCAAACTGTTATCTGATTGCTTCGACGGCAATTCCAAAATTGATCTGACACGCAACCAGCGTCGCGACATCGTTGATTTTTTCGACGACCACCAACTGATTCAACACTTGCCGCAACCCGTTGCTTTGAACGATCAACTTCATCCGATTGATAAACTTCGCGAAAATAAAAATAAACTCGCCGCCGTTAACCAAAACGTGCCAAAACCCATGTTCGCAATCGCGATGGCGGACGGAAATGGAATCGATGAGCACATCTACATTCGTGGGAATCACAAGACGCTGGGAAAAGTCGCCAAGCGGAATTTCTTAGCCGCACTCTCTCCGCAGCCTTTGAAGATCCCCACCGGCAGCGGACGACTGGAATTGGCAAATGAAATTTCATCGCCCGAGAACCCGCTTACCGCGCGAGTGGCTGTCAATCGAATCTGGCATCATATGATTGGCGTTGGCATTGTTCCGTCGGTTGATAATTTCGGAGCACTTGGCCAAACACCGACCCATCCCGAGTTGCTGGACTTTCTCGGTAACGAATTTGTTGGCAATCAATGGTCAGTCAAGAAAATGATTCGCCGGATCGCGCTTTCAAAAACGTACCAACTTTCAAGCAATTCCAATTCAACCAACTCGGAAACCGACCCCAATAACATTTACTTGCATCGCGCCCATGTCAAACGTTTAACGGGCGAGTCGATTCGCGATTCGATATTGGCAATCTCTGGCCAGCTCAACGAAGAACGATTTGGACCGCCTGTCAAAATTCACTTGGACTCTTTCATGCAAGGCCGCGGCCGGCCAGGACAGTCAGGGCCACTTGATGGAGATGGCCGTCGCAGCATTTACATCGAAGTCCGACGCAACTTTCTCTCACCCATGTTGCTGGCGTTCGATACACCGGCACCTTTCAACACGCTTGGGCGCCGAAACAAATCTAACGTTCCGGCTCAGGCTTTGATCCTGATGAATTCTCCGTTTGTATTGGAACAAGCCGAGCGTTGGGCGGAAAAAATCACCGAGACTTCAATCGACGATGAGGACTTCTGGGATGAAGAAGAAGTTCGCCAAATGTACCTCGAAATTTTCAGTCGACCGGTAACTGAAAGCGAACTAAAAAATGCGATCGAATTCCTGAAAGCGCAAACCAAAGAAGCCGACGCTCAAACGGCTTGGCGAGATTTATGTCACGTGCTGTTTAACACCAAAGAATTTATTTACCTCAAGTGACGCCATGAAAAAAAGACGTCCATCTCATTGCGGCAATTATCGCTCAATCGGAATTTCGCGCCGTGAAATCCTGCGCAACGCGGCGTGTGGGTTTGGTAGCGTGGCCGTCGCTGCTTTGATGGGCGGAAAGAACTACGCCGGTTTGGTCCAAGACGAATCAGGGAACGCGACACCCAATTCATTGAGCCCGAGGCCGACGCATTTTGCACCGAAAGTAAAACGCGTCGTGTACTTTTATATGGACGGCGGGCCCTCACAAGTTGACACCTTTGATCCCAAACCGTTGCTAAAAAAAGAGAACGGGAAACCGTTCAAAATGAAAATCGAAAAGACTCAGTTCGATAACAACGGTACGACGTTCGCCAGTCCCTACAAATTCACGAACCATGGCGAGTCCGGAATTCCAGTCAGCGAAATCTTTCCGCACGTCGCCAAACATGTGGATGACATGGCCGTGGTGCGGTCGATGGTCAGCAATTTTTCCGAGCACACCAGCGCAAACTATTTTTTACACACAGGCAACGGCTTTCAAGGACGACCCAGCATGGGGGCCTGGATTGGTTATGGGCTGGGCACGCATTGCGAGGATTTGCCCGGGTTCATCGTGCTCAACGGCGGCTTGATTCCGCCGGGTGGACTTGATTGTTTCAACAGCGGATTTCTGCCTGCGACTTTTCAAGGATCGGTCTTCAATTCCGGTGACGCGCCGATTGCCAACATTCGCCGGCGTGAATCCAACGACCGCATGCAACGTAATAAACTTGACTTGCTTAAGCAGCTTGATCTGGAAAACTCAAACCAAGTCGGACCTAACGATCAGATTGAAACAGCGATCGCAAATTACGAATTGGCTTACAAAATGCAATCGGCAGTTCCCGAATTGGCCGACATTTCGACTGAGTCGGAGCAGACTCGGTCAATGTATGGAACCGATGTTGAAAACAAGAAGAAAGCAACGTTTGGGAGGCAGTGCTTGGTTGCTCGGCGATTGCTGGAAAAAGGAGTTCGTTTTATCGAGCTGACATGCCCTGGTGTTCCACATGATCGCTGGGATCAACATCAGAATCTTGAGAAAGGACATCGCGACAATGCGTTTGCCGTGGATCAAGGCATCGGCGCATTCATGACGGACTTAAAGCAACGCGGATTGTGGGATGACACATTGATCGTTTGGTCGGGCGAGTTTGGGCGGACGCCGTTTGCTCAAGGTTCAAACGGACGTGATCACAATCCATTTGGATTTAGCCTGTGGCTGGCCGGCGGAGGAGTGAAGGGGGGGACGATCGTTGGCGCGACAGACGAGTACGGTTACAAAGCAATTGAAAACAAGTACGAAATTCATGACTTGCACGCAACGATGTTGCACTTACTGGGCATGGACCATGAGCGATTGACGTATCGATGGTCAGGAAGAGACATGCGATTGACGGACGTACATGGAAAGTTGATGAAAGAAGTTCTGGCGTAAGTGACAACGCGGCGCGGATCAAAAATCTACGGTGACACTACTCGCCCAAGCCGACCATCTCGAGCAACTTTAGCGCGTTGGTCGTTTCGGCGATTCCCTTTTTCATCCGATAATCGAATGTCATTTTCTTTTTACCGTCGACTTCGACGAACTGTTCGCTGAAGTGAACAGTTTGGCACGCGGTTTTCAATTCGGGTGTTGTCGCGAGATCGAGATCATGAGTCGAGATCGCCCCGATCGCTTTCTCGTCGATTAGTTTTCGCACCACACGACTGACCGCAATTTGTCTTTCTCGTGAGTTGGTTCCTTGCAAAATTTCATCCAACAAAAACAGCAATGTCTTTTTCCCTTCGGCTTCAACGGCGTCTGCGGTGTCTACAATCGCCTTCAGCCGCTTCAGCTCCGCCATGAAAAACGAAACACCGTCAGCCAGTGAATCCGCGATCCGCATGCTGGTCTCGATCGTCACAGCAGGAACCGAAAACGTTTTCGCACAGACAACACTGCCCATTTGGGCCAACACGATATTGGCACCGACGCTCCGCAAGACAGTACTTTTGCCCGACATATTGGAACCCGTGACCAACAGCACGGTGCCGGCAGGGCCCATTTGAACATCGTTGGGCACACGTTCCTGTCCAAGCAGTGGGTGTCCAATCTGCTCGCCTTCAACAATCGCAGGCCGCTTGGCATCCGCCGAGTAGACTTCCGGGTAAATCCAATTGGGCTCATCCGCAGCCAGTTTCGCCAATGCGCATAAAGCCTCCCATTGGCCAAGATCCTGGAACCATTGTTTTGACTTCTTACCCGTTCTGGCTTTCCACCTCTCCAGCAAATCCAACACGTGGACGTCCCAGAAAAAGATCCACTCTAGCGCCAAGTAAAGAGGAAAACCCATTCCTCGTCGCATGTTTGCCAAGTCAATAATTTTCGAGAGTCTGCGAATATTCGCTTGCGCTCCGTCGTCGGATGATTTCAACCTGTCTTGAAGCTCAACCAGTCGTGGAGCTGTGACTTTAAGTTTTGTGACGCGATTGAACAATTCGACATAGTGAAATGCCT
This sequence comes from uncultured Pirellulaceae bacterium, assembly GCA_964584615.1. Lineage (GTDB taxonomy): Bacteria > Planctomycetota > Planctomycetia > Pirellulales > Pirellulaceae > Mariniblastus. Next base: position 21,655 of record CAZPBE010000010.1, on the reverse strand, counting down.
CGTTGGCCTGGGTTGAGACCTGGTTAAACTCTTCGTGTATGGATCCGGCATAGACAACGCCCAGCCCAAAGTTGATCGCGATCACGACAAGCAGACCAGGTCCAGCAACGGTTAGCGGTAAAATCCCAAACAGCAAGGCGATGATCAGAATTAATGCGGCGACGGCCGTCAATCGAGCCAACCACAACAACCAGCGACGCCCGTCGTCAAACCAATTCGAGCTTTCCGCCCATTCGACCAACCGACTAGGGCCAGCCTTGCTGGAAGAAAGCTGTTCGCAAAGCAACCCGAACTCTTCACGCCATTGCAACTTTGGCGTGAGCTCTTGCACCGCGGCCTGGCGAGCGCGAACTTCTTCCGGAAACGCACCTTCACGAATCCAGCCGATCAAGTGTTCCATTCCCTGAGGCGTCCGCGTAATACCAAGCAGTTTGAAGATGGAACTTTCGGTGAACAAATCCAGATCATTGGAGATTGGACGAAACTCAGGTTCGACTTCCACCGACGGCATTTTGATCTTGTCCCACTGTCGATGGCAACGTGCCAAAGACTCTTTGTACATATTGGCTTTCAATGACGCGCGGCGAAGTTCAGCTTGAATCCCTTCGTGAATGTACGCCACGACGAGAAAGCCAAAGAAGATTAACCCGGAAAGATAAAACCACTCGACGGTGTAACCAAAGACTTGATTAACAACAAGAATGATCGGCGCTAACGAAAGCAGGAACATGATTCCGCGCAGCCAACCGACACCGCTCCACCGACGATCGCAACGCGCAACCGACTCCTGTTGAGCAGCAAGTTTCTCTTCGTATCTCGCGATCACATCTTCATGTGTTTGCGGTAAGGATTCAGACATCAATTGCGCGTTCGATAGGAGCCGTCATTGCCGAGTTAGGTCATACTGAATTGTGGACAGGGTACGAATCCACAACAAAATCAATTTAAAATCCCGCCAACTCCGTTGAACGTTTAACGCGCTGGATGGCCAGCATAAATGCTGCCGTTCTCAGACTGACGCCCGATTCTTGAGATTGTTGCCAGACTTCATCGAACGCTGCTGAAAGAATTGCATCCAATTGCTGTCGAACTCGATTCAAATCCCAGCTGTAGTATTGTCGGTTTTGCACCCACTCAAAATAGCTGACCGTGACACCACCCGCATTGGCAAGAATATCCGGAAGTACCGTGATCCCTCGTTCGAATAGTCGCTCATCTGCATCGGCATCGATGGGCCCATTCGCTCCTTCGACAATGTATTTGGCTTTGATGTCTTCAACATTGTCCATGTGGATGACACCACCCAGAGCAGCGGGGATTAACAAATCACAGTCAGCGACCAGCAATTCTTCGTTGCTGATTTTTTCTGCGCCTGTATATCCTTCGAGTGTTTTATTTTCGATCACGTAGTGAAGTGCAGCTGGAATGTCGATCCCGTCAGCGTTGTAGTACCCTCCGCTGACATCGCTGATACCGACGATTGGAAACTCCGATTCGCACATGTACTTTGCTGCGTGCGAGCCAACGTTACCGAATCCTTGAATGATGACTTTTGTATTTTTGGGAAGCAGGCCCAAACGTTTCAAAAGCTTGAACGACAAAATACCGACACCACGACCGGTGGCTTCTTCGCGCCCTTTGGCTCCGTAGTCTTCAACAGGCTTGCCGGTAATACATGCTGGGTTGAACCCGTGATACTTTTCCCATTGATTGCGAATCCACGACATCGTTTCGCCATCGGTTCCCATGTCGGGAGCCGGAATGTCTTTGTCGGGTCCGAATACTTCATGAATCTGATCGACAAACTTACGGCTGATGCGTTCTTTTTCTTTGCGGCTTAAATCCCGAACGCGTACGCGGATACCGCCTTTGGCTCCACCGTATGGAATATTAACGACCGCAGTCTTCCAAGTCATCAAAGATGCCAGAGCGCGGACTTCGTCAAGATCGACTTCGTAGTGATAACGCAATCCACCTTTCATCGGCCCGCGCGCGTTATTGTGTTGCACGCGATAACCGACAAACGTCTCGATACTGCCGTCGTCCATTTCGACAGGAACTTCGACTTGAATTTCTCTTTTGGCCATTAGCAGTAGCTTTCGCATACTGTCGTCCAACCCAAGTTGATCCGCCGCGCGATCAAAATAATGCTTGACCGTCTCGAAGGCGTTCATGTGATGTTTGCGTTCTGGTGGCTTATTCATTTTCAGCTTTTGTATAATTCACGTGACTGCGTGTGGTGCAAAGAACGAAAGTTGATTTACAATATGGTGAATCGGCAAAACGGACAATCCGAACGCGTGAAAACGCAGAGAATAAGTGGTAAAAATCGACCTCAACCAGTTTTGGGCAACTCTCGAAGCAAGCGAATTGCTTACGGGGATGGACTTGGCGTCGATGAAAGCAAGAATTGTCGATCGAAACGACCCGCCGGAAAAAGCTGCCAGTCGCGCGTCGCGCTGGCTCACCGAACAAAAACTGATTACTCGCTATCAGTCGGAGATCTTGATGGCGGGCCATTCGGGTCCGTTCAAGTTTGGAAACTACCTCATTCAAGGCAGCGCAAATGGGGATCTTTCAGATATTTTCCTAGCCGTTCATTCGGCAACGCGGTTCCCTGTCTGGTTGCATTTTTTTCCAGGAAACCAGCCGGAAGATTTGTCGGTCTGGAATAACGTTGAATCGAAAGCTACTGAGCTCGACCAACTTCGACATCCATCGCTGGTCCCTGTTTATGAAACGGTTGTCACACCAACCCATCGTTTCCTGGTGACTGGTGTTCCGGGTGTTTCCAAACTGGCAGACAAACTTCCGCGCAAGTCTCGGTTGCCGTGGGCGAAGACTTGTCCAATCATGGCTCGTGTTGCCGCTGCCCTCGATGCTTTGCACGCGAAAGGAATAGCACATGAAAATGTTTCGTACGATTCGATTTGGATTGGGGGTGAGTCCATCGCTCAATTGCACCTCCCGTTCAACGAAATGGTCCGCGACGAAGACACGACGAAACGAGCGAATGACGACTTAGATCGCGAACAGAAAATAAAAGACGATATTCGCGATTTTGGCGAAACGTTGTTTCACATGACTACAGGCCGGTCGATTCGCGACAACCAAGATATTCTCAAACTTGAAAAAGATAAATTCGCCAAGGCTCTCGCGCGGTTCGAACTCCCGGCTGAACTGATTCAATTGATTTTCAAAACGATTCACATCAACGATAAAACTGATGGCGAATCGTCGGACGACCCAACTTCGGCGAAACATATCCGCGACCAGTTGCTCAATCTGTCCAAGAATAAATTTAATCCGAAATACCGCCCTACGAAAACAGAACTGGTTTTTCAAAACGGGATCGACCAATGGAGCCCTCAACTTTCCAACGACTCCGTTGCAGAAGTACCCGGAATCAACACGCAATCCAAGTCTGATCTGGCGAACAATCTGAAATCCTCCCCTCCGCAACAAGCAGAAAAGATTCGCAACGCGATCGCAGCCGCTGAGCATCGTCGACAGTCCAAATGGAAAATTCCGGCCGCGATTGGCGGAGCATTACTGGCTTTCTCGCTCTTGATCGCCGCTGGAGCGTTTATAGCCAACCAAAAAATGATCGATGTCATACCCCAACTGGTTGACAACGATTCGGCTCAACCAACGCATTCGAATGTTGATCTGGAAACAGATGTCGCGCAAACCAACCCAGGCAACGCCAATACAAAAAAGGTTTGGTTGATTCAGGAGTTGGTGGCAGACGATCAATCAACGTTGTGGGAATCACCAACTTCGGGACCTCCTGTTTCGCTTGAGTATTTACCTTCTGCTCCGCAGCTGATTGCGGTCGTCAATTGGGACTCGTTCCTGGCTTCGGGTGAAGGAAAGCCAATCATCGAATCGCTGGGGCCTCACTTTCGTTCGATCGTCACCGAGTTCGTTGTCAATTCCGGATTTCAATTGAGTGATCTGGGCAAGACAACTTTTTCGTTGCACAGCAATGAAGCTTTTGAGTACGAATCTTTTGCGGTCGTTAACTTGAAAGAACCGACACCACCGGCTAAGTGTTTGAACAATTGGGGCAACCTGGACTCGATTCAATTAGGCGACGGTAAGACTCTCTTTGTTAAACCCGACAAAGACCTCGCGATCTGGGTGATCAACGATTCGGTGCCAAGCGAAGAGTTGTCTGACAATCCCAACTTGGTGCAAAAGTTCATCGTTGGCAAACGGGCGTGGGTTGAACAAGTCGCCAACGGAGAAGCGCCGCCGGTGAGTGGTTCGCTGAACCGAATGGCGATTGATGCAGACAACGATCGCCATATCAATTTGTTTTTTCTTCGATCGGCCTTGTTCAACGATGAAGGCAAAGACCTCATGGGCAATTGGGCCAGTTGGGTTCAACCTGAGTTACGATTGCTGATTCCTGACGAGATGCGTGCGGGCACAATCAGCCTTCATGTTGATCATGGAAGTTATCTGGAGTTGCGGCTTGATCAGCAAATCGAAATCAAGCCCGAGGCGATGGCGAAGACTTTAAAGATGCGCCTGCAACAACAGCGCGACTTGATTGGACCCTTCGTTAGCGGGCTGGCGTCGAATTCGTATTGGGATCAAATTCGAATGCGGTACGATCAGATGTTGAGCGAATTGACTACCCATTGGCGATGGGATGTCGAGTTTGGCGATGTCGTTGCCAATGCTTGGCTTCCGCCGATGGCGGCACCCAATCTGATTGCCGGTTCGGAGCTGTCGCTTTCTTTTTCTCGCAGCCAACAAGTTAGCGCTACTGCGGCCAGCGATTTACAGTTGCCGAAAAACTTGACGGAACTTTTGGCGACCAAACGAAGTCTAAAAATCACGAACCCGCCAGACCTTAACGTCCTGTTGTCCGACATTCAATCGGAAGTTCGCGATCAGTATCTGCAGCTTCCTTTTGAATTCAACATCCGTTTGATGGGTAACGATTTACAAAAGGAAGGCATCACGCAAAACCAGCGACCGGGTGAACTTAACATCGAAGACAAATCGCTGGCCGACATTTTGACTTCCGTGATGACCAGTTCGAATCCAAACCGCAATATCACGGGGGCGGACGATCCGAATTGCAAACTTGTGTGGGTCGTCGCAGCAGATCCTGAAGACGAATCACGACAAGCCGTATTGATTACAACGCGAGCAGCGGCGCAGAAAAAAGGTTACACATTACCGCCCGCGTTTGTCGAACAGTAATTGGAACCAGCGAATTGCTGTTGGTGTCCATCGCGTTGGCAATGATAATCTTGAAAACCGAAACTAAGTCCGCTGAACCGTATTGAAAATACAATTTACAGACTTCGTTGATCACGTTTTAGCTTATAACAGAATAGAACGAGTCGACGATCGAGTACACATCCTCGGGCGCCGAAATCATACTGGGACATTAAAGTTGAATATCCGGTGGAGCTAAGATTTTCAACATTGGGCAACGTTCCAGGCCAGGAGAATTGATTTGCAGCCATTTTCAATTACTTGCCATTCGTGCGCCGTCAAACTGAAGGTGACCCGCGAGTCTGCAATTGGGCAATTGCTCGGATGCCCAAAATGCGGAACGATGATCCACGTCAAGGCTCCGGCTGGGTATACCCCACCCGTCTCGCAATCGTCAGCTCACTTCGGAGACGTCGATTCGATTTTGGGCAATGGCTCCGAAGATGACACCGTTGCGGGAAAGCCACGGAGAAAATCGAAATCAGCGGAGTCGAAAAAGTCGACCAAGACTAAGTCCAAATCGAAATCGGACAAGGAAGTCGGCGGCGTTCCGGGCTTACCGGTTCCAAAACAGCTGCAACAAAAAAAGGCGTTAGAAAAACGTCCGTCGAAAATAGCTCCGACGCCTAAACAGTTTCCCAACGCGACACCCGAAAGTCCGATAGCTCGTCAGTCCAGCCCAACGACTGCGAAGAAGGGCAGGGCAACGCCAGCGAGGACCTCAACGAAACAAACGAATTCCGGTAACAAACCAACCGTAGAAAAAACGGGAGCACCGTCCAATCTACAGTCCAGCGCCGGAATAGAGAACTCGCCGACAACCTCCAAGGCCGAGAAACAACCCACTGCCACAACGGGTGATTCGGGCGATACCCCGATGCTCCCCAACGAACAGTGGGTTAGCGAATCCACGCAGAACAAAAAACGGTTGATTCGACTGATCGCGATGGCGACTGCGGGCGTTGTGTTAACCATGGTGCTTTGTTATTCGATCATTCAATACATGAATCGTTCCGGTCAAATGTATCCGGGTGTTGCCAAAGATCGCGATGGTGGCGGAGTCGAGATTGTTTCTCCAGTCGATGGCGAGAATGATCCAGAGGTTGAAAATGCGGAGCTTGAAAATCGGCCTGCTGCACACGGTATCGCCGGTTCCGTTGAAAACCCGGAGGTCGAAAACTCACAAAACGAAAACATACAAAACGAAAACCCAATATCAGAAACCCCGCCGCCAGTTGATGACAACGCGTTGCCACCTGTCGACGCGGCTCCCCCTCAAGTCGACATGCCGGACCTCGACAATGAACCGCCGAAAGTCGACGCCCCTGGAGTGAATGATCCTGGAGCCTTGCCGACTGATGACGACAAACCAAAAATCAAATTCGATGACTCCGTTCCGCTTGGCGTTAGGAAGCCTAAGACTGGCGAAACAACGAAGCCCGAAAACGTCAATGTCGACGAAGACAATTCGCTGGGAAAACTCTCGGCGTTGTTGGAACGCACGGGCACTTCGATCCTTGAGATTCAGGATCTCGCATTGGCGGAGCGAGATCGATTTGGCGTTGGCCAGCCAAAATATTTCATCGAACCGGTGGAACACGATCCTGCAAACTTGGAACGTCAATTAGCGATTCCAATTGACGGTGCCCAGTATCAGTCAGTTTCACTACGTCAAATATTTGCTGAACTAACGGCGATTTCTGGGCTGACTTTTTCTATCGATCCGATTGCTACCGCAAGACAAGGGCTACCAACGAATCCAAAAATTGACTTGATGATTCAAAGCAAAACGCTGGAAGAATCTGTAAACGCGCTGGCGACTGCGGCTTCGATGAATTTGCAAAAACTTGATACGGGTTTCAAGTTCGGCGTTTCCCCGCAAACCGACTTGATGGAATCAACATACGATCTTGCGCCGATTATTGGTGACAACCAGGAGTTGAGCAAAGAGCTGGCTGCCTTGACGATGGGCTTTGTCGCTGCCGGTTCCTGGCCAGAAAATCCGACCGCAGAACAGCCTTCAGTGACAGCTGAAGGGACTACTTTAAAAATCAAACAAACTGGGTGGCCCCAACAACTTGCCGGCGATGTGATCGCAGCACTGGCCGCAATCAAGCAAAACAAACAGGCGGAGCTGCAAAACAATGTCGTAGTCGTTTCCAGCTCTGTCGCTCCAGGAAGCCCGCTTTCCAAACCGCCACAATTGAAATTGGGAATACGACGAACGTTGTCGCAACTTTTTGAAGAACTGGAAGCCAACACGGAAGTTTCGGTGTTGGCAGATTGGCACGCGCTGTCGGGACTTGGCTGGACTCCGGATGCGCTTGCGCCTGGACGAATCGATGAACCGACGGCCAATGACTTGATTCGACAGATCGCCCATTCGATGGGATTAACCATTTACGTTGTTGATGAAAAAACGGTTTTGTTAACCACGTTTGAGAACGCCGCGAGTATTTTTGACTTACGTGTTTATTCAATTCGCTCGCTAACGGCCAAGGGGATCGATTCCAAAGACCTTGAGCGATTGATTACGGAATCATTGGGTGCCCAAATGGGTGCAGCCGGTGTCCGGTTACAGGTTATCGATTCCTGCGAATCGCTGATTGTTCGCGCACCGCAATCGCTTCATCGTCAAATCGAAACCGTTCTCGGACGATTTGAGTAGTTGACAGCGAATGAAGCTACGGTTTTTGCTTGAATGACACTCAATCATTGATACAATCCTAAAACGTTAGTTAACGTTTTTGTTTGTACCTCTGTTGATCATCATGAAAAAAACACGCAACACACTCTCGAATGCAACTTTCCTTGCCGTAACAACGATTTTCCTAGCAATCTTTTTTGGTGGCGAACGTTCAGCCAATGCGGATGTAATCAACATGATCGTTGATTCAAATTTGTCCAACACTAGCATTGAAATTGTGACCGCTGCCGGAACTTCTTCTGATAGCTCAGCGACATCAGGAACCTTGACGCTGGACGTTACATCAACGACTCCTCCGGCGGGCAATGCCCAGATTACCAACATGAACGCAGTGTTGGACAACGGGCTTAACTTCAGTTTTGCGTTTGGCTTTGTTACGGCAACGACAGCTCCCAACGACTTAGCGATTTCGCTGCTCACACCTGGTCCGGCAGGAACAATCTCTGGCGGCCAGTTCAGCCAATTAGGAAACTCTTTCACCACCTCGGGCGATGTGACGGTCTCCGATCCGGGTGGTCTCGTCGGTGGCAATCAAGTCCTCGACTTGTCGACATTTGGCACATCGACTGGAGACTTCAACAACGTCGTGCTTTCGCAGTCCGGCAACATTGTGACGCTGACGGTTGACTACGCCTTTTCGCAGACCACCGATTTGGGGACGGTAAATACAACAGGAACTCTTGTTGCATCGGGGATTGCCCCAGTTCCTGAGCCCAGCAGTCTTGCAATCTCGATGTTCGCGTTGACTGGTTTGATGGTTCGCCGGCGTCGATTGCGATAGCCAGATTGAAGATTTAGACGCGGGTCTGGGTTGCGCTCTTCTCGCGGCAACACGCGGCCGATTCGCAACCAACGGACGGTGATGTTTGCCGATCAACATATGAGCTTTGGGGTGTCCGATTTGGCAATTGGTTGATGTCGATTGGGCACTTTCTTCAATATTCCTCGTTGTTCTTTTTCTCAGGCCTTTTATTGACTAGCCTTACTGGAGAAAATAACGGTAGTCGCGAAAAACGAATCTCGATATTGTGTTTTCGCTTGTTCGCATTGTTGAATTCTCAGTGTTGAAAAATGTTTGAACGCAAATCATTAAAACTTCCAATTACGCTTGGCGTGACCATGATCATTCTGATCGTGGCGCTGATCGTAGGCTGGGTTTTGTTGACGACCTTCCAGGCAATGCAGTCACCCGAGTCAGCGTTTTATTGGACGTTATTGTCAGTTGGCTCAGTCCTGTTCGCGTTGGTGCTGGTCGGTGTTGTGATTTATCTGACATTGTCAATTAAAGCCGTCAACTTGACTCGACGACAATCGAACTTTATCGATAGTGTGACGCATGAATTGAAGTCTCCGATCGCTTCGCTAAAACTTTATTTGCAGACACTGGACAAACGCGAAGTCAGCGAAGAAGAGCGACGCAAGTTTCACAAGTTCATGATGGACGATGTTGAGAGGCTGGATACACTCATCAACCACGTCCTGGATGCTGGCTATATCAAACGCAATGACGATCTCTCGTTAGTGGAGTCCATTGATTTAAGTGCCTTGCTAAGCCAATGTGCTCAGATCGTTGCGCTTCGCTATCGGATCGAACCCGAAACGATTAAGTTGGATCTCGAACCGTGTCGAATCAAGAGCGAACGAATCGACCTGGTGATGATTTTTCGCAACTTGATCGACAACGCAGTAAAATACGCTGGTGATCCGGTTCACGTTAAAGTTCATCTGAGAATGGGCAACAACACGGCGGTCGTTCGAATTGAAGACAATGGGCCGGGAATTCCGAAAGACTTGCGAACCAAAGTTTTCGCTCGTTTTGTCCGCATGGGTAGCGAGCTACAGCGCGAAAAGCCTGGCACTGGACTTGGCCTGCACATTGTGAAGACTTTATTGAAGCGAGTGAACGGGAAAATAAAAATTTTGGATGTAGTTGGCCAAGAATCGGGTACCGTATTCGAAGTAAGGTTGCCGGGCGCGTTCCGCGTTTCCAAATCAGCCGAAACAGATAACGTAACTCCGCCTGAACCCAACAGTCCTGCAAATCCCATCGCACCAACAGCTTAAACGCCTACCATTCGCGAATCAATGAACGAAAAACCTCACATCCTCGTTGTCGATGATGAAGAGCATTTGGCCGTCGGTATCAAATTCAATCTTGAAGCCGAAGGGTTCGCAGTCACAACCGTCAACAATGGGCCCGCGGCTGTGTCAGCAGTAGCCAATGAAAGCTCTCCCGTCGATTTAGTCGTGCTGGACCTGATGTTACCGGGCATGAGCGGATACGAAGTTTGTGAGCAGATTCGGGCAACCGGAAAACAGATGCCCGTACTAATGTTAAGTGCTCGTACTTTATCCGAAGACCGCACGCGCGGGTTTGATGTCGGCGCGAACCAGTATCTGGTAAAACCTTTTGAGTTGGATGAATTGATCAGCAGAATCAAAAACCTGCTCGCTCAATTTAATCATCCGACTCCGAAACAGGCGACCAACGGGTCGGTTCCCGACGAGTACGAATTTGGAAACGCGCTAGTTAATTTTAAGAATTACCAAGTTAAGGTTAACGACAAAGCCGTACGGCTAACCCAATTGCAAATCAAAACTCTCAAATATTTTGTCGAGAATGAAGGCAACGTCATTCCAAGGACTGAGCTTTTGGAAGAAATCTGGAATCTCCCTGGGCATGTCAATACGCGAGCTCCGGATCAGATCATGCGCCAGCTGCGAAAAACTTTTGAACCTGATCCGGCGAATCCAATTTACTTTTTGACGATTCGGGACGCCGGCTATCGATTTGTCAAAGATGGCGTGAGCGAATAAGTTTCCAGCACGGACAACGAAAGCGTACTTGTTTTTAGCACGCGTGTTTTATTTCATTCGTATTGCAAAATGCCATTTGTTACAATTTGCAATCGGCTCCGAGTAACGAGGCAAACAAATGCGACGAAATCAAAGACATGCTCCGGCAATTCTATTAGTGACTTTTCTGTTGGCGTCGATTTGCGCCGCCAGCAGCGAAGCTCAGGATGCGGCGGCTTGGAATGAACAAAAAACCAAATCGCTCGACTCTTTTCTAACGACTCTTGCTGAGCAAAAAGAATTTAACGGCGCGGTTCTGCTGGCTGAGGATGGAAAAGTCGTTTATGAAAAGTACCTTGGCCATTGCAATATCAATGGCGGGACAAAACTTGATGCGCGCTCGTCGTTTCGACTTGCTTCCGTCAGTAAGCAATTCACGGCGATGGCAATCATGATTCTCAAGGAGCAAGGAAAGCTTGATTTTGATGATGACATTCGCAAGCACCTGCCAACGTTGCCATATGAAGGCATTACGATTCGTCACTTGCTTCATCACAACAGTGGGCTTCCGGATTATGAATCCTGGTTCGAAGAAAATTGGGACACCGATAAGAGTAGTGATTCGAAAAAGACAGCGTTCAATAAAGATGTAGTTGAACAGTTTTCCGAATCGAAACCGCCGGTGGAATTTGCGCCAGGCGAAAGTCATTCGTATAGTAATTCGGGCTACGTCGTTCTAGGTCACATTGTTGAACAAGCTTCCGGTGTTTCCGTTGGCGAGTTTTTTCAAAAACAAATTTTCGATCCGCTGGAGATGAAGGACTCGCAAGCGTTTGTTCCCAACAAAGAGTTTTTGTTTTCGCAGCGTGTTTTTGGATTTGCCTATAAAGCAGATGGAGTCGCTCATGAAGACAACGATTGGAATTTTCTAAACGGAATGATCGGTGATGGTGGGATCTACGCATCTGCCCGAGACATGCTCAAATGGGATCAGAGTTGGTACGGAGAGAAACTGGTCTCACAAAAGACGATCGCCGAAGCCTACACGTCTGGAAAAACAAACGACGGTTCTGAAACTGGATACGGATTCGGTTTGGGTATCGAGAAAGACGACGACGGCAACTTAATCGGCGTCGGACACAATGGTGGCTGGGTAGGATTTGCTACGAGTCTCGACCGTGACTTAAAGAACCGACGAACCGCAATTTTGCTGACCAACAATAGTGGAGACGGGTTCGGAAGCGTGAAGTCGGCATTGCGAAAACTCGCCAATGGAGAAGAGCTTTCGACGCCGCGGAAGAAGATCAACTACGAACTGGCTGAGGTGATTGAATCGAAAGGAGTTCAAGCAGCGGTTGCGCGGTACAAAGAAATCGAAGAGTCTCGTTCGGAAAAATTTCTCATTACTGACAGTTTGATTGAATCGTTGGCTGATCACTATCGGGAAGAAGGCCAACAAGAAATCGGTGACCAGATTGAAAGCTTGGTGACCAAGCGAGCGAAAGTAACGCTTACCGAACAGGAATTGGATGCCTTAGTGGGAACTTATGACATTAGCGAAGATTTTCAAATCAAAATCACGCGCCGGGGGAAACGACTTTTTGGACAAGCGACCGGCCAAAGCGAGTTTTCGCTCAAGCCAACTGCCAAGAATCGGGCAAGGGTCGTCGAAATCGATGCGGAAATTTCTTTCACAAAAGATGAAAATGGCAACACCGTTTCGCTGACGTTACACCAAAATGGTCGCGACATGGTCGCTTCAAAATCTCTTGGTGACTGAGCGATGAAGGCTTCTGCATCGCGCTGGCGTAGTTAACAACTCAAATTGTGTTTTCGGAGTTCCGATTCAGTTCAGTTAACTCTTTCAGCCTATCGTCTCGATGCTTCTTCGAGGGAAACCGTACTATCGTCGGTGCGTGTCCAACAGACTTCTTCGACATCCTCAGTTACGTAAGTGCCTTCCCACTCGGGCGTTGTTCCAGAGTCGCGAAGATCAGCAACTCTGTATCGGTCGACGCCGCTCAGGCTGGTGACTTTGTGAGCCGACACTTCTCCGCTAAGGATCACAAGGTCTGTGCCAGCGTCACCAAAGACTCGATCGTTTCCGGCGCCTGCAAAAAAGGTATCGTCTCCATCGCCGCCATGGATTTCATCGTTGCCATCTCCACCGCGAAGTAGGTCAACCGCTCCGAGGCCGAAGAGAATGTCATTGCCATCATCTCCGTCGAGGCTGTCGAACTCGTTACTTCCACGAAGGTAGTCGTTGCCAGGGCCGCCACTGAGCCAACTACCTGCAACTAAGGAGGCGATCAGTCGATCGTTTCCTTCGCCTCCATCCAGGTTGTTAAATATCTCGTGTGACAAAAACGAATCGCCACCGACGATGTAATCGTCACCTGCGTCGCCATAAAGATCGTTCCTACCGTTGCCACCAAAGATCCGATCAGCTCCTGCTCCGCCATGGGCAACGTCGGTTCCAGCATTAGTACGAATCACGTCGTCTCCACTACCACCGTTGATCGTATCTTGGTTGGCGCCGCCAAAGATCTGGTCGGCTCCGCCGTTCCCGTTAAGCGTATTAGTGCCAGTTGTCCCGGCAATAAAGTCGTCACCTCGACCGCCGTTGACCGTATCGTTGCCGCTACCAGCGTAAATCGTATCGTTGCCTTCATTGCCGTTGATCAAGTCATTGCCAGAGTTACCATCAAGCCGATCATCGCCCAAACCGCCAATCAAAAAATCGCGGCTCGCCCCTCCAGCCAAACGGTCAGCGCCATCGCCGCCGTGCAAGTTGTCGTTTCCATCATCACCCTGCAAGTAGTCATCGCCGACTCCGCCAGCAAGAAAGTCATTGCCGCCCAAACCGAAAATTCGATCGGCTCCCGGACCGCCGAACAGATTGTCCGCAGCCGCTTGGCCACGAAGCGTATCATTGCCGTGGCGACCGATCAATGTATCGAGCCCATTGCCGCCGAACAGAAAGTCATTTTTGAAACCGCCTTCGATACGGTCGTTACCGTTGCCGCCATAGATTGCCGTGTCCACAAGTAGAGTATTTTGAACGCGATCGTCTCCGGCTCCCGCAAAGACCGTGACTTTCGAGACATCGGCGTAAGAAAACGTTTCGGTCAAAGCGGGATCTCCATTGATCGCAACCGTAAAGCTCCGGTAGTCAGAGGCGCCCGTTAGGTTGATAATATCCGCTGTGACATTGCCGCGAACGATGACTTCACCAGCATCAAAAGAAACACTGGCCAGCAACTGACGTGGCTCAAGCGATGAATAGCTGTGGCAATTTCGACGACGAGAATAGGACTTTTGGCGCATGGCTGATCCTCGAAAAACGGAAGTGGTGAAACGAAGCTACTTCAGGTTGATAATATAACATAAAAATTCAACATTGCAAAATTCGGTCGTCCGGATGCCGGCAACTAGAGCGTATTTCAAAACCGACTTGGCGTAGGGTGTTTTTACGGGATTTGGCCGGTAGGAACCGGCCTACAATGCGTTTTGAAATGCCCTCTAGTCTTGCAACCTACTTCGCTTGCCCTTGAGTTTCGTATCGGCGCTAGAAGCCGTTTCCCAATCGTATAGCGAGTTCTCCCAGCCGCCATAGTTTGGATTGGGAAGCACGATCCAGCGAGTCCCCCACCAATCGGGCTTGGATTCGACAAGCTCTCGTCGTTGCTGAGAAGTGGGATGATACCCAGTCGATGCAAAATCGTGCAAATCATCTCCGATCAACATGATAATTCGATACTGTTGCGCAAGTTCTTGCCGGCGAGAAATCTTGTCAGACTTCCAATCCTCTTTTTCGTATTTGCTGAAAACAATATCCGGGTCATCTTCTTTCATCAGCCCGGTTGCGATCAGGTTCTCACGTGTTGATGACTCAACCGAATGTTCTCGGTTGGTGACAAACAAAACAGTGACACTTTGCTCACGACATGCATTAACAAACTCAACCGCACCGGCAATCGCGGTCGATTGTTTAGACTCAACAAACGCTTTCCAGCCCTCGCGCGTGTACTCTGATTTTGACTTAATTAAGCCAACTTGATAAGCGGAATTGTTAAGCACCGTTTCATCAACGTCGATGACGACGGCGGGTTTCAAGTCAGCCAAGACGACTTTCCCTTCATCGACCAGCGCCTGCTGCTCTAGCGATGCCGTCCAAGCTGGATCTTTCATAGCGTCTTGCATTGCAAGTTCAGCCAAACGGTAGGTCTGCCGCGTGATCGCTTGGTATTCACCGGAAGTCTGCACCCACAGGATCGCGTCCAAATCCTCATGACGCTGCTGGTCAGCTGATTCGGATTTGCTGAGTGTTTCAAAATTTTCACTGGGATCCGCTTTCGTGGCAGGAGGCTCCTGAGCGCATCCAACGTTTGCGAAAAGCATGCAAACGGTCGTTGACATCAGTACCAGAATTGGAATGTTTTTATTATTCTGTTTCATAACAATTGTTTTTCGGCCTTTTCGTTGGTTCTACTTTCGGTCAATCATTTTACGTCCACACAGAAATTTGTGTCATTGGGGCACGCAAAAATTTTGATTGGGAAACTAAATGGTTAAAGCTACCAATGAAAAAGCGCCAAACACTGTGACCAGCCGCCTGGCTCAAATCCGTTTGACATAGCCGATACACTTGATACTATGCCATACATAGCTCAATCCATTGGTTTGATTTTGGGAGAAATTTGATGCTTCGATTTCGGAACTTGGCGATTTGTTTATCTCTCTCATTAGTGTTTGGTCTTTCAAGCATCGAAGGGCAAGATGCGGATAAACAGTTAGAAAAAATGCGAGCCTTTGCCAAAACATTTGGCTGCGTTCGCTATTTCCATCCCAGTGACCAGGCTTCGCTGACAGAATGGGATCAGATGGCTTACTACGGCACACGCACCGTTCTGGAATCCGATGACAACGAATCGGTTGCCGACTTGATCAAGAGGCTTTTCGATCCAATCGTTGAAGACCTTGAACTTTATGTTGGCGAAGAGAAACCACGCCCCGAAACGGAGACAGTTTCGGCAAACGAAATCGTTGCATGGCAACACGTTGGAGTTGGGATCAGTTCTAACTCAATCTACAGAAGTGCTCGCCTTGGTCGATCGATGGTCGTCACTGAGTCATCGGCCCCATTCGGCAATTTATTGCAACCTGTTAGCGCCATTGCAATGCGCGAGAAACAAATTCGATATCGTTTCAAAGCAAAAGTTATTGACGGGAACTGTCGATTGCAAGGCTGGTTTAGAATCGATCGCGAAAACCGCGAAATGGGTTTGTTTGACAACATGGACGACCGACCGATTACATCTAAACAATGGCAAGACTACGAGTTGGCAGGGACGGTCGAAAAGGACGCGAAAAAGCTTTACATTGGCGTTTTATTTTCTGGAAATGGATCGGCGCTGGTCGACGATGTGCGAGTCGAAGTCAAGAACGACGAGCAATGGAAATCGGTCGAGGTCCGAAACCCAGACTTTGAAGACGGTGAGGATCAGCCTGAGGGATGGGGCGTCAGAAACGACTCCTACTCGATCACAACTGTTCGAGAAGGCGCCGCCAGTGGGTCGGCAGCCGTATTGTTTGAGCGCGCTGCCAAAAAGAAAAGTAAATCTCGAACAAGAACACTATTTCGTGCCGTTCCCGAAAAAGGTGAAGTCATTGACATCGAGATCGCGGACGGAGTTCGAATCCGTATGCCGCTGACCTTGCCTTTAGAGTCGAAGTTCGATGAAGGCTCGGACAACGAGACAAACGACTTCATAAATTCCGTCAACGAAACCAAAATTGGTTCGGCAGATCCAAAGACGGCGTGTCTGGCCAATACCGTGTTGCTTTGGAATGTCTTTCAACATTTCTATCCATATTTTGAACAAGTCGATTGTGACTGGGATCAATCATTGACCGAAGCGCTTGAACAGGGCACTCGTTGCGGCTCTCGAGAAGACACGACTAAGACGCTTCAATGGCTGGTTGCCCAACTACACGATGGTCACGGCATGGTTTTCGATACCAAACGTCGTCGCAAACTTGCAAAAGTTGCTTTCAGCTGGGTTGAAAACCAGCTGCTTGTTGTTGCGAGTGAAGACCCGAATTTTGAAGTCGGTGACATTGTCACAAAAATTGGCGAAAAACTATCGATTGATTATTTGGCCGAACAGGAAGAGCTGATTTCAGGTTCGCCGCAATGGAAACGACATCGCAGCGTGCAGTCGCTTGCCGTTGGTACCGACAGTCTCGAATTGGAGCTAAAGAGGAAATCTGACGACGACGATGAGATCGTCAAGTCCGAATTGACCTTCACGTCTAGTAAGCCATTCACTGCGGACAAAGGCGAAATCTGTCGCGAGTTAGTCGAAGGAGTCGATGGCGAGAACATTTGGTACATCGATCTTGGTCGGGCTGAACCGAACGATGTTGACGACAAGATCAAGAAGTTTGCGACCGCGAAAGGAGTTGTGCTGGATTTGCGAGGTTATCCCAGAGGAACACAATACCTGTTTCAGCACATGACCGACCAGCATATGCAGTCGCAAAAGTGGCAGACTCCGCAACAAGTCCGACCCAACGGAATTGATATGAAAGAAATAAAAACGGGAAGGCGCTGGGAGATGCCTCCGCGCGAACCAAGGTTCCAAGGCAAGATGGTCTTTATCACCAACGCATCGGCAATTAGTTACGCTGAGAGTTGTATGTCGATTGTGGCTCATTACAAATTGGGCGAGATTATTGGCTCTCCAACTGCAGGTGCCAACGGCAACGTGAATCCGTTTTCCCTACCGGGAGGATACCGTGTAAGTTGGACAGGAATGCGGGTTATGAATCACGATGACTCGCAACACCATGTTCGAGGCGTGCAACCAACGATCCCCATGGCCCCGACGATCGAAGGCATTCGCCAAGGCAAAGACGAATTGCTAGAAAGAGCAATTGAACTGATCAAAGGCTCGTAAATCATCACTCGATTACCGTTTGAACTTTGCCATCGGCTCGATCCAGCGTGTTTTGAAACGATTGCAAATCAACATCATGTGTAATGAAGCGTGTGGAACCGTCGACCAGCGCGTAGTTGACACCGCCAGAATGAGCCGAGCCAAATCTGCCTTCGCAATCAATCGCATCGCGATCTCTACAAGACGATTCTTCCCCCCAACGAACAGTGTCCCAATCTGAACCTGAAGCATACCCCCAATCGTCGGCGCAGTTTTTGACCGAGTAGTGCGATGGATGCAAAGCTTTACCGCCGATCAAAATCGTGTTTGACGTGCCGTCGGTCACCGAAGCAAACCTCATCACGCGTCGCTGATGAGCCCTGAAAGCCATTCCCTTTTCCCCAAACAGCGTGCTGCCGCCATTGGCTGCGTAGTCATTCATTGCGCGCGTGTCGTCCAAAACTGTAGGGCCGCGGCGGCTGGGACAAAAATAAAAACTGACCGGTGTCGAAGCAACGACAACATCGGCTTGCTCGCGGTACAAATTATTTTGTTCGATGTACGGCAAGATCTGGTACAGGAATCCCCAGCTTTGATTTGGCGCTGACGGAAAACTGCCACCATTTCGACTTCGCGGAGCATCGTAGTCGCCTCCAGCATCCGGAAAGTGCTGACGCGAAGATTCGTAATTGTGAAACGCCAAAGCTATCTGTCGTTGGTTGTTGGCGCAAGTGATCCGCCGCGCACTCTCCCGCACCATTTGCACCGCTGGAAGCAACATTCCGATCAAGATTCCAATGATGGCGATCACAACCAAAAGCTCGACCAAAGTGAAACCGGTCTTGGATTCGGACCGCGTTGACGGGAACGGTTTTGACTGAATGTGGCGTTCAGAACTCATAAACGAATTTGGGGGAAATCAGCAGGACGATTATGGCGCAAAGGTACAAAGCGTTCATTCGAAAAACGAGACTAATACTAGAACGAAAGCCTGGAACTCAAGCGGACAATTTTTCTCTGATTTTTATTACGGTCACAAAAAATGCCGCATCGAAATTCGACACGGCTCTGATTATTCAATGATGATCGGCGAGTTAGTTACTTGATCGCTCGCTTTTCCATCGCTTTCTGTGATGGCAGGCGAACGTCCCAAGCCACTCCGCACATCTGCATTGCCCGAATGATGCACCAGCTCAAATCGAACTGCCACCACTTCAAACCATGCTTGGCCGAAGTCGGGAAAGCGTGATGGTTGTTGTGCCAGCCTTCGCCGTGGCTCAAAAAACCAAACAGGAAGTTGTTACGTGAATCGTCAGACGACTTGAAATCTCGTGATCCAAAAATGTGACAGATAGAATTGATCGACCAAGTCATGTGGTGCGTGAATGCGACTCGTGCAAGTCCACCCCACACCAAACCAAGAAGCGCTCCGCTAATCGACATGGTTACCAAACCGGCAATGACCGTCGGGATCGCCAACGAAGCAACCACCCACCATACGTAGTTGCGATCAATCCAGTTCATCGTCTCGTCGTCCATCAAATCAGGAATGTATCGCTCCCGCTCCGACCGCGACCAATTGTCTTTAAACATCCAACCTGTGTGTGAATGAAAGAATCCTTTGACCGAATTCCAAAATCCGCCTTCGTGAAGATGCGGAGAGTGAGGATCGCCATGATGATCGCTGAACTGGTGATGCTTACGGTGAACCATGCACCAATCCATCGGCGAACCTTCAACAGCCAATGAGCCAATGCCCATCCAAAACACTCGCATCCAACGCGGACAATCGAAAGATCGATGAGTAAGCAACCGGTGAAAACCAACCGTGATTCCCAAACCCGTGACATACCAACCACCAATCAACAGGCTCAGATAAAGGACGCTGGTCCAACCTTGCCAAGTCATCGCAAACAATGAGAACAAGCCAATCAAAGGCAGGACAACAACGAACAACATCACGACTTTGCGTGCCGTCGATGACTCTTCGTGATGATGATGATGGTGGTGGTCGTGATCGTGATCGAAATCGGCTGTAGTGCCCGACTCGTCATCCGTGGCGGCTTCATCGTAACCCGCTACCACACTCGAGAGCTTAAACTCATCCGTGGAAACAAATTCGGCTGCTTCCAGGTCAGGGGTTTCTGTTGTCGCTGTTTTTGCTTCTGCCGTTTTCGCGTGTAGTGGTTTCTTAGAGGTCTTCTTTGTAACGATTGACATTTATATTCCTTAAATTGCTTGATCTTCAAGCAACAACAGATTGTCGAGATTCAAATGGTGGGATTCATGCTCGTGACCATTTCATCACAAGATGATTTTGGCGGGACGTTGATTTACGCTCAACGCGACTGGAAAGTATATGAAATATCGAGTTTTCGGTGGTTAGCTGTGTGTCTTCGATTTGTAATAGTTGTGTAAGGTTTTGAATGCAGGGTAAAATGCTGCGGATTTTCGACTGTTTTCAAGCCCACCCTGAATTTCGCTTACGCCATCCAAGACAACTTAAGCAGGTGACAGCGGCGGAATTGCCACATACGCAGCTGGTGCGTTTCGCAAATCGCAAGAATTGCAACCGGTTCGGTCAAAAGAACTGGTTGCACATAAGAACTGTTTGCACATTGGCAGAGTTGGCAGCGACGTCGAATCGTTTCGACGGCTGCCCACACTTTGATGGTCCGAATTCGTTTCGTTCGCCGAATCTAAATCAGCCGATCGGCTACCCAATCACCGTCGCCAATTTGTCTTTCATGCAACCTTCGAGACGTGGACCGAACTTGGCAACCACTTGGGCCGCAAAATAGTTGCCCCACTTTGCACTCTTGGCAGGTGAAAGACCGTTGGTGATTCCATACAGCACGCCGCCAGCGAAACCGTCACCAGCGCCCACACTGTCTACCGCTTTTACATCAAACCCAGGAACGTGCTCAGAAACGCCGTCTACGATCACATAGCTGCCGTTGCCACCATCGGTGACAAAAGCGAGCTTACAAAGTTGTCCCATTTCCTTGACGCATTGATCAAGATTATCTGTATTGAAAAACTGTTTGGCTTCGTCTGAGTTACAGAAAATAATATCACAATACTCTTTTGCAATGCGTTGGAAGTCATCTGAGAAACGATCAATCAAGAACGCATCGGAGAAAGTGAACGCCGCTTGGACGCCCAGCTTTTTGGATTGCTCGAAAGCTTCGAGACATGCTGCTCGAGGGCCTTCTGCGTCCCACAAGTAGCCTTCTATATAGCTACATTTCGATTGCGCCAACAAATCAAAATCCAAGTCAGACTTTTGAAGCGATGTCGATACACCGAGATGCGTACACATGGTTCGTTCCGCATCAGGCGTCGTCAGCACCACACAGGAGCCCGTTGGCTCACACGGTTCGGTCGCTTCAGGGATATAAAAGTGAATCCCTTCTTCCTGCATTCCTTTTTTGTAAAATTCGCCGTTTGTGTCGGCAGCGACTTTGCCAGAGTAAGCCGCAGTACCTCCGCTTTGCGTGATCGCGACCATCGTGTTGGCGGCTGATCCTCCAGCGGCAAAAGAAAGTGAAGGATCTCGAATCTCAGTCAAGATATCGCCTTGGCGATCGGTGTCCATCAGCGCCATTCCACCTTTGGCTAATCCCAAGTCGCCAATGACGTGGTCATCAACCTGCGCCAGGATATCAACAATTGCATTACCCACACCAAAGACGTCGTATTTTTTATCACTCACGCGGCTGTCCAAATTAGGTTTGATCGAAAAACCCAATTATGGGCAATTCGAAAGTCGCCGCAATGGGCAGCCGTATTGGGCAGCCGTATTGGGCAGCCGTATTGGGCAGCCGTATTGGGCAGCGGTATTGGGCAGCGGTATTGGGCAGTACGAAGCGCAACACCTAACGATGTTCTCGATGTAGGTCATCGGGAGGGCGAGGCTGGGAAGGTGAAACGAGATTTGTTTTGGGTTAACTGGTGAGAATTGGTATTTGAG
>CAZPBE010000009.1:110458-133048 GCA_964584615.1 uncultured Pirellulaceae bacterium | reverse complement strand
TTTGAGATTTGAGATTTGAGATTTGAGATTTGAGATTTGAGATTTGAGATTTGAACCCGGCCCTACACGTTTTTCCCTGGCCACTTGGCCCACCATTTCTTAAATAGCTCGTATTGAGATTTAACAAAATGTGTTTGGCTCGTGCTCAAACGATCGCATTCGTTGAAGTGCAGTTCATACTCACTTTCGCCGTTGAGCACCAACAAGTATTTGTAGAACAACACCAAGTCTGGACCTTCATCGAAAGTGGATAACACAATCAGTGCGTTGTCTAATTCTTTTGCCAGCCGTCGGGCTTCAACATCGCCAGTGGCTGCCATTTCGCAGAGCCTTACAAGCTGCAAGACAACTTCCGGGATTGCGTTTCCAATACCCGTTATCGCACCAACAGCACCACAGTTCACGTAGCCGTGGAAAACTTGCGTGTCCACACCGACCATTAGTTTTAGTGATTCGTCTGCTCCAGTAATGTGCTCCGCCGCATAGCTCAATGAGGGTCCACCACCGAACTCTTTGAATCCGACAATGTTTGGGAATTCTTTTCGCAGGTCAAAGAACAGTTCGGCTTTTGTTTCAAAACCATAATAAGGACTGTTGTAAACCACGGCTGGAGTTTCGGGTGCTGCACCAAGGATGGCAGCGAAGTGATCTCGCTGGGCTGTCGGAGAGGTTCCTCGAGAAAGAACTCTTGGGATCACCATCAATCCCTTTGCGCCAACGCTGGCTGCATGGGCGGTGTGGTTGACAGCCGAATGCGTGTTTATCGCTCCCGTTCCAACGACGACCGGAATGCCGGCAGAGCACAGTCTTTCGACTCCTTCTTGTCGTTGCTGATCGGTCAGCAACGGCCAATCGCCCATTGAACCGCAGTAAACGACTCCGTTCATCCCAGCGTCCATCAGCTGAGTGCCTTTTTTTACCAATGCGTCGAAATCGGGAGTTCGATCCGGACGACATGGCGTCATCAAAGCAGGTATACAGCCACTGAAAATCTGCGTATCCATAGAATGTCCGAGGAGAAAGAGTGAGGTTTTTGCCTGATGCCAGGCTACGTTGTTGTGCTTTCAACACAGTCAGTCGTTGGTTTGGAGCAAACGCCACAAACTTCGTCGCCGTCTTCGTTGGTCATGTTTGCCAATCCGCCACACGATCCCTGGACTGGGCGATTGTTGAAAATCGCACCAACTGACATGGCCAAGATCATCAAACCGAAAACAACTAAGGCCGCCAAAAAAGTAGGCCAGATACTTGGGCCAGTTTTTGTGCTGCTCGCCGCAACGATTTTAGCTTCGGGATCGTCTTCGACCGGCAGTTCAAACACCGGAAAATTTTCAGAGCTCTGTTGAGAAAGTTCTTCGCCGTTTCGAACCATGGTGAACAATTCGCAATTCAACGATTCGCACAGTTCATGTCCGCCAGCCTCTCCCATGACCATGACTGCCGTGGCCAATGCATCAGCCGTCATACAATTCTTCGCCACCACAGATGCCGTCGCCAAATTGTGAGTGACGGGACGACAGGTCCGCGGATCAATCGTATGAGAGTAGCGTACGCCCTGGTGCATTTCAAAATTTCGATAGTTGCCCGAAGTGGCGATCCCTGTATCAAGGACTTCGACGTATTTAGCCAGCGAACTGCCAAACGGTTTGCCCATCGCGTTCGGGCTCTCTACTGCGATTCGCCAAGCTCCTCCGGAAGCTCGTTCACCGGCAGCAAAAACTTCACCACCAACTTCGACCATCAATCGTTTGTAGCCAAGATTTTCCAAGGCTGCTGCAACGGCATCAACCGCGTAACCTTTAGCGATCGCTGAAAGATCAATTCCTGCTTTCGGATTCGACTTTTTCAACGCCGGAGGAGAAAGCCTGACTTCAATCAAGCCAAAGCCCGTATTTTGTTTTAGCTCTTCAATCGTTTTTTCAGTGGGGATCTCAAACTCCCCTTTTCCAGCACCGAAATTCCAAGCTTGGACTGCCGGTCCAACCGTAATGTCGAAAGCTCCGTCGCTCAACTGACTGATTTCCTGTGCTCGGTTGACGACGGTCGCCGTCTCTGAGTCGACGTCAAACCAATCCGTCGATTCTGTTCGGTTAAATCGTGAAACATCGGAGTCGTCCTGATACGTCGACATCAAATCATTGACGCGCGACAACGTGGTCGAAACCGTTGATTTCAACTTGGACTTTTCTGCGTCCGTTGGCTCGTTTGAGACAACGAGTACACGATACCGGACGACGCCCATCGTCGTTCCAACAACTTCCAGCGTAACTGTTTCATCGTCAGCGGTCTGAGCGGCAAACGTGGACGCAGACATGCTTTGCGTACTCGACGCAAAAACCAGGAGGGTGGCGAGCAGGGCGACAAGAAAAATGGGGACTCGCAAAGCCCAATGAACCTGCACGAATCCCCATCGATTTTCGTTTTTCATCTTATGACTACTTAACCATTTCAAGTTTCATCGAATCAACAAAATCTTGATTCCAACCAAGGTCGAGTTGTCTCAAATAGTAATTCGAAGCCATCGTCACATCTTGAGGAACACGTTTAAACTTGAAAAACTGGTTTTCCATGTACGACGTTCCTGTCTCGGTGATCGGCGGAAGATCTGATGTACGCTGTACAACGTAAACAGTGTCCTTCGTTTCATTGGTAGCGACTCCTGCTTTCATTGTTTCAGATGCAAAAGCTCGTTGCATAAACTCTTCGCTTGGCTTTGGAACGCCGATTGGCTTGCCAAGCCCTGGATCCCCACCAAAATTCTGGAACCAGGTAAACTCACCCGTCGGAGCCGCTTTGTTCGGATAGACGGTTGTCAGCTTGTCGCCAACGCTGTTTACTTTGTCAGCCATTTTTTGTGCTTCCGCAACGGCTTTCTCCAAAGCTTTCTTGCCTTTCCAGAACTTGATCACATCGTCTTTTACTTCGTCGAGTTCAGGAACACGGGTGTCTTCTTTTTCGGACATCCAATAGACATAAGCCGAACTGCCAATGATGTCTCGGACTGAATTGGGTTCGAAAAGATCGGTAAGCGCGTAGTTGGTGAACACGACCTGAGCGATTGGAAGTGAAACACGGCGAGTCTGTCCAGTCGGGCCAGTGACTTCGTAAGCACTGTAGACTTGTCCAATTTTTTCCTCGGCAATGCCGTCTTCGTCAACCAAACCCGTTTCTCCGAATTCCAGATTAAACTCGTCAGCAACTTCGTTGAAGTTTGGCATTTCAGGTTTTTCGCCAGCGTCTTTCGGAGACATTTCATTCCGAGCATTCCAACGCATCCACTTGTTCTGATAGACCGCCATTTTGGCTTCGGCTCGTTGAACCGCATCATCCATCGCACGACTGGCAGCGACTTGGGTCATGCGTCGTTTCAGTTTGTCAGCTACATCCGCCAGAGGAACGACGCGTTTTTCGATTTCACTATCGCTGCCCAGCATCGGCCCAACGTCTTGAGGAACTGCTGAGTCAGTGATCATTCCTTCGTCGGGAAGGACTTCGCCTGTTGCTGCTTGAGTATTTTCTGCAGGAGTTGTTGTCTCCGTTTGAGCTGCCTCAACAGTCGTCGCGTCGGTTTCAGCAGGGACAGCGGCTGCTTGATTCGCCGACTCCGTCATGACTTCGGCGGCGGGTGTATCTGTTGTTTCGGTCTGAACAGCGCCAGTGATTTCCGTTACGACTCCTTCAGCTTCCTGAACAACTTCCACGCCTTCTTGAACAGCCTCCACGCCTTCTTGAACAACTTCCACGCCTTCTTGAACAGCCTCCACGCCTTCTTGAACAACTTCATCAGCTGTTTCTTCTTGTGTCATCGAAACAAATTCCGCCTTAGCACGCTGAACAACCATTGATTGGTCACTTTCTTCAACGCCTCCTTCAGTTGCCCCTTCATCGGCCTCTGTAGGAACGGCAGTTTCGCTTGCTGGTGCATTAGCGTCTGGCATTGCATCACCCACTGGTGCTTCACCGGCTGGTTCTGTTTCATTTTCACCACCGAGATTTAGTTCGATCCCTGGCAAAGCTTCGCCGGTTTCAATTGACGCATCGGGAATGATCTCCATCACCATGTCGTCTTTTTCCGTAACCAAGCGATCGTACTCGGCTTGAACATCCGCATCAGATAGCTTGTTAATCTCGTTCTGTTGAAACGTGTCGAAGTTGGCCAGGAAATATTGCAACTTCATGTGTCGGTCGATCTTGAATCCCGGTCGCTCGCCAGTCGGATCCGGATACTGATACTTACCTTGATCGTAGATCTCTTGTACTTGAAGTGCTGATGGTTCTTCGGAGACCGAAGTCAAATAGTCGCTCACTTTAACCGGGATGACTTCACATTCGATTCGATCGTTGGTTCGCGAATATAGCTCCATGGCTTCGGTGGCATTGGGAACCAAAGGCAAGCCCGTCATCGTGTAGTTTCGCATTTGAGATGCCAGCAGCTCAAGCTTGAGATGCTCACGAACCGTTTCCAGAGAGCACTGTCCCCGATTGGCTTCCTTGTTGATCGCCATCAGATCACGACGGCTGAACTGTGCGTCACCCGATGCCAATGCAATGTAATCGTCAATCATTCCGTCACTGATTGACATTCCTTCCTGCTTTGCTCGTTCGGCCATCAACATTCGGTCGATGATTTGCTCGTCATAATATTCTTGCTCGCCATTGGTGGTCTGACGGAGCATCGGGATAGGCTGAGCCATTGACCGGAACTCAACTTCTTCGCGAGCTGCTTTGGCTTGGGCGCTTTGACGCAAGCCTTCCAGGAACCGCTGCATTTGAAAATGGTTGACTCGCTTACCATCAAGATCAAACCGCGTAATGTCGCCGTCAGTCCATTTGGCAACGGTTGGATTTTCAACGTCGCCGCTTGATTGCATGCTCGTTGTCAACGTATCGAAAACTGGGCCAAGCCCAAAAATGGCCATCGCAGCGACACCAAATGTAACCATGAAAAGGGTTGCGTGGCGCCGAAACCAGCGGAGCGGAGAAGCCATGTCTAAAAACCTGAATGTAAATATTATCGGGGCGAACGGATTTCAAAACCGATTTGATTTGTCTGGACTCCGGTTACAAATAACCACGTCCAAGCAAAGGGAGAAATCCGCGTTTGAATACCCTAAAATTTATCGGGCAAAGCCCATGAATTCAATGGCAATCTAATCGCTCTTTGGCTTTTGAAAGCTTCACTTTCCCATGAATCCAGTCTTCAGCATGATGGCGCGGCCAATTTGAGTTCCCAGACCTCAGGTCGCAGTCCGTTTCACGATAAAGTCAGCACAACAGGGCGCTCCGTTGATCAAGGGACCCTTTCAAAATTCGGGTCGATTCGCGCGATTAGCGGGCGACGGTTGTCAGACACGGGCAATAAAATAACGTATCGCAAAATCGCTATGGCGAGGTGAAAGCGGCCAAGCCGCCAGCCAAGAACATTAACAGCGAGATTACGACGCCGATCAGCGTCATGATCAAGGCAACAATGGAGAGGACACCGATGATGACAAAATAGGTTGACATGTTTTTACTTGCCGATTCGAAACGGCGCACATCGCCCGTTGCAAACCCAGCATCAATTTCATTCGCTGCGTTTCGCAAACAGATGCCCAGCCATAGTGGTAGCCAGAAAATAACCAAACCAACAATCGAAATTGCCAATACTCCCGAGTAAATGATCAAATACCAACCGGCGGCTCGCAAATAAAATGCGTTCCTGAAAAGCGGAGTGAAGACTTGCATCAGCGCTCCGCGTCCGCCTGTCGAATAAATCTGACTTTGCGGATCGGGAATGGGCTGAGGTGATACATACGGAGACTGTGGTGCGGCCTGCGCTATCTGGCTTTGGACCGGCACAGCTTGCGGAATCGGATGGTTCGAATGACCGTTTGAGTTTGGACGGGGCGCACTTTGAGGTTTTGGTGGCACGGATACAACTGCAGCATTTGATTCGTTGTTCAGCTCTGCTACCGGTACCACTGCGGGAAGTGCCGTTGGAATGGATGGCGTTTCAACCTTGCTAACCGATACACCAGGACGAATTGATTCAGCGACCGACTTATCCACCTTGCGCGATGCTACTGGAGTTCTAGTTGGAGATCCGGATAGAATTTTATCAACGGTGTCGTCTTCAAAGGCTTTGCGGGCCAAACTTTTCTTAGCCCGCTTGCTCGATCGTTTGGGTTTTGGAATGCGAGTGCCAGGAATCCGAGTAAAGGACTGACATTTGGGGCATTGAGCTTTCTTGCCTGCGCTCGTGTCGTCGACCTTCAATCGTTTCTGGCAGTAGGCGCAATTAAACTTGATCGACATTAGGCTTCCCGCTCAAGACAACATTCTTCGCCCTTAGTTTAATCGAAATTAATTCGTTCCGTGCCGGTCCAAACAAGAATTTGTCCCGATGAATCCAGATCAAACCACATCGAAAACGGTTCGTTGCACTTCATGTATTTGCTATCGATTCATGCAAGTCGCGTACTCCTGATGGCCCTCAATCGCCAACAGTTGTCGTTTTGTATCCAATCCACGAGGGGAAGAGAAACCGCCAAGCCCAGCCGAACTGACAACGCGATGGCAAGGCACGATGATGGGGAACCGGTTACCGCTCATGACGCTTCCGACCGCTCTGGCCGCGCCGCCGTGACCAACCGCTTCGGCCAACTCCCCATACGATTTCGTTTTTCCGAACTTGATTTTTCGACAACTGCTGACAACCTTTTGCTGAAAAGGTGTCATCCATGTTTCATCGATTGCAATGTCTCCAAAGTCATCACTTTTTGCCGCCGAGTGAGCGGTTTTGAAGCTTAGTC
The DNA here is from genome assembly GCA_964584615.1 of uncultured Pirellulaceae bacterium. Classification (GTDB taxonomy): domain Bacteria; phylum Planctomycetota; class Planctomycetia; order Pirellulales; family Pirellulaceae; genus Mariniblastus. The sequence goes on along the minus strand of CAZPBE010000009.1, from coordinate 126,254 downwards.
CTTTTTTCATACGGTTCTTCAAATCGCTCTCCCAGCGATTGCATTTTCTAGGATCGCAGGAATTGTCTACAAACTCCTGAAAGGCCTGCACAATCGCGAGGTCTGAATCAAAACCGACTTTGACTTGTTGCAGCGTTTCGTCAAGTTGAAGAAAACCGGACCAACCAACATCCGTTTTGAAAACGATTAACCGGCTTAGCTCGGTAGGAAGTGAACTCTTAGGCATGGAAATTCTCGTTGAAGCCAACAGTAAATTGTAAAAAAACCGCACGGACACGTCCGCGCGGTTTCTCTTGATCTGATTACGACAATAGGTTCTGAACTACGCGTCGATCTCGTAACCCTTACGTTGTTCGCGCGATACAAACGTGTTGGCTTGGTCGTCACCAACAAAATTTTCGGCTTTCGTGTCGAAAGTTAGCTCGCGATTCAGCCGCATCGCAATATTGATTGCATGACAAATGTTCATTGCTTTGTTGTGAGACGCAACATCTGAACTTGGAGTCTTGCGTGACTTGATGCATTCCATGAACGTTTTCATGTTCGCTCCGTCGTGTCCATCGCCGTAACCTTCCGGTCGTTCGCCACTGACGTAGAGTTCATTGAATCGAGCTTCATCAAGCGGATTGTTCTTCAAGTCCTCAACAGGCTTGCCCGTGATTTTTCCACGGTTAACAAAGTAACGACCTTTGTCACCCTCGAACATAATTCCGTTGTCGAATCCGTCTGTTTTATCGCGAACGTACAATTCGAGACCGTCTTCGAATTTAACCAAGACATTGAATTCGATGGCGCAGTTGAAGCGATCGTCCTCTGTTGGATAGCCGTTCTCATCAAGCTTGACAGGATGGTTGACGGAAATCGGCTTGATCGTCACCTTACCCGCGTCTTCGCCAAGTCGATTCATCGCCCAAAGTGCAACGTCAACGTGATGAGCGCCCCAGTCAGTCAGTTTGCCGCCGGAGTACTCATAGAACCAGCGATAGTATCGATGTGCACGACCAAAGTTATGCCCCGCTCCCCAGCCTGTCACGTCGACCATGTCAGGTGCTTCGCGATACTGCATGACGGGACATTGGCCTTGCCACAATTCCCAATTCAACTGTTTGGGAGGATCGACTGCCGGAAGTTTGTCGCAGTTCCGTGAACCACCAAGGCAGACAGTCACTTTTTTCATGTTCCCGACACGACTGTCACGAGCCATCGCTGCGGCAGTAACGAATCGACGATTAAATTCGCTACGTTGTTGCGTACCAACTTGGAAGACACGACCTGTTTCGTTCATCACTTTTAGAATCTGCTGACCTTCTTTGATCGTCAATGTCAAAGGCTTTTCGCAATAAACGTCTTTGCCGGCTCGCATCGCATCGATGGCAATTTTTGTGTGCCAGTGATCCACGGTGCCGATGACGACCGCATCAATGTCTTTGTGATCAAGAACTTTTCGATAGTCTTCGTACGCCTTCGTAGAAAGCGGGTGGTTGTGTTTTCGATGGTTGTCCATCACTACCTGCAGGCCGCGGCCGAGTTGCATCATGTCGACATCAGCAAGTGCTGCGCATGGGCCGTACTTCATCGCTGCTTCGCCGAGATAAGTGTGGTAGCGAATTCCAGTTCCAACAAATCCAACCACAGGTTGTTCGGTTTTGTCCCGGAAGCCAGACGCGAGTGCGGACGTACTCGAAGTCAGATAACCGCCTGCAAACGCGGCAGCAGATGCAGCGGCCGAAGCCTGCAAAAATGATCGACGATTGGGCTGTGGCTGTTTGGGCATCAATATTTCTCCAACGAATCTGTGGTATTTGGTGACTGGAACTTTACGCGACCGTTTGCGGTAGAAAGCTCATTCATAGTCTGATCGGTAATTGTCTAAACTCAAGTATACCAATTCGATCGAGTCAAAAAAGTGGCTCAATCGAGAGCAATCGTACGTTGACGCAAGTTTTATGCGGTTTCAAAAGCGCGGCGGCACACATGGAACCGGTGTCAAAACTCGATCAGTGACTGAGGACCGATTCGCATCATCTTTACGACGGTTTCTACGACTTAGCAAACACAGCTTAATGGGAATTGATCTTACGCCAAAAGCTCTTTCACGACACGACGCTTTTCTACTCCGGTCAAACGGACATCGAGTCCACGGTAGTTAGCGGAAAGTTTTTCGTGATCGATTCCGAGGCAATGTAAAATCGTCGCTTGAATGTCGTGTACATGCACCGGTGTATCGACAACATTGAACCCAAGCTCATCGGTGGCTCCAAGGGTAATTCCCTTTTTGATTCCTCCGCCAGCCATCCACATCGTGAAGGCTTGCGGATGATGGTCCCGGCCAAGACTTCGATTAAGCGCAGTACTGGCTTCGACCATTGGCGTCCGACCAAACTCGCCACCCCACACGACGAGTGTGTCTTCCAGCATGCCACGTTGTTTTAGATCTTGCAACAACGCGGCGCAGCCTTGATCTGTTTCTTCGCACTGAGTTTTTAAACCATTGGCGACTTGACTGTGATGATCCCATCCTGCATGGTAAACCTGAATAAACCGGACGCCCCGTTCGGCCAGTCTTCTGGCAAGCAAACAGTTTCGGCTGAATTGATCTTTCTTTGGTTTGCCGACTCCATACATATCCAGCGTCGCCTTGGACTCGCTCGAGAAATCCATCAACTCGGGTGCTCGCGACTGCATCCGAAAAGCCATTTCATACGATTTGATTCGAGTTTCTATTTCAGGGTCGCCCCACGCGGCCTGTTGTTTGCGATTTAGTGCTTGGATCAGGTCAATGGAATCACGTTGACATTGAACATCCAGCCCTTGCGGGTTACCAACGTGAAGAATTGGATCGGGACCGCTGCGAAAAGGGACGCCTTGGTGCGAGGATGGCAGAAATCCGCTGCTCCACATTGCCGCGCCGCCACTTAACGCAGCGCCACTTTTAAGAACGACGAACGACGGAAGATCATTGGCTTCACTTCCCAACCCATAGCTTAGCCACGACCCCATGCTCGGCCGACCAGGAATTGCAAATCCCGTGTTAAGTAATAACTGAGCTGGAGCGTGATTAAACTGATCCGTTTTCGTAGATTTAATAAATGCAATGTCGTCAACAGCTTGACTCAAATAGGGAAGTCGATCCGACAGTTCCGCGCCAGACTCTCCATGCTTTTTAAACGGGTAACAAGGAGCAAGTACCGCGGCGTCAGGCTGAATAAACGCATAACGTTGTCCAGCAATGACCGATGGTGGGATTGGTTTGCCTGCTAACTCTTTCAATTTTGGCTTGTAATCAAACAAGTCCAATTGGCTTGGCGCGCCCGCCATGAACAAATAGATCACACGCTTGGCAGTTGGAAAATGGGTCGAAAAAGTATCCGCTTCTTGAGCGAGTGCTCGACTACCGCTAACCGAAGACGCCAGCAACGAACCAAGTGCAATCTTCCCTACGCCGACACCACATTCACGAAAGAAATGTCTTCGTGTTTTGTTCGCTAGATGTTGTGTCATGTTGGCCCTGTTATTGTTTGGTAATCGCTTCGTCGAGATTCATTATGGCTCTGGCAACCAACGTCAACGCGGCTCGCTTGTTGAGGTCGCCGTCATGATTGGCATCGGTCATCGCCAAGATCTGTTTTGCATTCAATTCATCTTTTTCAAGCCGCTGCAATTGGCTTTCATAAAACGCTCCCAAAACTTCTTTCTCGCCCGAATTCATCGGTCGCGTCAAAACCGATTCGAAAATAAATTCGATTGAGTCACTGAAACTCTCCGCATTCGATTCAGATTTGACTGCGATCGCTCGCGCCATTTCTAAAAACATTTCATCGTTAAGCAGTGTTAAGGCTTGGAGTGGTGTGTTGCTGCGGTTTCGTTTAGCCGTGCAATTCTCACCGGATGGCGAATCGAATACGGTAAACGCGGCAAAAGGCGTTGTTCGTTTGGCGAAAGTGTAAACCGACCGTCGGTAGCGGTCTTCGCCCGAGGCGGGTTCCCATTTCGGATTTCCATACGCCAGCGCCGTGACGCTGTTCGGTTGAGGAGGCTTAACACCTGGCCCGAACATTTTCTCTGACAACAGGCCACTACTACGCAGCATGATGTCGCGAACTGTTTCGCCATCAACTCGAAACCGAGGCCCGCGCCCCAACAGTAAATTGTTCGGATCTTTGGATAGGAGTTCCTCGGTTGCGGCTGACGACTGTTGGTAAGTTTGACTCGTGACGATCGATCGATGAAGCTTTTTCATCGAATAACCATTTTCAACAAACTGGCAGGCCAGATAATCCAAAAGCTCCGGATGTGTTGGAGTGGGTGACTGTGTGCCAAAGTCTCCATCGGTATCGACCAACCCTCGACCGAAAAACTGTCGCCAGCTTCGATTGACAACCAGCCTCGCAGCAAGCGGGTTGTTCTCGCTGACTAACCATTTCGCCAGCTCTAGCCGATCGCGGATTTCATTTTCACCTGCCTCTTCATTTGCTCGAAACAATTCTGGAATCGCGGGTTGGACTTCTTCGCGCGGACTTTGATACTCACCACGATGATGCCGAAATGTCTTACGACTGGTTGGATTCTTTCGTTCTTGCATCACAAGTGATTGTGGGCGGCGAGGAACCTTTTCTTTCAATAGGGCGAGTTCGGCGAGCGCGTCGGAATGGTCTTTCAATTGAAGCATGTAGTGGACTTTGGCCAATCCTGCCTGCTTTGCATCCCAATTAGTAGCCTGTTCACGAAACACAGTCTCAAGCTCAAACGGAAGTTGGGTCGCCTTCGCATCGGCATCGTCAGAAAACGAAAACTTAAATCGGCCTAGAGCGGCAACAAAATGTCGCTCAAACAACAGTTCAATCTTAAGCTCTGAATTCGAATCGATCGGAGTCTCGAAGTTGAGGACCAGATGCCTCGGAGCGTTGAGCTTGCTGGACCAACCAGACGAGCCATTGCCGTCCACGGTTTCCAATGCTCGCTTCTTATTGAGCTCTTCAGTTACTTGCGTCCCATCAACGGAATCAATTGATCCGGACGCAAACGTTACTGCTTCGCCATCAACAGTGGCGGTGAGTTCGCTCAAAAAGAATTCACCTCGGTCACCCTCGTAAAAGGATCGCCCCGGGCCGCCGGCAGGCAAACGCTCATCCGGCATCGCATCGATTCTCAATGCATGGATTTTTGAATCGGTGAAACCGCCGTTAAGCAAAACAGCTGGCGAAAATGAAAGTGTGTAAACATCGCGTTTTGTGGAGTCGCCGCTTGCAAAAACTGAGTCGTCCTCCATCACTTCAAGAACGGCCAAATTCGAATCGAGTGTTGATGGTCGAACCGACTTCCATTTTGTTAGCGATTCAGCGGTATCCTTTTTCCAGTTTTCAAAATTTGATTTTGTTTTTGAATCTGCGACATCAAATTTCTTAACGAGCTCGTCGTTGACGGCTTGAATTTTCGATTCTGCTTCCAGGCGATTTTTTTCAACCTGTTTATCCGAAAGCGTCAAGTCAATCTCGTCAGCATTGTTGAAAAACGCCAACATCGAAAAGAAATCAGTGTGAGTGATCGGGTCGTACTTATGCGTGTGGCATTGTGCACATCCGGTCGTCAAACCCATCCAGACGATCCCAGTTGTTGCAACACGATCGACCAGCGCGTGATACCGAAACTCGAGCGGGTCGATCCCGCCTTCTTCGTTAAGCATTGTGTTGCGATGAAACCCGGTCGCCAACTTTTGTTGTTCGGTGGCCCCGGGCAACATATCACCGGCAAGCTGTTCGACCGAAAACTGATCGTATGGCATGTCTTGGTTGAGCGATCGAATCACCCAATCACGATAAGGCCAAACAGAACGAGGCCGATCCTTCTCGTAACCATTGGTGTCCGCGTAGCGCGCCAGATCCAGCCAAGGCCGCGCCCATCGTTCGCCATATCTCGGTGATGCAAGAAGTTGATCGACAAGGTCACGGTACATCTGTACTTGCGCAGCCGGTGTTGATTCGGAATAAGATTTCGCGAACGCAAACGCTTCCTCGCGCGTCGGCGGGAGTCCGATCAAATCAAGATACAACCGGCGAACAAGCGTGTATGGATCGGTTTGATCGGATGGCGAAAGTCCATTGGCTGACAATTCTTGGCCAACCAATACATCGATAGGATTCTGTGCAAGTGGGTCGTCTGGATCCAATCCAACGTCCGGCTTGACTGGCAGAACGAAAGCCCAATGTGGTTCGTAATTGGCTCCCTGCTCAATCCACTTCAAAATCGCTTTTCGATCCGAAACCGTTAACTGCGGATGCGAAGACGGTGGCGGCATGACTTCATCCGGATCAGTTGAGTTGATCCGAGCAACCAATTCGCTTTCTGCTGGCGAATCGAGATCTATCACGCCGGAGTCAATCGCAGAATCACGTTCGTCCAATCGCAAACCTGATTCACGATGGTCTTCGTCGGGACCATGACACGCGAAACAATTCTTGGACAATAATGGACGGATGGTCCGATTGAATGACACGGACTGTTCTTGTGCAGAATCATTTTGGGTGGCTTGTACCAATCCGCAATCGACGAAAACCAAAAACACCGCTGTTGCAATCAGACTCGTTCTCGAATGTCGAAAGTTTTTCAATGGATTCTCACTCTTTCCCACGAACCATGGATTTTGCGAAGATCGCGACTCGCATTTCAAATTCTTGAGTCATGATTCATCTTACCGGAAATACGAATATCAAGTAACTTTTAACGTTGAACGAAATCACATTTCAAAAACCGTGTTTGTTGTGCCGGCATTGAAAAGCACCTAAAGGCGTTGCTGCAAATTGTCAAAATCAGTTTTAGCAGTTCCCACATTTATTTCCAACGATGGTTAGACCATGGCATTTTTTAAATCCTCACCGAACTTGCCTGACGGCGAGAAAGCAAGGCTTGAGTTTCACTTTCAACAGCTTGCCGAATGTATCGGATTCGAAAGCTTCAACGCTCGAGTATTGGCAGAAGATGCAATCTATGGAGTGGGCGGAAATCGAACTGCTGAAGAAGTCGTCCAGGTTGTCGCTGACCACTTGAGCCATGACGTATCGGATTTAAAAGTTCAGTTCGTCGACAACCCGGCGAAGGCTTGCGGCGGCGGTGGCTGAGGTGGCGGCACATGCGAAGGCCTCGGCAGTTTGCCGGGCGAATACGACGTTGAAACGCGAACGATCACTTTGCAAACCAAAATGACCAATGAGCCGCGTTTGACAGCTGCGACGATCGTGCATCACGTTGTGTGCGATCTTCTGCATCAGAAAGAATTCGGCATGGCTCATTTCCCTGAACTGGTCGATATCGCTTCGATCGGAACCGGTTTGGGTGTGTTTTACAACAAGATAGAATTGGTAAAAGCCGTCGGCGGTTTCTGGGACTCGACGTACTGGGGAGCTTTTCCACGCCCCTTCCTTGACTCACAAGCGTTAGCTTATGTGAATGCCATGACGGCATGGATTCGCGGTGACAAAGATCCGACTTGGGGGACCAATCTTCGAGTCGACTTGATCAAGCCGATGAAGAAGTCGCTTAAATATCTTCATAAAACTGACGATTCATTTTTCCGTTTATCAAATTCAGAAAAGGAAATTCTTAAACAGGATCAACGAGACTGGATTGCGATGGCAGAAAGCAAGTCTGTTTCAACGCAAGTGATTGCGGTCCGGCATTTGGAAAACAGTGATCCCGTTCGTGAAGCCCACGAAACACTTTTAGTCAACAAGTTGATGTCACCGGATCGAGATGTCGTCCTCAACACCATCGCCGTTGTCGAGAAAATGAAGTTTGTTTGCGACGCGACGACCGACGAACTGCGATTGCTGTGTGAGCATCGAGACGATGAAATTCGATCTAAAGCGATGTATGCCCTGGCCAAGCTGGAGTTGTTGGACGAATCGACGACTGAGATTGCGACCAAGATGATTGGCAGTAGCGAAAAGTTTGTTTCCTTTGCTGGCGGATTTGCATTGGCTTCACTTAAATCCGCTCCTGAGCACCTGATTCCGTTTGCCAATCGCGGATTCCTTCGTGCGCTTCAAAGTTGCGACTATGAATTCGTCGGTTTGTATGCTGCTGCGTTTAATCGCTGGTTCGATGACCCCAAGCAATATATCGAGCGGCTTTTGAAAGACGATAGCCCCGACTATGTCGAAGTCGGTTTGGAGGCGTTGGAGAACGTTCAGAAGCAGTTGGTTAATCTTAGTTGAGCTTTATTAATCTCGTCTGATCTTTTCTTTTGGATTGTTTGGCAATAATTGGCAATCGACGTAGGCGCCGAATCAGATAAAATGAGTCAAAATCCAATCCCCTTTTGACTCTGCGAATTTTGATGACCACCACAACTGACTTCGACACGCTAATCAACTCTCTCAATGAGATTGATTCGGCCAACGCCAATTCTTCCAACAATTTCGATTCAGAACTTGATTGCGAATCGAAGCAGGAAGACCTGGCCGAATTGGTTAGCGCCGCATTGGCGCAACCGCTTTTCTATCCCCCGATCAGCCAGTGGATGTTCGCCGGAGATACGGTCGCCATCCTTTTGCAATCAGATTTGCCTTCGCCAAGGAAAACTCTGGATGCCGTTCTCGAGTCGGTTCGTCAAACGGATGTAGAGCCCACCGATGTTTTGGTTGTCGTCACGAAAAAACTCGGCAAACGATTGGGGTTGATTGCTGATCCGACTGAGCTTGAGTCGGATGAGTATGCTCCGACGAATTACCGATTGCCGGAAGATGACCGTTTCAACACAATCCGATTTGAAATTCATGATGCCAACAACCAGCAAGCGGTTTCTTATCTGGCACTCAATGACGCTGGTGAACCAGTCTATGTTAACAGGTCGCTTTGTGATGCCGATGTGATTGTTCCCGTTGGCTGTCGTTGGCCGCAAGACGAATCGCAAAACGCAAATTGTCTGTATCCTGACTTTAGCACTTCAGAATCCCAAGCTCGCTTCAAAAAGCACGATGGAGCGACCGACGTTTTGAAACAGGAGATCAATCTGGCAAGTGAATCGTTGGGTCTGTTTTTTGCGTTTGAGATAATCTGTCGACCTGGCGGATCGATTGAAAAAGTTATCTGCGGTACGCGAAATGATGTTGAGAAAGCAGTTGCCAACGAAGTCACCGCGTTGTGGGCGGTAAGTCGAGTACCAGACGCTGAGCTGATCGTTACGACCATCGAGTCTGAGCCGAAAGCTCAAACGTGGGACATGGTGGCTCAAGCAATAATTTCGGCGACTCGGATCTCGGATCGAAATGGACCGATTGTTGTTTGGTCTGCAATCTCGATAAAACCACCGACTGATTTTACAAAAGCTTGCCAAGCCCAGTTTGAGCCATCGATTGATCAAAAGCTCTCAGAGAAATTGCAACTGTTGGCAGGGATTCTTGGCGAACGGCGCGTCTACCTGCGATCGAAACTGTCGCAGAAAGTGATTGAAGAACTTGGGATCGGTTTTATTGAATCGACAGACCAACTTGCTCGCGTCTGCGAAACGGCCGACAGCAGTGTGCTGGTTCGCGATGGCCATCGACGTCAAATTGTTTCGAATAACAGTTAGCAACCTCAACGGCCACGAGATTGCATCTTCCAAAATTCCCAGACTGGATCCAAATGGACACCGAAGTTCTCGCACAATATCACGCCCTTTCTGCTGACCATGATGGTTGCGGGTTCGTTCCGCTGTCTGACAGCTCTGTGATTGAATTTCGCGGCGACGATCGCGATCGGTTTCTGCACAATTTTTGCACAGCCGACGTCAAGGCATTGGCTGTCAATAAGACTTGTGAAGCTTTTTTTCTGAACCCCAAAGGGAAAACGATTGCCCACGGGTTCATCAGCAAGCTTCCGGACGCACTGTTGGTTTGGACGATCGACGCGAAAGCCAACGAGTTGATTGAATTCCTCGATCGATACTTGTTAAGTGAAAAGGTCGAGATCGAATTGCAAACGGAGAAGTGGAATAAGTATTTTTTGGCGGGCAAAGACGCTTCGCCGACAGTACAAAAAGTTTTTGGAAATACGGTTCAACAGGGAGCTAATTTGCAATCGACGACTCCACTGGAATCTATCGTCGCCGGGCTTGAAGCAGCAGGGCAGGGCTTTCTGGTTTTGGTTATCGACGGTGAATCGTTTGAAGCCGCGGTTGTCGAGGCTGGAGCAACTAAGTGCTCGATCGAAGCGTTGTCGTCAATTCGTCTTGAACAAAAAACACCTTGGTCCGGGATCGAGATTGACGAATCCAATTTGCCGCAAGAGATTGGCCGTGATCAGCAAGCGATTTCGTTTGAGAAAGGATGCTATCTAGGGCAGGAAACGGTTGCTCGCTTGGACGCAATGGGCCACGTGAATCAGCGCATGGTTGGGTTTCAATTTTCTACTGACAGCTCCATCAAGCCCGGAGATGCTTTCGAGTTCGAAGGAAAGACAATCGGTCGCGTAACGTCGGTTGCTTGGTCGCCAAAGCACAAGATGAACATCGGTCTGGGTTTTGTGCGGCGAAAGTTCTCCAAACCGGGAACCGAAATTCAACACGGTGAAGAAGTCGTCACCGTTTCTTAGTTCGCTGATCGCGATTCCGGAAAACAATAAAAAAAGCGTTGGTCAAACAATGTTTAACCAACGCTCTTGTTCTCTGGCACTGGGATAGCAAGCTACCCCAGTGCGCAGTAAAGCTCAGCCGTGAGCACTTGTCGAAATGGTTGACCCAGAAACCAAAACTCGACAAGCAAGTATGCTCTTCCCCAGGAGGGAGGGTGGTGAAAAGATTCCCGCGATTCTTGACACCGGCGACTGAACTTTAAGGTGTTTTCTACTTAACTCGAAACGATCGTACTAAGAGTCGTTCCAAGGAAAGAGACAATTAGAGAAGTGTTTCGCCGGTTGCAATATCGGTTTGGGGAAAATTCTGAAAATGTTAAATGGGTCAATAAAGACCAACTTAAAAACAGAGAGAACGAGCAATTTCGCCCACAAGAGCCAGGTAAAAATTACAAATCAGCCGCTGGCGCCAGCGTTTGGGACTTCAGAGAACGCCGTGAGAAGTTGAGTTGGCTGGCACAACCCTCGATCGCGAATTCCTGGCAAAGGTTGCCGGAGAACACCGCAGTCAATCAACCTTCGCGACTGACTCGTTGCCAAGCTCAAACAGGTGGTTAGCGGTTTCGGTGGCATCAAAACTCTCGTTCAAATCGACCATCCGGCACTCCGTGAGGTTTCGAAACCACGTTTCCTGATGTCGAGCAAAGCGACGGGTTCGAATTCGGACTCGTTCAATCGCTTCGTCGAGTTCAAGATTGCCTTCGAGGTGTTCAATCGCTTCCCGGTAACCAACAGCCTGTGTAGCCGTGCGGCTTAATTCATTGAACTCGCCCAAGATGTTTCGGACTTCTTCAACCAATCCGTTCTCAAACATCTGCGTTACACGGGACTCAATACGTGTGTGAAGGATTGACCGCTCATGGCGAATTGCAAAAACTTTGCATTCCGATGCCGGTCTACCCTGATCGAACTGCAACTGCCAATGGCTAATTGGTTTTCCAGTTTGTTTGAAAACCTCCAAAGCTCGGATGATTCGACGCTGGTCGTTTGGATGTAGATTATGTGCTGATACGGGATCGATCATCTGCAAACGTTCGTGCAGGAAGGCTTCACCCATGTCGGCGATTTCGGTTTCAATCTCCTTACGAAACTCCCAATCGGCGGGAGGACCATCGAATAAGCCGCGCAAAATGGCTTTCAAATAGAGCGCTGTTCCGCCAACAAAGAGCACTGTTTTGTTTCGGCTGCGAATTTCTTCAATCAGTGCTAACGCCGACTCTCGATACTGCGAAGTGCTAAACATCTCATTCGGATCGCGAATGTCGATCATGTGATGCGGAATCGTATCCCGGTCTTTCGGCGAAGGCTTGGCCGTGCCAACATCCATTCCACGATAGATCGCCATTGAATCCATCGAGACGATTTCAGCATCGAGAAGTTTAGCCAACTCAAGGCTAATTTTAGTTTTACCACTGGCAGTTGCGCCGGCCAAAAACCAACACCCAGTTGCTGGGTCAAACGGATCGGTCATTTGTGACAATCAATGTGATTGAATAGTATTGCTGAATTGCGAGAGGTAGATTCAGGTTCGAAACCAGAATTCATACCGCAAGTTTCTGTTTTACCAAAAACAAGCCGATCGCGTGAGGGTCGGATTGTCGTCCGCAATCAAGAACCGTCATCTCTCGCTCAAAGCAACCATTGGAACCAGTATCACGTCTGATTTCGCTACTCACCTTCCTGATTTATTTTCTTTTTTGCCGATCATGTATTCTTTGCTGCGCCGTTAGAAAGGCTTGGATTTCGTCCGTCACTTCAAACATGTCTTCTGGGATTTCTTCGTTAACGATCATCTCGAGAAGTCGATACTGCGTGACGTGAGAGCCAGTCGTGATTCTGGAGACGACGGGATAATAGATGTCACCGAACCATTGGTAGTCCAAACTGTCACGGACCGTCACTACCCCAGCAGGTTCTATTGTGTATTCAATTCTCTTGGTTCGTGATAACAAGCCCGTTTCGACATCAAAAAACTTTTCAGTTTCAACTTTGTCTGCAGACAGGTAATTCAATTGGTAAGTGCTTTTGCCATCGACAACGACGATTCCAACAACGGTTGCGTTTGAACCGCTGACGAACCAACTGTCGGCGGGCAAAACTTGGGCACGACGCAGATACGCTTGGCGTGATTTAGCCGGCAACAAACTTGGAGTTCCTTGACTACTCATCCAGGCGATATCACCTGTGACACGTCGTTCCAGATAGACATTTCCATTTTGAAAAAACTTGATCGCTAACTGCCCAGGTTTAGAATAAGATTCGACAGTTGCTTTATCGCCTTCCCAGTACAACTGTAAAGTCTCGATAGAAGACAGGACTTCGTGTCCCCCACTAGCCAGTATGTGACGGTCAACGATTTGACGCGGTGTCGGAAGATCAGGATCGTCCAAATCGTCGTTTGCGTCTGAACTATCGGCAACGGTTGATGAATCGGAATCCGAGTCGAGAATAGCCGGTTTGCGAACAGTTGTCCGGTCAACACGATCAACAGCCGGCTCTGTCTCTTGGGCCAGAGTGTTTGCGATTCGCACAGGCGATTCGATGCGTGGCAAGAAAGAAAGCAAAAACAGAACGACGAACGTCGCGCCAATCATGGCGACTGCTCCGTTCCCGACCAACCGCAGCTTGCGTCCCGAAGTCATTGCCGATCCTTCTTTGAATTGGTTGTCCTTTGAAACCAATGTTACAAAATTTCGGGCAGCATTCCAGAAAATTCTCGTTCACAAATGGCTGGTGAACTGAACGGATAAGTTCTGTGAATAATACCTGAAAGCGCTACTTGGATTCACCACCTTCGGGGCCATAGAAAAAGACCCAAGTCGCGAAGTCGTCGCTAAAGTCAACGAAACGATGTTCCACACCTGCAGCAACGAACAGAACTTCACCAACTTCGACTGGCTGTCTGGTGTCACCGTTGATAAATTCGCCCGATCCACTGGCAATGACGTAAATTTCGTCTCTTTTGTGAGGCTGCTGACGATCGGTTTCCTGCGGAGCGTAAAACTCGACTTCAAGCGTTCCATGTTGAAAAAGCAACTTGAATGGCCCTTCTTGCGCGGCTAATTCTTGCTTTGCAAAATCAATCGTTAGACGCGATTTCATCTATATCCCCAATGTAAAACCAAATTTTTGGTCAGTCTAAGAAAAATCTCCAGTGCATCCCCGGGTCCGTGGCCGAAGTGGATGTTTCACCATTTAGCAACAACCCGTAGAATGCCGTCTTAAATATCAACATTCATCTTTGTTAACACGAGAACGATTGATTTAAGTCGTTAAATACCCAAATGGAAATCGATATGCCCTGGCTGACGGATACGGTCATTGTAATTTCTTCTGCTCCGCTACTTTCTGAAACAGCTGAACAATCCGAAGGATACGGATTCTACCTGTTGATGCTCGCGGCGGCGATTATTTTAGTTATTCTCAACGCATTTTTTGTCGCCGCAGAATTTGCGATGGTGAAAGCTCGCCCAAGCCAGATTGCAAAATTGGCCAAGGAGAATCGACTGTTCGCCAAATCAGCAGATTGGCTGATGAATCGCATGGACCATTCATTGTCGGCTTGCCAGCTTGGTATCACGATGGCATCGCTTGGTCTTGGTTGGGTTGGTGAACCTGCATTCGCCAAACTTCTCGAGCCAGCTTTCAACTTTTTTGGAACCAGCGAGACAGCGACTCACATCATCTCGTTCATTATCGCATTTTCGATTATTACAGCATTGCACTTGGTGTTGGGAGAACAGGCTCCCAAGATTTTCGCGATCCGCGAACCGATCAAGATGTTGTTGTGGTGTGCCTTACCCATGCGATTCTTTTATTACCTGTTGTTCCCGTTCATGTACGTTCTAAATTGGGCCACCAATGTAATCCTGGCGAAGATTGGACTCACTGGAGAAACCGGTCACGGGACGCCACACAATGAAGACGAGATCAGGGCGTTGTTGACAGAGAGTCACACCCATGGATACCTGTCACGCAGCGAACACCGGCTCATGAATGCTGTGCTGGAATTTGACGACATGCTTTGTCGTCTGGTGATGGTCCCGCGCAGCGAAGTTCAAGTCATGGATATCAATCAACCATTTCCGGAGTTGATGGAACTTGCGATCAAGACGCAACACACGCGTTATCCCGTCGTTGATTCGTCGCTCGATAACGTTCTGGGTGTCGTCCACATGAAAGATTTGTTGGGCATCGCGAAAAGCGACACTTCTTTTGACATTCAAAAAGTCATGCGTCCACCGATCAAGATTCCGGAAAACATGCCGATCAGTCAAGTGCTTCGTCATTTTCAATCTTCGCATCAGCTTCTTTCGTTTGTCGTCGATGAATACGGAACCATCATTGGCGTTGTCACTCTCGAAAACGTCCTGGAGAAAATTATCGGTCCGGTTGACGATGAGTTCGATGTTCTCGAAGAAGCGGAAATCGAAGTCCAACCTAACGGCCACTTTCTTGTCCGCGGCATGACTCACATTTCCAGAGTTGAAGAAGCGCTAGGAATCAATCTTGATGATCAAGATGCTGATACGCTTGCAGGCGTTTTGATGTCGCGGTCGGGGAAACTTCCTGAAGTCGGCGACACCATTGATTTCGACGGCGCGGTTGCTGAAATTATTTCGGTCAAAAATGATCACGCGGAAAGTGTTCGATTTCGTTTGCTGAAAACCGATGAAGTCGGCGAAGAAAAGTCAGACGGACATTAGAGTAGTTTTCAAGGTCAATGAACTTTCGAAGAGGCTTGCATATGAACGGTAAAATCAACTTGCGAGAAAAGTTTGGCCTGTTCACCGAACACTGGTCTCCCAAAATCATCGCTGAGCTTAATGGACAACAAGTCAAAGTCGCCAAACTACTGGGTGAATTTGATTGGCACTCCCATCAAGATGAAGACGAGTTGTTTTGGGTGATTTCAGGTGAATTAGAGATGCAGCTTCGTGATCGGACTGAATTGATCGGTCCCGGCGAAGTGATTGTCGTTCCCAAAGGCGTTGAGCACCGCCCAGTCGCCAAAGCTGAAGTGGAGGTTGTGTTGTTCGAGCCCGCCACGACGATCAATACCGGCAACATGGAAACGGAAAAGACAAAGCATCAGCTAGACCGTATTTGATCGCAACGCTTCTAGCTTAAAGTCCCATTTCGCAACCGCACTTGTAGTACAACCGTTGTTGGGAGGGCGAAGCTCCGG
>CAZPBE010000009.1:21303-110358 GCA_964584615.1 uncultured Pirellulaceae bacterium | reverse complement strand
CCCATTTCGCAACCGCACTTGTAGTACAACCGTTGTTGGGAGGGCGAAGCTCCGGTGTTTGGTCCGGAGACATGGGTAACAGGTGTTCGGAGACATAGGTACCGCATTTAGGACACCTCTTTATGGTTTAGATTCCATCCGTTTTTCTGGATTGAGCGCACGATGAGCGCACGATGAGCGCACGAAAAAAGCCAGCGACGAATCGCTGGCTTTTTCCTTGTAACTAGGCAACCGGACGGTTACGCAGGTGTTACTTCTTCTGCACGTGGACCCTTAGGACCGCGGCCTTCAACAAAAGTAACTTTTTGACCTTCGCGTAGTTCGTCGAAAGTAGTCCCTTGGACATTCGACGAGTGAAAGAACATGTCTTCTTTTCCGCCTGTGTCGATGAATCCAAAACCTTTGTCTGTCAATCGTTTGATTGTACCTTCAGCCATTACTCAAAACCTCTAAAAACTCCATTGTGATGCCAACCCAAAATCAACGTAACCAAGCGGTTCCATCACAACATTAACGCAATTACTATATCGAAGTTCCGACAGCAAACAAACACTTCTACGGGACATTCGGTCATTTTTTTGCTTTTAAAGCCGGTGCCCTCTTTATTGGCGTGTTTTGGAGCAGAATATCTGGTCTCCAGCGGCGATATTTTTTTGACAGTTGAGCAATGACAGCCGAAAACGTGCGTGTGCAATCGTTTATTTTAAAATTGCGGCGATGAAGGCATCTCACTCGCCATCTTTGCGCGTTGAATTTTTCTTTCGTGCCGATTCCCTGATCTTGCCCGAGTAGCTGGGGAATGTTTTGCAAAAACAGTCGTCAGTTTTCTCGCCCGGTGGACAACATTAGTAGTGGCGTAGAAATCTAATGGACCAACGACAAACATGAATCACCGGGTTTTGCTATTTGGAGCTTCGGGGCAAATTGGCTGGGAATTGCACCGCCGCTTCCGGTCCCTGGGTGATGTCTCCACTGCGCCTCGGTCGGTCACCGACGCGACCCGATCCGAAGAATTGAACTCGCTATTTTCTTCCGTCGAGCCGACCGTGGTTCTCAACGCCGCAGCCTACACGGCAGTCGATTTGGCCGAACAAGAACAAGACACTGCGATGTCTCTTAACGGCGACTTTCCAGCGCGACTTGCAGCGTTGGCGAAAGACCACGACGCTCTGTTGGTGGACTATTCCACAGACTACGTATTTGACGGGCTCAAGCAAACACCCTATCGCGAGACGGACAGCGTCAATCCAATCAATCATTACGGTCTGACAAAGCTCAATGGATTGCGAGCTATCGAGGAATCGGGCTGTCGCCACCTGGTGTTTCGTGTCAGCTGGGTTTATAGCTCGCGGCGAAAGAACTTTCTGCGAACGATTCTTCGGCTGGCGGAATCAAAAGATTCAATAAATGTGGTCAGTGATCAAATCGGTATTCCGACTTCAGCGAGATGGATCGCTGAAAAAACAGCAGCCGCAGTAGAGTCATTGGATCTCAATGAAGGTTGCGAAGGCGTTTACAACTTGGCGCCAGACGGACAAACCAGTTGGCATGGATTCGCGAGTCGCATTTGTGAATGGGCAGTCGAACACGCCGCTGAATTAACGCTTCGCCCAGAATCGATCAACGCCATTAAGACCAAGGACTATCCAACTCCCGCGCAACGGCCGGCAAACTCCAGGCTTTGTATGAACAAGGTTCAAACCGAGTTCGGCTTTGAACTTCCGGATTGGGAATCACTCGTGCCATCTGTTTTACAGGAAGCCCTCTAACGATGAGTACACGCAAAGGAATTATTTTGGCCGGCGGATCGGGCACGCGTTTGTACCCGGTGACTCAGGTTGTGTCGAAACAACTGCTACCGATCTACGACAAACCGATGATCTACTATCCGCTGTCCACGCTAATGTTGGCCGGGATCCAGGATGTGTTAATCATCTCGACACCACAAGACACGCCTCGATTTGAAGAACTTCTTGGCGATGGCAGCCAATGGGGGATGCGTTTCCAGTATCAAGTTCAACCATCGCCAGACGGGTTGGCTCAAGCTTTCATCATCGGCGAAGACTTTATTGGTGACGATACGTGCGCTTTGGTTTTGGGGGACAACATCTTCTACGGCCACGATTTGACGAGGCAACTCATCGAAGCGAACCATCGAAACAGCGGCGCGACCGTGTTTGCTTATCGAGTCAGCGATCCTCAGCGGTACGGTGTCGTTGAGTTTGACAGCGAAGGCAACGCCGTCAGCCTGGAAGAAAAACCACAACATCCGAAATCGAATTATGCGGTTACGGGTTTGTACTTTTACGACAACCGCGTGGTTGAGATCGCCAAGTCGATTGAGCCTTCCGATCGTGGCGAGTTGGAGATTACCGACGTCAACAATCGCTACCTCGAGATGGGCGAACTGACGGTTGAGCCGATGGGCCGCGGATACGCGTGGTTAGACACCGGTACGCATGAATCGCTCATTGAAGCCTCGGAGTTCATCCGAACTCTTGAGTGCCGGCAAGGACTCAAAGTCGCGTGTGTCGAAGAGATTGCCTTTAAACAGGGTTTCATCGACAGAGCTCAGTTGGAAAAACTGATCGAACCATTAGCCAAAACGAGTTACGGCCAATATCTACGACAGACCGCCAACGAAAAAGTTGTCGACGGTCGCGTGTTTGAACACGTTTTTTAGATCTTGAATCAACTATCAGTCCTTTTGAAATCAGACTATGGATTTTGAATCAACAACCATTGCCGACGTCGTACTAATCAAGCCAAAATATTTCGGTGACGAGCGTGGCTATTTTATGGAAACGTATCAACAGGAACGTTACGCCGAACACGGAATACCGAACACGTTCGTGCAGGACAACGTTTCGTTTTCGCAAAGAGGCGTCCTGCGCGGTCTGCATTGGCAATCACCACACGAACAAGGAAAATTGGTATCGGTTCTTTACGGTGAAGTCTTTGATGTCGTCGTCGACATCCGTCCTGACTCTCCTTCGTTCGGAAAATGGGTCGGCCGATTTCTTTCAGCTCAGAATCATTATCAACTTTGGGTGCCCCCCGGGTTGGCACATGGGTTTTGCGTCACCAGTAAAGACGCTTTGTTTAGTTACAAGTGTACTGACTTTTATGCGCCAGCCGCCGAGCGTTGCATCCGCTGGGACGACAAACAACTGAATATCGACTGGCCGTTGAAAGATGTATTGGTCTCCGAAAAGGATCGACTTGGGCTGTCTTTCGAAGAAGCAGTTCATGATTGTCGGATTTGTCAATGAATTCAGAAACATTGATGAATTCTGAACCGATCGAGCAACCAACGACAGCTTCATCCGAACTGAATGCACTTCCTCCTCCAACCATTTCGGTGTTAACGGCATCGCGAATGTGGCAATCCAAGTACTGGACGAAACACACGTCCAACGTATTGAGTGCCGATGAAATCAACAAAATAGTTCCACTGCCTTCGGTGAGGTCGATTACCTGGCGGCTATTCAAACAACGACGTGAGTACGACGTTGTCTCGACAGCGGGGGACGTCAATTTTTGGTATGCACTCTTCAACCGGTTTGGCTTCGGTCCCAAGGCGGCACATGTTGCACAGGAGTTGTTTTTGCCCGAACCTCAACCGGGTTGGAAGTGGAAATTGAAGCGGCTGATACGTCGAATTGTTTTTTCAGATGTTGACACGTTTATTGTCTATTCCCGCGGTGAACAAAAACTTTGGGCTGAGTATCTATCGCTTCCCGTTGACCGATTTCAAACGTTGATCTTTCACACGAACGTGCTCCAGCCGGAAATCACTCAGCGGAAAGCGTATGGTTTTGCAGCCGGACGCTCGGAACGCGACTACGCAACGTTCTTTGAAGCGGTTCGAAACATCGACTATCAATTCGTCGTCGTCTCGGACTCAGTTAGTGTTGAAGGGCTCGAAGTACCAGCCAACGTTGAATTGCACTGTAACATTACGTATGAGAAGTACCTTGAATTTGGCAGGGAAGCCGCATTCACAGTGGTGCCGCTCAAGGTCCGCAAACGTTCGTCGGGGCAGGTCGTGATTTTGGAAGGATACGGGTTCGGAAAGCCGACCGTCTGCACACGAATGGTCGGCACAGTTGATTACGTCGTTGAAGGCGAGACCGGGTTGATGTGTCAACCTGAGTCCGCTCTGGCAATGCGTGAGGCGATTCAGAAAATGATCGACAGCCCCGAACTTGTTGAAACAATGGGGGAAAACGCCATCAACGAAGTCCGCAAGAAATATACGTTCGATGTTTTTGTCAACAATCTTTTCGAACTGATGACTCGAACGGTCGAGAAACGAAAAAGCTAAGCGGCGTCTTCTTCATTTGCACGGCGAACAGCCTCATCAGAAATTTCACCATCTTCACTGACGTCTTCGAAGCGTACGCTGACTCGTTTCGAGATGCCTGACTCTTGCATGGTAATGCCGTACAACGTCGTGGCGGCGGTCATGGTTTTCTTCGAGTGCGTCACGATCACGAACTTGGTCCAGCCAAGAAAGCTTTTCAATACATCGATAAATCGGCCGATGTTAGCTTCGTCGAATGGTGCGTCAACTTCGTCCAGCACGCAAAACGGGCTTGGGCGAAATTGGAAAATCGCCATCAACAACGAAACCGCCGTTAGCGCTTTCTCGCCACCACTCAGCAATGAGTTATTGAACTGAGGCTTGCCGGGTGGCGTCGCCACAATTTCCACACCTGCGTCCAACGGATCGACGCCTTCTTCGAGGATGATGTCGGCTTGACCGCCTCCGAACGTTTGACGGAACAATTGTTGGAAGTTGGTCCGGATCGCTTCCAGCGTTTCCACAAACAGCTTTCGACTATCTGCATTGATCCGCACGATGATCTTTTCCAGCGCCTCTTTTGCTTCGACCAAGTCTTGATATTGGCCGTCCATATGCGTGTAACGTGCTTCGAGTTCTTCCAGCTCCGTCAATGCGTCGAGATTCACCGAACCGATTTGTCCGATTTTTTTTCGCAAATCAGAGATTTCTTTATCGATCGCTTCTCGTTCAAGAATTTCTTCTTTGGGCACATATTCCAGTGAGGAAATATCAATGCCGTAGTCTTCCTGCATCCGCTCGGCGAGCTGTTGACGCTGCATCGTGATTTGTTCAACACGTAACTTGCTTTGGCCCAGTCGATCCGTTACCAGACGCAGTTCATCACGTTTGGCCGTCAACTCGATAGCCATCTCTCGACGTTTCGCATCAATTTCACTGCGTTCAGAAGTTACTTTCTCTAACTCGTCGGTAACCAGTTCTTTCTCAGTTGCCAACTCTGTCAATTTATCGGTCGCTGATTTGATTGCCTCAGCAGAAGTCTTCCGCGCGGTCACGTCATCCTGAAATCGCGTTGCCAGTTCATCAGCCGAAACTTTGTGCTCTTCAAATTCTGTTCGAAACTGCGCCAAACGTCCCTGTAAATCCTCTAGCTGCTGTTCGTTCTTGGCCGCCGCAACTTTCGCTTTCGAAAGTTCTTTTTCAACGCCACTACGTTTATTCTGCGCTTCGTTCGCGTTGGATTCTTCGGACGACATTAACTGGCTGATCGTCAAAACTTCCAATTCGTTGGCTGCCAGTTGTTGTCGATCGGATTGCAGTTTTGAGTCAACCATCTGTAAACTCGAAACCGTTTGATCGAATTCCGCCTGAGTCTTGCTCAATTCTCCTTCCAACTTCTGAATCTGCGCCAGGGCCGCATCGGCCTGATTCGTTTGCTGTGAAAGTTTCGATGTCAAACCTGAGTTTTCGCTGATCAAACGTTGGACTTGCTCCTCGGCGGTCGATTCTAACTCGGTTAATTCTTCAACTTGTCCAATACACTCTTTGATCTGCTTGGTCAGGTTTTCCAATTCGCGTTTCAGCGCCCGAAGTTCACTTCGTCGCGAAACCAACCCCGTGGTGACGGATTTTGGACCCGCGATGACAGTACCGTCTGATTCGACAATCTCGCCATCAAGCGTGACAAAGCGGACGTTTCGCCCTTCGCCATCGTGCAGCTCAACGGCATGGGCTAGCGTCTTGACTACCCAGGTTCCGCCAAGCAATTTTCGGACGAAGTCAACGAACGCAGGTTCCACTTGAACCAGTCGATCAGCACGACCAATCACACCGGCAGCGCCATTCAAATCGATACTGGGATCTGCGCCCAATGAAGGTGGCGAGGCCATCTGAATGACGCCAACACGACCGTCAAGCTTTAACGATTCGTTAGCCAGTTGATCGACGAGCTGATTTCCATCGACCACGATGTATTGTGCTAGTTCGCCCAACGCCACGTCGACGATGCCGGCATGCTGGACGTTAACCGAGACAAGGTCGGCGACCAGTCCCACAATTTCACTGAGATAACCATCCCGCGAACGTTCGGACTTTTTCAACAACTCCTTAGCACCAGCGTTGACGCCTTCGAGACTTTTTTCAAGCTCTTGGATAACTTTCGCGCGTTGAGTTAATCCCGCTTGTTGATTCTTCAGATCGGCCAGTCGTTCTCTCCGGCCACTCAGCTCTTCACGATATTGCTCGAACGATTTTCGGGCTTCGGCCAACGCTCCGTCCGTTGATTCCGCCTCTTTCTTAAGACGTTCCTGTTCTTTTTGATGATCGTGGTACGTAGCGCGGTACTCTTCGAGGTCACCCGTTGTTCGCGCGACGAGAGACTCAATTCTCGCTTTCTCTTTCGTTCCGTTTTGCAACTCTGAATCGGCGGCACTCACCAATCGTCCGATTTCAGTCACAACCGTCATGAGTCCAAGATACTTTTCTCGGCGAGACTCGCTGTTGTTTCGGAAGCTCAGGATCGACTCGTCCAGCGCAGCCTGTTCAGACTCCAATTGTTTCAAGCGATCATCTGCATCTCGAAATTTGATCTCAGCAGCTTCGAAATCTTTCTCAGCTAATTCAATTCGTCCGGTCAGTTCAGCCGTTCGTTTTTCGGCCCGTTTGGATTGACCTTCAAATTCTGACTTTCGCTGATCAATATCATGCAGACGCGATTCATTGATTTTCAATTCAGATTCATTCTGCGCAATCTCTTCGCGAATCGTTGTCGCACGTTCCTGTTTCGTCGCCAGTAAAGTTGTAATCTCATCCAGACGAGTTTCAACTTCCTGACTCTTTTTTACTTGGCCCGAAACGAGGTCGTCAATTTCCTGAGTTCGATCGGCATGCTTTTTTTGCTCGACTTCCAGCTGCATCAGTTTCTCAGACGAGGCGACCCAATCTGTCATGCCAACGGTCGTGCGAAGTTCTTGCAATCGATCCGTGTACTCTTTGTATCGAGCGGCTTTGGATGCTTGAGCTTTGACGCTGCGGTACCGACTGCCGACTTCTTCGACGATGTCAGCCAATCGAATCAGGTTTCCTTCGACGCGTGCCAGCCTTCGTTCGGCTTCAACTTTTTTTGCCTTGAATCGACTAATGCCAGCCGCTTCCTCAAAGATCGCACGCCGTTCTTTGGGGCTGGTCGAGAGCAGTCGTTCGACTTTGCCTTGTTCGATCAAGCTATACGCATCAGTGCCAACACCAGTCCCGCGGATCAATGAACGAATGTCTTTTAGACGGCTGGATTCGCCGTTGATCAAGTATTCGGTTTCGCCGCTGCGATAAACTCGACGGCTGATGTGCACTTCGTCCGCGTCGATCGAAAGCCGGCGATCCTCGTTTTCCAACACTAAAGTGGCATGCGCGGAATTCGATGGCCGACGAGCGTTTGGACCGCCTGAGCCCTTAAAGATGACATCCGACATGTCTTTGCCGCGCAGACTTTTCGCACTCTGCTCGCCCAGCACCCACTTGATCGCATCAACGATATTGGACTTTCCCGAACCGTTGGGGCCGACAATCACGGTGATTCCGGGTGGGAACTCAAAGCGCGTTTTATCCGCAAAGCTCTTAAAGCCACTTAGTTCGAGGGCCTTAAGCATTTGTGTTCACCAAAATGGACGATCTACTCATAAGTCAGCCCCGTGTGGGCTCAGTTTTTTCGTCGTCGTGGCCCAATAGCTGAACCCACTTAGTCGACGGTATCCAAGGAATGTTTACTCGGCAATGTAATCACCGATATCGAATCGAGGCCTTATTTTACTCCAAATCGACTCTTCTTTCTCGTCTTCAATTGGATCATTTCCAGTAACCAAATCGGTATCGACGCGACGCAATTCGGTTTCCGAACCAGCCTCGCCACTGAACATTTCGGCAGGACCATCTGCGGCAAACTCCGCCGATTCGCCTTCATCGTCATCAGTTGGCTCATAGGCTCGGTTCGCACGAGGCAAGGCATCGACAACCAGACGAGTCTCCAACGCATTCGATTTTTTTGCCTTGCGGAAGATCTGCAGGATTTCTCCGTACTGGAATCCTCGCTGACTCAACGTTTCAATCAAATCTTGAATTGACATTGAGCAAAATGTTTTCTCTGGACCATCAGTGAGGTATTCTGTGATCGAAACTGTTCCGTCGCCTTCAGCTTTGATCGTTACGCCGGATTGAACATGCAAGAAGCTGTCGTTGACTGACTGCTCGCCGAACAAAACGATTTCAGGTCGCTTGGCACGAGAGAAGTGCAGCATCGGTTCACCTTTGCCAGGCAAAGTGTGCAAGTAAAAGTCGGTTAGCCAATCGCCTTGAACCAATGGATCATTTTCGCCACGCAACCGCAACGCATGAAACGCGCCGTAACGAGTCTCCGCACTTTGCGACAAAGTCATTTCGGCCAGCGCCTCGGCGGCTTCTGGTGACCGCGAAGCCGACAATGCGGCCAATGCGTACCAACGGAAAACCGGTTCTTTCTCGGCGATCTCTCGCAATATTTCCATGCCTTCTGTTTGACCACAGTACGCAAGGGCTTCAGCGGCAAAGAATCGAATCTCACGATCCGGATTGTTGAGTGCTCGCTTGAGCGTTGGAATGGCGGCTTTACCGATCGCTTCCAATCGCAGTGCAGCTTCTGCCGCAGTTCCTGGATCGTTCATCTCACGATTAAGTTCATCCAAACGATTGACTCGTTGGTCGGCCGTTTCGTTGTACTTGATATTTCGTATGACCTGCGAAAATCGTCGCGTGTTGTTTTTGTAAGCATCTGGCAAAGTCAAATTGACCAAACGGTCGGTCTTGGGCGTTGCGATCCCTTCCCGTCCTGACTTTTCCATCGTTGTAAATCGCGCATTAATGGCCCGCGAGATATTGACCGTTGTTTTGGCACCGTAAGTGTCTGTGCGGACGGTCAAGCCGATTGGACGATCTTCTAAAGCGACACCGCCGCCCAGAATCCAGCCGCTCAGATTGTTTGCTTGATCTTGTCGAGTTTCGTAAACAGAATCAACAAGCACGCTTCCTCGACCAAGTCCAACGACAAGTCCTTCTTTGATTCGGTTTCCAAACGCAGCCAATTGTCGCATGCGTGTCTTATAAACAGTTGCACCTTCGAGACTGGTCGCGTCTGTGTTGGCGACACATTCGATAGCGATGTCAAACAGTTCGCCTTTCTTCATGCCCGGTGGAATGCTGCCTTTCAAAATGACGATTTCAGTATTTTTACTGGCCATCAACTCTTTTGGATCTTCGATGTCTTCACGAGTCTTGAGTTCACGGTAAAGGTGGTCACGAAAATTTCCTGGACGAGCGACGCTGCCGGTGGCATCCAAGCCAACGGCAAGTCCAATGCCTTCGATCTTCGCGTAGTTCATGCCCCACATTCCGCAGGTATCAGAAACATACTTTGCACCTTTGGAAGGCTCTTCTGTGAATTTTAAAGCGGGCGCTTCATCGGGGCTCTGCCCGCGATTAATCATTTTGTTGCAGCCGAGCATGGTCGTCGCAACGAGTAACGTAACCGTCATCAAACAAGCGCAACGATGCGCTGTTGATAAAGATTGAAAGAAACGAGAGCAACAATCGCGATCGGAACGAAAATTTCCAGGCTGCTTCATCGAATTGCCTTCCATGGCGTCATGAAGAATCGTTGTTTGGCCAAGCATCCTTTGCATTGGCAGCGCATCATCCGCGCAATTTTGGCACGGTTGCGATGGCGGAGAGTAGAGAGATTGCCAGCGTTGGTCAACACAGATCGCTGGCAAAGATCAGCCTAAAGAAGTTGATATTGACAGTGTTTTCAGGGAATCGAGTGATAGCACTCTTGCGCGAGTATGGCCCGCTTGCCGAGCGGAGTGCTTGTTGGCTTAGATTCATGGTCTTGGACGAATCGCCATCTCAACCCAGGGTTTCACCGGTTTCACCCTGGGCTAGATAACTTGCCAGTCGTTGGCTCTGAACTTGCCGACCGTTAGTCGTGAGCTTGCCGGCGGTTGGTCCTGAATTGACTACCGTCGATCAACAGGCTGTGTTGCAAACTGCTCAGTATTGCGGACGCCTTCGACTTTTGGCGAGTACCGATAGTAAACTTGCAACGTCAATGCCGACATGGCGGTTGCGTAGGCGCGGCCACCATAGCCTCCCCATAAACCAATCGGTTCCCAGCTTCCACGCTGATCGCCGCTGGAAACTTGCGTTGTCACCAATGCTGATTTCATCGCTTCATTCCACTCGTCCCATTCGCTTCCGCCGGTAAAGTACATCGCCAACGTTCCGTAGTACCAGTAGTAAAGGTTAACGTGGTAAGGCGACGGAAGCTCTCTGGCGATCCGGCGCGTGGCCTCCAGCTTTGTTTGTTTCGGCACATCCTGCCCGAGAATAATTCGTGACACCAACGACTCTGCAGTCATCGTCGTGTTTGGGCCTTGTCCCGGTCGGTAGGAAGCCAGTCCATTGGCCGCCCCGCTGGCGCACCGGTCGATGAACCCATGCATGTTTTGAATTGTTTTCTGCGGAACAACCGCGCCACCCATCTGAGCGCTGTGCAGCGCCAAAGCTTGCCAGCCAAACTGGCTCATGTCGCCATCATCGCCCGGTTGGTAACGCCAACCACCATCTTTGACGCTTTGCGATCTGACCGAATAGTCCACGCCACGTTGTACGGCACGCAGCAATTTTTCATCGCCCGTCATTGCGAGTGCTTCACTCAATGCCAGCAATGCCATGCTGTGACAATACATCCGAGCGAACAAACGCGCGTCGCCGGCGAGCGATCCGTTTTCGTCTTGCTGAGCAATCAAGAAATCAATGGCCGCTTGAATGTTACCTTGATAGGGTCCTTCCAGGTGCGAGTGTCCGCCAGCCAGAAAGGCCAGCAAAGACAATCCTGTGACTCCTGTTTCGGAATTCCCACCGGCACCATCACGGTTGTGCCCAAACACTTTGTCTTCTTGTCCGCCACCATGTTTTCTTGGGTCCCAATGACCATCATTTTCTTGATGGTTGGCCAGCCATAGCAAAGCACCGTCAACGGATTGCTCGGTTTCAATCGAACCTCCACGTTGACGAAGGACCGCCGCGCGATCAGGCGCGTTTCGCAACGCGTAAATTTTTGGAAGCGGCTTGCCGTCGGCTAAACGTCGCGGACTGTGTGAAACCTTTAGCGTCGATTTAACGTTGGTGACTTTAATGGCTCGACTAGAAGGCTTTGGCGTTGCGGCAGATGAAGCGTGGGCTTTCGACATTGGCAGTGGTGATTTTGGATCATAGAACTCGCCATGAAAGTCCTGTCTTGGTCGATTTTCAACAGGAGTAAACTCGTTGTCTTCTGCGGCTAAGGCTGAATCTCGGAACGGTTGCGAATCATCAACGTCGGAAAACTGCGGAGCAGGAACGTCCGCGTCTTGTTGCTTTGCTCTCGCCATCCCGATCGGCTGAGCCTTCACATCGTGAAACTCAAGCTTTTCCGGTTTCCCGCTCAAATCCGGGAGTGATTCTTGATCAAGCTGTTCAGCCGGTTGAAATTCTAACGGCTTCAACAAGCTCATCGGAGGTGACTTGATTGCAAACGGCGTATCGACTGTTTTCATGTCCGGCCGAAAATCGGCTGATGTTGCCGAAGCTGATTTAATGACGAACTCGGTCTCGATCGTAGGTCGATCAAGCGTTTCCATCATCTTTGGCAATGGTTGTTTATTGACGAACTCATTCCACGGCTTCTTTTCTTCAAGCGATTTGAGCTCTTCTTCTATCGCCGGTTTGTCTTCAACAAGATTGATGCGCATTGGTTCGACTTCTTTGACGACCTCTTGGGGCGTTGGTGGAACCATCAATCGTGTACCGTAAGCGTATCCCATCAACAAGATGTGCGCCATCACCGAAAGCATGACACATTTCCAGACCGGTCGCGAATGACCCCAGCGTGTGAGCGCTAACACAAGCAAGCCAACTGCAAGGATTCCGGATCCAACCAGCAGTAGCATTTGCAAATGAGTTGACGTAAGCAGGCCGTAAAACGAAACCCATATTTGATCGAGGAAGTTTAGTATGCTGTTCATGATTAGCAACTTTGTGCAGGGAAAAGTCTGGCAGTCCAGTTTGGGCTTTCGAGGTTTTGTTCGGCCATAACTTCGATGGCAATATTGGTAGGCTGAAGTCGTGTTAACGGATCATCGTTGAGTCTTGGACCGAGATGTTAAGGTTCCGGATGTCGACTTTCCGGCACGTCGCAATCACGCTCGCGACTTTTTGGTAGGAGCAATTGGCATCGCCACGCACGACGACACCCAGTTTTTTGTATTGCGCTTTCGCGCCGGCGAGTTGCGTTTCCAGTTCTTCGATGGTGACCGTTTGATCGTCCAGGGTTACGGACCCGTTCTCGAATACGTTGATGACTCGATTGCGCGGCGCCTGGGTCAGCGCCGTGCCATCGGAAACCGCGGGAACCTGAATCGAAATGTCGCGTTCGGGTTGGTTAAGCTGTGTGAATCTTGAGCTGACCATAAAAAAGATGATTAGCAGAAACACAATGTCGATCATGGGTGTCAAATTTATTGACGTCTGATCGTCGCGTTGAATTTTGAGTGGCATGTTCGCTTCCTTGCGATCTTGTCGTCGTATGAATTGCGACGGGAAAGTGTTCTATGCTTCCGGCGTAGTCATGTTGCGTTTTGAATGTTCGGTGTCAGGCCGCGCGTTTGGTTGATTTTCGATTGACGGCGATGGCTTCCGCGGAAACCGTGTTGACGATTTTCATTCCCAATGAGTCGATTTCCATGACATGCTTGTCGGCTCGACTTGAGAAGAACAGATACGCAATCAAAGCGGGGATGGCGACGGTCAATCCTGCGGCAGTGGTCAACAATGCTTGGCTAATTCCCGTCGCGATCATGGCTTGAGGATTGGTGCCGGGAGTCACTGTTGCCAATGAATCAAAAGCGTGAATCATTCCCAGGACGGTTCCCAGCAATCCAAGCAATGGACAAACGGTTGCAACGCCGTTGATCAATCGCAAGTATTTTCGCAGTCCGTTTGACGCGCGTTCGCCTTCGTCAAGAACTGCTTGTTCGACTTCTACCGATGGTCGTCCCCATTTCATCACGCCGGCTTTGAAGACGTTTGCAACAGGGCTGTTGTTTCGTTCACACAAAGTAATAGCCGATACGCGATCCAAGTCTCCGTCTCGGAGCTGTTCCAAGAAGCGACGTGTAAATGGGCCAGGAATAATTCGGGCGCGTCGAAGGCTGATCAGTCGTTCGAAAACGAAGACAACCAGAATGAACGAGCAAATTCCAATCGGCACCATCAGCAGTCCGCCGCGACGCAGCACATCGGTCAACCTTGGAGTCGACATGACCATCATTGAATTGGACGCTGCCGCTTGATTGGCTGAGCCATCGCTGGCAGTGGCTGGAGCGTTACTCGTCAGCGTGGATTGCTCGGCCGTCGGAGTCGCCGGAATCGCAAAACCATTGGAAGGTAGCGTTTGCGTGTTGACGACTGCATTGTTATTGACCGGTTGGAAGTCCTGACCCAACGCAAGCTGCGTCAGTAACGGCATTAGCAGAATCGCCAGCCCACAAGTCAGCAAGCAACGGCTAGTTGGGCAAATGGTTCGCAAAATTGTCATCAGTCTACCTCTAAAGTCTTCAACGAAATTTCGTTACACTCGAGTTGATCTCGAACGCGGAATGGTTTGGTAAAGTCGTTTCATCATCGTTTGATGTTGACTTTCGGTTTTTCAGCCAACTGATTGACGCGAGAAAGTCGCGTTTTTGCGGCTTCGGTGAATTCGCTCTCTGGGAATTCTGTGACCAACTGCGTGTACAGTTTTGCTGCGTGTCGCCAGTTGCTCAAATGCTCCTGACACTTCGCACCTTGCATCAACGCGGCACTTCGCCAACGTGGATGGTCATACAACGAATCAACACGGTAGTAAGCTCCAATCGCTGCCGCGTAGTTTTCCTGGTGAAAGAATGTCTCACCGATCCGCCACTGAGCAATCGCTGCAGTTTCGCTTCCTTGGGCCGTTACGTGGGCCACGACTTGCTCGTACGATTTTCGTGCTTCTTCCAATCGGCCTTCGGCTTCGTGGGCACGGCCAACCAAAAACAGGAATTCGTGGTACGCAGAAAACTTTGGAAACTTGATCAGGCAACGTCCTGCGATTTTCATAGTGTTTGTCCACTGATCGGCTTTTCCTTCACACTGTGCAATGCGAAGCAAAGTCCAAGGCTCCAAGCCTTCGTCCAACAGCGGAATCTCTGTTTGCAACGACTCAAAAATCGTTTTTGAATCAACAAATTCATCCTGTCGGTAAAGCGATTCGGCCAACCAGTAGTTTGCTTTCGCTTGCAACTGAACGTCTTTCGTTTTCGATTTGAGCTCACGCATTTGGCTAGAAACTTTGGCCCACTCATTGTTGGACGCAGCCATTTGAGCCTGAAGGTACAAGACCCGAGCAGTGATTTCCGTCGGCGAGTCTGCTCGCGTCAGCAACGATTCGATCATTTTGTTGGCTTTAGCTATTTCTTTTTCAGCCACCGCTTGCTTGGCAACTCGGTAAGCCGCGTCGGGCCAGTATTTGCTGGATTGGTGGTCGTTCACCAACTGCTCGAACAATAGATGAGCCTGATTCTGTTCGCCCAAATCATGATTGACCCAAGCCAATTGATAAATGGCTTCATCGACCAAGGCTTGCGACGCGCGTTGCTCAACGGCACCGCTGTCGACCACCTCAGTATTGTTTTGCTCCATGAACGTTTCAAGTAACACCTTCGCAGACTCTAACGATGTCTGATCTTTGCGTGCTTGCAATGAATAGGCTTGTCGAAGTCGAGCGATTTGAGCCAGGTCAAATTCAGGGAACCGGCGGATAACCATGTCGTACATCTCTGATGCACCTTCAAGATCGCCTTGCTCGTCAAGATGCTTCGCTCGCGCCAAAACCGCTTGAGCCGAAAATTTGCTGTCTGGATATTCGTTCGTCAATCTTTCGAAAAGCGCTGTTGCTTTTGCAGATCTTGGTGACTCCATTTGTAGCCAGGTCAAGCCAGCGAGACTGCGGGAAACGATCTCTTGTGGGTAAGCCGGATCGGCCAATCGCTCGTACCAGATCGTTGCCATCTCTTTTTCACCGGCACCGTAAGCTTTGTCCGCGAGGTACTGACACGTCGCTGCAACCATTGGATCGCCCTTCTTTAGATCAGCAAGCTTGTTGAACGTCGAGCTGGCTTCTGCCCAACGATCTGATTCTGCCAAACAGATAGATAGTTCCGCGTACGCACGAGCAGCTTCTTCACCCGTCGTTTCCGAGCTCAAATAGGTTTGATAACCTGCGATGGCTCGCGAATAGTTTTTCAATCCAAACTGAGCGGTAGACTTTGCCAGCGAGATCAATGGAACCATCTCGACGGTTTTATTGTTCGCATCGGCCAGTGTCAGTTCTTTGATTGCTTCGTCGTATTCGCCCATTCCGATGTGGCCAAGACTTTTCAAGTACTGCCAAGTGGCTCGTTGGGCCTGCAATTTGGGTGCTGTCGTTTGCCCATTGTTCGCCGTGAAGTGTTCGCTCAACTGATCACGGAAGGTCGACACGGTAGCCGGGTAATCACCCTTTTCGTAGTAAATTCGCCCCATAGTTTCCGTTACGTTGTATCTTAGCTCGTCGACATCGAACTGTTTGCGATACTGGCGACAGAAGTCCAATGCGACTTCGTTCAAACCTTGGCGACGCAGGATGTCGATTTCCAGGAACATTGACTTCTTTGCCAGACGATTCTCTGGCCATGTCTTACGGAGCTTGGTCAGCCACTCCAATGCGAGCGTTTCGTCTTTCATTTTCAAGGCGGCGACGGCGGCGTCATAACAAATGCCGCAACCCAGATCTTCTTTTGCAGGTAACGCTTTCAAAGCCGAAAACATTTCATGGGCTTTCTCGTACGAGCCTGTTTCCATTTCGGTTCGAGCCAACCAGTAGGTAACTTCATAGTTGTTGGTTGAACCTTTGACCAAAACTTTCGCTTCGGTCAGCAGCTTTCTGGCGTCGCTAAAATTTCCTTGCTCAAACTTGATCATGCCAAGTTGAAGCTTGGCTTCACCAGCGGCATTACGATTGCTTTGGCTGGCAACGTACTGATAGAACCGAACCGCGTTGTCCGTTTTACCTTGAATCTGAAAGCTCTTTGCCAGTCCCAGGCGATTAGGGTCGGCAAGTTTACTATTTGGATAGATCTTGAGCGCTGTTTCGTATGCTTTTTCTGCGAGTTTGGGCTCCATTCGGGTAAGCCGCAACTCGCCCAGATACGGTAATGCGTATTCAACAAGTTCGTGTTGTGGATTGTCTCTGACGAAGGATTCCAACATTC
Source organism: uncultured Pirellulaceae bacterium (assembly GCA_964584615.1). Taxonomy (GTDB): domain Bacteria; phylum Planctomycetota; class Planctomycetia; order Pirellulales; family Pirellulaceae; genus Mariniblastus. The sequence goes on along the minus strand of CAZPBE010000009.1, from coordinate 93,657 downwards.
GCAGCGCAACTTGAGATTTCCCGATTCTCAGTGCCGCTTCGCCCATGCGAAACGTGGCTCGTGGCTTGAACTCGTGTCGCGGTTGACGTGCAAGAAATGTCTGAAACGCGACGTAAGCTTCAGCAAAGTTCGAATCTTGAATCTTCGACTCGCCTAAGAAAAAGTGTGCGATATCGGCATAGTGAGAATCCGGGTATCGTTTGATAAAGTCTTCAAACGCAACTGCACTTTCGTCCCATTGGCCGCGCGAATAATAACCCGAAGCGAGCTGGTATTCTTGATCAACCAGTTGGCCATTGGAGATACCAACGCTTGCCAAAACCGTGAGTAAAGACAAGATCCAACAAACAAAAGATCGTTGGACGCAACTCAATACAGTGTGACGCTGGAAAAGTGTTTCAAACATGACTTTGCCGAAATTGTTGAACGAATTGGAATCTTTTCGCGCACCCGCATTGCCGGAATAACACGAAAAGTCGTTGTTCGATCTATCGACAGTCAGAAAGGTTTAACTCAACCACATAATCGTCGCTAGCGTTCAAGTCTACCAAGAGCTTGTTGAACGTTGTCGGTCAAATAAATTGGGTAGTTTGGGTGCCAGAAATTGGCCTATGGAAGAAGCGCCAAGTTTTCTGGGAGGGCGAAGCGGGCGAAGCTCTCGTGTACAGACCGGAGCCATAGGTAGCAGGTGTTCGGGGACAACTGCTTTCTGGCCACCTCTTAACTTCCAATAAGTGTTTTTGATGAAAGTAAATGGCCGTCGCAATAAATGCTGGCGCAAGGCCGCGCGTGGATGCTAGTTGTTTTTGAACCAGGCAGAATAAACGTTGGCGGTACCCGACTTCATCACCAGAAAAACGGAATGGGTCCCGTTTGCCGAAGAAGTCAGCGGTGTCCCGTCCCAAGCCTGTGTACTCCAGTCACCTGAAGAGCTGTAATTAACGATTCCCAGGAGAGTCCCTGTGGGTGAATCGAGTCGGACTTCGATCTGGCCGCTTAACGTGGTCCCGTATGAAATTGCGAAGTCGTTGTAGCCGGACTTCAAATCTACGTTGTCGAAACGAATCCAGTCGCCAGGATCAAAGCTCGCAACACCCCAATTGGAGATGGCGTTTGCGCGAAATAAGCCATCAGCGTTCCAGAGTTTAACTTCAAAGTCTGCCGGGGTAGAACTTTCTACCGGAACATCGAATTGGTAATCCTCTTGAATTGCCTCATTCCAGCTTCCGCCAGAGGGCAATAAGCTGACCTTGATGTTCGCGGTTGAAGTATTGATTTTGGATACATTGAGAAAGCTTGAGGGATAGTCGACAGTTACGAGCCGATTTCCAGATCCACTAACACCGTTGACTCGTGATTGGCCCATCCATCTCCAGCCCGAGTCAAAAACATCAACGATAAAGTCGCGCGTTTGATTGGCGTTGTAGTCGACCAGAATCGAAGTCGAACCTGAGGGTGGAATCGATGTTGCCATGTCAAGCATGACTGACTCGACACCATTGTTGGTTCCGCTTCCATCGATGAACAGCTCTTTGAATTTTGCCCGGGCAAGGGGATGCTTCGTCGTTCCATCAATTGGATTCAAACGCCGATCACCTTCGTTTCCGTCTTCATAGAAATTCTCAAAGTAGCCATGCCAGGTCACGTTGTTCAACTTCATCCAGTTGTACATCTGTTCGATGTAATATGGATTGTCTTCTCCAGAGTTTTCAAAGTCGCCGCTGGCATCAAGTCGTTCGTTGACTCCCCATTCTGGGATTGTCAAAGGCTTGCCGTGTTCACTTGCAAATCGCACCCAGCCATCAAGGCCGCCCGGGTAGCCGGCTTCCGTTGAGACACGATACTTGGTCTTGATGGCAATCCAGGCGTTGCGACGTCGTCGCTGCTTTTCGATTTCACTGGCTCCTGCCGGAATCGGATAGGTGTCAGCTTCCCAGCACGCGTCGTAAACGTCCAATCCGATTTCGTCGACGTAGTTGTCACCCGGATAAAATTGTGCGGCGGGCCGATGCCAATTCTGCATGTGGTTGGGATTCCAGTTGATTCTAAAGTTTGTACCGGGAACCGAACGCATCGTATCGACGATTTGGCGGAAATAACCGATCCACTCTTGAGGCGTGTTGTCGTTGGATGAGTGGGCGTACCAGTCGCCGTTGAACTCCCATCCCAATCGAATGGTGGCGTTGCCGTAACCATTGTTTTTCAAACTTTGGGCGATAGATTGAAAGTAGAAATTTCGTTGTCCATTGGCCCCAGCCCGGATTTCACTTTCCCTGGAACTTTTTAGGTTTTCTGGAACCATCGCAAGGCTGATCACGACTTTGCTTATTCTTGATTCGTCCCAGTTGGTGCCGCCCAATCCCCATCCACTGTATATGTCTTCATTCGCCATTTTGTCCCATGAGTCACGCGATGGAAAATCGACGATTACATCCATCGTTCCCGCCCAGTTTTCGTAGTCCGATAAAGTCGCGTTGTCGCAAGCTCCAACGTAAACTCCGTTGAGCTGTAGTGCCTGGACAGGAGTGGGAGAAAACAAGATCGCCACGAGCGTGAAGCAAAGCAAGGTGGCAGAGAAAAAGAAAGTCGAGAGTTTGTTGGCCTGGCGAGAAGTCATGTCGTTACCTTTTCTGGGGTATCGGATGGTCTTCGCGATGCTCGCTCGAAATGTCAATGATTCCGATCGGTTACATCCCGGAACGTCAACTGGCAACTAGTCTGCTCGAAATGGACGAATGATAGTAGTGTGACGTAGAACAATCTTCCCAACAAACAGGCCGGAGCTGGAATTAGTTGTAAAACTTGGTTCCGGTTCACATTTGTTAGAGGGTATTTCAAAACCTGTAGTGGACTTCGCCAGAAGTCCCAGCTCGCTTTCAAAACAAAGGGAATTCTGGCGAATCCCACTACGATGATCGCACGATTTTAGGTTTTGAAATGTCCTCTAGTTACTTGGGTTTGTAGACACGAACGTAATCAATCTCCATTGTGGAAGGGAAGATCGAATCATCGACGCCTTCTTTTCCACCCCAGTTTCCACCGACTGCTACGTTCAGCAAAAAGTAAAACGGGCTGTCGAACGGCCAGTTGTCTTTGTTGAATTCTTTAGGCCGATCAAAACTAAGCATGATATTGTCCGGAGTATCGAGATAGCTTTGTAGTTTGTCTTCGGTCCAGATAATTCCGTAATTGTGAAACTCTTCTTCAATCGTTTCTAATTTCACAGGCCCAGAACTTACATTCGTACCAATCATGTGATTGTTGTCTTTGCTGTGAAAGTTGAAATGCACGACGCCGGGATCGTAGCTGACGTACTCCATGATGTCGATTTCTCCACACTCTGGCCAGCCTTTCGTTTTGAAGTCTTCGCCCAACATCCAGATTGCCGGCCAAGACCCTTTCCCCTTGTGTTGCGGGATTTTGGCACGAATTTCAAGTCGACCATAAGTAAACGATTGAACGCTATTGAGTCTCGCTGACGTGTAGTCGCCAACTTTTTGACCGTCGCCCGTTTTGATCGCGGTGATCTTCAACGTGCCGTCACTGACTTTGACGTTGCCTTTGTCGGTGTACTCTTGCCACTCGTTGTTTCCGAATCCCGATGCACCGGTTTCAAATTTCCACTTCTCCATGTCCAGCGAATCGCCATCGAATTCGTCGTTCCAGAAAAGAGTTTCGTTTTCCGACGCACCATCGGAGGAGAGTTCGGATTTTGATTCAGCCGCAGGCTGTGATTTGGTTGCCGCGTCTTGAGCGGAAACCTGGCATGTGCCAAAGATGGTGCAGACAAAGAATGCGAGAAGGCTGGCCAAGCAAACGGGGCGCCTACAAGTATATGGACAAGGAGTCATGAAGCACCACTTACTGGAAGATCGACTGTTACGCCTTCGATTCTACCAGAAAATTTCCATCGGGTCTCGCAACCATGTCCAAACATGTCCGAAATGGTGCACTCCGTAATCAATGTATTGCGGAAACAAATCGTTCATTCCCATGATCTGATATGTGCAGCGTTCGCAACACTCTTCAACAGGAATCGTGATCGTGTGCGGTACCATGCGACAGGCTCGATGAGGGATTCGAATCTGAACTTGATAAGGAACCTTGATTGGAACTCGTCTTAAACGCGGACGTTTGACTTTCTTCTTGACCGTTTTGAAGACAGTCTTCTTTAAGGTTTTGGGAACATTTTCCCATTCGATTTCAGCTCGATTCACTGGAACATCACGATACTTCTTTTTGTAAACCGTACGTGTCTTGGTTTCCGGGATCATCGTCATGTAAGTCTGCGTTTTGATTTCGGAGACAACTTTTGTATCCGTCTTGTACACGCGGCGAGTCCGAATCTCAGGAACCATCTGTTTCACCATTTTGGTTTCAACGTATGGCACCCGTCGTTCAACATCGATGTATTCAATTTTCGTGCGGATCTCCGGAATCATAACGGTGTACGTTTCAAACCGCGGCTTTGGGAACTGAATCTTCAGCTCCTTTTCTTTCTCCCGATATTTGATTTCCGGGACCACGACATAATACGTTTCGTCAACGCTTTCGGGGACTTTGACGGTGTAAGTTTCAATCCGAGTCACCTTTTTCTCGACCGGCTCAAGAATGTCGTAGTATTCGGTTTCGACGTAAGGAACTTTGACGGTGTACGGTTCCATGACCGTGCGCGTGCGGCGTTTTGGTTCCCGAACCGTGTAAGGAATCTTTTTTGGTTCTGGCTGGTCGCGGTACTCGGTAACCTCCATGTCGCGAACACGTTCTTCCTCGCGAAATCTCTGAACTTCAATTTCGCGAGTCTTGGGGACTTTGCGAAATTTCCGAATCGTAAACGTGTTCGTCTTCGTTACCGGCTTGAATTCGTAAACGGTAAACGTCGCTTGCCGTTGTTCCGGTTTGTATTTGGTAATCGGTTCCATCCGCGTGCGGACTTCTACCCGCTCGGCTTTTACCGGATACTCGTACTCGACTTTCTCTTTAACGGTCTTGAAAGTTGTGTACGGAATCTTGTCGGTGATAATGTTGGGTTTCCAAACCGTTTTTCTTACTGTCCGGTTTTTTGGACAACAAGTTGAGCAGCCGCAAATGTCATCGGTAATTTCATATGTCGGCACAACGCATGTCTCAGTCACCCAATGCCCAACGTCACGCTTGCCCGTTTGGTACTTGGTTTCCGGAATCTGTTTTGGAATCGTGCGAAAACCCTTGACCATCTTTTCGTAAGGGACTTTTACCTTGTACTCACGCGGAGCGTACTCGGTATACGGAATTTTTACATAGTACGGACGTGTAATCTCGCGCGGAACTTGGACACGACTTTCATAAGACATCGTGACTTTTTCTTCGTAAGGCTCATTCTCAAAATACCGTTCGTATTTCGTTTCGATAAACGGAACCGAGACTGTGTACGGTTGCTTGATTGTTTTTTGAACCGGAACCTGAACCGTGCTTTCTTCTTCTCGTTCTTGCGCCGACTCTACGTAGTCGATGTAATCTTCTTCGATCGGCCGTTCCCGTTGTTCAACTCGATATTTGGTCACTTGTCGTTCTTTGCGAACTTTGTTGTACTCAACTACGATTTCAGTGACTTCGCGTGTTCGGGGGACCTGTTTGTACTTTACGACTTTACGAGTTCTCGCCTCACGGACTTTCTCAACATAAGGCTCACGGATCGTTCGCGAGACAATTTCTGTCTCGTATTCCATCACTAGCCGCGACTTCTTTTTTGGTACTTCAACCGAGTACTTTTTCTCGACCGCTTCTTTGTCCTTGACGATTTTGTATTTCGTTTCGAAGACTTCTTTTTCCTGCGGCACCATGACGGTGTATTGTTCTTCGACCGGAACCTTGAACGCCTCTTCTCGTTCCACCGTTTCCTGTCGCTGCTGAGGAACAGGAACCATCACCGTGTAAGGTTCTTCGACGGCGACTTGGTATTCTTCCTGGCGATACGTCTGGTACGTTCGTAAACGGGGTTCTGGCACCATCACCGTGAAAGGTTGGATGATAGGGACCTGATGTTCTACTTCTTCAATGACTGTGTAAGCTTGTTCGCGGATTTGTGTTTTGTATCGCGTTTCGAACATGCTTGACCACACCGTGTACCACTCTGGAACGTAGATCGTTTTGGTGATGCATCGAGGCTGGCAACAGCGAACGCAAGTCACGGCGCCGCAATGACAGTTCGGGCCATGAAGCACGCCAGGGTTTGTGATGGAACCTGGCGATAAAGGTGAACCCGGCGGTAGAGGTGAACCCGGCGGTAGAGGAATGGGTGCTTGATCAACAGGAACACTATCGATGATTCCCGACGACGGAGGAAGCATCGGAAGTTCCGCGGCCTGGCTGTTTATGATTGGAGCCGATTCCATAGGTATCGAAAACGCACTGCGAGGTTGCGTGATCTGACCTGGTGACAAGTCAAAGAAAGGCGCAGACATTCGTGGAGCTGTTGGTTGCATTGGCTGCAACTCGTCAGCGGTTGGAATCTCCTGCGACCGCCGTTCCAATTCGTTTTCATCGGTCAAATATGACGAAATCTCATCTTCGACGCTTTGGTCAATTTGCCCAGGGTCGATCATTCCCGGATCGTAACTTGGTCTCAATACTGAACGCGATTGCGTGTCAGTTGGTGGTAGGTCAGGATTTGTTTCTGCCAACGGTTGAGCGGTCGTCGCTTCGGCGTTGGATGTAGAGTTTGTTTCAACCGGTGGGCTGAATGAGTTTGTACTTGGACCGGAAGCCGTTGATTCCGGCATCGAACTAAATGGCGTTTCGTTTCCGTAAATGATGGGAGCATCGCGAGAGGGCAACTCTTCACCTTCAACCAGTTCTGCCGATTGGGTTTCGACCGATCCGGATGCGAATTGTTCGACTTGTTCCGCTTGCGGCTTTTGACCGAGAAATTTGAGCGGTGCAGACAGATACATCGCATTCAATTGCGACGATAGCACTACGGCACCAACGCATCCTGCAACGAGCAAGCAAAGAAATTCGTAGTAACGAAACTTCATAGTGAAGACTTAATGGGCCGCGACAAGGATGAACATCTGGAACGGATACACTGCAATTCAAAACCGGCCCAACGGGCAACGGGCAGTGCAGAAATACGACCACTCTAAGCTAGTTGCCAAGTCCCAAATGTTCAACTAAATAAGAAAAATCCCTTGAAATATAGCGGGTTTGAACTGCCGGACTCGACCGTTACAACACGTCTGGGAGAGATGTTGCGTAGCGTTTAAACTACATGGAAGGTTACATCAAATTGAATTCGATTTGATTGAGCATCAATCCACTCAAATATTGGACCTGCACGCAATCGGTTAAGAAGATAAGCAATGGGACGACAATTCGAAGTTCGCAAAGCGTCGATGGCCAAAACGGCCGACAGGAACTCAAAAATCTACTCCAAGTATGGTAAGCAGCTTTATGTGCTTGCCAAAAGTGGCGGTGCCGATCCTGTGGGTAACCTTGCGCTTCGCAGTATGATCGAACGAGCGAAACGCGATCAAGTTCCAACGCACGTGATTGAAAAAGCATTGGATAAAGCCAAGGGTACTGGCGGAGAAGACTATTCTTCGTCTCGGTACGAAGGCTACGGACCAGGCGGATGTTGCGTGATTGTTGAATGTCTGACCGACAATGCGAATCGAACGATCACCGATGTTCGAAACTGCTTCACGAAGACACAGTCGAAAATGGGTTTACCTGGTTCGGTAGCGCATTTGTTTGAACATCTGGCTGTCTTCTCGTTTGCCGGAACTGACGGAGATCACATTCTCGAATCGTTGTTAACTGCCGAAGTTGACGTCAACGATGTTGAATGTGAGAACGGCAAGATCACGGTCTTTGCTCCTTCAACGGAATACGGAAAAGCTCGGCAGGCGCTACAGGAACTTTTGCCCGACATCAAATTGGATTTCGACGAGGTGACCTTTATTCCGTTTGCTCGAACGGAAATCTCTGGTGATGATGTCGCTGTGTTTGAGAAGTTCATCACCATGCTCGAAGATTGCGAAGACGTTCAGGACATTTACCACAATGCGACTTTGCCAGAATCTTCGGAATCGTAGAGTCAGGCAGCGGGCGGTGTCCAAAAGGTTCCGGTTTATGATACGCTGATAGTACGTCGTTTGTATCGAGCATGAACCAAGGAGAAGAGTGTGAGTCATTGGCCCGTTGGAGTCTTCACGAGTATCGATGCTGGATTAGGAGTTGATTTGGAAGTTGCCAAAGAGCTTGGTATTCCGACAATTCAAATTCACGCGCCGCATGCTGAAAACCGGTCACCGGAAAAAGCCGCGGAGATCAAGAAACGATTGGACGATTTTGGCATTGCCGTCACGGCTGTATTCGGCGGCTTTGAAGGCGAAAGCTATGCCGATATTCCAACCGTCTCAAAAACCGTTGGCTTGGTGCCAAAAGAAACTCGCGACGAGCGGATGCAGGAGATGCGAGAGATCTCTGACTTTGCCAAGATGATCGGCTGCAATGTGATCGCGCTGCATTTGGGTTTCATTCCGCATGACGCAACGGATCCGCTTTACCAAACCATGGTCGGAGTGACGCAAGAGCTCTGCGACTACGCTGCTAAAAACGGACAAAGTTTGCATTTGGAAACTGGACAGGAAACTGCCGAGGGGCTGGTTCAATTTATCAACGACATGAAGCGTGACAATTTGTTTGTCAACTTCGACCCGGCCAACATGATTCTCTACGGAACCGGCAAACCGATCGAAGCACTTGAGATGCTGGGTGAACGAGTCAAAAGTGTGCACTTCAAAGATGCTTCCTGGGCGGCTCAACCCGGTGTTGAATGGGGAGAAGAAAAACGGCTTGGCGATGGCGAGGTCGACATTGAAAAGTACATGCTGACACTTAAGAAGTTGGGCTATCAAGGCGCGCTGACGATTGAGCGCGAGATTCCCCAAGAGCCGGCTCGTCAAAAAGAAGAGATTGGTCACGCCGTGAATTTGATTAACGAGCTTAAACAGAAAATAGGGTAGTGCTAATTTTTTCGAGTTTGAACAACTGACATGGTGGCAATAACGAGCCAGGTGCCATGGCCTCGCGAAGCATGGCCATGAACAATGTCCCAAGAAATCGCTCTGGTCCGAGCATGCTCACGCGTTGCGTGGAGCACGGCACCCAAGTTGATTTTCGGAAAAGTGGTATCAAGTTTTTTCGACAACACGCACGTTTGCCTGGCCAATCTATGAACAATCGCATTGCAACTGATTCGGTGAACGAAGATCAGGTTTTCGCCACGCAGCGGTTGATTCTTGGCGTGATCGCGGTGGTCTGTTTGGCTTACGCTGCATTTTGCTTTTTCACCGATGCTGCTTATTTGACAAGTGTCACGATGGCGATGAGTTTACGGATCGGTTTATTGTTAGGCGTCGTTTGGTTGGCGCTTCCACAGTTGCGTCCGATTCAGCATCGACTTCCCGCGATCGTGTTAGCAGCGATGCTTGGGTTGTTGGTATTGTTGGCGGCTCGACCAAATTTGTTCAAAGTAGTTGGTTCGCTGATCGTGATCATCACCGTGTTGGCTGGGATCGCGAAATGGTTCAAGCGATTTGAACAGAAGTGAAAAGTTCGCTTTGCTTTAACAAACGCTTCGCCACGTTTGACCCGTTAATCAATTCAAATACGCGCGCTTGCAGCCGGCTAGCCCTCAATGTATTGCTCCAGCTCCCTTTACGCACCAGGGCCAAGTACACGCTGATCGCCTTGACGAAGGGTAAATTCAATGCGGTCAAGATATTCGCAAACTGGAACGGCATACTTTCTGGATGTGTCGAGGATCTGCCGGATGTCGGTCATTGCCAAACCGCCTTGCTCCGTTAGTGCGGTACGAAGTTTTTCTTTGGCTTCGTCCAGCACACCTGCGTGAACGTACATGTCGTCGTCAACTTTGACCAAGTCTCCGTTCTCGCAAGCCAACGTCAGCAGCTCGGCGACCGAGTCCTTGTTCTTCTTGGCTGAAGCCTGCAGCTCTTTTAAGTTCGGCGTTTTGAGTCCAGCAGCTTTGAGTTGTACGATTAAGTCACCCAGCAACTCTTTCTGGCCTTTGGAAAGTTTTGGACCGGAACCGACCAGCGCGATCGTATTCACGTTGGCGAAGACTTTCTTTTCTTTTTTCAGATGATCAATTGCGGCCGACAATAGTTCTTTCTGTTCCAGATACGCGAATTCAACTTCAAGAACATTGCGTGGATGATTGAATCGCAAAGGAAAAGCTTCGTGGAGTCGCGTCAACGTTTTGACGACTCGATCCGACAGCTCAGCCAACTGTTCCTGCTGCAACACAATGCGGCGAGTCTGCGATATTGCGATTTCTTTGATCTCACCGGAGGCAACGAGCCGTTCGTAAGTTTCATCGACGTCGACCACACCGGCAGTGCGAGGCCAGTCGCCTCTAGTCCAGCCTGTATCATTGGCGAGATAGATACTTGCCGCTGCCCGTTCGTCGGGACTGCCGGAACTCATGGCCTCGACGAACGACAGTTGTTGTTCTGTTGGTTTCTTAAGCGCTGCAGCGCTCGGGTGTAATACACGACCACCACCGATCGTGACGACAGGCGATTGCAAGCGAATGACAAACGGTTGATTCCAAACCGTCACCGCTTCTTCATTCAAATAGACTTGAGCCAGCCCTGATTCCCCGGGTTCAATCGCATCGGTTCCAAGCAACCGAATGTTTCCAAAAAGTTCAGCGGTGCCGACGTGAAATCGAACGCGGGTTCGGTCGCGAACCGCTTTTTTCATTTGCGACAGAACATGGATTTTGACCGTCAAAAGCCGCGATGGTTTCAAGTGACCAACGGCTGCCAGCTCATGTCCGCGTTCAATCTCCAAATGGTGTACGCCGGCGATGTTGATCGCCGCTCGTTGACCGCGATGCGCCCGGTCGGATGATTCATCGTGGTTTTGGATTCCGCGTACACGTACCGAAGTACTTCCTGGTTGTACTTCCAGTTGGTCGCCGACGGCAATACGTCCGCTGTTGACGCTTCCGGTGACGACTGTACCGTGACCTTCAATGGCAAACGATCGATCGATCGCCATTCGAAAAGGTGCATTTTGACGTTGAGCGATCCCTGATGCGGCTGCTTTTTCCGCGGCCGACTTCAAGGCAGATTTCACATCTTCGATTCCCTCGCCAGTATGGGAACTGGCTCGAATGATGGGCGCATCGCGCAAAAACGTGTCGGAAACCAGTTGCCGAATTTCATCTTCAACCAACTCCAACCAGTCTGGCTCGCAAAGATCACATTTGGTGATCACGATCACACCGGCAGGCAAATCAAGCATCCGCAGAATATCCAAGTGCTCGCGCGTCTGCTGTTTGATGGAGTCGTCACCGGCAACAGCTAACAAAGCCAAATCCATCCCGGTCGCGCCGGCCAACATTTGTCGCACAAACTTTTCGTGGCCGGGAACATCAACAATTCCCAACCGGAACGGATCGAGATCCAGATGCGCGTAACCCAGTTCAATCGTGATGCCGCGTTTCTTTTCTTCGGGCAGGCGGTCTGTCTCAACGCCGGTCACCGCTCGGATGAGCGAAGTCTTGCCGTGGTCAATGTGTCCCGCGGTCCCAAGAATCAAATCAGTCAGTTCGCTCATTACTCAATCTAATTGCTGTGCGGATGATTTTCCGCGAGATACAAGATTGCGTCGCAGCCTTTGCAGAAGACCGGTTTTTTCAAAAGTAACTCGTTGACCATCTGAGACGTGATTCGAAAATTACAGTTGTTGCACGTCTCGGTATTTGTAACGGCGAACGTCTCTTCGCCTTTCGTTTTGACCAGCCGATTGAAATGCATCAAAATATCTGTGTGAAGACTTTTACGAGATACATCCATCTCGGCAAGGATTCGTTTGCGCTCCTCACCCAAGGACTCCGCTTCGGCCTTAACTGTGTTTTCAACTTTCTCGGTGTCGGCTTTTGCCTGTTTAAGATTCTCTTCGCATTCTTTGCATTCGACGTCTTGGACGTCAATTTTTTCGAACAGCTCCAAAATCTCATCTGACAAAACACTGTTGGCTTGCTCGTCGGCGGCGATCCGATCTTTCAACAGTTGAAACTCTTTGTTCGAATCGGCCGAATTCAGCCTTCCTTGCAGATCAACGATTTTGGCTTCCCGCTCTCCCAACTGAAGCTCTTTAGCTTTCGACGCCAGTTTTGACTGCGTGAGTTTCTCTTTGATTTCTCCCAGCGATTTCTCAAAAGTCTCTTCGTTGGATCGTGCCAATTTCAATTTCATGGGTCCGCGACGAAGTCGATCATCTATGTCGGTCAGCTGACGAAGCATCCGATGTATCGTCCGCATCAATTCAAAATCCACTGCCACAATGATTCTCTTTCCGTTGATCGTCCTGATAAGCTGACTCGAACGCGCACGTTCATGACATCATCGTATCAAACAAAAAACCGTTGACTATACGACCAGTCAACGGTTCTTGTGATTAGCTTCGAATTAAAGGGGGCAAGTCTACGGTTCGCCGACTAAAGTTCAAATGGAAAATGAACAGAACTCGGTGCGATGACCGAAAGACATCGCGGGCTGTTTTCGGCGTTTCTACCGTTGGTTAGCGCTTTGCTGCCCACCGATTGAGCAGCAAAGGCTAAGCCGATTGCCCCTTCGAATTGATTAGCTCCATTGAAGTTTGTCAAACAAAGTCGAGTTTGAAAAACCGAACAGTTCGTCGTCCGAGTTGGCCGGAACCGGATTTTTCGGTACCTCGGTTTGTGGTGCCGACACAATGTCCTGGCCAGCCGCAGCGTCCTGCCATTTAAGCTCACCACCGTTCCCAAGCTTGTTGTTGTTGGAATCGTTGAGCTGAACAACGGGTTCGCCGTGAACAAAGCCTTCGAGATGTTGACTGCGAACAGGATTTTGCAACTTGCGAACGGCTTTGGCTTCGATCTGCCGGACGCGTTCGCGAGTAACCTTGAAGATACGGCCGACTTCTTCGAGCGTGTAAGTGTAGCCGTCGCCCAAACCGTAACGTAACCGAACGATCTCGCGCTCTCGATACGTCAATGTCTTGAGCAAGTTTTCAATCTTGTCACGCAGGACCACATTGGTCGCCATGCGAACTGGATTGTCGCTGGTGGAGTCTTCAATAAACTCACCAAAACTACAATCGTCGCCTTCGCCAACAGGTCGATCGAGGCTGACTGGGTGACGTCCGATGTCCATCACACGGCGGACTTCATCGACGTCCAACTGCGCGATCTTTGCGATCTCGTCCATGGTTGGAGGTCGTCGTGTTTCCTGAATCAACATCTTCTCAATGTTTCGTAATTTCGATAGCACATCGATCATGTGTACCGGAATTCGAATCGTTCTCGCCTGATCAGCGATCGCTCGCGTGATGGCTTGGCGAATCCACCAAGTCGCGTAAGTTGAAAACTTGAACCCGCGTCGATACTCGTACTTGTCAACCGCACGCATCAATCCGGTGTTGCCTTCCTGGATCAGGTCCAAAAAGCTCATGCCGCGATTACGATATTTTTTCGCGATCGAAACCACAAGCCGCAAGTTGCAGCTGGATAGATGACGCTTGGCGTTTTCGAATTCGGAGTAATGCCTTTCGCATTCGGTAACTCGAGTCTCCAAAGACCGTGGGCTTTCCTGGCAAAGCTGTGTCAGCCGTAACAGTTCAGCACGCAGACGGACTCGTTCGTTGGTCGACAATTCTTCGCCGTCGATGACATGCTTTCCGGCAAGCCGTTGCTGCAAGAAGTTCATCCGGTCCGAGAACTTTCTCATCTCTCGAATCAACGGTGAGATACGACGTGAACGAAGACTTAGCTCTTCGACCAGAATTGTTAGCTTGTTGCGTCGGCTGAGAAAACGAGCTCGAGCTGCAGATTTTTCTTTGCCCGAAGCCTTGCGGTTGATCAACACGTTAAAATCGCGTTGATTCTCTCGTTGCAGATAGGCCATTGTTCGAAAGTTGTTTGGCATCCTTGCCTGAATTTGCTCTTTCGTCAAATTCTCGGTCAAAGAAACTTTGATCGTGCGATCAAACGGAAGTTCGCCACTGTGAACACGTTTAAGCGTATCAAGCGTCGCTGTTAATGCGTAATTGCAAGACAGGACTGCGCGACGATAACGTTTGCGAGAGATTTCAATTCGCTTGGCCAGCGAAATTTCTTCTTCTCGAGTCAACAATGGAATGACCGCCATTTGGCTCAGGTACATACGAATCGGATCGTCGCTTGGCCGCGGCAACTTGCCAATCACCGGGACTGCTTCTTCGGTTGGAGCATCGGCTTCGGTTGTGGTCAAATCGTCCGGAGATGGTTCGCTTGTCGAAGGAGGCGAATCGCAAATATCGATTCCCGACCCTTCCAAAGCGGCGATAAGTCCGTCAAGTTTTTCAGCTCCGACGACTTCGTCGGGAAGGTACTTGTTAACTTCTTCGTAAGTTAGATAGCCTTGTTTTTTGCCTTTGGCAATCAAAGACTGTAGATCGTTTTCTAAAACTTCCATTTCTCGTCATTCCTCCTGCGAAATCCGTCTCGCAATGTCGAGGTAATTGTCGTGGCAATCGGGAAGCGGCAATTAACGAATCGTAAAGTAAATCCTGCCGGGTCAAATGACAGGCAGATACAAATTCATTTCGCTTGGGTTCACGGTTGGTGAATCCAGTTATTTGCTTTCTCATTCATGCAACAACAAACGACAACGGCTGCTACCCATCCATGGGAGCCTGAAGGCCTTGTCGCTGTCTGGCTTGTCTCAATAACTCCTCTAAAGCGTGAGCTTCCTCCTTTTCGTCAAGTTTCTTCTGTTGTAATTCCGATAACTTTGCTCGATCGCCATGTGCCTCAACCACCTTGTTGAAAGCCGCAATGACGGTGTCGAATTGTTCTTGTACGCTGACGCTAATTGATGTCGCGTCTCCGATGGATGCTTCTTTTTTGCTTGTGGCTTCTTCGGAAAGAAAATCAACAAGCCCTTTTAGTTCCGGATCGTCCAACGTTAACATCAATGATTCGTAAGTCACGTCGCGACCGTCATGGAAAAACTCATCCATCACGACGTAAATCTCTTTGAGCGGGCCGTTGGTGAACTGATTCGGTGCGATTTTCTCAACAGCTGAATCAAGGAAGTCGGGTTCAACAATTAGCAGCTGCAATAACTCTTTCTCTTTGCGATCGAGTTTCGTGTAATCGATTTTTTCAACACGAGGCTCTTGCTCGGGCTGGTATTGATTGGACTGTCGCCCAAGGCTGGTTCTCAATTCAGTCAAACGACGGCGGACTTGGTCGCGATCGGAATGGAACCGTCTTGCCAAGCGGCTGATGATTTGATCTTGTCGCAAGCTTTTGGCCGCTGACGAAGCAATCACATGCGCCGGCACGCCCGCCAATGTCTTCAAAATGTTTTCCAATGCTTGGTTGGCGAGATGTGTTTGGTTGACCAAGTCGACGCCTTCGGTCTCAACGCGAATGCGATGCGAAATCGCGTCGGGAGCTGTATCAATCAACGACTGGAATGCCTCAGAGCCTTGTTCTTTGACAAAGTCAAACGGGTCGGCGCCTTGAGGTAAAGACAATATCCGCAAATCAACGTCTTGGGCAACAAACAAGTCCAACAACTCGTTGGTTCGACGTTGTCCGGCGTCGTCGCCGTCGAGCACCAAAGTAATTTCGTCAGCAAAACGTTTGATGAGTTTGATATGTCGCTCGTTGAGTGCGGTTCCCAACGCTGCTACAACGTTTCGCAAGCCGGCTTGCCAAGCTCCGACGACGTCGGTGTAGCCTTCGACAATTGTCAGCTTTCTTGTTTTCGATACATGGTCTCGAACGAGGTTCAAACCGTAAAGATTGTCGCTTTTGGAGAACAATCGCGTTTCTGTCGAGTTGTAATATTTTCCTGGCGGCTCTTTTTCATCCCCATAAATTCCAGGGACGACTCGACCGCCCAGCCCAATGGCTCGGTCTTGCGTGTCACGAATGGGAAACAATACTCGACCACGAAATCGTTCGTACCAACTGCCGCGATTGCTCATCGCGATCAAACCGCACGACTCTAAAATCTTCGCCGAATGGGACGTGGTTTTGGCTTTGTCGAGCAGCCACGACCATGACAGTGGTGCAAATCCAATTCTAAATTGCCGAACACTGTCGTCGGTAATTCCGCGTTGGGAAAGGTAGTCACGAACGGGAATCGCAGCTGAATCATGCAGCAAACATTTGTGATACTGGTCTTCCGCCCAAGACATTGCGTTGTAGAGCGTCGGCTTGTGATCGGGGGAGCCCTTTTCTACTTTCTTTCCTCGAGTCACTTCGATTCCGGCGAAACCAGCCAAAATCTCCAAGGCCGTACGAAAGTCGACCGACTCTTTCTTCATCACAAAGTCAAAAACGTCGCCACGATCAGGGCAGACATAGCAGACGTAGCTTTGTCGATTTGGATTAACTTTGAAGCTCGGGCGAGTGTCTTGGTGCCAAGGACAAAGCCCAACATATTCAGCCCCTTGTCTCCGTAAGTTCATATAGCGTCCGACCAAGTCGACAATGTCTGTCGCTTGTTTGACACGATCTTTTAAATCGAAATCCGGACCGCTTGGCACAAGAATCTCCAGCCGCGTGAACAAATACAATGGTTGTTCATTGGGAGGCAAAACAGTCTATCAATCAAGACGGGCTGTTGAATTGTTTTTGAAATAGCCGTTGTAAACCAGATTCAGTCGTTTGATTGAACTGAATCCTCGACGTTTTGCAAAAACTGTGCGAATAGAAGCTGCACCCGAGCCACAAATAAGTTCGCTTCCTTGCGAAGTCTAATGATTTTGGCTGGTGGAAAGCTTGTTCGTTTGTGCCTTCCATGACACAGCACAGCAATCTAAAACACATCAATTATCAGGGTCAACACCAATCCGCCCTTAATTGTCTGCATCAAAAAAATGCCAGCGTGACTATGCCGTCCAAGCGGTAACTAACGGCAAAACGTGTGATTTCAAAATCAGTCCTTCGCGACGTGACTTGGAATTCGCGCGCTCGCGGTGATGATTGGTGCAATTGATCGGCGATTCGATTAAGCTCACGACGCTGATCGACCAGAAAAAACGTGCTCGTTGTGCCATGCATAAAAGCCCAACAAGTTTGTGAAATTTCAACGAGCTTTCTGCTATCACATGTGTAAAATACAAAGCTTTAGGGGGTTTCGTAAACTTTAGGATAGCCCTCCACTTAGACCCTCGATTGATTTGCTCAAAGATCTGGATGAAACATATGTCAATGAAATTAACGCTACGAAATTCAACTCGCAATTTGTTTTTGATGGGGCTCATCGCTTCGAGCTCTTTTGCGTTGGCCGGTGATGCTTCGGCGCAGCTTGACGGGAATATTCCCATCGGTGGCAATGATGGCTTTGGATATCCAAGTCCAGTGGAGAATTACCCCTTCTACCAAGGCGGGTTTGTGGAGCAAGGCGGATTCATAGATCAAAGCGGATTTATCGACCAGGGCGGATTCATAGATCAAAGCGGATTCAATTTGGCTCCACAGGTATACGGTTTTGATCAGGGCTTCCCGACTCAGCAAAACGTTCCGTATCTTGACGGATACTTGCCCATGTACCCGGTTGGTGGACAACCAATGTTCGGTGAACAAATTGTCGACGGAAGCTCAACTGGCGTAGTCGTTGAAGGTGAGTTTGGCGGCAGCGATGTTAGCAATGCACCTTCGCCAGCACTGCAACTAACTGAGCAAATCGTCAGTGAAGAGCAGATTGATGGTGTCATTATCGGAGAAGTTAAAGACGGAAAAGTTGTTCGCAGCCCCCACATCGATGAACAGACTTATGAGTTGATGATGAAAGAGCGGGTCGTGTACGAAGAACCGATCCAAGGCAGTGTGGTGGCAGAAGGAGTTGCGATCACGGGAGTTTTGGAAGAAGAAGGCGACGGAGGCACGCTACCGCAGGCGATTGTCGATGACATGGTTGTTCCTGACGACAATCCAGTTCAGATGGCCGACGTTGAAACGCCGGGACCTGATTACGGTTCCGAAGGTGGTGAAGATCCTGAGAATAGCCTGTTGAATCAGGACGCTCCGGATATAGATCCGAGTATGGTCGCTGAAAAAGCTGTCCAAGCAGAAATGCAAGCAGAATCGGGTGCATCGAAAGAAACGAATGACGTTGCTTCGGAGAGTGACGCCGGCGAAAACAAGACGAACGAAAACTACGTAAAATTGACCGAGACGATCGCTAACTTGCAAAAGAGAGTGGAGTCCGAATCCAAGCAGAATAAGTTGCTGGCTGAAAAGCTTGAAAATGAAACTGAAAAGCTTAAAAGGGAAAAGCAGAAGGCTGATAAATTGTTGGCCGAAAAGGCGGCTAGAGACAAAGCCAAGCGACAGGAATTGTTGGCCGAACTGAAGGCAGCAAAAATCGCACTGAACAATCGCGAACAGCAGGCGGCCAAAGAAAAAGCGGAGTTGCTCAAGCAAAATTCTGAGCTTTCAAAATCCGTGGATTCGTTGAAGGCGAGCAAAAAAGCAGCTGCTGAGGAGTCTGCAAAGGCAATTGCTAAAGCCGAAGAAAAAGCCAAGGCGAAAGCAACTGAGTTGGCCAAAGCAACCGAGTTGGCTAACGCAAAAGAGCAAAGCGATTCAAAAGAGGCAGAAGCGAACAGAAAGATGGCTGCGGAAGAGAAGTCCTTGAAAAAATCCAGAGGCAAACATGATAGATCTGAAGACAGCAAGAAAAAAGATGCTGAAGATAAGGACGATGATTCTGACTCGAAAAAGGCAGAGAAGAAAAGTAAAGACTCCAGCAAAAAGAGCAGCCTTTCTAGAGAAGAGAAGTTAAAGAAAGAAATTGCTGAGCTGACTGACACGATGACTAAACAGATCAAGACTGCTGACAGGAACATTCGCAAGAAAGGTGATGACGAAATTGCTAAACTGATCAAGGAAGGTAAGTCAGAGTCGGGAAAAGAAGTCGAAGCACTTAAGAAGCGCGTTGCGAAATCGGTAACTATCAGCGAAGAGAAAATTCGGGCGCGATTCAAGCGAAAAATTCAACGTGCCAAGAAAAAGTACGCTGACCATAAGAAGAGTTAGTTGAGCGCATACGGCAGGCAGGCGGATTGATTCAATATTAACGCAACGGATTAGCGCGCGGCATCACCAAATGGGCCGAGCGAAAGACTGGCGGCATGGAACGCCTTTGCCGTCGGCCAAGGCGACCAGGATCTCTTGCTCATCGCCAAGCGGTGCCGACTCACGCTGCTCATTGAAGTCTTCGACATAATCTCCGAGCTTGCCAGCGCGGCGATGGGCCATGCTCGATTTCACGTTGATGCCAAGGGTTTGCTTAAGCCACTTGCTGACCGTCTCGAACGGAATGTCGACGCTCAAATTTCCCAGCCAGTCTTCGAGGACGTAAGAGATTTCATCGGCGGGTAGGCCGAGTTTTTGATCCAGCGGCTTGGCCAGTGCTTTGGTATTTTTTCACGCCGGCAATAGACGTAGCGTTCAATGAGAAGCTCGCCAACGACGCTGCGGTAAGTCCGCTGGTGCATCTCCTTGGAGCGTTTGACCACTTCAAATAGAGACTACAGTATCGCGCAAAATCTTCGTTCCACGAACTGGAGCCTTTTGCTCGTTCTCCAAATTTCCTCAGCGCCGCAAAGCATGTTATTTGACTTGAGTCAAACTTGTGCCAAGTTCTTCTTCCGGAACTTCGATTCGTGCCGTAACAAGGAAATAGAGTTGCTTGGTTGCCGTGACTTTGCTGGACTTTTTGAACGGCAGTTTGGAAGTTTGAGCTTCCTCGACTTCAATCTGCAATCGTGGATCAACGAATAGTGTTTCACCGTCCTCCAGGGAAGTTGATAGGCTAACCTGTTTCAACGTTTGCTCAGGGATCTGCACAGTTATTCCCGCGTCTTCACTTCCTGATATTGTGAAAGTCTCGACGTCGGAGACCTTCGAGTGAGCAAGGCTCGCGTTCAAATCAATCTTGTCGCCTTTGATTGCAGGATTGAGCCGAAACATGTATCCGTCTTCGATCGTCTGAATGACTGGCTGGTGAGCAACAGCATCGTCGCCAACAATCGGCTTCACGCCAACAACGAAGGGGCGAAGGTTAACGTCACTCACGGTTGCCGTTTGGCCTGAGTAACAAACGACTGTCGGGGCTGCGACTACCTTCTGGCTGCTCAACGCTTTTATTATTTTCTGGAGTCCATCGTTGTCGAGCTTCCCCAGCATGACTGGCGACGCGCGCCTGACGGACTCACAGGCTGCCGCCTTTTTGGTTGTTGAGTTTGCGGATGCGGCGGCATTGCTAAGCCGGCTTGCTCCAACGTTCGCGGTGGCGTCAACGGAAGGCATCGAACTTGTGTGAACCTCGAACGAACCTCGTTTGAAAAACGACTTCAATGGAACATCACAATCGAGATCAACAGCAACACTCCGGATTTCAATACGCACCGACGTGGTGGTCGCATCAGCGTCTACGTTTTCAACGCCGCTGTCCTCATGTCGTGGCTGCCAATTGTCGAGCGGACTGGCAACAGTTGTCGAATTGTTCGGGCCTAACACCGAAGTCGGAGACTGAGCGATCGCTAATGTCGATCCGCAAAATGAAAGAGCTAATCCAACGAGCAAAGTGGCCGAAACGAATGAAAGTCTCATGGCAGATCCCTTGATTGAATGCGTGTTCGAAGAAAACGTATAACAGAAAGCCGGGCACACAAAACATGAGTTTCGCTAGCGAGTGGTAGTGCGACCGCGTGTTTCGATGTTTGCACCCGCTTCGAGAACACGGCTCGCCGGGCCCATCAAATACAAAAAAAGCTCGGCCGACCTGCGTCCGTGCAGATGTGCCGAGCAATCGCGATTAAATTTGTACCGATGGTTGCAGGAAAACTTAATGCCTTAAGCTTTCACCATTCGAAACGTTGCCGCAATCCTTCTTAAAGGATGCCGCCGTGCGTCGAAGTCGGATACATGTGACTTGGTTGATCAAGGAACCAGAAGCGGTGCCATTCTTCACGAAGTTGACGAAGGTCTTCCGACGTGTAAATCAATTGTCGGGCACGGACTGCGGGGTCAGCATCGTAGATCGGCATGAAACAGCCGACGCTACCGCTTAAAGTAATTGCAATCAGCGTCGTAGCAAATAATCGACGCATGGGTCTTCCTCCGGGTTGGGTTAAAATAAGGCGATTGGGTTCGATCCGTTCGCACAAATGGCTGTTGAGCTTTACTTACCGGATTCTTCGTCATTCATGAAGCCGGAAGTTTAATCCTTAAACATGAATTATTCGACAAACTTTAACACGCCATAAATGTGCTGTCATAGCGAGGTAAAGCGGATAAACTAGAGGTTTAGGACAAAGCGCCGGCGACGATACTCTGGCGTAGCGGTTACTAGAGGACATTTCAAAACCTAAAATCGTGCGATCATCGTAGTGGGATTCGCCAGAATTCCCTTTGTTTTGAAAGCGAGCTGGGACTTCTGGCGAAGTCCACTACAGGTTTTGAAATACCCTCTAAAAGCCGGGCCTTACACTCAAGCCATCTGCACCATCAGAGTCCTGCAATCATAAGACTCCATATCGATTTGTTGAAAATGCAAAGTGAAATCCGGAAAACAAGCTGCTGCGCATCGCGTCCTTTAGGTTTCGTTTTTCTATTCACCATGCTGATAGCCATCAGCACGATTTCGAGTCCATTCGTTTCTGCGCAGTACCTTGATCCGGAAGCCTATTCAGACCTTGAGTCGATTCTCGAAGACCATTGCTACGATTGTCACGGCGGTGGCGCCAGCGACGGCGGCATCGCTCTCGACGATTTGCTGGAGATGGAGGATTCGGTTGCGGCAAAGAAGATTTGGCATCGTGCTTTCAAGCAAGTTCAATCGAGTTTGATGCCTCCGCCAGAAGCAACGCAGCTTGATAATGATGTAAAAGAAGAGCTATTCGACGCAATCAAGTTCAACGCGTTTGAGTTGGATCGAGAGACGCCGAACCCAGGTAAGGTCACGATTCGCCGACTCAACCGGATTGAGTATCGCAACACCGTTAAGGACTTACTGGACTTTGATTACAACACCGCCATCAATTTTCCAGAAGACGACAGCGGACATGGGTTCGACAACATGTCCGACGTCTTGACGGTCTCGCCACTTCTTTTTGAAAAGTACGTCAATGCCGCGAACGAGATCGTTTCGTCTTTGGTTCCGACAACTCCGAGCACTTTGCAGATCAAGTACCTGGATGGAGCGGCGTTTGTGCGTGACTCCAAAGCGATCATGGAATCACGAGCGGGAATCAATCGGACGGGCTGGACCGGATCGACCGATTTTTCGTACTACCGACCGCGGAAAGCACGAGCGGTCGCAAACCTTGAACACTCTGGGCAATACAAGATTCAGGTAAAGCTTCACGCACACGAGAGCTACGTCGACGATCAATTCGACTCCAATGCTTGCGAGTTTGCATTTTCGATCGACGGGAAAGAACTGTTGCGCCGAAAGTTTGTCCGACAGGGAGGGAAGCGATTTGACTTCGACTTTGATTTGAACCTCGAAAAGGGCCCGCACGAGTGTGTCGTGTCGGTCAAGCCACTGACAAAGTCCAAGCAAATTAGAAAGCTTCGCATTCAGTTTCATACCGTCAGTTTCTCGGGTCCCAACGAAGACCAGTATCTGGTCAAACCGAAAGGACACGATCGCTTTTTCCCGGAAGAAGTCCCGGCTGACCCGCCAGGTCGGCGCGCTTACGCGAAAAAGTTGCTTGGCGAATTCGCGACGAAGGCTTTTCGCCGGCCCGTTGAACAGGAAACGCTTGATCGATTGGTTTCTTTAGCCGAGTCAACTTACGAAAACGGACAGCCATTCGAAGCGGGAATTGCTAAGTCCATGACGGCCATTCTTGCGGCGCCGAGATTTATTTTTCGCGAAGAGTCCATCGATGACAACGATGATCCGTCCATTCGATTCCCCTTAATCGACGAGTACTCGTTGGCGTCGCGGCTGTCGTACTTCTTTTGGTCCACCATGCCTGATGCGGAGCTGGTCGAGTTGGCAGTCGCGGGGAAGCTGCGAGAGAACCTTGATGGTCAAGTGCAACGAATGTTGGCTCACGAGAAGGCCAACGCTTTCACCGAAAACTATATCGGTCAGTGGTTGCGTTCGCGGGCGATCGAAACGATTCAAATCGACACTCGATCCATCAAGCGACGCGAACTTCCACCAGACCCCGAATTTGATGCGTTCGTTGAACGGTTCCGAACTCTCGTTCGTAAAAAGGAAGTTTCCGAGGAAGATAAGAAAGAGATACAGGCGATGCGAGAGGAGTTTCGCAAACGTCGCAAAGCTGAACCCAAGTACGACTTCTCTGGTCGAGTGCGTCGGGCGATGAGACGCGAAACAGAAATGTTGTTTGAGCATATTTTGAAAAACAATTTGAGCGTGCTCGAATTGATTGACAGTGACTATACGTTTCTCAACGAAGATCTTGCCGAGTTTTACGAAATTCCAGGGCTCGACGAAATCAAAGGACGGCAAATGCGATTGGTGCAGTTGCCGGAAAGCAGTGACAGGGGCGGAATCTTGACGCAAGGGACATTCCTCGTGTCTACGTCTAACCCTGATCGGACGTCGCCCGTAAAACGTGGGCTGTACATTATGGAAAACCTGCTGGGCGTTCCGATCGCTGCGCCGCCGCCAAACATTCCTTCGTTGGAAGATGCTCAACATGCGACCGACAAAGACAAGGTGTTAAGCATGCGTGAGTCGATGGAAATTCATCGCGCGGATCCACTTTGCTATTCTTGTCATCGCCAAATGGATGCTTTTGGTTTGGTGATAGAAAATTTCAATGCGGTCGGACGATTTCGTGAGCAGGAATATGGCGAAGGAATCGATACCAGGGCAGAGATGGTCACTGGGGAGGAAATTGCTTCGGTGAAAGAGCTTAAACGGATTCTGGTGTCGCAACGGAAAACAGAATTGTATCGTTGCTTCGTCGAAAAAATGTTGATGTACGCTTTGGGACGCGAGGTTGATTACCATGACGTGCAAACGGTGGACGAGATCGTGGAGAAGCTGGAATCTGATGGCGGGAAGATTCGAACGCTGATCGACGGCATCGTTCATTCGGTCGCTTTTCAGAGAACACAGTTGCAAATTCCAGAGTCGGGTCCGAAGAAGTGACCGCCGTTTTGCAGCAAACGTTTGTAAACTGTGAAAATTAGTCAAATCACGTGTATGATGGTGTCGTTGCAGTCGCTGAATTGCGATTAAATAAAGATCATAACATCGCGACTTATCACTTATCCTGACGGGTTGAACGAATGGCTGACCAGCATTCTCGGTTTAATTCACGACGAGCATTTCTAAAAGGCATCGGCGCTTGTATTGCGATTCCCACGATGGAGTCTTTGATTCCACGGAATGCTGCAGGGATGTCTACCGTCAATGAGGTTCTCGCGACAACGGCAACGGGAGCCCCGCTGCGAACGGCGTTTCTTTCTTTCCCAAACGGCGCGATCCCTGAAAGTTGGTGGCCCAAAGCAGCAGGTGCAAATTTTGAATTGTCACCAACTTTAAAGCCGCTTGAGAACTTGAAGGATTCGATTCAAGTCCTGAGAGGTTTGACCAACCATAGCGCTGACCCGGGCCGCGACGGAGGTGGCGATCACGCTCGCGGAAACAGCACGTTGCTGACCGGCGTTCGAATCAAAAAAAGTTCGACGCACATTAAGGCTGGGATTTCAATCGATCAGCTGATCGCCAATCGAATCGGGCACCTGAGTCGATTTCCGTCATTGGAGCTGGCATCAGATCCAACGAGGTACCACAGCGGTTGTGATTCCGGATATTCCTGTGCATACCAATTTAACATTTCGTGGAAGTCGGAATCGACACCGACGGCAACCGAAAACAACCCAAGGCTTGTTTTTGAAAGGCTGTTTGGCGCTGGAAATCCGCAGGACCGACTTAAGAATCTGAAAAGTCGACGCGCTCAACAAAACAGTATTCTTGACTTCGTGCTCGAAGACGCAAAGTCACTTCAGCGAAAACTGCAATCGACGGATCAACAAAAGCTGGAAGAATATTTGACCGGCGTGCGCGAACTGGAATCACGAATTCAGCGTGCGGAGAAGTTTCCAGATCCCGAGCTTCCTTCCGTTGCGACGCCAACGGGAATTCCACATTCGCATCAGGAGTATGTTCAACTGATGTATGAATTGTCAGCGCTCGCGTTCGAAACAGATTCAACGCGCGTCCTTTCGCTTATGCTCGGACATGACGGCGACAATCGGTCTTATGACTTTATCGGAATTCCAGAAGGTCATCATGATCTTTCGCATCACCAGAACAAGTCTGATCGAATTGAGAAAATCAAAAAGATTGACCACTGGTACGTGGAACAGTTTGCGAAATTTTTGGAACGCCTCAATTCTAAGAAAGACGTTGACGGAAACACATTGTTGCACAACTCAACGATCATGTTTGCCAGCGGCAACGCCGACGGAAACCGCCATACACATACCGACTTACCAGTGATCCTTGCCGGAGGCGGTGGTGGAAACTTAACGACGGGTCGTTACGTCAATCATGATGACAAGCCATTGTCGAATTTGTTTTTGGCAATGGCCGAGAACGTTGGCTTAAAAGATGTTGAGCAGTTTGGCGATTCGACGGGTCGGATTGCTAACGTATAGTCGCTACTGCGGTCCGTTGCCGACGGCGGTTGCGAATGCCGTCGCAAACAAACGGCAATGCGAAATACTCTTTTAGTTCGAATAATTGCAACATGTTTATTATTGGGTCACCGGATGAAGACGCGTATCAGACGTAAAAATCGTCACCAATACGATTCTCTCGAACGAAGGCAAATGTTGGCTACACTCACCGTTACCACGTTTGCCGATGGTACCGAAATCGACGACGAGTTGACGCTTCGTGAAGCGATCAGTATCGCCAATTCAAACAACGAAGACGATGTCATTGTGCTCGACTCAGGGACTTACGACCTGAAAATTATCGAGCTGGATGAAGACAACAACCGGGGAGGAGATCTAGACATCAAGCCAGATGGTGGGCACTCATTGACCATCACTGGTGCCGGAAGCGATACACCAGCCACGACCATCAGTGCGAACGGGATTGATCGAGTTATCCATGTTCATCCAACGTCGCAACTAACGCTGGAAAACGTTGTGATCACGCAGGGCTCATTGAATGCTTATCCGCTTGCCGTCGGAAAGCGCGGTGCGGGAATTTATTCTGTCCATTCGCAGCTGGATATCCGCAATTCGTTAATTCAAGAAAACGGTGATGGAGCATACAATAACACCGCTGGGGGCGGGTTGTATGTTGCCGGCGGAACAGTTGACATTTTCAATTCGAAGTTTACTGCCAACGAAGCTTACACCAACGGGCATGCGATTTTCATTCGCGGTACGACGGCAAACTTTGAACTGCTGGAAATTAAGGACTCGTGTGTTGGAGACCAAATTTGCGGCTTTCCTGATTTCGAGATCATTCCCAAAACTGTCTTATCCCGAGACTCAATGCTCTTTATGTCGAGAACCCTGTTCGACGAAAACAGGGGTGGGCTGCATATTGTTGGTGGCTCGGCTGAACTTGATCACACTCGATTTTTCAACAACTATGGTCCGGAATTTTTCTCTTCTCCTCGCGTACATGACGCAGCAATCAATGGCGAAGACACCGATATCAAGGTTCATGATTCGCGAGTCGTTTTTAATGACAACGGAATCATCGTCACCGGCGATTCCAACTTGGAGGTTACTGACTCAAACATTCGCCACAACCGCAATCATTCCATTGAATTTAGTGGTCGCAAGCTAGTCGTAAAGGACAGTAACTTTTTTCGAAACTGGGAACGGGTAATTCACAATGAGAGTGGTTTTGATGACGCGGAAACGATATTCGAAAATGTCAATTTTCAAGGTCAAAGCAGAGGCTATCTTGCTACCTTTCACACTGGTGTGGTAACGATCTTGGGAGTTACCAATGCCGAGGTTGAAGAAATCCCCGAGGATATATTGATCCCCATTCGCGCTCCCGGAATCCAGGCGATTGGGGAATCGGTGCTTATTCAAGGTACGCACATTACCGATTATCAACATGAACGAGCTTTAATAGCTACAGAAGCTGTGATCTCTCGATCAACTTTCATTCGTACCGGAGGACTGCAAGTCACTGGCCGAGTGGATATTCACAACGTCGTTATTAGAGGTGGTTTTTTCAAATCCGTTGGCGCAGCGGGGCCCGTCGGAAGGGGGACTGGTGGAGGTATTTATTGGAATCCTGGCATTAGTGGAACGACATCGGGCAGCATGTTGGAAATCAGCAACTCGGAAATTATCAAACAACGTGCCGCGTTTGGCGGTGCAATCTTCATCGCTAATTCAGGCACGATTTCAGAATCGCAAGTTCTCATCCGCTCGTCAAGCATTCTCGGAAATCGCTCAGAGTTTAGTGGCGTCATTCAATCCAGCAACGAATCAAATGTCGCTTTTGACATCAGCAATTCGATTTTCTGGAACAACTTCTCTCCTCCTGCTGAAGAAGGCGACTTGTTTGCCGGAAGTCAAACTTACAACGTCGTGAATTCAATTTTCTTTGACGAAGATCCAGACGATGATGCAGTTCGATTTGATGCCGCGGCTGGAAATCTTGACGACAACCCGCGCTTCATTGACTACGCCGCTGGCGACTACCGGCTAAATTCGAATTCACCTGCAATCGATGCGGGTGTCTCGTCCGACTTGTTACTGGATATCTACGATGCCGACCAAAATGGCGTGACCGATGAGAATGCGCCAGACGTCAATCTTTTGAATCGCGTCGTCGGCGATGAAACCGATATCGGAGCTCGCGATTTTTTTTCGCTTGGCCCGGGAATGGGGACCTAGTTTTAAAAGTTTGAAGCCGGACGTTTTGAAATGAGCCACGCCAGCAACGTCACATCATCAGAACAAGTCGGATCGAACTAAAAAATCAAAAAGATTGACGTCTCAATGCGAAGGAGGACGTTGACGGAAACACACGGTTGCACAACTCAACGATTATGTTCACCAGTGGCAACTCCGACGGGAACCGTCATGCGCATACCAACTTGTTTGGTGATTCGACGGGTCGGATTGCTAACGTATAGTCGCTACTGCGACCCGTTGCCGACGGCGGTTGCGAAAGCCGTCGCAAACAAGCGGCAATGCGAAATACTGATCAGCACTTCGTCGATGCCAAGTTCCAGGCAAAGCTCTCCCGCTCGACCACCGAGTTTCGCCTTGGGTTTACCGCCCATTTCATTGACGATCTCAATGTCAGTCCACTTGATCCCTTTGGCCCATCCAGTCCCAAGCGACTTGAGGATCGCTTCTTTAGCGGCCCAGCGTCCGGCGTAATGTTGAACCGCGGACTTTCTGCCCGAACAATATTCAACTTCCCAAGGCGTAAAAACTTTGCGAATGAAAATGTCTTCGTGCTTTTCGATCATGTTTGCGATGCGCAGACATTCCACGATGTCGGTACCGATGCCGACGACATTTCCTATAATCTTTATTTCTTCTGACATGATCTAAAACTTTACGCCACAAGCTTGTTGTGCCCGTTTGAGAACTTCTCCCGCTTTGCGTCGAGCCTTTGCTGCGCCGTCGTTGAGAATCTCGTGAACTTTCTCCGGCGCGGCCGCCATTTCTTCCCGACGTTCGCGAGCAGGTTCGAAATATTTTTCAGCTGCTTCGGCAAGTGCTTTCTTAACATCACCGTATCCAAAGCCACCTCTACGATACATCGCCGCCATCTCCTCAATAGCTGCCGGTTCTCCAAAAAGAGAAAACAGTTGGAATAAATGATCTGTTTCCGGCTCTTTCGCTTCTTCCATGGCACGTGAGTCGGTTGAGATCCGCATCACCTTTTTCTTCATCGATTTAACAGGTTCAAAAATCTCAATGAAGTTTCCGTAGCTCTTGGACATTTTTTCGCCATCGGTGCCAGGAACTTTGGCGCTCGCGTCTAGCGTCTTGGCTTCGGGGATGACAAACACTTCACCATATTGATGATTGAATCCGCGCGCGATATCACGGCAGACTTCGATGTGTTGTTTCTGATCTTCACCAACAGGAACGACGTTGGAGTCGTACGCCAGAATGTCGGCGGCTTGCAAAACCGGATACGAAAACAGACCTGCGACAACCGGCAAGCCCTTCGCGACTTTGTCTTTGTAAGACACGCATCGCTCAAGGACACCCATCGGCGTG
This sequence comes from uncultured Pirellulaceae bacterium, assembly GCA_964584615.1. Taxonomy (GTDB): domain Bacteria; phylum Planctomycetota; class Planctomycetia; order Pirellulales; family Pirellulaceae; genus Mariniblastus. The sequence goes on along the minus strand of CAZPBE010000009.1, from coordinate 64,370 downwards.
CCTGACAGCAACAACCAGCAAAGTTCTGACACTTCCGGAACGTCAGACTGGATGAACAAGGTCGCTTTTTCTGGATCAAGCCCTAGTGCTAAGAGATCAAGTGCTGCGTCGAACGAAAACTGCCGCAATTGCTCAGGTTCGCGAATTGTATTGAGCGCGTGAAGGTTGGCAATAAAGTAGTAAGCTTCGTCTTCTGTTTGCAAATCAATGTACTGACGTATCGCACCGAAGTAGTTGCCCCAGTGTGGACGACCAGTTGGCTGAATACCGGAGAGAACGCGCATCAAACATTGCCTTTGCAAAAAAATCAAATAGGGCCGGTTTTGAAACCGCTTCTAGAGGGTATTTCAAAACCTGTAGTGGACTTCGCCAGAAGTCCCAGCTCGCTTTCAAAACAAAGGGAATTCTGGCGAATCCCACTACGATGATCGCACGATTTTAGGTTTTGAAATGTCCTCTAGTCTAATCAATTTCCAATTTTTGCAGAATGCTCGTTCGGCCCTTTTCAAACTCTTTCCTCGCCAGAATCATTGTGCCCGACGTTTGGCATGAGGCAATTTCTTCAAAAGCGAAAGCAGACCCGCGTGAGGGCCGTCCCCGTCCAGATAGTTCTCGATCACGTAGAACGAAAAGTAGTAAGCTCGACAGAAGGCCCAAATGGATATGCCTAACAAGAAAAGCCTAACAAGAAAACGGTTTCCAATTTGGGATTGGCAGCAACAAGCAGTCCTGCGGCGACGATTCCTGCAACCAGAAAAAGGACTGCTTTGAAAATGATGAGTTGTCTGTTCTTGAGATCCGGTCCAACCATTTTACAAACACTCGTGTTGAGTTGGCTATATTTTGATTAGGCGTGAGGGTGAGATTTTCGCCTCGACATAAAAGCATTGCGAAACCAGCTGCAAAGTCAACAAATTTGCAATGCCACGTTTTTAAAGTGAACGATCGCTTCCTGTACATTCGATGGATGGTGTCCTGAAAGAGGGGCTGCTTTGGTGTATATTGAGTTTGGAATTGATGGTGAGCAAACAAGACATTTAAACCACATTGTTGTTGATAAACCCGGAGTACTCTGTGTCTAAGCCCGTTAACAAGAATCAAAAATCAAATTCATCTCGCAGAAGTTTTCTGAAAACAGGTGGAGCGGTTGCAGCCGGCATCACGGCGGCAGGATTGGCCACGCCTTCGTTGTCGCTGGCTCGATCTGCAAATGTTGCCGGTCGCGACACGATCAAGTTAGGTCTGATAGGTTGCGGCGGTCGCGGCACAGGGGCAGCCATTCAAGCGATGAACACAAGCAGTAGCAACGTCGAGTTGCACGCTGTGGCTGATGTTTTTGAAAACCGCCAGGAGCAATGCCTTGAACAATGTGCAACAGAGCACAAAGACAAAACTTTGGTAAAGGCGAAATCGAAATTCGTCGGCTTGGAGGCTTACAAGCAAGTCCTCGATTCGGATATTGATTTGGTGATTATGGCAACACCTCCCGGATTTCGCCCGCTTCATTTCGAAGCCGCGATCAACGCTGGCAAGCACGTGTTTATGGAGAAGCCGGTGGGCGTTGATGCTCCTGGAATCCGACGCGTCTTGGAGAGTGCCGCCATATCGAAAGAAAAAGGGCTGTACGTGCAAGTCGGTTTGCAGCGACGTCACGAGCGGGCCTACCGCGAAACGATTGCTCAACTTAAAGATGGCATCATTGGCGACTTGATCGCCAGCCGTGTTTATTGGAACAACGATGGTGTGTGGAATCGGCCTCGCAAGGAAGAAGATTCGGAATTGGAATATCAGTTACGCAATTGGTACTACTTCAATTGGCTGTGCGGCGATCATATCGTCGAACAACACATTCACAACCTCGATGTGATCAACTGGCTGATGGATGGCTTTCCAGTTTCGGCTCAAGGCCAAGGCGGTCGGTTGGTTCGCACTGGAAAGACCAACGGAGAGATCTTCGATCACCATTCGGTAGAATACACTTACGAGAATGGTCACAAGATGTTCTCGATGTGTCGCCACATGCCGAAGTGCTGGAGCAAAGTTTCTGAATTCGTCCACGGAGCAAATGGTTGGGCTGATATTGCGAAAGGCGAAATCTACGATCCGAAAGGCAAAGTTATTTTCAAATGCCAAAATGGAGAAGGCCAGCGGGCCGGCCATCAACAGGAGCATCATGACTTGTTTGCTGACATTGCCAACGGAGTTTATGTCAACGAAGCCGAGTACGGTGCGAAGAGTACCTTCACTGCAATCCTTGGTCGACTGGCGACTTACAGCGGTAAGGAACTTATGTGGGATGACATGCTCGCCAATTCGCCGTCGTTGTGTGATGTTGATGAAATGGTGGATTTCAAGCAAGACCCTCCGATCCTGCCATTGGATGACGGCTCCTACGAAATCGCTCGACCTGGTACTGGAGCGAAAAGAATTCTTGGGGAAAACTCATCCGTCTTTCCAAAAAAGAAAAAGAAAGAGGAGATGGGGGACAAAAAGAAGTGATCGACGCCATGACAAAAATTTTGGTTGGACGCATGTCAATCCGCTGCTTGTTTCTGTTGAGCTTTGCGGCCAACGTTTTGATTGTAAGCTCAAGCGTTGATGCGCAAATGCCTGACAATGTCGGAGACGATTTTGCGAACGTTGAATTTGACGCTTCCATTTTCGATGACTGGCGCGAGCACATATTGCCTGACGAATCGGAGTTGGCTTGGAAAAAGATCCCTTGGCTGTCGACATTTCAACAAGGCATCTTGGAAGGTTCCAAACAAAACAAGCCGGTTTTGCTGTGGACGATGAATGGCCATCCATTGGGCTGCACGTGAAACAATGGTGTTACGGGCCGGCGGTCCGTTTGGTCTGATCCAAGAGTGATTGAGCAATCCAAAAAGTTCGTGCCATGCACTGATGAAGTGTATCGCCTTCAACGCGGTTCTGATCCCGATTGTGTATTCTTTCAGGCAATCGCAAAACAAGGTCATTTCGGCAAGCCTACACAGCTTTCCAAGCAAGGGATCTATGTTCTCACGGCTGACGGAACTTTCTTATCGTCGATCAACTCCAATCGTCCAGACGACGTCCTTAAGGTTCTGCAAGACGGGTTGGAAAAATTCGAATCGTTACCCGACTCTCAGAAAGAAATGGTTGACGTCGCAAAGATTGAGTCGAAAAATCGTTGGGAGTCAAAGTCCCCAACGGGCGGGTTGATCCTGGCGATCTACTCTCGAGATCTGAATGAAGACATGAGTTTTGCCAGTCCGCGAAAAGAAAAATGGAATCGAGATACGGCTTGGTTTTCCAAAGCTGAGATTTTCGCGGCGATCCCGCAAGACCTCGAAGCCGGCGCGACTTTCGAGATGCCGGCGATGATTGGTAATCGTCTTCTTCGATTTCACATTGTGGACACGATCAAAGGTCAAACTGATGAATTCTCGGAAGCCGAAGTCAAATCAGAGATCATGTGTACCGTAACGAGTGCCAGTGATGAAAAAATTGAATTCGAGTTTTCCGGAACAACGAAGTCTGATTCCAACAGCACTCGCAATAACCGCACTCCGCGCGGCGTAGTCACGAAGCTGAGAGGCGTGGCTTCATTCGATCGAACTGCCGAACGGTTTGAGAAATTCGATTTTGTCGCGATTGGTTATCGGTGGGGCAAGACTCGGTATAACGGGCGACGCCGCCAGGCGAATTCAAGCCCGATCGGATTTTCGGGTTCTCTGGCACCAAGCGACGAACCGACAACCACACCTGGGTTGATTTACGCTTACGACGCGGTTTGGGTTTTTTAGAACACCGAGACTACCAGGTCAGCGTAGCGTTGCTGGTGCCGAAGTTATCAGCTTCGATCCCCATTTTTTGCAGCATGGTCAAATACAAATTGCTCAGTCGCTGATTGTTTTCTTTATCGTAAGCCACGTATTGACCGTGTTGAAAATCGTTGCCGCCTGCAAAAATGATCGGCAGGTTTCTCCAATCATGTGCGTTGGCATTTCCCAGATTGCTCCCAAAAAGAACCATCGTGTTGTCCAAAAGCGTTCCGTTGCCTTCCTTTTTCTCTTTCAATTGTTCGATTAGTCGAGAGAACGATCGAAATAGTTGGTTTTCGATTCGCATCAATTGCGCGATCTTGGTTTCGTCTTGCCCGTGATGCGACAAGTTGTGATGGTCGATCGTCACGCCTTCCACATTAGGAACGTCTCCGCGCCCGTGGACCACGACCGAGATGACTCGTGACGAATCGGTTTGAACAATGAGCGGAACAAGGTCCATCAACAAGTTCATGCGGCCAATCAAATCGTTATCCTTCTCGATATCGCTGGGTTGCTCGGCATCGACTTTTGGTTTTTCTTTTTGAGTCCACGCATCAGCTTCGGCGAAATGATTCTCCGCTTGTCGAATCGATTCGAAATATTGATCCAACCGCTGTTTGTCGCCCGGTGAGACTTTTCTTTTCAGTGACTTTGTTTGACCGCCCAGCGCGTCGAGAATACTGCGACCTTCATTCAGCAACTGCCGTTGTCGTTTGACTTCGTCAGGTTTCCCTTGCAGAAACATTTTGGCAAATAGTTTTGCCGGACTGTGTTCCGCCGGAATCATCACACCACCGCGTGTGTACGACTGACTGTTGGATCCGTTGGTGCTTAAGGACAAGGACGGAAACCGTGTGACGTATCCAAGTTTTTCAGCTGCGTATTGATCGAGTGAAATTGAATTTCGAAAACCACTTAATCCAGGATTGATCGCCGCAGTCAGCCAGGTCATCTCGGAGGAGTGACCGTCTTTGCCAGTTTGGTCAGGATGTGAAAGCCCGGAGAAGATTGTGAAGTCATCACGAAAACCCTTTAAATGTTCGAGGTAAGGCGTCACCTGGTAGTCGGCTCCCGGATTTTCCGGAAACAAATTGGGCGCGTGCAAGCCAAGCGTCGTGCAGACTGTCACCATTCGTTGCGGAGCCTTTAATTCCGCCGCATATGCGATCGGATTCATGGCTTCGAGTGCAGGCAAAGCGAGTGCGACTCCGGTTGTCCGCAGAAACATTCGCCGATGCATTGGATTGTTTTTCATTGGTTACTTATTCAAAAACAGAGGGGATTGAACAATTTCATGAATGATCGTTCGCAAGCCGTAATTGGATTCTTTGCATTTGCTCATGATCTTGTCGACCTGGATCCGGTCGGCAAACTCGATCTCTGCGCCCGTTGAGTAAATGATTAACTGCTCAGCAACATTTCTCGCAACTTGATCGTTTTGTTTGAGGAGCAGTTTTTTGTAGGCGCGAATCCCGTCGAAGGAATCGCCTTCGGGTGTGTTCCCCGTCGCATCAACGGGCAGGCCAACTTTGTATTCCCAAATGTTTCGCCCCAACAGTTTTGCCTTGGGCGTCTCGCCTTTCTCGGCGGAACGATATTTTTCGCGAAATCCGCCGATCACGTCAAAGCTTTCCAATGCGAATCCTGGCGGATCAATCTCTTTGTGGCAAAGCGCACACGATTCTTCATTTCTGTGAGCCGCGAGCTCCTCACGAATCGTCGTGGTCCCGCGCGTGTCAGGCTCAATGGAGCCAATGGATGGCGGGGGAGGCGAGGGCGGTTGGCCAAGCAGGTGCGTCAAGACCCAGGCTCCGCGGCGGACAGGAGACGTGACGGTTCCATTTGCAGTCACTTTCAAAACTGCCGCTTGCGTCATAACGCCGCCGCGAGGATGATCGGCCTCAAGTTCGACCTTGCGAATCTCTTGCCCTTGAACTTGGTCGATGCCGTAGTGTTCCGCGAGTCGGCGATTGATCATTGCAAAATTGGAATCAATAATATTTTCAGCACTCAAGTCATTCTCTAACAACTCTGTAAAGAACGCTTCGGATTCACTTAGCATCGACAATCGGAGAATTGGGTCGTATTCCGGATACAGTTTTTTGTCCGGCTCTGTCGCATCGATATCTTTGGTTTGTAGCCATTGTGAAACAAAATCATGACGAAAACGCTCGGCTTTCGGGTCTTTCAACATTCGCTCAACCTGTTCCTTCAATACTTCCGGTTGAGAAAGCTTGCCTATGTCAGCCAGTTCGATCAGTTCTTGATCTGGGATGCTTTTCCAAAAGAAATACGACAGCCTCGAAGCCAAAGCATGGGGCTTGAGTTTTCCTGGCTTCCCGGCATGAAACAAAAATTCCGGCGAACAAAGGACACTGCGGAGCGCGATCTTGGCGGCTTCTTCGAACGGCAATCCGTCTTCGTGGGCCCTTTGTGCAAGTTCCACGAACGGCTTCGTTTCGTTCTTCTTCAAAGGACGACGAAATACTAATGTTGCTAATCGCGCGACGCTTGCCTCGATGATCTCCGCAGGATTTTCCGGTGGAACGACGTCGAATTGTATATGTTTGTTATTCTTCCAACCAAGGTGCTCCCTTTCTTTAAACTCAACTCCAGGCAAAAGTTTTGCGGCACTTGCTGGCGGCCACTGCTCGACAAGCGGGCCTTCGACCTCAACGTATTGAATTTCGATTCCTGATCCGGTGTAGTCTTCGGGTCCGATGTTCCAAATCGTCTTTCCATCGGGTTGGACATCAAGATCAAGGCCGCCAGGAAACAAGTACTCATTCGAATTGAGAACCGTGGTGACTTCGACTTTCGTGAATTCGTCCGGGCCAACATCCCAAAAACCAAGCACTCGCTGGAAGCCTCGTTTATAGTCGCCAGCATTCAACGTCAAAACGACGGCTTCATCGGAATTGACAGCGCGTGCCGAAGCGCGAATTCGATAACGCCCCGTGTGTTCAGTTCTAAATTTGTCAACCTTTACCAGATAAGAAGCGTCACCTTGGTACATGATCACACCGTCATCAGTCTCTTCAAGAATCGGGTGTTCATTCTCATTGTCCAAATGCTTCCGAACTCCTTCGAATTCTTTGAGCGGAAACCTCTCCGTTTTTTGAACGGGTTTTTTGCCCATGTTGATGGCATCATTCAGCGCAAACTCAGCAGCTCGCAAATAGCTTTGAATATGCAGTGGCGAGATCCCTTGTTTGTCAGCAACAGTGTCCATCCCCGAACTATTCTCTGCAGGTAACAGGGTCGCGATTTCAGATTCAATATCCAATGCGTCTCTCAATGAATACTCGTACTCGGTTCGAGTCAGTCTCCGGAGCACCACGCGGCCGTTTTTTGTCTGCTCCTTCTTGTTGTAATTCCAAAGAGCGCGACCAAGAGCTTGCGTGGAGTTTTGTAAGACGTCATCGTCCGGTCGATCGTAGTCTTCAGGTGGCATTTCTCCGTTGCGGGCCCGGTCAAAGACGCGAACCCATTTTGAAAAAGTTGCCTCGTCAGACAAGTCGGTTGGAAGGTTTGAGAAGTCAAGCGCCGTATCGGTCGACGCATCATGGCAGTCGATGCACGACGCGTCGATCAGCGGTTGGACTTCCGTAAGAAAGTCAGTTTTCATTGAACTGCTTTCCTGTGCCTGGGCGGAGCTGCAAAAAAACGGAAACGTTGTCAGCATCATAAATGAAAAAGCGATCCAACCTGACTGCCGATCATGATTGTGACTTGATTTGTGATTCTGCATCATACCGACCGAACAATTGGCTTATAAACGGGTTCAAGAGAGTTGCGTTTTTATCGAGTTCACTGAGGACGCCAAGTATTTTAACCTGAATCGCCAGTTAAGGTGACAGCAAACCGCGATGAAGTTAGACTTGGTTGCGCCAAGATCGATTGCTAAAACGGGCGAACGGTTATCAAAACGATTAACGATAGGTTGATAGATGAGCGACTCGCCGAAACACCGGCAATTTGATTTGACGGGCAAAACCGCATTCGTTTCCGGCGCTAGCCGAGGACTTGGCCAGCAATTTGCCGACGCACTATCGACTGCCGGCGCGGATGTCGCAATTACGGCTCGGAACATCGACAGTCTCAGTGAAACGATTGGCATCATTGAATCGAACGGCCAAACTGCGTATCCGATAGAGCTGGAAGTTCGCAGTCACCAGAGCATTGTCGCCAGCGTGGAGTCGGCTTGGGCTGCCGCTGGGACGATTGAAATTGTCGTCAACAACGCGGGCTGCAACATTCGAAAGCCTGCCACTGAAGTCAGTTGGGACGATTGGAATACGATTTTGGAAACTAACTTGCGTGGCGTATTTTTTGTCGCACAAGAACATGCCAAGCGGATGATTGATAGAGGCTACGGCCGGATGATCAACATCGGATCAGTGACTTGTGTCAATGGTTACGCAGGTCTTGGTCCCTATTGCGCAAGCCGTGGTGGCGTCAAGCAATTAACGATGAGCTTGGCCGACGATTGGGGTCCCCACGGAATCACCGTCAATTGTTTGGCTCCGGGTTGGTTCAAGACGCAGCAGAACGCGGTTATGTACGAAGACGATTCGTGGGTCGAGTATTTGACCGATCGGATTCCGTTGAGGCGACCTGGCGCGAAAGGCGATCTTGGTGGAACGTTGGTGTTTCTGGCTTCCGACGCCAGCGAATACGTAACGGGGCAGATGATTCTAGTTGACGGTGGAATTTCCGTTGGATCGGTAAGAGCAGTTCCCAAGAAGTAATTCTGGTTTGAATTTCTTTGGATGTCGAATGAGTAAAACACTCCAACAAGCGGCTCGTTCGGATAAGAAAATTCTTGTTGGAATCGGCGAAGTCCTTTGGGATGTCTATCCCAACGAGCAAAAGTTAGGAGGAGCACCCGCAAATTTTGCTTGTCACGTTGCTGGTCTTGGTGTTGAAAGCTATCTGTTGAGTTCCGTTGGTAATGATGCGTTGGGAGATCGAGTGATTGAAGAGTTGAGCCAACGGAACGTGAACACGGACTACGTTGAACGATCCTCTTTGACGACGGGCCGCGTCCTGGTGACCGTTTTCAATGATGGCCAACCGGAATACGAAATTGAAAACGAGGTTGCCTGGGATGATATCGCTGATAACGATTCACAAAAGCCGCTCGCGCAGAAATGCGATGCGGTTTGTTTTGGCACGCTTGGCCAACGAGCGGAAAAGTCTCGTAGCACAATCTGGAAATTTCTGGCGGCTACTTCTGTTGATTGCTTGCGAGTTTTTGATGTAAATTTACGGCAGAACTTTTACTCCACGAAGATTCTTGGCGAATCGCTTCGGATTGCCAATGTCTTAAAGCTGAATCAAGAAGAGCTGCCCGTTGTTTGCCAGCGGATGCAAATAGTTTATGAAGCTGGTCAAGAAATAGAATCCGTCAAAGCATTGCAAGCAAAGTTTGCTTTGAAGCTGGTCGCGCTAACCAACGGCGCTAAAGGATCGATATTGTTCGATGGAAAAGCAGTTGACGTCGCTCCGGCACCGAGTATCGAAGTTCTAGATTCAGTCGGCGCTGGCGACGCATTTGCGGCAGTTTTGACTGTCGGTATGTTGCGTAGAGAGAGCCTTTCTGCGATCAGCAAAAAAGCAAACTGCGTCGCATCCTTGGTTTGCAGCCAAAACGGTGCGACGCCGATCTTTTCAAGTGATGTACTGAATTGGAACGATCAAAGTTGAAGTTCGAGTTTACTGCGGAAACAGAGTACCAAATTGGTTTTTCTTTTCACTGTACATCGTGGTGACTTGATTGCTCGAAAGTTGCTCGTCGAAAACGACGACTTCGTGGACGTCGCTCGCGAAGTAACGAATATCTTCGTCAGCTCCATTTTTGAAAATGGTTTTGCAAACGGTAACGTCTCGGAAAAATGAGAATCGTTTTACCTCGTGGATGTAATCAAACTGGTCAATGGCTTGTCCGTCGAGGTAAAGAACGGCTTGCCCGCCATCATGCCAAGTCATCACAATGTGATGCCATTGTTGTTCATCAAAAGGATTTTTTTCGCGCACCGGGGCAATTTTGGATGTGCCTGCGACACGCCATCCCAAGCCGCCTATGCCTTTTCGAATCAAAATCCTGCCGAACAGCGAATGCAATACGACGGCAAAAGACTGGTTCATTCGCGCTGTCACAACGACCGAACCTGTTGATTGGGGAACGTCTGGTAATTTCAAGCTTTGGTCGGCACCGTTAAATCGCAAATATTCAAAACCGCTTTCGGCGTCTTTTTCAATGGTCGGAAACTCGGTTCCCAGGTCAAAACCGGATTGCGAGAATTGAAGCTTACCGCCAGCGACCGCAAGCTTGTATCTGGCGTTGCCGATCGACGCAGGTGCGACAATCGTTGGTGGCGATTTCGGCGGCGGAAAATTGGTGTTGGTTGGGTTCGCGGGTGGAACCGCTTGTTTGTTTGCGGCTTGATTGGTTTCCGGAACTTCTTTGTCTGGTAGGCCGGCTGGTGTATTGGTAACCGTTAGTGTCGCCTCAGGCGGCTTGGGATTAGGCGTCTGTGGAGCCGGCTGTTTTACTTGAGGAGGTGGGCTGTCTGTTTTGATTTTGTCGGCGGCCGCTTGTTGGGCGGGATTCAAATTCGAATTCTCGCTCGCATTTTCATTCTCAGGTTCCTTGGAGAACGACTGGGTCGAGTTGGTGTCGGCTGATGAGGCGGCGGGACGAGTAAAGTAAATTCCAGCCAACGTCACTGCACACAGGGCTGCAACACCAAGCACAGCTGGAATCATGGCTTTGGCAATTGTCTCTACGACAGGAACCTTGTTTGGTTTCGTTTGGATTTGTTTTTTCGGCATGCCGTTTCTGAGAAGCTCGCTACGTTTAATATCAGGAATTTATTTTAGCAGAATCGATTCGCGGGTGAGCGAAATTCATTTCCAGGACTTCACCCGGCGCCGTCAGGTTGGTTACCGAATATCCAACGGTTTTGGTGCTGGCCACCGACGTTACCGCGTCCGTGGCGAGGCGGCGTTTAATAATTCAATTTCAGTTGAAATTTGTACGCTTGCGATGAGCGCCCTGCCGCTCACATTTATCAAGCGCGGCCTAGTCTCAAAACGGCTGGAACAAACACAGGATGTTAATAAAGTCATCCAATCCCTAAGCGAGTGGCACTGATCGCTAAATTCTCGCTGACGACAAGTCGAAGCCCGCGTTGTTGGACTTGATGGTACGATTTATAATCCTCGTTCTAAATTCGAAACTTGCTAATCACACATCAAACAATATTTCATGGCAGAAACAACTAAGAATGGGTTTCAACTTCCGCTTTTCGGTGGCGTTGACGTTGGCGGCACCAATATTAAAGTTGGCGTTCTCGACCACGAAGGACGGACAGTCAATCACTCGAAGTTCCCAACTCAGCCGGATAAAGAACCTGATGTCGCGATTAAGCATGCTGATGAGATGCTGAAAAAACTTGTCGCCGATGCGGAGTTCGATTGGGAAGACGTAGCGGCTGTGGGGCTGGGGACACCGGGCCCGTTGGATATTTCGGGTGGCTTAATTTTGACGCCCAACAATTTGCCCGGCTGGCGAAACTTCCCGATTCGTGACAAGCTCTCATCGGAATTGGGAAAACCAGTGACGTATGCCAATGACGCCGCTGCCGCTGCGTTCGGCGAGTATTGGATTGGAAGTGGGCGACAATACGAAAGCCTCGTCTTGATTACGCTTGGCACCGGCGTTGGCGGAGGCATCATCGTCAACGACTTTAGTATCGACGGATCTCACAGCCATGGCGCCGAGGTTGGACATATTACGATCGATACATCTGAATCGGCGCGGATTTGTCCATGTGGAGTCAGCGGACATCTTGAGGCTTATGCCAGCGCGACAGCCGTTGTCGATCGATGTGCCATGGCGTTAGCGGATCGATCCGACAGTATTTTGCTTTCGGAAATTGGTGAGGCATCGCCACTTTCTGCTTTGATGATTTCAAATGCTGCCGACAAAGGTGACGAATTGGCGATCGAGATCGTGAAAGAGACTGCTAGATACTTGGCTCGCGGCGTGGCCAATTTGGCTCACGTGATTGATCCACAAGCATTCATTCTTGGCGGAGCCATGAACTTCGGCGGAAACCAGTCGCCACTTGGCCGCCAATTTATTGATGAAGTTGTCGAGACGGCCAGAAAGCTTGTATTCCCGGTTCTTGCTGAAAACCTAACCGTCCGTTTCGCTGAGCTTGGCGGAGACGCAGGGTTTATCGGAGCCGCTGGACTTGCGCGAGTGGCCTTTTTGAAGCAAAGTAGCTAAAGCAAAGCAAAGCCAACTGGCGAAGTCCGAGTCCAAACAGGGTTGGCAGGGGACGTCCTGCCAGAATCAACCCCAAGTTGGCTCAAACCATCCCAACAAACTTTCGCTTCGCTTCCACAAACCGGGAAACTGAGCTTTCGTAAGATCGACATCCTGCGAAAATAGCGAGCTTGATTGAACCGAAATTTTACGAGTCCTCATGTCCAAAATCGACCAGAAGAACATTCGCAACTTTTGCATCATTGCGCATATCGACCACGGCAAAAGTACGCTTGCCGATCGAATCCTTGAATATACCGGGACGATTACCAAGCGCGAAATGCAAGAGCAAATTCTCGATGACATGGAACTTGAGCGGCAACGCGGAATCACAATCAAAGCTCGCGCCGTCGCAATGACGGTGCCGCATAAAGGCACAACTTACGAACTCAATCTGATCGACACGCCAGGCCATGTGGATTTTCAGTATGAAGTTTCTCGTTCATTGACGTGTTGTGAAGGAGCGTTGTTGCTGGCCGACGCTTTTCAGGGCGTTGAAGCGCAAACGGTGGCGACTGGCTATGCGGCTATTGAGCACGACCTCGACATTATTCCGGTCGTCAACAAAATCGATTTGAAACACGAGCGTTCGGACGAAGTCATCGAGGAAATGGAACAGACGCTGGGAATCGACATCGATGACGTGGTAAAAGTCAGCGCCAAATCCGGAATCAACATTGACCTGTTGTTGGATGCGATTGTCGATAAAATCAAACCGCCAGGGGGCGATCCTGAGGCGCCCTTGCAAGCGATGATTTTTGATTCGCACTACGACGAGTATCGCGGCGCAATCACTTATGTTCGGATCATGAACGGGACGGTAAAAAAAGGCCAGAAGGTCAAGATGATCCGCAACAACTCGAATCACGACATTGTCGAGATTGGACAGTTCCGGCCAAAGCAGACTCCTTGCGATACGTTGGTGGCAGGGCAGGTCGGCTACCTTGTTTGTAACATCAAGTCACTTGAAGAAGTCAACATTGGTGACACGATCACGGGAATCGGCCAAGCAGAAGGCGAAGTGCTTCCCGGATACCATGAACCCAAACGGATGGTCTATTGCGGTTTGTACCCGTCCGACGGTCAAGACTTTACGGAACTCCGAGATGCGCTGAATAAGCTGGCGATCAACGATCCGAGTTTTGAATTTCATGCTGAGTCCAGCGATGCGTTGGGGTTTGGGTTCCGTTGTGGTTTTCTTGGAATGCTTCACATGGAAGTTGTACAACAGCGACTGGAGCAGGAATCCGACGTCGATTTGGTCCAGACCGCTCCCAATGTGACTTACGAAATTGTTTCGAGGAATGGAGAGACCAAAGAGATTCATCGTCCTCAGGAAGTTCCGGATTCGGGAGACATTGAAGAGTTTCGGCAACCTATTGTGCGCGTGAATTTGATTCAGCCCGAGCAGTATGTCGGCGGAGTGATGAAGCTGTGCAATGAAAGGCGCGGGATTCAACAAAACCAGGAATACTTGTCGGCGACGCGTGTGATGTTGACTTATGATTTGCCGCTGGCTGAAGTCATTTACGACATGCACGATCGATTAAAAAGTATCACCAAAGGTTACGGAACGATGGACTACGACATGGTCGGATACTTTCCGGCCGATCTGGTGCGGATGGACATCCTGGTTAACGGAAACAAAGTCGATGCCTTGTCGGTCATTTGCCATCGAGCAGACTCTGACCGGCGTGGCCGTGCGGTTGTGAAGCAACTCAAGCAGGAAATTGATCGGCACATGTTTGAAGTCGCTGTTCAAGCCGCAATTGGTACGCGGGTGATCGCAAGGGAAACGGTTAAAGCACAACGCAAAAATGTGACCGCCAAATGTTATGGTGGTGACATTTCTCGGAAGCGAAAATTGCTGCAAAAACAAAAGGCGGGAAAGAAACGGATGAAATCTGTCGGCAATGTCGACATTCCGCAATCGGCATTTATGTCGATCTTGAGTACGGGTGAAGAAAAGAAAAAGAAATAGCTCGTATTTCCTTTTGAATTCACGATAACTTGCGCGTTGATCACATTGTTCATTCGGGAGAGCAAAGTTGCCTTATTTGGTCGGGACGGACGAAGCCGGTTATGGGCCAAACTTGGGGCCGTTGGTGATCGGCGCTACAAGATGGTCAGTGCCTGACCTGAAGACGGATCTCGATCAACAACTTTCTGCTGCGATTTGCCGAAAGCCGACCAAGCCTGTTGATTTCCCTCCGCTGTTGATGGGAGATTCCAAACAGGTTTACAAATCGGGAAACATCAAAACACTCGAGCTAGGAGTTCTCTCGTCGGTGGCTGCCGTATTTGGTGAGTTGCCCAATGATTCGCACGAATTGATTCGCCTTGTATGCGGAACCGAAGTCCCTTTCCTTGATGATACGTTTTGGTTGAAGGGATCGGCGATCAAGTTGCCTGTTAAATGCGATTTGGAATTGATCAAGCGACAATCGGGCCGCCTTCAGGAGACGTTTGATCGGGAACATGTGACGCTGGATCGATTATCGGCGCGGCTTGTTTTTCCAAGTCAGTTCAATGAAGAGATTGATCAGTTGGGCAATAAGGCCACCGTTTTGTCAGCACAGACGATGGGTTTGCTCGGTGGGCTAATTGATGACCTCGGAGTCGCCGACGCTCTGCACGTTTTTTGCGATAAACATGGCGGAAGAAACGCCTATGCGCCTTTGCTGCAAGCCTACCTAACGGATCAACCTGTTCGCGTCGAATGCGAAACGAAGTTGGTTAGTCGATATCGTTGGCAGGGGACGACGATTGAGTTTTTGTGCAAAGGTGAATCGCATTTGCCGATCGCTTTGTCTTCGATGTTGGCCAAATACCTTCGCGAGGTCATGATGATGTCGTGGAACCAATTTTGGCAAATCAAGCTTCCCGATTTGAAGCCGACCAAAGGTTATCCGCAAGATGCAAAGAGATTCAAGCGTGACATTGAATCAGTGCAAAAAGAATTGCAGATTTCGGATCATGAGATCTGGCGGAATCGTTGATGCGGGAATTGGTTTCGTTGACTAGCAACACTGCTAGTTTTCAACAATCGCGATAGGTTCATCACATCCTGTTGGCTGAAACCACAACCTCAACAACCAATGCCACGTAATCGCCAGCAATATCCCGGTCGCCGCTACATGCAAGACTTGGACTACTGCAGAAATGGCAACATGGCCAAGGATGATTCCCATCACCATCATGAAAATCACAAACGCGAAGATCAAAACGGGTTCTGGAAATTTTGCTTCCTTGCACCGCTTGGCCCAAAACAAAATCAGTCCAGCAGCGATTAACAGCGTCCACGAGAAGCTTCGGTGTATTTTGAAGATGATCGTTGAAGCCAGTTCGCCAGTCCATTGATCACGGGTTAAACCCGAAACAGCTTTTTGCAACTCATCCGTCTGTTCCCGCAACTGGCTGCCGAGTAATCCCTCAGCGAACAGGCACGCGAAAAAGACAACCGACGCGACTAGAAGTTTGGTTTTCAATTTCGCGGGGATTGCGTGATTCGTTTTTGATTCGGGCCTCGTCAGCCAAATGATGGTGACAAGAAAAGCGATCAACAAAAACGCCAGTGCCATGTGCAATGTGATGATCCCGGGTTGTAATCCGCTTCGTACGACCACAGCTCCCATGATTGCATTGGCCAAGACATCGAAAAGGCTTAGCCATGCGAGCGCGACAACCCACCAGCGATATCGACTGACTCGAAATGAAAACAACGCCAACAAAAGCGATGCAAACCCAAGCGGAAGAGACGTCAGCCGGTTTCCGAATTCGATCCACGTATGCACCGGATCAAAACTTTCTAACACAGTTTCGCGCGTGATCGTATCTGGATCGATCCCTTTCTTGGCTGCGTGACGCTTGAACTTTTCGATGTCAAGTTTATCAACGTCGATTTGGTCGGCGCTGGTTGGCGGAATGAGGCATCCCCAGCAAGTCGGCCAATCCGGACAGCCCAATCCTGAACCGGTGACGCGCACCGTGGCTCCAACCACCACAAGGATGATGAGTGAACATAGTGCAATCCAAGCCAGGCGGTGAACGATCATGGAAAAGGGGTTTTACGAGTTCAAGAGTTGTTATTGCGGCTTGACGAAGTGCATACCGCGAGCCAATGATCTAATATAACCGCAAATCCAATTCGTCATCTCACGCGCAATCTTGTCGCAACCCTTATTCTTTGGCCCATTTGTCCCACGTGGTCGAAAAAGCAATTCTTACGTCAAATGGTCCTCACCTTGTAAGCACCGGATTCACTAAAGCACCGGCTTCACAAGATTGAGTCCTCGAAAAATCTCGAAGAAACTGATACCAATGGCATTGATCGATATTCAAAACGCGCGGGTGATTCGTGGGTCAAATTTTGTGCTCGATGATTTCTCTTTAAAGATTTCCGAAAATGTTAACACGGCGATCATTGGCCCCAACGGTGCTGGAAAATCGACGTTGTTGAAGCTTTTGGCACGTGAGTTGTATGCGCAAAAGGGGAGTGTAAAAATTTACGGCCAAGATCGCTGGAACGTTTGGGAATTGAGGAAAAGGATGGGGTTGGTTTCTCAAGACCTGCAGATCAATTACGCACCCGAAGCGACTGGGTTTGCCGTGGTGTTGTCTGGCTATTATTCGAGCAGCGACATTTTCGGTCACCAAAATTTTTCGGATGAACAAATTGAAAAAGCGAAAGAGATTTCGGGGCAGTTGGGTATTGAACATTTGAGTAAGACGTTTTACTCAAAGATGTCGACCGGTGAGCAGCGAAGGCATTTGCTTGTCCGCGCTTTAGTCAACGAGCCTCAGGTTCTGGTGCTTGATGAGCCGACGACTGGTTTAGATATTCAAGGTCAGTTTCACTACCTTTCTGTTGTTCGTGAATTGATGCGATCCGGCAAATCGCTTGTACTGGTGACTCATCATATTCATGAAATTCCTCCGGAAGTTACAGAGGTCGCTTTGCTGAATGAAGGTAAGGTGACATTTCACGGTTCGAAGGAAGAAGCTTTGAGCGAATCGAAACTGAGTGAGGTGTTTCAAACGGACTTAAAAGTCATTACAGAAAACGGCTTTTACAACGTCGTGCCCGCGTAAGGATCAGTCGCCTGAACAGAAAGGCGCCGACATTCGATCGGCAGTCAAATGATTGCTTGTTCGCCAACTGCGGATGGTTGTTTCGATAATTCTGTCGCTTTCACCAATGTCCAATGGTGGTAGAACCAAAAAACCGTCCAAAATCCGAACGCGCAATAATAGAATCCGTAGCCACTGTGAATGACTGTCATTGATTCAAGGTAAAAATCAACTGCCAACAGAATATGGATTGAATATTCGAAACGGTTTCGAAACGCTTGTTGAAACACAAAGCAAATGAATAGCCAGAGCGAGCTAAAACATGCGCCGAGAATTGGAACTTGCTCAGGCGAGGCAACATTGAGTAGATGAAAGTAGACGAGGTACGTTGCCAGCAGAATGAAGCTGACCAGATACCAGATTTTCTTTGGCGAAAATTTCATTTAATCTTCTTCGCGGTCTCGAACAAAAAAACCACATGCAAACAAAAGCCACGAGAGAATAAAGCAAACTCCGCCGATCGGTACAATGGGCATTAGCATTTTCTCTTCCCAGATGACGTAACTGTAAAGCGAACCCGAAAATAACAGAATTCCCACCAACATTGCGAGTCCTGCAACGCTTCGCAAGCTGTTCCTGATCGTCTTCGTCAAACCGAGCGCAATTAGCCCAAGTGAGTGATACATCTGATATTTGGCAGCGGTCTCCCAAGTGGAGAGTCGTTTTGCAATTTCTTCCGGTTCGATGCTATTGGTTTCGAACCAGCCTTCGAGGAAGTGGGCGGCCATCGCTCCCATGGCAACAGTGATCGCCGCGCTCAAGCAGCCGATGAGGACCCACATCTCACCTCCAGATTGGATGCGACGATCTAGATTGGAAGAATTCGTGTTTTCTTGTTCACGTTGCTTGGATTGCTTCGTCAATTTTATACCTCGTTGATTTCACTGACTTGCGCCGGCCTGCGAAATGGGTTAGATTTTAGGGTTGGCGACTGACTTTGTCCGCAATTTTGCGATTCAGCACAATCCCGATCAGGACAATCTTCGGTTTCCCACATTTCAATCGAAGGTCGATATCTTCGAATTCATTGGCTCGTTTGGGAAGGCACTCATGCCCAACAAGTTTTTTTTCGTCATCGCGCTCACCATTGGACTCAACATCATGCAAACGTCGGACGGTTTTTCTAAATCGCCCCCAACGCCGCAGGAATTGGAAGAGCTGAAAACTGTGGCTGAGGCATCGGATTTCAAGTCGACCAGCCTGTCACAGGATGTCGTCGAATATGTCGAGAAAGTCTCAGATGCAGCCGAGCATGTTCAGAAATTTGTATTCGGAAAAACCAACGAAGGCCGAGACATGGTTGGTGCTGTGGTTGCTCGTGAAGACTATGAACTAGGTCAACAGGACGATCGCAACGTTGTGTTGTTACTTGGGAACATTCATAGTGGAGAGTGTGCCGGCAAAGAAGCCTTGCTGCAAATGCTGCGGGAACTTGCTTTGGATCCGAATCACCGTTGGCTGAATCAACATGTCATCGTGTTTGTCCCGAACTACAGCGCCGACGCCAACGACCAAGTTGGCAAGCTTAACCGTCCCGGGCAAGTTGGGCCTGAAAATGGGATGGGGCGTCGAGCCAACGCGCAGGAGCTTGATCTCAATCGTGACTTTGTGAAAATCGAATCGCCGGAAGCCCGTTCGCTCGTTTCTTTGATTGACAAAATCAATCCACACATGTTTGTCGATTGTCACACGACCAACGGATCGAAACATCAGTATGCGTTGACTTACGACATTCCGCATAACCCAGCCACCTCCAGCGAAATTCGCGAGTTCATGCGCGGGAAAATGATGCCCGAGCTTACCAAATCGATGGAAGCCAAAAATATTTTCACGTTTTACTACGGGAACTTTAATCGCGAACACACAAAGTGGGCAACCTTCGGTCATCAGCCTCGCTATAGCACTGAGTACGTAGGCTTGAGAGGACGCATGGCAATCCTTTCAGAAGCTTATTCGTACATCACTTATAAAGAACGGATCGACGCGACGCACGCGTTTGTGTCCTCGATTCTGGACTACATGAGTGACAACGCCGAATCGATCCATCAAATGGTCGATGCGGTGGAAGCTGACTTGATCAAAGCTGCTTCGACAGAGCCGGAACGAGTTGCGATTTCTTTGGACGCCAAACCGGAAGCCTTCCCTGAGAAGATGATGCTCAAGGGCTACAAGGACGATGAGCCACACGAGTACGAATGCGAGTTTATCTCCGACTACAAAGCCACTAAAGAAACGACGTTGCCTTTTGGCTATCTTATTCCGACGGAGCAAATTCGTGTTGTCGATCATCTGCGCATGCATGGTGTTTCGATCGAGCAATTGGAATCTGACACTGAGTTGGAAGTTGAAATAGACACCGTCACCGATTTGACTCGAAACGAAACAGCGTTTCAGAAACACAAAATGTTACGTGTTGAATCAGATCGTGAAACGCAGACTCAAATGTTTTCCAAAGGGACTTACGTTGTCAAAACGGCGCAACCGCTTGGACGGCTGATTGCCTATATGTTGGAAGTTCAGTCAGACGATGGGTTCGTGTTCTGGAATTTCCTCGATGATTCTATTGAAAAGGGCCAGCCGTATCCGATTGCTCGAATCGCAAAGCCGATCGGCGACACAGAATTGAAAACAAAAGCCGTCACTGAGTTGAGCGGTAAACTTCCAATTAAGTTGTCTCATATTGACGGTCCTAGCAGTTTGTTCGCTGAATCGACTCCTACGCCACGTTGGTTCGGTGACACAAACATGATCAAGACCAAAGTCTACGGTCGCGAAATGTTACTTGATCCGGAAACCAACGCATTCACTCAATCCGTTGCGAGTTTTGACAAGACGATTTTCGAAGGCGCGGATCTCGATAGTGAAATCGTTAGCAAGCTGACCGAATCGGATCCAACAACTTCAACTAATGGCAAAAGTGCGTTCGTCACAGCGGAAGACTATACCGTCGTTTGCTTGCTCGAAGAAAAGACGTTTCACACGATTGGCACGCCAGAAAATAAAGCCGAACTAATGACGTTCAATCCTGATGAGTCGGCGATTGCTTTTGTTAACAACGACGGATTGAACTTTTTTGAGATCGCCACCGAGGAAGTTACCACGATGAAAGCCGATGACGAAAAGCATCTTGTCGGCAAGCTCGATTGGGTTTATCAGGAGGAACTTTACGGGCGCGGGAATTTCAAAGGGTTTTGGTGGCACCCTGATGGCAAACAGGTTGCGTTCTTGTATCTCGATGAGTCGCCTTTGATTCCGTTTACCGTGATGGATCACGTGCCGATTCGAGGCAAGTCAGAATTTACAAATTACCCGAAAGCGGGTGACCCGAATCCAACCGTGAAAGTCGGAGTACTGAACTATCAGCAACCCGAAAACAATGTTTGGGTGGACCTTTCCAATTACGAAGACGACATTCTCGTTACACAAGTCACCTGGTCCAAAGACGGCACGCGGCTGGCGATGCAAGTTCAAAATCGAGTTCAAACGTGGCTCGACTTGGTGACGACTGATCCCAACGGCAGCGACGTCAAGAGGTTGTTTCGCGATCAGACTCCAGCGTGGATTGATTCCCCTGGCGATCCAATCTTTTTGCCAGACGGTTCATTCTTGTGGGTCAGTCCTCGTTCGGGATATCGCCATCTTTATCGATACGATGTTGAAGGGAACTTGCTGGATCAGATTACTGATGGCGAGTGGGAGATTCGAAGTCTCCTTGGGCTTGATGAAGCGAAAGAGAATTTCTTTTTTACTTCCGCGAAAGATTCGGCAATCGACTTGCAGCTGTATCGATTAAATCTGGAAAGCAAAGAAGTCACTCAGCTGACAAAAGAACCCGGCGTTCACCGTATCAACTTTAGCGACGACAAATCGTTTTTTCTCGATACGTTCAGCGATGTCAACACGATGCCTAAAACGACTGTTTGTCGCGCCGATGGAACTCAATTGCGAACGCTTGGCCTGTCTTCAGATGACCGTTTCAAGTACCTCGAAATATCCAAACCTGAGTTCGTGACCGTTCCAATGGATAACGGCCAACCCATGGATGGTATGTTGATTTATCCACCCGATTTTGACAGGTCAAAAAAGTACCCGTTGTTTGTTCACATGTATGGAGGTCCTCAAGCGCCGCGTGTGAAGAATCGGTTTGGAGGCCAATGGTATCTATGGCACCAGATGTTGGCGCAGCAAGGTTACGTTGTTTGGATTGTTGATAACCAATCGTGCAGTCATCGAAGCACAAAACATGTTTGGCCCGTCCATCGAAATTTTGCAGAAGCAGAATTGGCAGACATCCGTAAGAGCATTGACTGGGTTAAAGAAAAAGGCTGGGTCGATGAGTCGCGGATCGGTTTGTGGGGCTGGAGTTATGGTGGCTATATGACGGCATACGCGATGACGCGATGCGATGATTTTAAAATGGGTATCTCCGGCGCACCGGTGACAGACTGGGCCAATTACGATTCGATCTATACGGAACGCTATATGGGATTGCCCAGCGAAAACGCCGAAGGCTACAAGTCAAATTCGGTTTTGGATAAAGCGGCTGACTTGTCAGGAAAACTATTGCTGGTCCACGGCACGATCGACGACAACGTGCACTTGAACAATTCGATCCAGTTCATTGATAAACTTCAGAAAGCTGGTAAGCAATTTGAAATGATGATCTATCCTGGCAGTCGTCACTCCGTTCGGAACAAGCAACAACTTGCGCACTTACGAGAACTGATGACGAAATTTGTGCTGGAGAATTTGTAGTCGTCGTCGATCCCAAAGTCCCAGAATCAAACGAAGGAAATGCTCAGTGGACGAACTAAATTTGAAGCGAGTTGCCGTGGCGGAAACCGAAAGCGAAGCTGTATTCATTCGGGCTGCGCTCGAGGATGCCGGGATTACACCGATGGTCAGTGGTTTGGAAGTCGGCGTCTTTGGTGATGCCGTTGATGGCTCGGGTGAAATAGAAGTTCATGTTGCGTTGGCTGACTACGAGAAAGCGAAGTCGCTCGTTGATGAGATCATGAATGATGAAAGCGAGCCCATTCCGGCATGGACTTGTAAATGCGGCGAAGACGTCGACGAGGGCTTTTTTGTGTGCTGGTCTTGCGGCAACGAATACTCTGTGTGATGTAGTGATGTAGTGATGTATCCCATTGAGTTAATCGTGGAACGATACGCCCAGCGGAATGAAATCTTGATCAACATTGCCCAAAACGCTTAGCCTTAAAGTATTGGCTGGTCCACGAATCTCATCGTCACCAAACCCCCCTCTAGCGATAAATCCTCCTTGGTAGTCGGGGCCGGCGATCAACCGATCATTTCCTTTTCCTCCGTTGACAACAGTACTTGCGGTGGCGTTCGAGAAAAAGTAGTCGGCACCAACGAGAAATTCAATTTGGAAATTGTGGTCTGCGTCCCCGAAAACCCGAGGGTCATCCACAAAGCGACCGCCAAAGTATTCGACCTGTTGAAACGACGACGTCGCTTCGCTAAACGTATCGGATTGGGCAACCACCAGTGATCCTCCAACCATTTGGTATTGCAATACCTTCAATTCGTTTTTTGAATCAGAAACCAGATCGACTCGAGTGATCGTTGAATACCGATCGGCGGTGTTCTTGATCCGCTGAAACGTGCCACCTATGTCAAAGACATCAATCGCAACCGGCAAATAAGGAGCCGTTAGCACTTGGCGGATTCAAGCAACCGATACGTAATGATTGCTTTACGGTTTCGTTTTTGTTTTTGCTGAATCATGGCGCGCGCTCATCTCGAAGGAGTAGTTCTTAATCCAAAAGGCTCAAAGGAAAAGGCACACTTTAGCCTGCGGCAAGCCGCTGATGGGAGACGAAATCTACAAAGCTTTCGCTTCGACTCTTGAACTGCAAATGTCGCCGTTTGAGATAGGAATAATGTTTAGGCGATAGTTGGATTTTATTGACGGTCAATCAATTTCGCAAATTGAGAACTTGACGGTTATCAAACTGTCCACAAACTAGGCAATTCTCGCCATTTCCTTTGTTTTGCGTGGTTTTCTTGCGCAACCAAGCTGATCACGGTTGGGATTTTGTCACAAATTGATAACACTTATAAACTATTCCCGCATCAGTTTTTTTGCAAACGGAATTTGCTTAAACAATTTTTTAAAAAAGAGAACCACGATATGGCATTCGCAAAGTATTTGACCGAGTTTATCGGAACGTTTTTTTTGGTGTTCGTTATCTGTTTGTTAACAACTCAGGGAACAAACATCACACCAATCGTCGCACCAATCGCGATCGGTTGCACCTTGATGATCATGGTGTTCATGGGCGGTCATGTATCTGGAGGTCACTACAATCCTGCTGTTACGTTGGCTTGTTTTCTCCGTGGCGCATGTAGCTGGGTTGACGTTATCCCTTACTGGATTTCTCAAATTGCCGGCGCCTTGGTCGCAGCATTTTTGTCCAGCATCATCTTGCCTGTTGTCGGCGAAGAGGCATTGTCAGTTTATGCGAAAATCGCACCTGGCGACCCGCACACCATGTCAACGATTGGTCCTTGGGCCATCGAGATCCTGTTCACGTTTGCGTTGGCCTTGGTCGTTCTCAACACTGCGACTTCTTCAGGAACCAAAGGCAATTCGTTTTACGGATTGGCGATCGGATTCACTGTCGTCGTAGCTGCTTTTGCTGGTGGTGGAATTTCCGGCGGAGCATATAACCCAGCTGTCGGGATCGGACCGAACGTAGTTCGCGGAACACTTGGTGCAGATCCAGCCGCGATGTCCAACATTGTTCTTTACATTGCCGGACCGATGATCGGTGGTGCTTTGGCGGCTATCGTATTCAAGATGCAGGAAGCTTGGGTTGACCATGCTGCAACGCTTGAATCATAGAATACGAAAACCGTATTAACTAACAAACAAGGGAAGGAAGCGAATTGTTTCCTTCCCTTTTTTAATTACATGTAACTGGAGTTCGTTAGAACGGCAAAATCATTTCCATGTCCATTGGATCTCGCAGGCCATCACCCAAGCGTTTTAGTGCTTCCGTTTCGATTTGTCGAACACGTTCACGGGTCAAGCCAAGTTTCTCGCCAATTTCTTTTAGCGTATGTGGTTCCGTGTCTTCCAAGCCGAACCGCATCTTTAGCACACTTGCGGCACGTTCATCGAGATCATGCATCATCGTTTTGATGTGTTTCATGATATCGTTCTCAAGCAGTTCATCTTCAGGCGACCGAATCCGATCGTCGGTAACCATCTCTCCCAATGACCAACCAGATTCAGATTGATCTGTTTGAGGAGTCGAGTTGTAGATCTGGATTGCTTTTTTGATAATCGGCAACTTGCGTTTTGGTAGTCCGAGCAATCGTGCAATCTCTTCCGGAGTTGGATTACGTTTCAATTCGTCGGACAATCGGACGTTTGCGCGTCGCCACTTGGACAATAGTTCGACCATGTAGGCCGGGATGCGAATCGTTTTCGCTGAGTTAATCAAAGATCGCTTGATTGACTGCTTAATCCAATAGCTGGCGTAAGTGCTGAAACGGGTGCCCATGTCCGGGTCGAAACCTTCAACGGCTCGCAACAGACCCAAGTTGCCTTCTTCAATCAAGTCCTGGAGGCCAAGTCCTTTGCCGGTATAGCCTCGGGCAATGTTGACGACCAAGCGAAGGTTGGCGCGAACCATTCTGTCGCGAGCCCGAACATCTCCTTTGGCAATCGCTCGAGCAAGTTCTTTCTCTTCATCGGCGTTTAGAAGAGCAGTTTCGTTGATCTCGCGAAGATATGTTTCGAGCGGGCTTTGCAAAGCTGACTCGCGAGGCTTCTTTCGAGCCGCCTTCAGGTCTTGTAATTCAGACTGAGTGTCTGCTTGAGGTTCATCATCATTCATTGCGTAACTCTTTGGAGCGAAGGGAGCATGGAGCGATACGTAGCATGGAGCGATCGGAAGCAGAAAACGAATCAAGACGCGTAAACAGTTGATGTGCTTGAAAACTATTTACGAGCCGCTCTGCATGAACTCTCGACCTTTGCTTTGATCGTTTGATACTTATAACATCGGCGTGCTGTGACAAACTCTGCAGAAGCCGTAAACTTTGACGATATAAACCGACTGTTCAGAATTTGTCGGTCGTGCGCATTGCTCACCCCTCGCGCGATTCAACACGACAAAGCCCTTGGTCCATCTCCTTGGCGCGAGTTGGCCAGCCAAATCGATTTCGCGTTGCGTCGATTATTGATTGGCAGGACGGCTTGATCGTCCTGGCATCGAGTGCCTTAACGCGAGAAACCAAATCTTCATCAACTCTGTTGTATAAGTGTTGGTCGGCGTCGGCGCCGAGTTTGGAAATGACTTCCGGGTAGGCGAGTCGATTTGGCAGCAACGGAAAACAGCCGACTGACATGGCTTCTAGCGCCGAAAGTCCAAAAAACTCATGGGTCGCCGTAGAAAGAAACACATCGCTTTCTCTCAGCGTCTCCCAGTATGCTTCTCGCGAGGGCTGATATCCCCATCGCCAAATCTCGTCAGAAAATTCCGACTCAATGATGTCAAATTCTTTTGGGCATCGTGTATATCGTTGCCCAATCACGCTGATTTGAAATGGAATGTTAGCTTTTTTCAACAGACGAAGGGCGAACAAGAGATCGGCAGGATTCTTGTCGTGTTCCCACCGTGCCGCCCAGACGATTCGAAGTGGCCGGTCGATGGAGGAAGTCGCATCTTTTTCGTTTGGAATATCGTGGTCGGCAAGTTGTATCCCTGGTTCGGCGACAATCATTTTCGAAGCCATTGAGTTGATTGCTTGTTTGGGAACGAAATCTGGAAACGTTTTCGTTCGAGCCTTTAGTTCGGACGACATGGAGTCCAGATTGAACTGCGAATTGAACCAAGCTTCATCTGCCGCAATCGTACTGATCAAATTGGTAAACGAAAAGTGAAAGTCTCTTTCTTGCGGATTCTGTGATGGATATGAAAATTGATTTTCGTGAAAGTAGATGACTTGCGGTAATTTTCGAACAGCATCTGGCACCAAACCACAGTATTCAGCCAGGTTTAGCATGTCCGTACACAAGACCACATCGAACTTGTGACCGTTGTCCAGCGCTTCACGTGTCTTCTCGGCGCAGTAAATTGCCGCGTGACGCATGCGCCATTTCCAATATCGATCCGGCAACGTGATCAGAGTCCAATCATGTTCACTGTGCTCGATCCAGCCATCGATAAAATGTCGGTGGCTCCCACCGTAAAATGGCTGCAGTGATAGTACACGTAACTTTTTGATCGATTGATTCCGCTGATGGTTATGTTGCCTTGTAAAACAGAAGTTTACCAGAATTGAGAGGCGTTCGAGGCAACCAGTAGAATCGCGTTGTTTAGGCAAAAGGATAAACCGAACGCGGAATCGGGAGTTCTCCGAAGCGAAAGATCCTTCTGAATGCTTTGGGCGAGCAAGTCGTTCTAGTCGTTTCTCACTCACATGCGGATGTCAAAATCGGAAGCAACGAAACCCGACCGTATCGCGATTGCCGCGGAGATGTTAAACAAGAGGCAGGTTTTTTATTCAGATCGAAAATAGACAAGGAGAATGATGCGTTGGTGTATTCTGCTTCGAGGAGTTAACGTCGGCGGCAAGAAGCCAATCAAGATGGCTGAATTGCGTGCCGCTTTAGACGCTAATAAGTTTCAAGATGTCGCAACCTATATTCAAAGCGGCAACATTGTGCTTTCGTCTGGAAGAAATGCGGCGACAATAGGGAAAGCAGTCAGTCAGCTGATAAAAAAGGGCTGGGGATTTGAAGTTCCTGTTCAGGCGATCGATGAAAAAGAAATGAACAAGATTGTGAAAGGGAATCCATTTAGGGATTTGGATCCGTCAAAAGTTTGCGTAACGCGTTTTGATCAATCGGTTTCGGTCGCCGTTGCAAAGAAATTGTCAGCGGCTGCGGTGGTTAAGGAGAAATTGTCGTTCAAGAAAAATCTTGTCTATCTTTACTGCCCGGATGGATTTTCAAAAACCAAACTGACGAACAACTTCTTCGAATCAAAATTGAAGGTCTCGGCAACAACGCGAAACTGGAAGACAATCAGCAAACTTGTAGAAATGCTTGGCAACCATGTCTGATGTCGAATTCGCCGCGAGGACGGCTTAGCAATCAAATTGGTGGGTCTCAATTTGAAGTCAACATTGAGTTTTTAGTTGGAGCGACGTCGTCGAATCGTCAAACCGATGCCAAAGATTGCCAACAGGCTCACTGTTGTCGGTTCAGGTAGTGGTGCCACGCCGATCTCAAAGTGGATTGCTTGAGTGGTTGCCGCTCCCTCGTCGTCATCCCAGTTGACAGCGAATTTTGTGGTAGAGTAATCCTCAACAGTAATGTAGGCTCGGCCTGCGGGTGTTGGGCTCATCGCGTCGATACTCGCGGGACCTACTAGGTTCAGGGCGCCCCCTGGTGCATGAAGTCAATTCCAGAATTCGATCCATAAGTCTCAACCTCTCCCGGACCGAAAGCAACAAGTCCCGGAATCGTGACTCGACGGAACGCGACAGGTTGCGAGAAACCGAATGTGATTCGGGTACCGCCAAATCTGGCGGTGGAGAGTTCAGTTCCGGCTGACGTCGACCAGCTGGTGTTGGCCGTGGCGTCAGTCTTTGAAACGGAAATGTTGGTCGTGATCCCAACCAATGACGGGTCGAGAAGCCCTAAGTCCAGGTTTGTTCCGACGGCACCGAATCCGCTTGTGTTAGTGTCATAACCACCGACGCCTAAATCGGCTCAATTAAAGGCGTTCCAAACAATCGCGGTGTTTTGAGTACCCCAAGACGATTGTGCTTGGGCAAGGTTGCATGTGGACAATCCAAGCAAGAGAACAAAAAACGCACGTAGGTAAGTAGATTTATTCATTGAACTTTAAAAATAAGAGGAGTTGAAAAGGAGAGAGTCCAGACTTCCTCGAGTGAGGTGGTCTATTGGCGGGACGACTGGCTGACTATTCAATGGATGTCGGCATTGCCCAAAGAGTTGGGTTGGAAATCGCGTGCACGAAAAAGAAAATGACGCAAACATTTTCTAACAAATAGAAGATTCTGAATTTCTGGCGCAGACTCGTTCTTATAGATGAGCGCGTTGTAGTGATGGTGAGACTTTCGTACTGTCGAATCAGGTTGGTTTTGCAATCGTTCCACTGAACAAGTTTGATTTGGCTTCTTTTGAGAAAGAAGCTTGGTAGGTCGGTTCCGCCAATGTGAGCGTGCAAATCTCAATCGAAGTGAACTGCCAAACGGGTCTTAGCCTGAAGTTTACGCATTCGACTTTAAAGCATCTGCAAATTCAGAGTTCAGCCAGTTTTCTGGATAAGGCGCCGTGACTTCGACTTGGTCGTGATCCATCGGATGTTCAAATCCTAGGCATCTCGCGTGCAAACCAATTTGTCGTTTACGAAGATCGACCGTTTGTTCACCAAATTCAAGTTGCGAACCGTACTGCTGATCGCCAACGATCGGGTGACCGTGAGAAGAAAATTGCAAGCGAATCTGATGGGTTCTTCCAGTTTCAAGTTCTATTTCCACGAGCGAATTTGAATTCGATCTTGCGACAACGCGGAAATTTAGAATTGCGTCCTTGCTGCCTTCCTCCTGCTTGCCGACGATTTCCGACCTCGCTTCACCGGGAACCTTGCGCATAAAGTCGATCCAGCGGTCTGTTTCAGATTCAATTATTCCTTCTACCATGGCGACGTACGTTTTGGAGATAGTGCGGTTCTTGAACTGCGCTGACAAGCGTTTTGCAGCGCGGACATTTTTCGCGAACATGATGGCACCAGAAACTGGCCGGTCGAGCCGGTGTACTGGAACGAGGTAAATTTTTCCAGTTTTGGATTCGCGATGCTTGATAAATTGCTTAACGCGCAACTCCAGGCTGTCGATCCCGGGAGGAGATTGGGTCAACAAGCCATGTGGTTTGTTCAAGACCAAGACGGCTCCCTGTTCGTGCAATATCTCTAAAGATGTCAAATCTGATAGTTCCGCTGATGATTCCGCCGCTCAGTCAACAAACGTTCTGACCGGCAATTTAGTGGTAAGACCGCCGGTTTGTATCGGCTTTGTCGATTGTTCAAAAAATCCGCGTTTCGTCTCGCAAATATTTGCAGGTGGTTGTTAGAGCGGCTTAACGGTGAGCTACGTTTCAGGGAACGGACGATTCGAATTGTCATTTGCAATCTTATTGCATGGGCAAAACGAGTGACCCCGACCACTACAACTTACAGAAGAATGGGCTTTTTAACCATTGGTCCGCATTTTTGGAACCGCCATGTTTGCAATGAACTTTAGCCAGTCCCCCAAGTACTTGAATCGCGTCATCACTTTAATTATCGCGATTTGTGTGATGGTATTCATCATTAGCGCCGCAGCGCAAGCTCAAATTGATGGTTTCACCGAGCCGTTTCGAAGCATCGAGCTTTCGAGCGATGAATCTGGAGCGATCTCTACGTTGGAGATAAGAGAAGGCCAGTTTGTAGACAAAGATCAAGTCATCGCACGATTGGACAATCGTGTTCAAACGCTTCAACTCGAAATCGCAACTCACCTTGCAAATTCGAATAGCCAGTTGGTTGCTGCACAAAAGAGTTTTGAAAAACGTAAAACCATCAACGATCGATTGATGACACTCAAAGCTCGCGGCCATGCAAGCGAAAGCGAAATCATCAGAGCGGATATGGAACTTTCGATTGCTGAGGCAAAATTGATGGCGACTCAAGAAGAAGTCGCTGTTCGAGAAATTGAGATGCGACGTGCAAAAGCAGAACTTGAGCGACGAACTATCGTTGCTCCGTTTAGCGGCTTGGTTTCTAAAATCCATCGCCGCGAAGGTGAATTCCTTTCACCGCTTCGCCCAGAGATTGCGACGATCATCAAAGTTGACAAGTTGTTGGCCAATTTCGCTATTTCAAGTTCTCAAATTAGTCAGTTCGAGCCAGGCGCCGAATTTGAACTTCAGTTCGAGAGCGGTCGCGTTGTGACGGCTCGTGTGTACTCAGTTGGCGTTCAGACCGATGCTCAAAGCGGAACGGTTGAAGTCAAGTTGGTATTCGACAATCCTAACGGTGAATTTCGTGCCGGCGAAATTTGTTCGCTAAATATCTAAAACGCGAAAGACAGCAACGCTCCCCAACTCCCAGCTCCCTAAAAATAATTGAAAGCACTAGCCGACTTCCCGTCGGCTTTCTTCAAGTCATGAGCCTTTCCCCTGAACCCAACTCTGATTTAACTTCCAATGTTGCCCAGCCGGGGAACATTGTCGTGAGTCGGCGCGGTGAAGCTCCTACACCAGTCCAGCCAGTCATGAGACCGGAAGCGTCTATCAACGTTGAATCAACTGACTTGATTGAAAGACTTCGTGTGGCGGCAGAGGGGAGCAAGGATTTGCAATCTTTGCTGCGTCAGCTTGAATTGATCATCTCTTCAAACTCGGATTGTCTCGCCGTCTGGTTTGCGAATAGGGAAACGCCTGAAGAAAAATTTCGCATTCACAGTGTGTCTAGCGAAGATACGAACAGTGTATTGGAATTGGTCGGGACAAAGATTCATTCGTTAGTGAATGAGGCTGCGAAACAAAAACAGATTGTTAGCTCAGCGTTGCACGTTCCAAAATATCTGTTTGTCGCTGCTCCAATGCAGCGATCTCTTGAACCGCAGCAACAAGCGGCTGATTCGATTATGATCGGTTGCTTTTCCGTTGAAGGTCAATCAGAGCTTCGGCAACAATGGTTGATGGGAATTGTCAGTCAGACTTTGACAAGTTGGTTTCAGGAACATGCGCACGCTCAACTGACTCACCGTTCAAAATGTCTCAACGACGCCTTGTCGTTGAACGCTGCGATGAATCGTAGCAAAAGCAGCGAAGAAGCGGCGATGATCCTGGTCAATCATTTACGTCAGATGTGCAATGCCGAACAAGTCGCCTACGTGACACGTGTCCGAGATGACTTCAATCGCTTGGTGGCGATTTCTGATGTCGAACAAATTGACGAATGTTCTGAATCAGCGAAAACAGTTTGTAGTGCCGCCGAACAGTCAATTGATGTTAATTCGCTGCTCTACTTTCCAGACGCGAATACAGAAAACTCGCCTTCCTCGTTGGCTTTTGAATCTTATTGTCGTGCCAACCGATTTGAAGCCTGTGTCAACGTTCCCGTTCAAAATGCCGACGAACAGACGATCGGTGCGATGTTGATCGCCGTGCCCAGTGACCGACTAACCAAAGAGCAATTAGATTACTTCAATCAGATTTCGACGCTTAATGGTGCTCATCTAGACGTGATTAATCGCGCGAATCTAAGCCTGAAAGAAATTGCGAAGAAGAAGGCAGTTGAACTAAAAAAGAAGAATTGGTTTAAAGCGATGTGGATTGGCATCGCTTGCTTGATCGGATTGATGGCGATACCAATGCCTTACCGTGTTGGTTGTGAATGTGAAATTCAGCCAGTAACGAGACGGTTTATTGCAGCTCCTTACAACGGAATTCTCGAACGATCGGTCGTTGAAGCTGGAGACATTGTTGAGCAAGGCCAGGTTCTTGCCTATATGGACGGTCGACAGCTTCGGATGGAGTTGTCAGCGCTCGAAGCAGAGCATGCGGGAGCGAAGCGCCGACGAGATTCGTCGTTGGCCAAAGGCGAAGTCGCCCAGTCACAGATTGCACGTAGCGAAATGAAACGAATTAGTTCAAAGATTGCTTTGCTAACCGATCAACTGACGAATTTGGAAATCCGGAGTCCACACCGTGGAATGATTGTTAGCGGTGACTTGGAGAAAGCGGAAGGAGCTCCGCTGGAGTTGGGTCAGACTTTGTTTGAAGTCGCACCACTCGATGCAATGCTTAGCGAAGTAGCGATCCCGGAATCAGAGATTCAGTACGTCAAAGAAGCGGATAATGTAAAGATTAAGTTGACTGCGTTTCCGTTCAAGACCTGGTCGGGCACCATCAAAAAAATCAATCCGCGTACCGAAATTATTAATGACGAATCTGTGTTTATCGCAGAAGTTGAAATGCCCTCTGACGGGATACAAATCCGTCCAGGGATGAAGGGTTCTGCGAAAATCAAGACTCGGATGAGTCCCATCGGTTGGAACCTGTTTCATTCTGCTTGGGAATCGATTCGCTGTTGGATGATTTGGTAGGGACGCCATGAACGACAACTTGTCAAATTCAAATCCTGGAATTCAGCCGGGCCCGCAGGCACCACCGATGGCCGGACCGCCGGCTGATCCTGGCGCGCAGTGGCTCGATGCAACGCTCGACCTGCGAACTGAGCTTCGGTTCGACACGCGATCTTACGACGGTGATCAAGTTGTCGTGATCGAAGACCGCGTGCGAAGCAAGTTTTTTCAAGTCGGCGCCACGGAGTACAAGTTCATTGCGGCACTTGATGGAAAAAGAACAACTCGAGAAATTGTTGAATACCTGAACACGCCGGATATTGATGAAAGTGTTGCGACACAGATTTGTGGCTGGCTCGTCCAATCAAATCTTGTCCATTGCGGCATGATGGACAACGCGAAACGTCTTGGTGCTCAAGCCGAATCGCTTCGCAATTCAAAATTGATGGGAGTCATCAATCCAATTTCCATTAAGTTTCGTTTGTTTAATCCAAACACTCTACTGGGAAAAATTGAGCCCTTTACGCGTTGGTTTTTCTCCGGCTGGTTCTTCATCATCTGGTGCATTCTCGGAGTGATGACGCTTCGGATTTTGTACAACCAATGGGACGAAATGGGAGCCGCGACAGCTGGTATCCTTTCTGGCAACGGCTGGATCTGGTTGATGCTGTTCTGGCTGCTTTTGAAAGTCGTCCACGAAACAGCTCACGGAGTTGCTTGCCGAAGATATGGCGGCGAGGTCCCGGAGGCAGGCGTGTTGTTGCTTCTGTTTACGCCGATGGCTTTTGTCAACGTAACTTCCATGTGGCGATTTTCAAATCGTTGGCACCGCATCGTCGTCGCTGCGGCTGGAATGTATATCGAGCTTTTCATCTCGTTCATCGCGCTGATTGTTTGGTCTCGTTCAACCGGTTTGGTCGCAGACATCGCGTTCAATACGTTTATCATGGCGAGTTTGACGACGATTTTATTCAATGCTAATCCGCTGATGCGATTTGACGGATACTTTATCCTTGCGGATTTACTTGGTGTAACCAATCTGTATACCAAAGGCACGAAGTGGTTTGGCGACCGAATCAAAAGTGCATTCTTTGGCGTTCCCCAAACACCCAATATCTGTCCTGCAAGTGAACTTCGTCGGGCCGCGATTTACGGAACATTGGCTTTCTTCTGGAAGATCTCGATCAGTATCAGTCTGATCATTGGAGCCAGTGTTTTGTTCAAGGGCGCTGGGCTCATGATTGGTCTCGTCGGCGTTGGATTCTTTTTCGGAATGCCAATCTATCAACAATACAAACAAACACTCGGTGAGCAAGCCAAGCACCCAATCAATCGAACTCGCGTTGCCATTAACTGCGTGATGTTGGCAGGTTTGGGTCTGGCGATGTTCACGCTACTTCGTGCACCGGCTACCAAATCAGCTCCCGCAATTGTTCAGTTTGCTGACGAAACGATTGTTCGTGCAAGTGCTGATGGATTCTTGGATGGTTTGTTTGTAGCGTCAGGTGAAAAGGTTTCCAAAGGTCAAGTCATCGCCCGGTTGAGAAATGAAGATCTTTTGAATGAGGTCCTTGAGTTGGAACAAAAGGTCAAAGAGTCAGAGATCCAGGTTCGTATTCATCAGCAAACAGAAGATGAACAGGCGTTGGCCAAAGTCGAAGAAGAAAAATTGATCGGGCTCAAGGAGCAGCTATTGGAGAAAAAGGCGCAAGCTGCTGGCCTCAACGTCATGGCTCCATTTGACGGTTTCGTGTTCCAAAGAGGTTTGGAAAATTCAGTTGGTAATTTTGTAAAACGTGGCGATGCTTTGCTGAACATGGCTGAACGCGAAACCAAAGAAGTCATCGTTTCGATTGACCAAAGAGATCTTGAATCACTCAAAGGAAATGAAGGACAGCGAGTCCGCGTAGCAATCGCTGGGCTTAGCGTGTTTGAAGGTAAGCTTCGCAGAATCGATACCAAGGCCAGCACCACTCCCACCCATGCAAGTCTCTGTGCTCAAGCAGGCGGCCCGTTAGCCGTTCGACCTGTAGCTTCTGATGGAGAGAGCGACATTGAACTCTTGACGCCTCGATTTTCAGCAGAGTTAGAGGTCGATGCAGAAATCGGTGGCAAACTTTTTTCTGGTCAACGAGGCCGCGCGTTCTTTTCCACGACCCGCCAATCGTTGGGCAGCTACTTTTTCCTGGCGGCGAGCGACTGGTTGGAAAAGAAAATCGAAATCGCCACGCAAACGTCACCGTTTTAGGTTGGCTCTGACAGTCGACTGAACGTCTTGTCGATTAATGCCATGCTTTTTTGCATACCAAGACGGCCGATGAAGAAAAATTAGTCCTGCAAAAATTCGTCCGTGGCGGAGATCATGCCTTCCACGAAAGGCTGATCAAACAACTCCAAGTGACTTCCTTCGACATGGATTGTCTGTAGATCAGTCGCCAAATCGCCCCAGCCCATTTGCTTGTCTACTTTGTACTTGCTG
This sequence comes from uncultured Pirellulaceae bacterium, assembly GCA_964584615.1. GTDB lineage: Bacteria > Planctomycetota > Planctomycetia > Pirellulales > Pirellulaceae > Mariniblastus. The sequence goes on along the minus strand of CAZPBE010000009.1, from coordinate 29,473 downwards.
GAATTGCCGTTGGCGATGACCAGTCTTAGGGGAGCTTCAATGGCGGTAGGTTGGTAATGTTCTTCAATCGCCATGTGCCGTTCACGAGCTTTTTTGTGGCGCCAGTATTGGCTGTCGAGCTCCGATTTAGTGGCAGCAACTCGATTCTCAAACTCGAATTTGGTTCGCTCACGAATCGCTTGTGTTGCGCGTTTGGTAAGTCGCAATGACTTGCGCAATGGTGATGCGTCTGAGTCTTGTCGTTCCCAAAAAGACTTCAGTCTATCTAGTGCGCCGCGATATTCTACTTTAGCAGGATTGGCGATATCATAGACGAGCAATTTTTCAACGGACTGTCCGGCTGCTTCAAGTCGCGCGACCATCTCATAGGCCGCGATTCCACCAAACGAATACCCGGCGAGCAAAAACGGTCCTGACGGCTGGAGTCTCAATAAAAGTTCAACGTAGGTTTCCGCCAACTTCTCGACCGTCTCCGGAATTTCAAAATCTGGATCACTAAGCAGCGGTGACTCAAATCCAAAAATGGTTCGGTTGGTGCTCAGCCGTGCAGCAAAATCCCGATAAAACATCGCGGCTCCGTCAGCACCGTGAAGCAGAAGCAATGGCGAGATGTCAGGATCTCCATCTCGAAGTTTTACAAAGTTGACCGGTGCCAAGTTTTCAAGATACAGATGATTGATCGATTCGGAGGATGGGTCTGCATTCTCAGCAAACGACACTCCCTCGGGTTCTACAAGTTCCATTCGTTTAAGCAGTGAAGCAACGGTAGGCGCGGCAATCAAATGTGAGATCGGCATGATTTTGCCGAACGCCTGCTCGATACTGCCGGCCAAGCCAACGGCGAAAAGTGAGTCGCCACCGAGTTCGAAAAAGTCGTCGTTCACGCCAATGCGTTCGTTGTCAAACTGGTCGCGCCAAATCACCAGCATCTGTTCTCGGGTGGTCGCCTGATCCAGATTTGTTTCACCGGCTGTCAATTGCTGGCGAATGACCGAACGACCATCTGCGATCGCCAATTGTCTGCGCGATTCAAACGACTTTCTGGAAACTACGACTCGTGATACCGTTTGATGGAGAACGATTCGGCTCACGGCTCTTGCGCCTTCGTCAACGAATAAGGCGTTCTGCGCCAACTCGTTCATCAAAGCTGCATCTGTTTTCAAACTCTCGCTCGTCCGGGCAGCCATCCCGACTCCGTCAAACGCAGGCCAGTTGATTGAAACAATCGGTAAACCACGCTGTGCAAACGATTGAGCCAGTCCGTCGAGGATGTTATTTGCGCCGCTGTAGTCGACCTGCCCGAACAGGCCGAGGTCGGCGGAGATTGAGGAAAACAACACGATGAAGTCCAGCGACGACAAAGCTTGAGCGTTGTTCAGGCTCCAGTCAGCGATCGTTTGAGCGGCAAGCGCTTTGGGACCATAGACTGCATGTAAGTTGCCCAAGGTTTTAGTGGCAACAACTCCGTCACGAAGCACGCCAGCTGTATGCAGGATGCCGTTGATTTTTTTATGGGCAGACAAAATTTGAGTGAATGCTGATTCAATTTCCTCTGGAACCGCACAATCCACTTGCAGGATCTCGACTGATGATCCCAACGACTCAATTTCCTGAACCGATTTGATTCGCGACCGCAAACTGGGTTGTCCTGGGATGTCTTCGTTTAGGATTTCCGTCCACTGATCACGCGGCGGCAAATGTCGACGAGCTAACAATACAAACGTTAAACCGCTCGTCTGTTGCGCCCAGTTCGTTGCCATGCCAAGTGCCAGGTCTCCCAATCCACCGGTCACAACGTAGACGCCGCCAGACTTCAGTCCAGTAGGAACGGCGGTTGAAGATTCAGTTTCGATCGTCGAATCGTTCAATGCAATCGTCTCAAAGATTTGCTCCCAAGCTCGATTGTCACGCCAAGCGATCTGAGGGTAGTGCTGTTCCTGTTGCAGCAAATCATTGAACGTATAACTTTGCCCCAACAATCGACGTTCATTCGATGGAGGTGACAACTGGTCACAGATTTCTGACCACGAAAGATCCACATCAACCAGCTTCGTTGTTAACGCTGGAAACTCTTTTTGAATCACGTTAAGCGTGCCGAGGAGGCTGTGATGAGCTGGTACAAGTCGAGATGGAGCGTCGCCCGGCAGTTGCCCATCGGTCGCACCGGTTGTTAATACGTTGAGGCAAACGGTACGATCCAGTTGGATTTCATCCAGAGCCTGAGCTAACCAGATCAAACTAAAAGCCGAACCTGCAAGTTGCTTCCAAAGAGACGTGTTGCGGCTGTGCGACAAGGTCCAGCCATGATAGATCGACGAAATCGACAGTTCAGAATCCACAATGGCTCTGACAAGTGATCGGTAGTCTTCCAAATTCTCGGGATTCAGTTGGTAGCCTGTATCGGTCTTTGCAAAATGATCGCCAACAACAATCAGAATCGCGCCGGCTTCATTCGCAGAGAAAACCTCTTGAGTGGTTGCCAGACGAGTTTGCTCAACGGCAGGAACAAACACCAAAGAAACTGATTGGGCCGCCTCAACTGAATCAAACTCTTCTGAAACAACCGCGGGCGTGCTGACCGGAGTTAGTTGCCGCATCTGCTTCCATGCCGGAACATGAAACCATTCCGTTTCTGGAACCAGTGGGTCACGATCGCTCGAAGACGAACCGGCCGATTCTTTTTTAAACGTCTCAAAGTCAAACTGATAAGTCGGCATTGGGATCCGGCTAGGATTTTTCGAGAACGATTCGACCTTGTTCCAATCGATTCTCTGGCCATTAACCCAGCACCGACCTAGAGCACGCTTGTTGCACCAAGATGCGGACGAGGCAGCGCCATCAGACGCTGCTTCTTTTGCGGACGGCAAGGTTGCCAACGCGAAATGTTCAATCTCGAAACGGTCATCAAGGTCGTTGGATTCTTCACGAAGCTCTTCAATCGCGGTTTGCGCGAATTGCGTCAGCGTCGTGCCTGCTCCCATTTCCAGCAACAGTAACGGATCTTCGGATTGCATTGCCGAGCGAAGATTGTCTGCAAAGCGAACGGTCGATCGGATTTGTGAAGCAAAATAGTCAGCCCTCGGCGGCGAGTCAGCGTCAAGCCATTCGCCGCTAACATTCGACTGCATTGGAATGCGGGGCGGTGAAAGTTTGAACTGTAAGACAAATTGTCGAAACTCATCGAGCATCGGTTCCATCATCGACGAATGAAACGCATGAGAAGTTCTCAAGAGTCTCGTTCTAATTCCGGATGCCTTGCATTTCGTTTGCAGTTTCTCGATCGACGGCGTTGGACCAGCCACAACCGTAATGCTTGAACTATTGACGGTGGCGACTTCGACATTTGAACAGTTTTTAAGCAACGTCCTGGTTTCAGCTTCGTTTCTGAACACGGCTAACATGGAGCCGGGGTCCATCGCTTGCATTAAACGACCGCGCATTTGGACAATGGCAAGTGCGTCAGGAAGCGTCATCACGCCAGCGATTGTGGCGGCGGCGAACTCACCAATGCTGTGGCCAGCGACTGCGGTTGGGTTGAACCCCCACGACATCCACAACTGAGCCTGGGAGTAGGAAACGCAGAATTGAGCGAGTTGTGCGAACTCAGTTTGATTGATGTCGACTTCGTCTGTCGATCGATTCGTGTTGCTTGGGTACAACCAAAACAACAAGCCGATGTCATCGATTCGTTTCAGTTCGGCGTCACAACGGTTCAGCGCTTCGCGGAATACGGGCTCGTCGCGATAGCTTTCCAAACCCATGTTGGTGTATTGGCTGCCCTGACCGGTGAACAGAAATACCGGGTTGCGATGTCGCAATGGCGCCGTGGTTTGCTCAAACGATTCCAACGAACCTGCGAGCGATGGTATGTCTTTTGCAATCACGAAGCGACGTTGTTTCAACTGACGTCTGCCTTCACGTAACGTAAACGCGAGGTTGTCAAACTGATCATCGGGCAGTGAAGCAAGATAGTCTGGCCAAACCGCAAACTGAGCGTCGAGCGATGAGGCAGTCCGTGCCGAAAACGGTAACACTCGATATGAGTTTTTCGAACTAGAGCTGTCGTTGAATTTTACGTTAGCCGATTGCATCGGTTGTTCAATCGACGGTGGTTCGGAAAGGATCGCATGGGCATTGGTGCCGCCCAAACCAAACGAACTAATCGCAGCGATTCGAGGACCGGTTTCGGGTTGCCATTTCGTAAGTTCTTGCTGGACGTAGAAGGGCGTATCGGCAAATTTAATTTCGGGGTTCTCTGCTTCAAAATTTAACGTCGCTGGTAGTTGTTGATGCTTGAGAGCAAGAACGACTTTGAGCAAGCCGGCAATGCCCGCAGCCGCGTCGCAATGTCCGATATTCGTTTTGACCGAACCGATGGAACAGAACTGTTTCCGTTCCGTTGTTTGTTCCCAAGCTTCCTTTAAAGCTGCGACTTCGATGGGATCACCAATTTTCGTCCCGGTTCCATGTGCCTCGACATAGGAAATCGACTCCGGGTCTACGTCACCGTCTTCCAAAGCCATACGAATCACATCGGCTTGGCCAGAGATACTGGGCGCGGCAAAGCCTCCTTTGCGATTGCCGTCGTTGTTTGTGGCGATCCCTCGAATGACCGCATGGATGGTGTCGCCCGCCGCCAGCGCGTCCGAAAGCGGGCGAAGCAAAACTGCTCCAGCTCCTTGACCAAAAATCGTGCCGGTGGCTCGATGATCGAACGCGCGGCAATGACCGTCAGCGGAGTAAATCAATCCCGCCCCGTGCTGATAGCCTCGGCCCTGTGGCCATGAAAACGAAGATCCGCCAGCAATCGCCATCGAACAACGGTTTTGACGAATCGCCTGACAAGCCATCTCGACGGTTACCAACGATGTCGAGCAAGCAGCATGAATCGCGACCGCAGGCCCCGTCAGCCCTAACGCAAATGCGGCTCGCGTCGCAACGTAGTCTGGCGCGTTACCAATCAGCACTTGTAGACGTTGCGATTCCGGAGCATCAAACGAAGCATTCAAATAGTTTCCGTATCCCGCTCCGGCGAACACGCCGATCGGCAAACCGTCTGGTTCGATCGGATAGCCAGCTTGCTCCAACGCCGTCCAGGCAACGTTCATAAACAAGCGAAATTGTGGGGAGAGGATTTCTGCATCCGATCGAGTGATGCCAAAGAATCCAGGATCGAAGTCGTAATCGCCCTCAAAAATCGTTCCGCGCGGAACGTAGTTTGAGCCGCGGAACTCAATCGGACTAACGCCGGCTTCCAGTAATTCTTCGGGCGTGAAATCGCGGATCGACTCGACTCCATCGACCAAGTTTTGCCAATACTGGTCAAGATTTCGAGCCCCCGGAAAGTGGCCTGCCATTCCAACGATCGCAATCTCGTGGGAGCCGTTATCGTTACCTTTGGCTTGCGATTGCTTTCGACTAAATCGAATTGCGTTGTCGGATTTTGTTCTCTTTATCGATGATGGAACCAGCTGCTCGGCAAGGCCAAGCGGAGTTGGCGATTGAAAGACTTTGCCAACGGGAACGCGAATCCCAGTCAACGATTCCAATTCGATCTGGAACTTGACGGTCAACAACGAGTCAGCACCCTTGCGGTAAACTTCGTCCTCGATCCGGATTCGCCTTCCAATTACCTTGCTCCAAATCTCCGCGATCTGATTGGCCAGTTGCGATTTCGCTTTGTCTCCTGCTGCGAGCGCGAGCAACGAATCTGCCTCAGGTGTTGCTGCTTGTTCAGCTTCTTCTGGTGTGGGAAAAGATTTGCGATCGAGTTTTGCACTAGCATTGCGGGGAAACTTAGCAACGGGGACAAACCAAGCAGGCACCATATAGTTTGGCATTGTCTCCGCGAGGAAATCTTGCAGAACCGAATCCGGGACCGGTTGTTGATTCCAAATGATGTAAGCGACCAGCCGTTTTTCATCAGGGCGATCCTCACGAACCATCACAACGGAGTCTTTCACGGATTCATGTTCGCGAAGATGTGTTTCGATTTCGCCCAGTTCGATCCGATAGCCACGAATCTTTACTTGAAAGTCCTTACGGCCAAGGCAATACAGTTGCCCGTTGTGGTCGCGGTAAGATAAATCTCCTGTCGCGTAAATCCTGCCTTCACCAGTCGGATCGAAAGGATCCTGCACGAACCTTTCGGCCGTCAACTCGTTTCGATTTAAGTAGCAGCGAGCAAGACCTTCGCCACCGACAAACAATTCACCCGGCGCAAACGGTGGCAATAGGTTTCCAGATTCGTCAAGGACGTAAGTCTTCAGGTTCAAAGTCGTGAAACCGATAGGTACGGGACCGGTTCCTGATTTTAAAAATCCATACGTCGTGTAGACCGTCGCTTCGGTTGGCCCGTAGCCATTAACCAATCGCCGACAACGTGGAGCCAACGCGTTTACCGTTTCACGAGAAATTGGTTCGCCACCGGTGATGATCGTCAACTGATCGTTGTGCCCCCAACCCGATGCCATCAGAATTCTCAGGCTGGTCGGAGTGGCACAAAAGTAAGTAACCGACACATGCGCAAGAACGTGTGACAGCTCTTCACCATTGGCGCCGACTTTCTCCTGAGCAACCGCGACCGTTCCGCCAGTTAGTAGTAATGGAAACAGTTCGGCGACCGAAACATCAAATGCAATGGTTGTAATGGCGAGTGCTTTATCACGCTCCGTGAATTCCAACATTTCCAGCGTCGCCAAACAGAAATTGACGAACGAATGGTGTTCAACCTGAACCCCTTTGGGCACTCCCGTCGAACCGGATGTATAGATAACGTAAGCCGCGTTGTTCGACTTGATTTTGCTCGGCGGATTGTTTCTGTGTCGAGAATTTCCAGCATCATCGACGAAAGCAGAGTGATCGATCACAAGCAGTGAAACGTCACGTCCGCTGGCGGTAACCATTTTGCGCGCGGAATCGATTTGGCTCTCTTCGGTGACGCAAAACCGGATATCGGAATCCGAAACCATGTAGCCAAGTCGATCGCTTGGCATTTCGCTTACCAGTGGAACGTAACAACAACCAGCTTTCATGATCCCGATCAGCGTTGCCAACATCATTGGAGAACGAGTCAAGTGGACTCCGACTGCTGCTTCCAACGGCAACTGTTGATCGATCAACCAGTTCGCAATTTGATTGGCTCTTTGGTTAAGTTCTGCGTAAGTCCATTCCTGTAGGGATTCGGATATCTCGTCGGCCGTCACGTCGACGATCGCGATTCGATCTGGCGTCGTTTTGGCTTGCCGCTCAAACTGAAAAGGAAACGTAAATTCAGCCGACGGTCTGCGTGAAAAGAACTTCGCAGACGGGGTCGGCATGTTAGCGCCGAGCGCGATCGTCTTAGATTCTTCATCGGCTCCGAATAGATTCATGCCAAGTACAGTAATCGACTGGTCGTCGGAAACGTCGCACAATTGGGAGACTATCGCTGGATAGGAGTCAGCAAGTTGCTTCACGAAACTGGAGTCAACCAGTTCCGGGTTATAGTGAATTCTGAATTCGGCCTTGGAAGGTCCGCTAGATGGTGCGAGCGGTCGAACTTCAAAAATCAAGCCGCCGTTGGCCATTGGCGTTTCGAATGACTCAACACGAAAGTCCGAATCGTGTAACAAGATCCATTCGTCGCCCAGTGGCAAATAGTCTTCGTTCCGGGCAGCCGAAACGTTCGCGGTGATTTGTCGCGAATCTGTATCATTATCTATGATCCAACTGAACCAACGTACAGATTGATCGGTGTCTTGTGGACAACCAACAGTTACCAGTTCGTCGGGGCGAAAACGTCGCCGCAGGATGCCTGCTGCAACCAGGTAAGTTTCAGCATCACCACCATGCAATAACAATTGGCGTTTTGTTGAGAGGGTGGTAGCTGTAGAGCCAGAGCGATCTGGCTGGATTGTATTTTCGCGAGTGGTCATCGTGACTAAAAGGTTGATCGAGTGTTGGTGTCACAAAAAGCGACGTTCGTTGAATCGAAAGTTTGCCGTTTGTGGATTATAGGACTATCAAACTTTTGTGTATAAGGACAACCAATTTTGGAAAGGTCCGACAAGTTTTTCGCCGCGGATAGTTTAAGAGAATGATGATTTGTTTGGAAGGATCTTCGAGAATTTTCGATCGCAAATTTTGAAGGGTCGAATTGTTTCGCGCGCCCTGACAAACTCACCTACAA
>CAZPBE010000009.1:0-21203 GCA_964584615.1 uncultured Pirellulaceae bacterium | reverse complement strand
TGCTTTGCTGCAACCGAATGCCGCAAATACTCGCTCACGATCGATTGCACTTGCGCTAGAGGAATCGCAAACGTCGACGCGCGACCGCTGCGGGCAATGTTAATCCCAATCACGTTTCCGTTGAGGTCAACCACCGGACCACCACATTGCTCGGGAAAGATCGGACCGTCGTGCTGAAAAACATTCGGGAAGTTGTCGCTTCGGCGACTTGGAATCGCTCCTAGGCGACTCATCATCTTGTAACGCTTGGCCCGTTCACCAGAGATGTTCTGGCTGGAAAGAATTGCCTGGGTTGTCTTCGTTTCACCGTTGCGAACATATTCGATTTCGATCATATCGCCCGGATTCTTCTCTCGAATCGCATTGACCAATGCCGGCACATCCGTGATCGTTCTTGACGCAATTCGTGTCACGATATCGCCATTTCGCATGCCGGCATCAAACGCCGCGTCGCCAGGTTTAGTTTCCGCGATCTTCACTCCGATACCGGGCACGTCGTCTGGGTCTACGCCTAACAACGCACGCTGGCCAGAACGAGTGCTGCGAGGTGCAACGCTGTAAGTTCCTAAAGACACGACCGAAGCATCGGGGGCAGGTGTCAGCACAAACGCGCCCGCCTGCGGCAGCATCGAATCCCATTCAATTGGAGAAAGCTGTTTTGTTTCAGCTTTCAAAATAGCTAAATCGTGTTCACTATCTTTGTGAACAACTAGACAAGGAAACTCATCTCCATGGCTGTCGATCAATTTCAAATACTTTTTGTCTTCGACTTCGCTAAGTTTGGTAACCAGGTGACCGGAGCCATCCACAACGGTTGCCAGTGCAATCTGCCGATCATCAGCGAACACCGCCGCGACACTTGGGACGACTGACTTTGCAATCGGTTTGAGCTGCGTCAGATTAATGTGGGACTGTCGCTCGTTGTCGCCAATGATCCGATTCCGAATGCTCGGCAATTCAAACTTGAGTGAGATCGTGCCCTCTCCATCCTTGGCTTCAATTCTGTCGAGGCCTTCGAAGGGGTTGATGGGATTAGATCGAAATCGGCGAAACTCTTCAGGAGTAAAGTTGACCGTCGCGGTGTTCTCTTCGATCGCCGTCGTAAATTTCTCTTGCAAGTCAGGTTCGAGGTCGCCCATCATGGCTTCGAACATATCGCGAACATCGCGAGGAAGTTGCGCCGGCGCTACAGCAAGTGGCATCAAGAATACGGCGACTGTGAATGCTACGATCCATCGAGCGAATTTTTTCATGAGTTGAGTCTCTATTTGATTTCTGCCGCTGTCAGTGTGCCGTAGCATTCATTGCCAAAGCAAGCTGATTTACAGCCAACAGGCCGTCCTTGGAACTTAATATTGTAACTCTACCTCAACCGGATTTCAAACTCTAACCGGTTACCGTTGCGAATAACCGTGATCCGGCTCACATCACCCACGATCTTCTGCCGGACAAGGTCAATCAACTGGGCGCCGCTCTCAATCACTTGGTCGTCAAATTGAACGACGACGTCACCAGGTTCGATACCGACATCGGAAGCTGGTGAGTTTAGTTTGACACTCTTTATCTGTGCGGTCACGCGATCGATGCTAACGCCGATCTTTGGTGGATCTTTTTTCTCTCCTGGATCATTCAACTCGGGCAGTTGGCCCCAACGTTCGGATCGATAAAGTCGATTCCAATCACGTTCGAAGATCTCAAGTTTGACGTGACGATTCTCGGCAACTGAATCGCCAATCGAACTGTGGATCGCAATCAACTCGCCATCAAGATTGAACAACGGGCCGCCGCTGTCGCCACCAATCAACACGGCGTCTGTCATTAATTGATAATCATTGCGATCAAGCAACCTTCCTGTTCGAACAGGCGGCGTTCGTCCAAGCTCAAACCCACCGGAGTGGCCAAGCGAAACAACCCAGTCGCCTTTTCTTAGTTCGTCTGACGCGCCAAGTTTTACGGCCGGCCATTTGCCTTCGTCCGTGATTTGAATCATTCCGGAATCAACGTCAAGATTTTTGCCAAGCGGTTTCGCGTTGGCGGTCCGACCATCCGGAAAAAGAATTGTGTAAGGACCGTCGGACTCCATGACGTGTCCAGCCGTCAGAATCAATCCAGTGTCGTTGACAATAACACCACTGCCTGCTCCAACGCCATCGGAGATTCCGACAACCGCGGCTGAATTCTGTTCAACGACATTTAAAACGCGAGCTTCAATGTCTCTCAATATCTGGACGGTGTCGCCGACGTCCTGCAATTCTTGCCCACGGACTTGTTGAGGTGTTTCATGGCTGACCAACAAGACGGCCAGCAGTAAAAAGAATGAACAAGTTGAAATGTTGACTAGTTGTGTGGCTTGGACAAATTTGAAACGAGAAAATTTAGATACAGCCTGACCAGGAGAAGGCGATAACGGCCAGTCACTACTGCGTGTTTCTCGTTTCATATTGATTTACCAAGCACTTCGATGCGACGTCGGTTCACGTTAAAACGTCTAGAGGGTATTTCAAAACCTGTAGTGGACTTCGCCAGAAGTCCCAGCTCGCTTTCAAAACAAAGGGAATTCTGGCGAATCCCACTACGATGATCGCACGATTTTAGGTTTTGAAATGTCCTCTACTTATTTATCGGCCTACTTAATCCATTTGCTGGAAAGAAAACGATTTTAACCTCGTTCTGAATCTTGAGCGCCGTTATATCTAGAATTCTGAACCCAATTTCATGGCTCCAAGATATCACAAAACGCCGTTTTGATAGCGTTTTGAGGTGTTCGCCAATCGGATTGGTCAAGAAACCCATCGAGACTGTGCCAGCCAACCAAGACCAAATTTGCTCGAACGTTCCAATGCGCTTTCTCAAATTGTGTCATCTGCAAACTCTATTAACGGTTTTGAAAAGAGATCTCGTATGCGCATTGGTTGAATTGGCGCCTCATTCGATTCATAATTTAAGAAACCTTTTCGGAGTTGAATGTTGTCTCACTTGCGCATGATCAAACGCCCTCTGATTGGAGCCATATTTGTTGGCTGCCTGATTTCCGTCATTGGAGTCGCGGGCGTTGTCGCCATTGGGCAGGAGCGGAAAGTCCGCAAAGTTACACGGGTCAATCGCCCAACGTTTACCGATGCGGATTGGCAAAGTTTGTACTTTGCCGATATCAACGAAGCGCTGATCGGCGAACGCCCCGCGGCTTTGGAAGCGCCGATAGAGTTGGCGGGCAACGATGCCAATAGTAGTTCCGCAGATGCAAACAGAAAATTTGCTTGGTCGGAATATGTTTCGGCGGTCACGATTGAAGACGAAGTAAAGTCGTTAGTCCAGAAGCTTAATGTTGACTTGACGACGCCCGTCAAATTCAAAACAAGCTACATCGACGTCAATCAAACGTTTTCTGAATTGGCACTTTGTTTTGCGCTGATCCAGGACTTTGACGCGGACGTTCGCTGGAAAGACAGTTCGGCCAATGCTTTTGCGGCGGTTCAGCGGGCAACGGTTAGCAGTCGCTCGAGTACCGACCAATCCTATGCATATTGCAACTCGCGAAAGTTCGAACTGACGGATCTCGTGCGTGGCGAATCATTCGGAGAAATCGAAAAGCCTTCCGACACTGTTGATTGGTCAGATGTAATCGATCGTTCGCCAGCGATGGTTCGTTTGGAAGTTTCAGACAATCAGCTCAAAGAATGGACGGCCAATCAATCGGTCTTCGAATCAAACGTCGACAAGATCTTGCACGAAGCCGAATGGGTAGCTGCGATTGCGGAAGTGATCGCCAAGGAAGGGATGAGCGACGCAGACGATGATGGTTACGTTGAGTTTTGTAAATCGATGGGTGCCGCTGCGAGGGAAACGGTCGAAGCGGTCAAGACGAACGATTTTGAAAAGGCTTCGAAGTACGCAAACCTGATGTCGCAATCATGCAGCAATTGTCATGAAGAATGGCGGGCGCGACCATGACCGATTCGGGCTCAAAACAGGTATCAAATGACTATTCGCCTTGGACCCATCCAAAGGCTAAACAGTGGTTCGCGGAGTTGTTGGAAAAGACACATCTTCCATTGTTGATTGAAGACGCGTTGGAAAAGCCGGACGCTGAGTTGTCGCGTGGCGAAACGCGATTGTTTTTATCTCTGATGATCATGCTTGGCCGCGAGGGGATTTGGCCTGACCATCGCCAGAGTTTGTTTCGAACTGTCATTCGAAAGGCTGCGACTGCCGGTAGCCAGCAACAAACGAATGCAAGCTCCAAACCGTTGACGCTGGAGCAGCATCGTTCTCAAGGATCTTTGTCGGAGGCCCTCGAAGAGGAATTGGGATTGATGCGACGTCGTATCGGGATGTCCAATCGCAAGACGAAACTTGAAGCACCCAAAGCTTGGGGACGATACTGGACTTAGAATTTTGCGGGAACGTTTATGTCAAAAACTCCATGGGACGACCCCGATGCAATCGAGTGGGCGCAAAATTCCACGGCAGTTCGCGAGCTTTGCCGTTTAGTCGAGGGAACGCTTCGATTAGAGACAAAGAAACATCCTCACGAGATTCGGGCTGCCGCCGCAACGGTCATCATGTTGTGCCGAAAAAATCTTTGGTCCACTCGGGATCGAGATGATGATGCGGTGCAAATTGAATTGGACCGAATCGTTTCACTTGCCGCGCGTCAATTGGTTCAGATCAAGCAACTGTTCGAATTGAATGCCAATAGCAAGCCCGAAATGCAAAGCAACAAAACGTATCGGAATCTACTTGTTTCATTGGATGAAGAGATTCGAATTCTCGAAGCAAGGATGACTAATCCGAAGCCTACACTCCCCGAGCAGCCGCCCTGCACTTGGGGCGACTTCTGGTTTTAGTGACTCGGCTGGTTTATGTCACTCGCCTGTAGTGCTTTCTGTTTTCTCTTCATCAGGCTCATCCGTTGATGAATGGTCATGGACAATTTTCCAATCGCCTTCCAGCTTCTTCAAAACCAGCGTGAAGTTTCCATCCTTCTTTTCACCATCCATTTCCAAGTGCCAATACCCGAGCACAAAAGCTGCTTCGTTTGAAAGTAGTTCAACCTCGAGGCCATCGAAGTGAAGTTTTCCCATTTTCTCGCCGGGATAACTTTTCTTGTAACTGTCCAAAGTCGCTTGCCAGCCGCGTCGCGTTTTTCCACCGCCACTAAAAGTCATCTTGTCCGACTTCCAATACGTTTCCATGAAACCTTCAATGTTGTGCTCATTCCAAAACTTGGTTTGCTTAGCCAGAACTTCTTCAATTTGTTTTGCTTCGTCGAGTTCTGCTTGGGCCTCAGTCTCTTGAATGGAAGGCGTATTGAATGCCGCGGTCATGGATGGTGTCCAGACCGCAACTGACAATGAGGCCAGCGCGAAAATGGCGACTGTGTTGAGGAGCAGAAATTGAATTGGATTTGTCGATTCAAACAACTCGGTGGCTCCAAACAGCTTTATCAATGCTCGTGGCGTCATGACTACCTCCAAAATTTTGAAATTGATTTCAAGTTGATTGTATTGATTTACAACCAACAGGCTTACGTGCATTGGCAATCGAAAAAAAGTTTTCCGAGAATTCCCCTTAAGTTCACTTAACGGAATTCACGTTCCCGTAGTGGTTTCTTCAGTTTGCGAAAAATTCGGCCAGGGATTATGACTTGATTGCGGCGTTAGCCTTGAAATGGAACTCAGGTGCCGCGCACGACTCGCCAGGTCATCTTTTATGGTTAGGAGTCCAGATTGAGCAACCACCATCTACGCCACGCGATTGAGAACACGCTTTACGAACCGGAATTCGAGCACGACAGCTGTGGAGTTGGCTTTGTCGCACAAGTCGACGGCACCCCCTCTCGCGGAATCGTTTCTCTGGCATGCGATATTCTGGCGCGCATGGAGCATCGCGGCGCTTGTGGCTGTGAAGAAGAGACCGGAGACGGTGCCGGAATTCTCGTCGGGATGCCGGCTGAATTTATTCGCCGAGTTGCCGAACTCAACTATTTCGAGATTGATTCCGAGCACATTGGCGTTGGCAATGTATTCTTGCCGACAGAAGAGGCTGCCCGTGAGCGCGCGAAAAAGCTACTGGAACGAACCGTCCTGCGATACGGGCAAAAGTGGGTCGGTTGGCGCGAGGTCCCGTGTGACGCTCGCGAAGCCAATATCGGGGCGACCGCGTTGCGCGGCGAGCCAAAAATTTTACAAGCCTTTATCGGTTCGGCAGACGGGTTATCACAAAGCGATTTCGAACGAAAGCTTTATCTGATTCGAAAATCAGCCACGATTGAAGTCGCCGAGGCAGATTTCGATTCGCAAGACATGTTCTACGTCTGCTCGCTTTCTTCGCGTGTGATCATTTACAAGGGCATGCTTTCAACAGCTCAGTTGCCCCTTTACTATCGCGATTTGCAAGCCGAAGACTTTCAAAGCCACTTGGCGATGGTTCACTCGCGATTCGCTACGAATACTTTGCCGGCTTGGTCGCGCGCCCAACCATTGCGTTGGATGGCCCACAACGGCGAGATCAATACACTTCGCGGAAACCGGAATTGGATCACAGCGCGACAAGGATTGATGGAATCATCCACGTTCGGTGATGAGCTAAAAAATCTGTTGCCAGTGATTGAAGGTTCGGGAAGCGATTCAGCAGAATTCGATAACGCAATGGAAATGATGATGATGAGTGGTCGTGAGTTGCCCGAGGTTGTCATGATGATGATCCCCGAGGCGTGGCGTAACCATCAAAACATGCCAGAGAACAAACGAGCCTTTTACGAGTACCATGCTTGTTTGCAAGAACCTTGGGACGGGCCTGCTTCGATCTCGTTTACCGATGGCCAGATGATTGGTGCTGTGCTTGATCGAAACGGCTTGCGGCCAAGTCGTTACTGCGTGACGAAAGACAATCGCGTCATCATGGCGAGCGAAGTAGGTGTGGCTGATATCGATCCCGCGGAGGTCGTGCGAAAAGGGCGGTTGGAACCGGGCAAGATGTTCCTGGTTGACTTCGAGAATAAGCGAATCGTGGCCGATGATGAGCTGAAGAATCGAATCGCAAATCAACGTCCGTATGGCCATTGGATGTCAAATCAGCGAATCACGTTTGCTGATTTTCCTGATGCGTCGATTCTTCCAGGTCTTGAATCATCTGACCGTCTGGCGCAAATGCGAGCATTCGGTTATTCAAACGAGACAATGGATTTTATGTTGTTGCCGATGCTGCAGGTGAAGAAGGATCCAATCGGTTCCATGGGCAATGACATGGCGCTAGCCTGTTTGAGCGATAAACCGCGTTTGCTGTACGATTACTTTACGCAGCTCTTCGCGCAGGTTACCAACCCACCGATCGATTCGATTCGCGAAGAGATTGTGATGTCGGTGGAATGTTTCATTGGTCCCGAAGGAAACTTGCTCGACTCCAAAGAAGAGCAGGGCAAGCGGTTAGTGCTGCACAATCCGATTCTCGATTTTGATCAAATCGCCAAGCTGCGCGAGTTGAACTTCCGCGATTGGACGACGCGAATGATCGATATTACTTTCGACGCGAGCGATGGCGAAAACGGGTTTCTTGCTGCTATTGATCGCGTACGTAGCGAATCAGTTCAAGCCATCGACGACGGTTGTGCGTTCATCGTTTTGAGTGACCGGAATATTTCGGCGACGCGGATTCCGCTGAGCGCTTTGTTGGCAACAAGCGCCGTGCATCATCATTTGATTGCCAAAGAGATGCGGACAAGAATCGGGCTGATTGTAGAAACGGGCGAAGCTCGCGAAGTTCACCACCACTGTTTGCTGACCGGATTCGGCGCCGACGGCATTCATCCTTATTTGGCACTCGAAGCCATTATTGATCACCACGCGAAGAATCCTGAATCGGATATGACGGCTGATCAATGCGTTGCCAACTATCGCAAAGCTGTTTTGAAAGGGATGTTGAAAGTTCTCGCGAAAATGGGAATCTCAACGCTCGCGAGTTACAAAGGAGCCAGAATTTTCGAAGCCATCGGGCTTAACGAAGAAGTCATTGAAAACGCATTTCCGGGCACTGCCAGCCGCATTAGCGGTGTCGGGTTTGACGTATTGGCACGGGAGGCCATTCGTCGTCACAAGCTTGGTTACGTAAAAGATGGAGCACTGCCGATCGTTGAACTTGAAACGGCAGGGACAATCCATTGGCGAGACGGTGGAGAGAAGCACGCATGGACACCGCTGAACATTGCCGATATTCAACTGGCGGCGCGCAGTGGTGACGTTAACGCTTACAAGCGGTTTTCAGAAAGTGTTAACGAACAAACGGCGCGAGAGTGTCATTTGCGCGGCTTGTTGACTTTCAGTGAAAACCCGGATGATCGAAAACCAATTTCGATTGACGAAGTCGAACCGGCGAAAGAAATCGTCAAAAGATTTTGTACTGGTGCGATGAGTTTTGGCTCAATCTCTGCCGAGTCTCACGAAACGTTGGCGGTCGCGATGAACCGGTTGGGCGGAAAAAGTAACACGGGTGAGGGAGGCGAAGACTACGCGCGATTCACTCCTTCACCCAATGGCGATTCACGTCGTTCGGCGATTAAGCAAGTTGCCTCGGGTCGATTCGGAGTAACGGCTTATTACTTGTCCAACGCGGATGAGATTCAAATCAAAATGGCTCAAGGTGCGAAGCCTGGCGAGGGAGGCGAACTTCCCGGCCATAAAGTCGATGATGTGATTGCCAACACCCGAAGGTCAACTCCAGGTGTGACGCTCATTAGCCCACCGCCTCATCATGATATCTATTCGATCGAAGATTTGGCTCAGCTAATTTTCGATCTGAAAAACAGCAACCCTTCGGCGCGGATCAGCGTGAAACTGGTCTCTGAAGTTGGTGTCGGCACCATCGCCGCGGGCGTCGCGAAAGCTCATGCGGATAATATCTTGATTTCGGGAACCGGTGGCGGCACAGGCGCCTCTCCGATTACAAGCATCAAGCACGCGGGCATGCCTTGGGAGCTTGGGATTGCCGATACGCATCAGACGTTGGTTATGAACGATCTTCGTAGTCGTGTCCGATTGCAAACCGATGGTCAATTGAAAACGGGTCGCGACATTGTCATCGCGACTTTGTTGGGTGCGGAAGAGTTTGGCTTTGCAACGGCGCCTTTAATTACATTGGGATGCATCATGATGCGGAAGTGTCACTTGAACACTTGCCCGGTTGGCATCGCGACTCAAGACCCAGAATTGCGCAAAAAGTTCAAAGGCAAGCCAGAGCATGTTGTCAATTATCTGTTCATGGTCGCCGAAGAAGCTCGACAGATCATGGCCGAGCTTGGTTTCCGAACGATCAATGAAATGGTTGGTCGAGTCGACGCATTGGACGTTCGGCAAGCTGTCGATCATTGGAAAGCTCAAGGGATCGATCTTTCGAAACTGCTTGCTCCGGCAAAAGGATTTTACGAAGACGTCGAAGTCTTTTGTACGATAGACCAAGATCATCAGTTGGACGAAGTGATTGATTGGAGATTTGTTGAGCAAGCGGCGTCAGCGATCGAAGGGAAGTCCAAGGTCGAGATTCGAATGCCGATCAAAAACACAGACCGGGCTACGGGAACAATTCTCAGTCACCACGTCGTTCGTCAACATGGTCCTGGCGGACTTCCCGCTGACACGATTGAAATTTTTCTCAATGGCTCAGCCGGTCAGAGCCTCGGAGCGTTTTTGGCGAGCGGGATTTCGATCACGGTCGATGGCGACGCGAATGACTACGTTGGCAAAGGGCTCTCGGGCGGACGCATTGTCGTTCGACCGCCGCAATCGGCTGGCTTTGTAGCGGAAGAAAATATTCTTATCGGTAACGTCGCGTTGTACGGTGCGACGGAAGGCGAAGCTTACTTTCGCGGAATCGCTGCCGAACGTTTCGCGGTTCGAAACTCGGGAGCTCGAGCTGTCGTTGAAGGAATCGGAGACCACGGATGTGAATACATGACCGGTGGGCGAGTTGTGATTCTCGGCTCGACCGGACGAAATTTTGCGGCCGGCATGTCGGGAGGCGTAGCATTCGTGCACGATCCGGACGATGCGTTGCTACAGAAGATCAATTTTGAAATGGTCGATTTGGAAACGATGGAAAAACCGGAAGACATCGCGGAGTTAAAGACGATGCTGGAATCGCATTTGCGATACACCGATTCTGCGGCAGCCAAACGCATCCTCGACGATTGGTCCAAGAGCCTGCACCAGTTCAAAAAAGTCATTCCCATCCGTTACCGGGAGATTTTGCAAGAACGGGCAGCAATCGCTCGAGCTTAGCTGACGTAACGTTGTCATCAGCCACCACTGGCGGCGACTTTGATCACACACCACACCAAAAATAGAACGTCAATCATGGGTAAACCAACCGGATTTATGGAATTCGATCGGCAAGACGCCGAATACCGACCACCGCAAGAACGGGTCGGCGATTGGAATGAGTTTCTTGTCCAGATCAACGATAAAGATTTGCAAACCCAAGGCGCACGGTGCATGGATTGCGGAGTTCCGTTTTGTCATACGGGGAAAATTATCAATCGGATGGCCGCCGGCTGCCCATTGAATAATCTGATTCCTGAATGGAACCACCTGATTTATCAAGGCAAATGGGAAGAGGCGCTTGACCGGTTACATCACACCAATAACTTTCCCGAGTTCACAGGACGCGTTTGTCCGGCGCCATGCGAAGGCTCTTGCGTTTTGGGAATCAACGAACCACCGGTAACGATCAAAAGCATCGAGCGCTCGATCGTTGATCGCGGATTCAAGAATGGCTGGGTAAAACCTCGCTTGGTCGAGCACCGATCTGGAAAGACGGTTGCCGTCGTTGGATCAGGACCGGCTGGCTTGGCCGCTGCCGATGATCTAAATCAAGCCGGCCATTTGGTGACGGTTTTCGAAAGACATGACCGCGTCGGTGGCTTGCTGATGTACGGTATCCCAAATATGAAACTGGACAAGTCGATCGTCGAGCGGCGGGTAAACTTGTTGGCCGAAGAAGGGATTACTTTCAAGACGAGTGTCAATATCGGTCAAGACATCAGTGCGGATGAGTTAAAGTCACAGTTCGATTCCGTCATTTTGTGCGTTGGTGCGACTCAACCACGCGACTTGAAGATCCCGGGTCGATCTACTCATGGGATCCACTTTGCGATGGAGTATCTCCATGGGTCAACGAGTAGTTTGCTTGGCGGAAACAAGCCGACCAAAATCGATGCGAAAGACAAAGACGTCGTTGTCATTGGCGGCGGCGATACGGGAACCGACTGTGTAGGTACTGCGATCCGACAAGGGTGTAAGAGCGTCGTCAACCTGGAAATCGTGACGCGTCTACCGGATGAACGAGCCGACGATAATCCGTGGCCGCAATGGCCCATGGTTTTCCGCACCGACTATGGTCACGCGGAAGCCAAAGCGAAGTTCGGTAGCGATCCTCGTGAGTTTGCAATCGAAACGGTAGAGTTTGTTACCGATAAAGAATTTGTTTTGCAAGGATTGCGAACTTGCAAAGTTGATTGGACTCGTGAGCGCAAAGGAGTGGCTCCGTTTTCACGAATCGAAGGAACAGAAGAATTTATTCCGGCGAACCTTGTCTTTTTGGCATTGGGTTTTCTCGGTCCGGAACAGCCGTTGGGTGAACAATTCGGAGTCGAAAGCGACCGCCGAAGTAATTTCGTCGCCGACGAATCAGGCTACGCGACCAATGTCGATGGCGTATTTGCGGCAGGTGATTGCCGACGAGGGCAAAGCTTGGTCGTGTGGGCGATCAAAGAAGGGCGACAGGCGGCTGAGTCATGTGACCGGTATTTGAAGTTGTCAGACGCGAAGGTGGCGAGAGTTTAGAACAGACAGTATTCAAACTGAATTGCGTCGTACCGCTGAAAACCAAACTTGCTCAAATGAGACTTCGACATGAATAATTTTTGGGTCCGCCTAGTTGTCTTTCTTGTGTTGAATTTTGGTGCGCTTTATGTGGGGAACCTATTGCAAGGCGACGGGCCGTTTTCAGAATGGTACCTCGGTCTAAATATTGCACCTTGGACGCCGCCTGGATGGTTTTTTGGCGTTGCGTGGACGGGGATCATGATCTGTTTTTCAATCTATATGTCGCTTTTGACGGAGAAGGTTGATTGGCAGAAAGTAATACCCATCTTTGCGGTTCAGTTCATTTTGAATGTGGCTTGGAACCCGACGTTCTTCCGATTTCACTATGTCTTGCCATCTCTGGTAGTCATGTTGCTTTTGATCGTGGTGGTCTTTTTGATCGGTGCCAAATTTAGAAATCACTTGGGAAACTCGACCCTTCTTCTTGCGCCTTACGGAACGTGGCTACTGGTCGCGGCGACTCTGAATGCTTATGTTTTGCTTTACAATTAGTGGCGTTGTCAGCAAGTTGTAACGGGCGAACTGAATGCGTCCTGTGAGCTTTAGTTTTACTGATCGTTATGACGAAGAAAATTTTCAAACACAACCGTGAAGCTTGGGACAGCCAGGTTCGATCTGGCAGCCAATGGACGATTCCCGTTTCCAAGGAAGACGTTGCGGTTGCTCGTGGCGGTGAAGTCAAGATTGTTTTGACACCGACGAAACTTGTCCCTTCGGATTGGCTGGGAAATGTCGCCGGGAAAAGCGTGCTCTGTTTGTGCGGCGGCGGTGGGCAGCAGGCTCCTTTGCTGGCTGCCGCTGGCGCTAACGTAACGACGTTGGACCTTAGCGGTTTGCAGCTTGCCCGAGACCAAGAAGTCGCTGAAAGGGAAGGCCTGACGATTCATGTAGTGCAAGGCTTGATGAGCCAGCTCGATTGTTTTCGCAATCGGCAATTCGATCTGATCGTGCATCCTTGCTCCAATTGTTTCACGCCAGATATTGAGACGGTCTGGACTGGTTGTTACCGGATCCTTAAAAGTGGAGGTTCGCTGATTGCTGGGTTTTGTACGCCGTACGTCTTCTTGTTCGATCCGTTCAAATTTGAAGAAGGTGAGTTGGTGGTGAGGCATTCACTGCCTTATGCAGATCAAGATCAACTGACCAGAAAAGAGTTGAAAGCGTTGGCTGAAAAGAGTGAGCCGTTGATGTTTGGGCACACGTTCTCCGCGCAAATTGGAGGGCAGTTGCGAGCCGGCTTTCAACTGGTCGACATGTTCGAAGATAGTTGGTCGGAAGACCCGTTGTCCAAATATCTGCAGCCGTATCTGGCGACCCGCGCAATGAAGGTTGATTGAGTGAGGTTAACCGTTTTGGTTTGCGAGTCCGACGTTTCGAATAGCGCAAAAAAACTGCCCGCCACTTTGAGTGTGGCGAGCAGAAAATCGAGTCTTTTCGATTCAAGGCTGTGGGTCGTGAATCGACAGATCAGTTTTTGTTTAGAACAATGTTGTCGTCGCAAGTTCTATTCGACTTGTGATGCTTCATGAGCCAAAGCCAAGAGTGCATTGTAGTTCTCAACCAATGCGTTGTATTCGGTGGTTGAGATTCGCCGGTCTTCTCGGCTAACACCTTCGCTCGTCATTTCTTGATCAGGGTCGTATCCAGAATCATGTGATTCGATGTTCACATACGTGTCGGTTCCGAATCCTGCACAAAGCATGTCGCAGCCGTTAGACCCGATGAGACGATCGTTGCCATAGTATCCAATGAGGACGTCATCGCCTTCGTGACCGTGCAACCAATCATTGCCCATGTCGCCATGGAGGATGTCGTCACCGAGGTAGCCACTCATGATATCGTCGCCAGCTCCGCCCCACATTTCGTCGTTACCGGTTCCGCCACGCATTACGTCGTCGCCTTCCCAGCCGTACATTTTGTTCGAGCCACCGATGCCGTACATGCGATCGTTTCCTTCATGTCCTTTGAGGATGTCGTCGCCGTTTCCGCCAACGATTACATCGTCGCCATGGTATCCTGATAGGTAATCTTGTCCATCACCACCGTACATGCGATCGTTGCCAAGCCATCCGTAAAGGCTGTCGTTTCCGTTGCTGCCGAGAAGGACGTCCTCTCCTTCGTGGCCTTTCAAGGTGTCGTCGCCGTCACCGCCCCACAGCAGATCATCACCGTGGTAGCCCGACAGATAGTCATCGTCGCCGCCACCGTATAGTTTGTCGTTACCAGTCCATCCATAGAGCTTATCTTCTCCATCGTGTCCGGCTAAAAAGTCATTTCCTTCATGTCCTTTGAGAACGTCGTCGCCGCTGCCTCCGCGAAGTGTATCATCGCCAACGTATCCAGAAACGTAGTCGTCGCCGTTGCCGCCGTCCAACACGTCGTCGCCGTACCAGCCGTAGAGACTATCATTTCCATTGTTGCCAATTAGCCGGTCATTGCCCCAGTCTCCGTGAAGACTATCGTCGCCTATTCCACCAGCGAGTGTGTCGTGGCCGTCACCACCTTTGAGAACATCGTCACTGTATCCGCCAATCAAGACGTCGTTACCTTCGTTACCATAGGCGGTAACTTCGATGTTGGTCATGTTGCGGAAATAGTCATCGCCGTCTCGGCCAGAAAACAAAGCTTCCTCGATCAACGATCCATCAAACTTTTGAGTTTGGTATGCAGAGTTTTCTTGGTAGCTAACATAGATATCCGAGCCGTCTTGCTGGATGAAAACGACGTCGCGGTTGTCGGTTCCTTCGATTGACAAAAGGCCGGCATCGAGAGAAATGATTGGGTTTGCGGCGAGCACGACTCTTGGCTCAAGGCTTGTGTAGTTTAGTGGGCGAGTTTTCATGGGATTTCTGTGTAAAAACGATGGTTGATATGTGTTTTGCACGGGTCAGTGCTTACGTATCAAACCTATGTCAAAATACGAGCTAGATACGGGGTTTTCCTCGTGTTTTTATGTAGTAAATTGACAACGATCGAGTCGGGCGTGGCGTTTTCTAGACATGTCAACTTCCCTTGATGTGTTCTATGTTTATAAAAATCAACACAGTCAAAAATGGGTATCAAATGAAGTGCGTTACGTTGACTCAAGTCAAATCTCCATTGGTGATTTCTGACCGTGAACCGCTAAAACCGGGGGCGGGAGAAGCGGTCGTTCGGCTTCATGCAGCGGCCGCGAACCGTCGAGATTTCTGGATTACCCGAGGAATGTATCCAGGCATCGAGCCGCCAGTTGTGCTCGGTTCTGACGGAGCCGGTGTGGTTACGGCTTGTGGAACAAGTTCCGACGAACATTGGATTGATCAGGAAGTGGTGATCAATCCAGGGGTCGACTGGGGCGAAAACGATGTTGCTCAAAGCCAGGACTTCAAGATTCTGGGTTTGCCTGATGATGGAACGTTTGCCGAGGAAGTCATCGTGCCTGCAACGCAGTTGTTCGCGAAACCGGATCACTTGAACTGGGAGCAAGCGGCTGCATTGCCGTTGGCTGGCGTGACCGCATTTCGTGCTTTGTTCACAAAGGGATTATTGAAAGAGGGTGAGACAGTAGTGATCTCTGGAGTCGGTGGTGGCGTGGCGTCGATCGCGTTAACCATGGCCGTTGCATCCGGAGCGAAAGTCTTTGTCACGTCGTCAAGTGATGAGAAAATCAAAAGGGCAGTTGAGTTGGGTGCCCAAGGCGGATTCAACTATCAAGTGGATGGATGGGTGAAAGAACTCAATCGTTCAACCGGCGGTGTGAATCTGATTTTGGATAGTGCGGCGGGGCGAGGATATGGAAACCTTATCGAAGCCGCTGCCTTTGGTGGGCGGATTGTAAATTACGGAGCAACGACCGGTCCGCCTGAACAGCTCGACATGTTCAAGGTCTTTTGGAAACAGTTGAGTCTTCTCGGGTCAACAATGGGCTCTCCCAGAGACTTTCAGGAAATGCTTGACTTTGTTGTCGCCCATCGTGTCGTTCCAATTGTTGACCAGGTTCTACCGCTTAAAGAGACCAATGAAGCGATTGAGTTGTTGAAGTCATCGCCCCAATTTGGCAAGATTGTCTTGAGTGTGTGAGTTGGTTTGGCGCTGAGTATCAGCTAAATCGGCGCCACGAATCTTCGCCCACCTAATAACCAATTACATTCCTGAATATGGATTTGGAGATATGAGATGAAAACTGTTTCGGCCGTGATGGCAGCGTTGAAGAAACTTGGCTCAGCACAGACGCGAAAAATTTATGCCAAGCATGGTGCGCCGGAGGACATGTTCGGTGTCTCGGTCGCGAATTTAAAAACGGTTGCCAAAAAGATAAAAGGCAATCAAGAAATGGCAATGGAGCTGTATGAAACCGGCAATTCTGACGCGATGTATCTCGCGGGAATGGTCGCCGATGGGTCGTTGATGAAAAAAGCTCAGTTGGATAAGTGGGCAAAGGCCGCGACTTGGTATTACGTTTCGGAACACGCGGTGCCCGGAGTCGCCTGCGAAAACAAAGATGCTAAGTCACTTGCTCTAAAGTGGATGAAGTCAAGAAAAGAACACGTAGCCGCCTGTGGCTGGTGTACGTACAGCGGCGTCATTGCAATGTCCGACGACAGCGAGTTGGACAAAAAAGAGATCGAAGGTTTGCTGAAACAAATTGAAAAGGACATTCACTCTGCGCCAAATCGAGTTCGTTACACGATGAACGGTTTCGTGATTGGAGTGGGAGGCTATATGAAGGGCCTTTCTAAAAAAGCGACGGCAACGGCTAAGAAAGTTGGCAAAGTGGAAGTCAACGTCGGTGATACTTCGTGTAAAGTTCCTTTTGCTCCGGACTACATTAAGAAGATCGTCGATTCTGGACGGCTGGGGAAAAAGAGGAAGACGGTCAAGTGCAGTAGTTGATCGAATGATTCTGTTAGCTCGACGTCGGGGGAAGCATGTCTCTCCCGATACTCAATCTTCCGACCGTCCTGTAGAATGAAGTGTATGGGGTGGAAAGCCGCCCTGTTCGTTTTCTGATTTTGAAGAATAGATGACCATGCGAAATATTTTTGGATACGTGTTGTTGGCAGTATTCGTTTGCGGCTGGCCTTTGGTGGTCGGTTGTGGAGACAAGCCAGCTGTCGTTGATGTTCCACTTGCGGAAACCGATTCAGATCAGAATGCCGAATCGTCAAACGGTGGCTCTTCGCCCAATACCGACGTAGCCAGTATCCTTGCCCTCACGATGTTTTCGTGGAATGTTGAGTCCGAAGGTAGTGACCCCAAAATTATCGGCGAACAGCTTACCGAGATGAACGATTACGACGTGTACGCGCTGACGGAAGTCTTGCCTGGATCGTTTGAGCTGTATCGTAAGTCTGTAGGCGAGAAATACCGATACGCTTTTTCCAAGTCCGGAAACAATGACCGGATGATGATTGTGTATGACGATGAGCGGTTCGAGTTACTGCGTGAATTTAACTTGGACGAAATTAACGTCCAGGGCCGTTACCGTGCTCCGCTGGTCGCACATCTCAAAGAGCGATTAGCGGGGACTGAATTTTTGGTGATGGTGAATCATCTAGCTCGTGGCAAGGCTGAAATTCGTCAAGAACAAGCAGCGAAACTGGTTGAGTGGGCGAGGGACCAAACGTTACCAGTTGTGGCGTTGGGCGATTACAACTTGGACTATGTCTTTGAAGACGAAAATGGAAATGATGCCTTCAAGATCATGATGCGCGACAATGTTTGGAAATGGGTTAAGCCAATTGAGTGGATTGACACCAATTGGTACGACGATCCACGAGAACCTGATGGATTAGACGACTATCCAGGGAGCATGCTTGATTTTGCTTTTGTCGCTGGTCCGGCGAAAGAATGGACCGTCAGCTGCAAAATCATTGTTCGAGACGGCGATTTTCCCGACGACGAGACGACCAGTGACCACCGACCGTATGAAGTTTTCATAAGTCAGTAGTCGATAGCGATCAAGTTCCGGTTGAATCAATTCTTTGGTTTGTAATTCGACCTTGCGGATCAGTTAAGGAAATTCTTCCAGTTAGACTTTTTCTTTTGCATAAAGCCTGCCGATACGATTTTTATGCAACATCGATCAGGAGATCTTTGTTGTTGAAAACAACGGAAGGCTAACGGCGACACGGATGGTCATCGAAAACCACGCACCTGAATTGCTCCTGTCAGGCTGTCGCTATGAAAATTACCGCTCCCCATTATCTATTATTAACCGAAGCCAATGTTCGCGCTACCGAACCCAACGAGGGAAGTCGTTGGCGGTTTGTGCTTGAGCAAATGGACGGCGAAGATCGCGTCGAGGTGTCCGAACGCGAGCCTGATGTCAGGGGGGAGCGGCTAGAGCTGTTGGCGATCGTCCGCGGGCTCGAAGCGCTCGAGCAGCCATCCAAGGTCACACTTATCACGGCCAGCAAGTACGTGGGTCGAAGAATTCGCCATGGATTCAGCCAGTGGAAAGAAAACGATTGGCGTTGGGAGTCATTCGGCGTGTTGACTCCTGTTAAGCATGCGGACTTGTGGAAACGCATTGAGCAAGCCATGCAGTTCCATGCCATCGAATGCCGAATCTGGCAATGGGGCGCATCGTACCCAAGTCAACTCGGCAATGAATCGGCTGAGGCAAAAGAAGGCGGGTCGAAAAATGACGGGTTGACTGAACTTTCAGATCCTGCGTCTCTGACAGAAGGTGAGTGTGAAGTGGACCCGGACAGCAGAATTGTGTTCAGACGCAGGCGAAGTGGGCCGCGAGTGGTCGAGTCTGGTTTTGGAAACGACTATTCGTCTGTTGAAGAAGAATTCAACGACCACGAAACTGTCGCTCCATACAACTTTGATTCAAATCAGATCGAACGTTCGCTACCTTCTCCCTCTGTTTTTGATGATCGAGAATTCTTCCAGTCCAAGCAACATCGTTCAACACGCGTTGTAGAAATCGACCCGGATCGCAGTCAAGCGGTGTCATTCCCACAGGCGTTTGGTTGTACGATCAACTAAGAACCAGCGTTTGACGACTTTACCCCCCAAAACTCCTGCACATTTCTCCCCAAAACTGACATACTTTCCAACTATCTTTTCCAACGTATTATCATTCGTTGGCGACGGATTTAGAATAAGAGGACCACAACGATGAATTCTTTGTCCAACGAGGCTAACGACTTCGAGAGCATTATTGGTGGTCGACATTCGGATCCAGGTAGTTTGCTTGGCCCGAATCGCAACGAAAGACCTGATGCTGATGACATGACGACTGTGCGTGCGTTTCTCCCGCACGCAGATCGGGCGTGGATCGTCAGTAAAAATGAATCAACCGCTCAAGAGATGCGGTTGATGTCGCAACAAGGACTTTTCGAAGTTGTTTGCGGCAAAGCTTT
Organism: uncultured Pirellulaceae bacterium; assembly: GCA_964584615.1. Taxonomy (GTDB): domain Bacteria; phylum Planctomycetota; class Planctomycetia; order Pirellulales; family Pirellulaceae; genus Mariniblastus. The sequence continues at coordinate 1,972 of CAZPBE010000009.1, read as the reverse complement.
GTTCGATGTCGAATCGGGCAAGTACAAATTTAGATACACTCAAGGCGACACAACTATGTCAGTCCACGATCCGTACGCTTTTGAGCCGATGCTTTCCGATTTGGATTTGCATCTCTTCAACGAAGGAAATCATTACGAAATTTACAATCGGCTCGGTGCCCATTTTCGTGAAATTGACGGAGTCAAAGGAGTCAATTTTGCAGTTTGGGCTCCAAACGCAAAAGGGATCAGTCTCGTCGGCGACTTCAATTCGTGGGATGGGCGCCAACATCCAATGCGAAAGCGAATTCCCAGTGGAGTCTGGGAGCTTTTTGTTCCAGGCCTGAAGGCTGGAGAGATTTACAAGTATCGAGTCACCGATTGCCAGGGACAGCAAATTGAAAAGACGGATCCATTTGGATTTGCGGCAGAGGTTCCTCCGAAGACGGCGTCGATCGTTGCCGATCTCGAAGTCCACCAGTGGAACGATGGCGATTGGTTGAAGCGACGGTCCGAAGGCGACCCGCTTGAAAAACCCGTTTCGGTTTATGAACTTCATCTTGGAAGCTGGCGCAAAAAAGAAGGCGCGGAAAATGGCTGGATGAACTATCGCGAGTCAGCACATGAAGTCGTCGCTTATTGTAAAGAGCTGGGTTTCACGCACATTGAACTGATGCCGATCACCGAACATCCGTTCACCGGAAGCTGGGGATACCAAACGGTTGGCTATTTTGCTCCAACATCGCGGTACGGCACTCCGGAAGACTTTATGTACTTCGTTGATTATTGCCACCAAAACGATATTGGCGTGATTGTTGACTGGGTTCCGGCTCACTTTCCCAAAGATGGTCACGGGTTGGCCAAGTTTGATGGCACGGCATTGTTTGAGCATTCTGATCCGCGGCAAGGTGAACACCCGGATTGGGATACGCTGATTTTTAACTACGATCGCACAGAAGTCTCGAACTTCCTGATTTCCAACGCGATGTTTTGGCTGAAGAAATATCACATTGACGGTTTGCGCGTCGATGCAGTCGCGTCGATGCTTTATCTCGATTACAGCCGCGAAGATGGCGAGTGGATTCCAAACAAAGACGGCGGTCGCGAAAACCTTGGCGCGATCGAGTTCATGAAACGACTGAACATCAAGATCCACGAAGAGTTTCCCGGCGTGCTGTCGATCGCCGAAGAGTCGACGGCATGGGCTGGCGTTTCGCGACCAACTTATGACGGTGGACTTGGGTTCAGCATCAAATGGAATATGGGTTGGATGAACGATTCACTTCGTTACTTTCAAAAAGACCCAATCCATCGGAAGTACCATCACGATGAATTGACGTTTAGTTTGATCTATGCGTTCACTGAAAACTTCATGCTCCCGTTTTCACATGATGAAGTGGTGCATGGCAAAGGTTCTCTAATGGACCAAATGCCAGGTGATCTTTGGCAGAAGGCTGCAAACTTGCGATTGTTGTACTCGTATATGTGGACTCACCCGGGCAAGAAATTGTTGTTCATGGGTTGCGAATGGGGCCAGTGGAACGAGTGGAATATCGACTCGGGATTGCAGTGGGACTTGTTGCAATGGGACACGCATAAAGGTTTGCAGAAAATGGTCAGCGACCTCAACGCGCTCTATGTGAGTGAACCGGCGTTGTATCAAGTCGATTTTGATGCGACTGGATTTGAGTGGATCGACTCGATGAACGCGAACTCAAGCGTGATTTCGTATATTCGGCGAGCAAAAGATCCGAATGACTTTGTGATTGCGTGCTGCAATCTGACTCCTTCGGTTCACTACGATTATCGAATCGGCGTTCCAGAGCCTGGGACCTACAAAGCCATCTTCAATAGCGACAGTGAATACTACGGCGGAAGCAACGTTGGGGTTGATGTCGTGGTTGCGGAAGAAGTCGAAGCTCAGGGAAGGCCTTGGTCAATCGCGATCGCTTACCCACCGTTGGCGACCGTTGTGTTTAAGAAGATCAGCTAG
>CAZPBE010000008.1:85210-137055 GCA_964584615.1 uncultured Pirellulaceae bacterium | reverse complement strand
CGAACCTGTCAAAAAAATAATTACACCCCCGTGCCGAACACTATTGGCCGGCAGCTCGCGGAAAGGGCCAAGCCCGCCTGCGTCTCAACACAATGTTATCACGGTCTTTCTTCTGGCCTGACGATGCGAGCACAAGGCGAAACGGGCTTACCGCCCATGGAAGGAAGTCGTCATGACTCGCTCTCTCCCTGCCAACGCTTCAGTGGAAAATCTGAAGAAACAAGCCAAGACATTGCTGCGCCGTTGGCGTAACGGCGACAAAGAAACCTGCTCACGCATTGCCGCTTCACATCCGCAATTCGGTTCTGATTCCGCTGTCCCAGATTCAAATTCGGATTTCGATTCCGCCGAGCCAAAGCTGGCTGACTGTCAGCTCGTGATCGCCCGCGAGTTTGGGTTCGCGACATGGGCGCAGCTACGTGCATCCATCGAACAACAGAAGCTCTCGACGGCGGACCTCTTTTTGCAAGCCGCAACGCTCACGTACAGTGAACAACCTTTCCGTGCCGACATCGCATCAGCCAATCGAATGCTGGCCGATCATCCCGAAATCGTCGAAACCGGAATTTGGGCTGCTGCAGCGGCAGGAAATGTTGAATGCGTCCGGCGATTTTTGACCGATGATCCGTCACTTGCCAATAGCAAGGGCGGGCCATACGAGTTTCCTCCGTTGATCTATCTTTGTTATTCGCGCGCAACCTATCTATTCTCTGATGCTGTTGCGACCGCGAAACTGCTTCTCGATCACAAAGCCGACCCGAATGCGTACTTCCTGACCCACGGAACATGTCATTTCAGTTGTATCACCGGCGCGATTGGAGAAGGAGAAGGCGGCCCCGCCAGGTACCCGCCCCATGCGCGGGCACAGGAAATTGTCACGTTGCTACTGGAACGCGGAGCGAATCCGAACGATGGACAAGGACTGTACAACAGCTGTTTCACTGGAGGCACTCACTGGTTGGAGTTGCTGATACACAACGGTTTGAAGCAGGGCGATCCCGTCAACTGGTCGATTAAAGAAGGCACGACGACGCTCGACTTTCTGCTGTGTCATGCCGCCAAAAAGAACATGCTTGATCGGGTCGAGTTGCTTTTGAAAAACAATGCCGATCCGAATAGCATCGACACTTACGAGAACAAACCTTGTTATGAATTGGCGCTTCGCGCAGGCAACACAGATGTCCTGAAGTTACTCGAAGAATATGGAGCAACACCGGTCGACCCGGGGGATGATCGACAACAATTCATTAACGCCTGCATGGCGATCGACCGTAAGCGCGTTACGCAAATGCAAAACGAATTCGATTCTGAGCAAGTCGCGCAATGGACAAACAGCGCCACCGGTAAGCTTGGCGAAGCGGTTGATGCCGGCAAGATTGAAACGGTAAAGTTCATGGTTGGGCTTGGATTCCCCTTCGGCCAGGCGCTCTTCGCCGCAGCTTGGCAAGGCAGTCTCGATATCGCAAAACTTTTGGTCGACTATGGTGCATCCCCCCGCGATCGCAATCCATCGCATCACGTAACGCCAATCGCCTATGCCGACCGGGCCGGTCATCCCGAAATCGTGGAATTTCTTCTTGGTTTCGAAATCGACATTTTTGACGCCGCGCGATTTGGCGACGCTGACTGCGTCGCACGAGTGCTTGACAAGGAACCTGATTCGCTCGAGCACCGCTACCTTCAGTACTCCGACAATCCGAAATCGGACTGGGCAGAATTCACGCCGCTCGCACTTGCCGTTTAACTCTGCCGCGAAAACGTCGTACAGGCATTGTGCGATCGAGGTGCAGTTCGCTCGCACAAAATCGACGGACAGTCACTTGTCGAATTCGCACGGAATTCCGGCTTCGATCGGATCGTAGAAATCCTGCAATAACTGGATTGGCATCACTCATCGAATCGGGTCGTCAGCACGTTCGCATTCGACTGACTTGTGAATAGGGGCCTAACTTCGACTGAGATGGTTTTCCATTCGACTTGCGTGTCTGTTTCTGGCTGGAATCAAAGCGACGATAAAAGCGATACAAATCAACGCAGCGATCAACGCAGGAATACTGCCTTCAATCATCCACGCGATCAGGCAAAAAAACGCAGCGCCTTCAACAACCGCTGATCGGATAATGGATTCGGTCAGAACTTGAGTGTGAGCTTGCAAGACATCCTTTTCTGTCGGGCTGTCTCCGGAGATCACAACTGACTTGTGAATAAAAAATGGCAAAACAATCCAAGCTAGAATTGCACCCACTGCAAAGACAACTCCGATCGCGCCGACCAAATTATCCATTGAAACATCCCAGTGAATTTTCTCACGAGGAACCGAGATCGTTGCGATCACCGCAAACAGAAGACTCCCGGCTGCCAAAGCCCCAATAATGATTTGTGATACTTTAAGGTGCTGACTCAAACCATTAAGTTGCTCATCTGAAATTGAAATCATTGCATTCCATTTAAAGAACTTGGACCAGGTGAAATTTGCAACCATCGTTTTTTGAAGCGAGTTGCATTGGCCTGTTTAAATCTTACCGAAAATTTCCTTGGAGATTGAACGCAATCTTTATGCTCCCCTCCGAACCTTGGGGAAAATTTCGCGTCTTTCTCTGACACACTGACGTTCGAAAATTGCGCAATTGTGTTAAAATTGGGACATTACTCACTCTTACGGACCGCAACGTGCAAGATCGCAAACAGAAAGATCAAGTCAACCAGGAAATCGCAATCGTTGCGAGGTTGTTGATGCCTGATGACCCGATTGACTTTGAACCGTTGGATGAAGTCCAAGGCTTGGGCGAAACGGCAGGCGCCATTGTTGTCGCCGGGCTGACCCAACGTAAAGAGAAGCCTACGCCTGCGACGTTTTTGGGTAAAGGTAAAGTCGAAGAACTGAAACAGCTGGTCGAATTCCACGCCGCCGACGTTGTGCTGTTTGATAACAACCTGTCACCGGCTCAAAACCGAAATTTGGAAGTTGAGCTTCAGGTAAAAGTCCTCGACCGGACGGAGCTGATTCTCGACATCTTTGCAACGAATGCGAGAACTTACGAAGCTCGTTTGGCAGTCGAGTTGGCGCAGCTTCAGTACGCGTTGCCACGACTGAAGCGGATGTGGACTCACCTCTCTCGTCTGAAGATGGGTGTTGGTATGCGTGGCCCTGGTGAAAAGCAGTTGGAGACTGACCGCCGCTTGGTTGAAAAACGAATTCACGACCTCAAAGCAGAATTGAAAAAAGTCGAAGCGAGAAAAGAGAGGCAAGTCGGCTCTCGACGCGGCACCATGACCGTTTCACTGGTCGGCTATACCAACGCCGGCAAGAGTACCTTGATGAACGCGTTGACCAAAGCGGACGTGTTGGCTGAAGACAAATTGTTTGCGACGCTCGACACCAGAACGCGCCGTTGGCATTTGCCTCAATGGGGACCTGTGCTACTCAGTGACACAGTTGGATTCATTCGCGACTTGCCCCACGACTTGATCGCCAGTTTCAAAGCGACGTTGGAAGAAACTCGACAAGCCGATTTACTGCTACACGTTGCCGACGCGAGCAACCCGAAAGTGCTCGACCAGATCGTCGCCGTTTATGATGTGCTCAAAGAGATTGGTGTCGAAGAAAAGGATACCCTACTGGTCTTGAACAAGATCGATTCGATGAGCGATTCAAGCCGGCTTTCGGCAATCTACAATCGCTACCCCAACGCGATTCCCGTTAGTGCCCATACAGGCGAAGGGTTCGAACGCTTGCATTCGGTTGTCGGTGATGCACTGAGCCGAACGTTTCAAGACGTTGACATTGAGACGTCGGTCGGCAACGGAAAACTATTGGCTTACCTCGCTGCCAAAGGCGAGATTCGCTCGACTCAGTACAACGAAGATACCGTTCGGATCCACTGTCGGATTCCTCAAAAGTACCTTGGCCGAATCGACTACAGCGACGCAATCGTAACGCCGCACAACCCAGTGGGTTGGATCGTTGAAGGTCAATCAAATGAACAATCCGACACGACGTCGGATCAGGTAGATGCCGTTGATTCAACCGATGCCAAAAATCGAGTCGAAGATGTATCCGATGAATTGAACGAAGCAGCCAAGCCGCCGGCTAATGGACATGTATTACCAGTCGACGTCAATGATCCCGCACCACCACAAACAAACTAAAGACGCATTGTCGAAACAAAGGCGCATCGTCGAAGCGGCCACACATTCAACCGAACCCAGAACTGAACGGCAGTCGCTTGCGAGATTTACACCAAAAACGCGTTATCATTACGGGCGCGTCAAGCGGCATTGGGCTGCATCTGGCCAAGCAGTTAGCGGACGAAGGCTGCCGTCTGATCTTGAACGCTCGGCGCGAGCAGAAGTTGATGGACTTAAAGTCGGTGATCGAATCGACCGGTGCCGAATGCCAACTGGTCGTTGGCGATGTAAGTCAACCGGCGACTCGCCAGGCTTTAATAGCAGCGGCCGAACACTTTGGTGGTCTCGATATTTTGATCAACAATGCCGGCATTGGTGCGATGGGAAGATTCGACGAAGCAACACCAGAACGACTGCGGCAGATTTTCGAAGTTAACTTTTTTGCGGTCGCCGAATTGATTCGTGAATCGCTGCCGATGCTGAAGCAGGGAAACGAGTCGGTGATTGTGAACTTGAGTAGTGTACTTGGACATCGAGCGGTTCCATTGAAAAGCGAATATTGTGCGAGCAAGTTCGCCATTCATGGGTTTAGTGATTCGATTCGGGCAGAGCTTTCCAAAGACGGCGTTGCATTGCTACTGGTTAGTCCCAGCACAACCGATAGTGAGTTCTTCGATTCTGCGATCGCAGACGACACCGAGAAAGACTGGAAGAAAGGCGGAGCGATGCCTCCTGAGAAAGTTGCCGCCAAAACCATTCGCGCCATCAAGAAACGTCGTCACGAAATCATTCTCACGTTTGGCGGGAAGGCACTGGTTTGGCTGGACCGATTGGTTCCGGGGATCGCAGATCGAATCGTTGCACGTTTTGGCCAGTAGCGTCTTTGGCCCATTGATTGATTCTTTCGAATCGTAGACACTTTTAGCTCACAATTATTGCACTACGACTACCAAAGACATGTCTGAAACTACGCAAACTGACCTCAGCCCGCTTGCTGCTCGACGCAAGAAAATGGAACAAATTGAATCCCTCGGACACGATCCGTGGGGACACCGATTTGATGATCGCACCATGATGGGCGACATTCGCGAATTGGTTGGCGAGATCCAATGTGTTTTAGAAGACGGTTCAAAAATCGCGCTTCCGTCCAAAGAAGAATTGGGGGACAAAAAGCTAGGTGACTGGCTGAAAGAGCAGGGCGGTAAACAATCCGGCCCAACGGTTCGTGGCGCTGGTCGAATCATGTTGCACCGCAAGACAGGCAAGACACACTTTATTGACGCGGAAGACTGGACCGGACGAGTTCAATTTTTCGTCAACATAAAAAAGGTTGGCGAAGAAAATTGGGAACTGGTTAAGTGCCTGGACCTTGGCGATTTAATCGGCGTCGATGGCGAATTGAAGTACACCAATACAGGTGAACTTTCGATTTACGCTGAAACTGTTCACTTTCTCGGCAAAGCCCTCGAGCCGCCACCGGCGAAACATGTTGGCTTGCAAGATCCGGAAACTCGCCAACGACAACGCTATGTTGATTTGGCTTACAATGAAGGCGTGCGCGACCGATTTTTGGATCGATCAAAAATCGTGCAATCGATTCGTGAAACTTTGTTCGAACAGCACTTCGTCGAAATCGAAGGTCCGACGCTGCATACAATCGCTGGCGGGGCGGCAGCACGACCATTCAATACTCATCACAATGCGCTCGACATGCCGTTGGTGATGCGGATCGCTTTGGAGCTGCACCTCAAACGCTTGATGGTCGGCGGAATGGAACGTGTGTTTGAACTTGGTCGCGTTTATCGTAACGAAGGAATTTCACCGAAACACAATCCTGAGTTTACAATGCTCGAAGTCTACCAAGCGTTTGGGGACTACCATTCGATGATGGATCTTACCGAATCCGTCATCAGCAATGCGATCAAGGCAATCGGCGCTGAAAACGTTTTGCCGTGGGGTGACAAGCAAATTGATTTCTCGACTCCGTTCCAACGCAAAACTTATGATGAGTTGTTCGCTGAACACACTGGTGTCGACCCAATCGATCCCGCTGCTGTGGCCGGTGTCGCCAAAGAAATTGGGCTGGACGTTGAAGGTAAGCACCCGGATGTTGTCAAAAGTGAAGTCTTCGAAGCAAAAGTTGAAGACGCGCTGGTCGGTCCGATTTTTGTGACCGACTATCCGGCCAGCATTTGTCCGCTGACGAAACGAAAGCGGGACAACCCGGAAGTTGCGGAAAGGTTCGAGCTGTTCATTCATGGAATGGAGCTGGCGAATGCCTACACCGAACTGAACGATCCAGATCTACAAGAAAAGCTGTTCGAAACGCAGCTTGAAGGGATGGATGAAGAGGAATCGATGGCGAAGATGGACCACGACTTTGTACGTGCACTTCGAAACGGGATGCCGCCCGCGGGTGGGCTTGGGATCGGTATCGATCGACTGGTGATGCTGCTTACCAATAGCCCCTCGATTCGCGATATTATCCTGTTCCCCTTGCTCCGCGCTGAATAGGTGGGGCTGTCGAAAATGCTGGCATGAAGACGATGCTTTGGTTTCTGACGCTGAGCTCGAATTCAAATTAATGGCGTCGCTAAACTTTTCCAATTCCGCTAATCTTCCGGGAGATTTCCTAAAGTTGCTACAACAAACTAAGCCAAAGGATTGGCGATGTATAAATTACTGCTTTCATGGCGGTATCTGCGGACACGGTTCATTGCGTTAGCCTCGATTGTCAGCGTGACTCTGGGAGTTGCGACGTTGATCGTCGTCAATAGTGTGATGTCTGGCTTCGTTGACGAGATGCAAAACCGCTTGCATGGAATTTTGTCCGACGTGGAAATGTCGGCCAACATCCTTGGCGAGATTGACTATCCTGCCCAACGTGTTGAATTGATTCGCAACTTGCTTGGGGATGACGTCGACGAAGTGACTTGCGTCGTCCGCACTCCAGCTCTGATGACGTTTGAAGTCAATGGTCGACCCTCGACGCAACGAATCTTATTGCTTGGAATTGACGACACAACGTACGGGAAAGTCACAGACTTTGAGCCTTATCTCACCAACGTGGGCAAGCGAACTGATTTTTCATTCGCCTTGGAAGAAACTGGATACCCTGAAGAACTTGGCTACGCTGGCTGGAGTTACCGCCGCGAAAAGACTGAGTATCAAAATCAACTCAAGCAGTTGTACGAAGAACGACAGGCTCAGCAAGAACGCAACCAAAGTAGTTTGTCCCGGCAGACATCCTATGATGAAGGAATGGCGTCAAACCAAGAGCCCGCACAACAATCGACGGCCACCGTTACTGCGTCTTATCAAGAACCAATCGCAACGTCGTCAGATTCGAACGACTCGGGATTCAAACCGCTTCCCGATAAAGTTCCTGATATCAATGCGATGGCGGCCGAACTCCCGGCATTCAACCCGTCTGAAACCGCAACGATCAAGATGTTTGACGACCACGCGCAGTTTCGGGAACAACCGGATCCGGAAGACTTCTTTGACCCAATGAAAGACCAGTACACGGGAATCATTTTGGGGTTGGCAATTTCCAAGAAGAAGATGATTACCGAACAGGAAGAAGTCGTTGACTATTACATGATCCGTCCTGGCGACGATGTGCAAGTCATGTTTACTTCGGTTGGCGCCAATGCAAAACCGGTCAGTGAAATGTGTACGGTGGTTGATTTTTATTCATCCAATATGCACGAATATGATTCGTCATTCGCATTCATGCCATTGAGTGAATTGCAAAGTTTGCGCGGCATGAAAGATCCGCTCACAGGAAACGGAACGGTATCCAGCATCCAAATCAAGCTAAAAGAAGGTGCTGATCTCGACAAAGCCCGCGACACGTTGCTGGCCTATTTCCCTCCGGATCAGTTTCACGGCAACATTCAAACCTGGCAAGACACTCAACGTCCTTTGCTGAGCGCCGTCCACATGGAGCTGACGATTTTGAACATTTTGTTGTTCATGATCATTGCAGTCGCAGGCTTTGGAATTTTGGCAACCTTTTACATGATCGTTGTTGAGAAAACAAAAGACATTGGAATCTTGAAAGCACTTGGCGCTCCAAGCAGTGGAGTGATGTCGATCTTTCTCAGCTACGGAATGGCACTGGGGATGGTAGGAACAGGAGCCGGCATCGTGTTGGGACTGCTGTTCATTCGCTACATCAATGAAATCGCCGCCTTTGTCCAAACCCTTACCGGCCAGGAAATTTTCGACCCAACGATTTATTATTTCTCAGAGATCCCGACCATCGTCAGTCCATGGATGGTGCTTGGCGTTGCTGCCGGTGCAATCACGATCGCCGTGTTGGCGGCCGTATTACCGGCTTTACGTGCAGCCCGTTTGCACCCAGTAGAGGCATTGCGATATGAGTAAACCCGCCAGAGCCACCGCCCAATTCGAAAACGATGTGCCCAACAAGTCTACATCGAAATCAAAATCTCCTTTGAAGCTCGTGCGCCGCACGATTATGTCGACGGAGAATTTGTACAAAAGTTATTGCCAGGGGAAACTGGAAGTCCCCGTTCTCAAAGGTGTGGATCTGGAAATCGCCGAAGGTCAATTTACAACGATCATCGGGCAAAGCGGATCCGGAAAAAGCACGCTGTTACACCTGTTGGCGACTTTGGATGCACCGGACGATGGTCAAATCACTTTCAACGACCAACGAATTGACAATCTACCCCCGCGACATCGCGAAGCTCTTCGCAACCAACAGTTTGGCTTGATCTTTCAGTTTTATCACCTGCTTCCCGAACTAACGACGCTGGAAAACGTCTTGGTTCCTAGAATGGTCCAGGATGGCATGTTTCGATACATGGCAAACCGCAGCACGTACAAAGCTCGGGCAAAGGAGTTGTTGGAGCTGGTAGGACTTGACCACCGATTGACGCACAAGCCCAGCCAATTGTCCGGCGGTGAAATGCAGCGGACCGCGATCGCCAGGGCTTTAATTTCCGAACCAACGATCCTGCTGGCCGACGAACCGACAGGAAACCTGGACGAAGAAGCCGGTGCTGAAGTGATGGAAACCATTCACCGACTGCGTCAAGAAAGAAACCTTACCGTCGTCATGGTGACTCATGATTCTGGATTGGCGAAATCGTCTGACCAAATCATCAAATTGGTAAACGGCAAAGTGGTGTAAACCGACCGGACCCCAGTCGACTAATGGTTTCGGCCCAACAAAGGTTGGCCGCTACATCGTTGAAACTGGCTTTTGTTTTCCGCCATGCTTTGGCTTTGGAATCCCGGCAACATCACCTGTCAAAGCTCCATCTGCTTCTGCAGCATCACCAACCGCCAAATCAACGGCGACGACCGGTTTATCTCGCTTTGAGAACTTTAGCGTTTGCTTGGCCGTGTGCCACCAACTTGGTTCATCAAGCGAGTGGTAAACCGAATCAGCAGGAAGGTTTTCCGTCAGATGACGGTGAGCTTCTGGCAAGTTGTGATAAGGAATCGTCGGAAACAGATGATGCAATGCGTGGAAGCGAATCGTGAACGGAAAGAACAGCCACGTCAAGAAATCGTTGTTGCTGTAGTTGCAGGAGTCCGCAACATGGTCTTCCAAAGTCATTTTCTCGCCATGACTTTCAAAATGATGATCCGCAAAGAATCGCATTTGGTTGAATCCCAAAATGGTGATTGCCAATAGGTACATCAATGGAATTCTGGTCCAAACCGTAACGCCAAGGATCAGTCCCAGCGGAATCATCCAGGCTCGAGCACAGCACAGCATTTCGACGAGCAAGAACTTTTTTCGATCAAGCCGGCTCAGGTTTCGCTCGTATTTCCAATTCAACGTGAATGATGAAAGTCGCTTCAAAGTAAAGTCACGCCAGCTCGGTCTCAGAAATGAAATCGGCGCCAACAAGAATCGAAATAGCACAAAAATCGGATAGACCATCACATGCAATACGTAGAAAACCGTACTGCTAATACTGCCCGGGGTAAACACATTGACGATGTATTCAGGGTCTTGTGTCGTTCCGTAGTGCCGGCCCGAATGATGATCACGATGATGGGTCGTAAAAAACGTGGACGGAAACAAAGTTGGAATCCCCAACAGCAGGTTCCAGGCAGCTCCAAAGGAGGTGAACTGCTTTTTACCCAAGTGCGAGACTTCGTGAACCATCGAGTTGCCGCGATAAAGCCAGAAAACTGCGAATGGGAATGCCAGCAACTGCTGCCATGATCCGAGCGGGTAAGATAGATACAAGGTTGCAGAACCGTAAGCCATTACGGTGCAAAGAACTAAGTCGAACCAATATTTTCTTTGATCGACTTCAAAAAAGTCCGTGGGACTTTCTTTCATTACTTTGCGTGCGTCATGAATCCATCCATCGTGAACAGTCGTCATTGAAATCCTTGATCGTGCGAGCGGTTCACCGCAAACATGGCATTGCTGTTTGGAGGAACTTAAGTAAAGCCAGCTTGAAGAGAATGGGGAGGGCGTTCGAGTCTACCGACCCGGCTTTCGCTTTGCGAAAGTGCCGCTAGGTTAACGTATTCGAGCAATCTATATGCGCTGCCACGAAGAAAATTGGCACTTCTTGGCTTAAAAATTCTCGACGTGTCCATATTTAAACTTCGTTTGGCAATTTGCGGAAACTGGCTTGGCTTTGACGGCGAAAAACGCATGCTTCTAATTTCTCGTCCGCGTGCTGCATCAGATTTTGTACTAGTTACATGCTTGCATCGATGCCATTGAGCCTCCGATTGATCCTTTTTTTCCTGAAAACTGGATCAAATACGATCTTCGTTAAATTCGCTACAGCTTATTGGGCGATGAACTTGGTGGGATCGTGGCGCTTCGTGCCCACACCGTGTCCATGGAAATCGTGTTGATTTCTTTGGCAATTTGTTCAGGGGGAAATCATGTTACGCAACGTTAGCGTTGAAAACCAGCAAAACGCCGACCGAACTTCTTCAAACCAAGTTGTTCGTCAAATGTTGATGATGGGAATTGTATTGGCAATGATTTGTCAGACAGGCTGTGCCAACCGCATTGGCCGATTCGGCGTTGTCGATGAAATTGCCATTTCATATCGCGATGCAGTTTGGGGCAAACGCGCTTACAACCTTCGCTACGCGAATTGTGATCGTCCGTATGGCGACCACTTCGAAGCCGGTTTCTGTTCAGGCTACGGCGATATCTGTAACGGCGGAGACGGCTACATTCCGGCGCTTCCTCCAGATGACTATCGTGGCTATGAGTTTCAATCAACCGATGGTGCACAATGCGTCGCGAGTTGGTTCGAAGGCTATCCAGCCGGCGTAAAAGCAGCTCAAGAAGACCGCGCTGGAACCTATCACGATGTTTACATTTCGCGCATGATCGATTCGGCTGTAACGCAGGGCAAGGCAAAGCATGCACTTCCTGCCGACGTGCCTGTTTCGAATCGCTACGGTCAAGCAAGTCCTCCGGTTCCACCACGGTCAACGGGTGCCTATCGCGCAAAAACAACTTCTGTAAATCAACCAATGCCTGCCATGGTGAAATCACCGGCCCTGCCAACCCAAGCTCCGATGAGTGTCTTCAAGCTTTCACCGGTTCCACAAGTTCAGGCTTCGCCTTTACCAAAATACACACCAACTTCAACTGCCTCAGCGGTTCCTGCACCGCCGGCAATGAAGTCGGTTCTTCCACCTTTGCCAGGTCCTTCGTCAGTTGACCCAACAGCGGGTGTGACACGCGACGAAACTCCTTTGCCAATGGCTGTAAGAAGCGCAGCAGCATGGGAATCAAACCGACGTCAAGCCAAATAGATAAACCAAACTGGTCGGTTCCCGACCAGAATTAATCGATACGACTAAACGATATTCACGAAACACTACCGTCCATTTTCATTTCGGCCACTTGGTGGTAGAGATTAAGGGAGTCTGAAGCGATGGAAATTCGCCACGAAACAAAAACAACATCTGTCCAATGGACAAAGATAACGATCTTTGCAGCGATGTTGATTAGCATCTCGCTGAGTGGTTGCACGGCGTTGTTTTCGCCAATCGACACCATTCCAGCGGAGCGAGTCCCAGCGCAATTCCTGGCAGAACCGCAAGCCGACAAGGTCCCAATCGACCCTGCTCGTTTGCGTCAGGAAGAGCCCGAGTTCTATACGCTTGACGAAGAAGATGTCCTTGGTGTCTTCATTGAGCAGGTGCTTGGCGAATTTGGATCGGCTCCGCCAGTTCAACTTCCGCCACCAGACAGTGATCTTCCGCCAGCCATCGGTTTCCCGGTTCCGGTTCGTGAAGACGGAACGCTTTCACTGCCATTGGTTCCACCAATTCCAGTTCGCGGCCTAACTCTGCAACAAGCAGAAGCATTGATTACTCGTGCGTACCGTGAAGGTCCAAACCCGATTTTGATCGAAAAAGGACGCGTCATCGTTACGTTGCTTCGAAAGAGAACGTACCGTGTGTTTGTTGTGCGTCAGGATAACTCGCGAGCTCAGCAAGGAAACCAATTTGCGGGGCAAGCAAGACAGGGTGTCGTTTCCGATCGAAGTGACCTTTCAAGCCGCGGTTTCGTACTGCAGATGCAAGCCTACCAAAACGATGTGTTCACTGCCTTGGCTCAAACGGGTGGTGTCCCGGGTTTGAACGCGAAGCCTGAAATTCGAGTCTTGCGTGGTAACCGACTGGATATCGCCAAACGTGATTCTCAAATGGCCGAATTCTATCGAACGAATCGACCGGATCAGTTCCCATATGGAGTGATTCCGCAAGTCGCCGACGAAACGAATGTGATCAAGATTCCGCTTCGCTTGAAACCAGGGGAGTCGCCGAACTTCCGACCTGAAGACATTGTTCTTCGAGACGGTGACATCGTCTACGTTGACACGCGTGAAACGGATGTTTATTACACCAGTGGTCTATTGGGTGGTGGTGAATTCCCGCTTCCTCGTGACTATGACTTGGATGTATTATCTGCCGTATCACTTACCGGACGGGGTGTTGCTGCCGCTCAACAGACCAACCTTGGTGGTTTGGGAGGAGCTGTACAATCCGTTCAGCCAACTGAATTGATCTTGCTGAGAAGGATTCCGGGAGATCGACAACTCGCGATTCGGATCGACCTTAACGATGCAATCAATGATCCAAGACAAAGGATTCTGGTTCGAGCAGGTGACACGCTGATCCTGAGGTATAGCCCACAGGAAGAAGTATTGAATTTCGCTTCAGCAACTTTTTTCACCTTCGGATTGCGACAACTCTTGAACTAACGTCAGCAACCTACCTGAAAAACAAAACGGTCGCGAATCTTTCGCGACCGTTTTTTTCGTTGATAGTTTTCAGTAGAACAACCTAAAACTTTGGCAACTCGAATCCTTTTCGGTATTCGTAGTGCAACAACTCATTGGCCGCCGGGTTGTCGAACTTTTCGTTGACCGCATCCCACTTTAGCCGGGACTTGGTTGCTAAAGAGATGTTGGCCATGTGAGCAAATGCAGTCGAACGATGACCATCGATCATCGGGCAATTTGTCTCTTCCCGAGACTTGACGCAATCGAGGAAGTTCCTTGCGTGACTCGCCGTCGCCACTTCATTGGGCTCAAGCAAATCAAATTCAAACTTCTCGCCTCGTTTCCCTTTCTCCTGAAACTGTCCTGCTTTCTCCGGCAACACTTTAAAGCCTTCCTTGGATGCATAGACAGTTCCTTGAGTTCCGCGAATCTCAATTTCACCATGCGCTAACGCCTTATTGCTCGAAGCCTCATACTGCCCAAACGAGATAAGCGACTTGCCTGGCATTTCAAAAAGAGCTTGCGCAGTGTCTGGAATAGTTCGATCGTCTTCGATTGCAAACCGGCCACCCATTGCCGAAACAGAAGATGGTGACTCTTCTTCGATCATCCAACGGATGGCGTCAAAGTAATGCACACCCCAGTTCCCCATCTGAGATGAGAAACGTTGCCACCACCGAAACTTGTAGGGAGCGATGTTTTCTTGATAAGGCTGATCGGGACGAGGGCCAAGCCACATATCCCAATTGAAATCAGCCGGAGGATCGGTTGTCTTTAGTTTACCGATCCCATCCGGGTACATGTTGTTTAACCGAAACGCACGAGACACAGTAATCTTGCCGATCTTGTCATCAGCCATGTACTCTTTCAACCGATGGTAAAGCTTCATCGACCGGCGATGCAATCCGACTTGCGCGATCCGGTCGAACTTCTTTGCGGCATTGACCATTTGACGGCCCTCATGAATCGTCGCGGCAAGCGGCTTTTCGACGTATACGTCTTTGCCTGCCGCCATCGCGTTGATCGCATGGATCGCATGCCAGTGGTCTGGAGACGCAATCGCAATGACGTCGATGTCGTCGCGATCAAGCAGTGCACGGTAGTCCTGAACGGCCATAATCGTTGCCATGATTTTCCCGTGCTCGATCCAGGTAAGGCTGATAAAGGTCTGCGACGCCAACAAATTTACAATCTTCTTGAGCAGCAAACGCCGTCATCAATTGAGATCCGCGGTTTCCTACTCCGATAAACCCAACTCGCACTGAGTCGCTGCTTCCGAGGATGTTCTTTTTAACTGGAACAGGCGAAGGCATTGTGGGCAGTGACGCGGCCACCGCCGCGGCAGCGCCTGCTTTGGCGAACTGACGCCGGTCAAATTTTTTTGACATTGGTTTTCCGTTCAATTAAATCAAAGATACTGGGGCCCCAAAAAATCGACATCGTCAAGTTTCCTATGGCGGCAGATTTGAATCAAGTAAAACAACTATTCTACTTTGGGTTTTGCGGTTTGCGAACTCGGGGGATGCCTCACCGTTGCAAAGATCGCACCCCGGAAACCCACGTACGTGCAATTCCCAGTCATTGGTGATTAAGCAACACATGGGGACGGCCTATTGGCCCTCTTCCATTTGACTGACCGCGATCAACTTTTTCGTTGTTCGCAAAAAGATCGTACCTTCAGAAATTGCTGGCGAGGCCAGACAAGGATCACCCATCAAGTTTCTGGCGACCACTTTCAATTCAGGCCCCTGTTGAAGTACATACACCGTTCCGTTTTCAGCCGCACAAAAACTTTGCCGCCTCCCGCAACAAGAGATGCAACGAATCCAGCATTACTTCCCAAGCGACCTTCAAATAACTTGGCCCCTGAAGTCGCATCGAACGAACGGATAATTCCACTAGTGCTACCGGTATAAATTTGATCACGGTAAACGACAGGTGTCGACATATAAGAACCACCCTTGTCGACAGACCAAACAATTGGCGACGTTTTTCTGGTCGAAAGTTTCGATGGAAAATTCACTGATCCACTCAACCTCCGAACCGGAACGAACAATCATCGTGACAGGCAACCGTCAAACTGACAGCGCCTAGTTGTTGCCGGAACCGAAATTTCCTTGTAAACCAGCATTTGAATTCTGATTGGCGTTTGCTGCGAGTCGTTCGCGAATTTTTTCACCCGTCGTGCGAGCTTGGATTTTCACCATCATCGTTTTCGCATTGGCAGAGATTTCGTCAAGTTTAGGCAATGACATCTCTGTACCAATCGTGGCCAGCAAATTGCAGGTATCCAACACGGTATCCCGATCGCGATGATCAAGGTAAGGCAACACTGCGGATTCAGCGCGTGAACCAACCACCTTTAACACAGTCGAAATTTTCTTGCGGTCGCGTCCCGCGAAACGTTTGGCCAACTCGGATATCATTCTTGGGTCACCAAGCTCTTCCAGCAACTCGTAGGCGCGCCACCGAACTTCGAAGCTTGTGTCGTCAACACGAGCAAGGATGTAACGCAGGCTTTGATCAGAATCACGATTAGCTAACAACTCAATTGCCATTTTGCGAACTGATTTTTCTTTGGCGGAAGCCGCATTGATCACAACACCAATTAATGCGGGTTCTCGGACTCGAGGCCAAGTCGTCGACAAAGCCTGCAACGCTTGCTCTTTGAGCACGACAGAATCTGATTCGTGCAACGCACGGGCGATTTGATCCAGCGGCTGGCCAAGTTGTGAAAATTGAGCTGGATCAACTGGAACTCGGTAGACAGGGTTCTTCTTTGCTAATCCTTCAGCATTGCGATCCAATTCATCAAGCAATACCGAATCAACCGCTGGACCATTTTTGCGCCAATCGTCCTTAGGACTTGTCTTTTCAACCGGCAACGGCACCGACTGCCTGTCAGTAGGCGGCATCGATCCACGACCGACCGCTGAGTTCACACCCGCGCCCGCTGGCGAGCTGCTAACGGATTCACTGTCAGGTGCAAAATCACCTCCTGCTTCATTTCCACCCGCTGCATTGTTTTCAGGTGCTGTAGCTTCGGCCGATGCCGGCGGAGTCGGATTGGCGGGTGCCGTCATCGGCTGCTCGGGAACCGGATTAGGTTCTGGAACAGGAACCGGATCGGGCTCTGGCTCTGGCTCTGGCTCTGGCTCGGGTTCGGGTTCGGGTTCGGGTTCGGGTTCGGGTGCCGTCAACGTGGCGATGTATTCCTGGTCCTTCGTTGATAGCCGTTCAATGGGAACCTTTATATCCGCCCCCGAAGGCGGTCTCAGGACGACGGTCTTCTTCCCATCGTTTTCGAGCACCTCCACAAACTCAGCTTGAATTTCATGGACTCCAGAATCGTCCAGCCAAGTCCTTTGCTGCGCACAAGCCGATTGGACGTTACAAGAAGTGCAGATGGCGATCGCCAATAAGGAGACGGAAAACTTGATATGAAAATTCGGATTCATGGCGAAATCAAACGAAGTAAAACCGTGAACTGCAAAGATACCCAGGCGGTTCCAATTGTACGTATTTAGTCCTTTGATGAAACAGTCATTTTTCCATTGCTGCAAGGAAGGCCGCCAACCGTTTGGGGTAGCCGGGGGAAAAATCCAATAGATGCTGAACTTACCCGCCCAATTTGAATCATATCACCATTCCGACCGCTTATCATTCTGAACCACGTCTATCTTTTCGATGTGGTTGCGTTCAAAATGTGATAAAATTCGGCAAGCGTCTGATCTCAATTTCACCGACCGAATTTGGCGGAGAACGATATATTTCGATCCGCCCGTTACAGATCACCAAGATGCCTGTTAACTAACCACGAACATTTGACATTTTCGAGTAGAAGTTGATGACAACGAATCGCCAAATCAAGATTTTTGATACGACGTTACGGGATGGGGAACAATCACCTGGTGCAAGCATGAACTTGCACGAAAAGCTTGAAATCGCCCAAGCACTCGTGGACCTTGGGGTCGACATCATCGAAGCCGGATTCCCGATCGCGTCGCCAGGCGACTTTGAATCGGTTCGTGAAATCGCAACAACGTTCCGCGGTCCTGAGATCTGTGGCCTCGCTCGTTCGAATGACAAAGACATTGACCGGGCGTGGGAAGCGCTCAAGCAATCATCCAATCCACGTATCCACGTCTTTCTTGCCACCAGCGCGATCCATCGCGAGTTCAAGCTCAAGATGACACCGGAAGAAATTATTCAGCGGTCAGTCGAAGGTGTCACGCGGGCCAAATCGTATTGCGACAGCGTTGAGTTTTCTCCAGAAGACGCCGCGCGAACCGAAGTCGACTTTCTTTGCCGAGTTGTCGAAGCCGTGATTGAAGCCGGAGCGACCACCGTCAACATTCCAGACACGGTCGGCTACGCAACGCCGGCGCACATGGGAAATGTAATTTCTTCGCTCGTCAATCGCGTTCCCAACATAGACAAAGCGGTTATTTCCGTACACTGCCACGACGACTTGGGAATGGCTGTTGCCAATAGCCTGGCTGGCGTTCAAGCTGGGGCAGGGCAAATCGAATGCACCATCAACGGCATCGGTGAACGCGCGGGCAACGCGTCGCTGGAAGAAGTCGTGATGGCGATGCGAACTCGTAACGATTTTTACAACTGCGACACCAACATCAATTCGAAACGACTTGTTCCAGCCAGCCGTTTGGTCTCAGCGGTCACCGGCCTCAACGTTCAGCGAAACAAAGCGATCGTCGGAAGAAATGCTTTCGCACACGAAGCGGGAATTCATCAAGACGGAATGCTGAAAGAACGTACAACGTATGAAATCATGCGACCCGAAGACGTCGGGTTTGCTTCGACCGACCTGGTGCTGGGTAAGCACAGTGGTCGAGCCGCACTTGCCGACCGCGCGAAACAATTGGGATTCAGTCTGACTGGTGAACAGCTTCACAAAGTCTTCGACAAATTCAAAGAGTTGGCGGACCGGAAAAAGGAAGTCTTTGACGGCGACATTACGGCGCTCGTTCAGGATGAAATCCTGGGCAAGACGGTCGAGCGAGAATGGACCTTGGTCGACTATAAAGTCGAATTGAGCTACAAACAAACGCCCAAGATCACACTGACGCTTAAACATGGCGACGAAGAAAAAACGGTTGAACTGTCAGATGGCAACGGACCCGTTGATGCTGCTTTTCTGGCCGTTGAAAAAATCACGGGCGTCAAACTGGATTGCAAAGAGTTCCAGATTCAAAGCTCAACGTTGGGCCATGATGCCAATGGTGAAATCACGTTGGAAACGGAACACGAAGGCGAAATCTATCGAGGCCGTGCTGTCTCAATGGATTGCGTCGAAGCATCGGTCAAAGCGATCCTCAACTCGGTCAACCGAGTCATGGCCACACGGCGGGTTTCTGCCAATAGCTGACCACTTCACGTGCGGTTCAACTAGAGGACATTTCAAAACCTAAAATCGTGCGATCATCGTAGTGGGATTCGCCAGAATTCCCTTTGTTTTGAAAGCGAGCTGGGACTTCTGGCGAAGTCCACTACAGGTTTTGAAATACCCTCTAATTAGAAGTGAAATACTCGACAGGAATCGATTCCTTCAGCGTATCGATGTATTTTTCGATCGCTTGAACGCGTTTTTTCTCCAGCAACTGTTCTTTGATCTCGACTTGAGCCTCCAGAAACGGCACGTGGCCCTCCTGGGTGCGGTCAATGATTCGAACAATATGCAACCCGTCACGAGTCTCAATAAGATCACTGACTTTTCCAAGCGGCATGGAAAACAAGGCCGCGTCGATCTCTTTCAATACCAGCGACCCCTTGCTCGTCCAGTCATGCTGTCCACCTTGTTCAGCGCGAAACCCATGAGAGACTTTCTTGGCAACGGCGGCAAAGTTACCGCCATAAACTACTTGTTCCAATACTTCTTTCGCTGTCGCTCGCGCTTCGTCGCGCGAAGAAGTCCGATCGAACCGGATCAGAATCTGTTCCCATTTTGCTTTCGCCTTGACTTCATAGGAAGCCAGACTGCCATGGTATTCATCCAACAGTTCCTGATGGCTAACCGAAGAAACAACGTTGAGTTTTTGACCAAGGGTCCACT
Source organism: uncultured Pirellulaceae bacterium (assembly GCA_964584615.1). GTDB lineage: Bacteria > Planctomycetota > Planctomycetia > Pirellulales > Pirellulaceae > Mariniblastus. The sequence continues at coordinate 117,588 of CAZPBE010000008.1, read as the reverse complement.
TTCCAATTTGCTCTTTGGCCCAAGCTGTTCGTAATTGTTTGATCGACGACCCTTGTGCCCGCAAGTTCGCCTCGAACTCGGCAATGTTCTTGACTCCCGAGCTTTCGACCATTCGCGGCAACTCTTTCTCGTCGAATTGATCTGCAGCTTGTTCAATCACGCTGTTGATTTCGACTCCGTCGGGCATGCTCTCCAACGCCGACACGTATAGCATTTTGTTGTTCACGAATTGCGGAAGTAACATCTTGATCAGTTTTGGGCGGATCTCTTTGCGAGTCGACTCCGGCGCTCCGGGCATGCGATGTTCAATCGCTTGATTGACTTGAAACATCATGTCGCCAACAAAAATTGGCTCGCCACCAACAAGCGCCAAAACTCGGCCGGGCTCGAACGACTCAGAGTCGATCTCCGGGCCAAAATTGTTACGAATGGATCCGAACGAAGCTTTCGGCAACTCTTTGTTCATCGAAGCCGTTCTAACACTGGAATTCTTCGGCACCTCGTTAAATTCGTTGGCTTGCGCTTGAGGCATCGAAACAGGTTGAGCCGGTGTCTTGATTTTCTGTGGAACAACTTCAAAACTCTCAAAGGATCGTTTCGGTTTCGCGTTGGCAACTGCGCCAAGTGGCTGAAAGTCGTTCTTGACCGTCGATGTCGGAATCTTTTTTGGAGCCAACTCGCTGTCTAAGGCTTGTCCGTTTTCAATAAAGGAATTGGTGACAACCAACTGCTGCCCAGATTGAGAAGCAGGCTTTTTTGGCATGAACTCGGATTTAGGAACAGCCTGTTCTCGAATGATTGATTTTGGCGGACTGGCAATGGCTGGCGTAGAACTGGGCGCAACTTCGGGGATGGCGACTGGAATCGTCATCGGCGGAAATTCTTTTGACGCATCCTTATTCGCAAGGCCCGCTGGTCTCACGTCAATTGGCGTTGGTGGTGGGTTCCAAATATTGTCAAACGAGCTTGCCGCTTCTGGAACCTGGCCCGGAACTGAAAGTTCAAATTTTGAACTCGGTATTTCGTTTGGTGTCTGCGAGTTGGCGACTTTGACCGCCGTAATCGGCGGCGCCCAAGCTACCTTCGGAATCTCGGATATCGGCGGCTGATTCGAAAACGTGTTGGCCACCGGCATCGAGCTTGGTTGCGGCGCGAAAGTCGGCGGAGTGTATGGGGCCGCATCCTGGTATCGAACCTCCACGGGAACCTGAGCCGGTTGAAAATAAGGGTCGGGCGTGGACTGCCTCGATCCTGATTGCGGCATTTTCGCAGTGCAACATTCGCAAAAAATCGCTCCAACCATTGCGACGCAAACGACGAAGACATAAACAGTCATCCGCTTTAAAAGCATCTTGTGATTCATCATCTTGCTTAGACCGTTCCCTGATTCACGAATTATTCTCTGGCCGTTTTGTGTCGGCGCAGCGCTCCCCACAAATTGCGGCGGAGAACAATAGGAAAATCAGGTCGGTGGCTGCAATAGCGATTTTACAAGCGAAAGCAGCTTGCCCGGCTTGATGATGGCCGATTTGAGCGTGACCAACGCCGTTTCGTCGTCAACAATGCGGATCATTGGCCGCATTTCATTGAGCTTTTCGATCCGCTTGCGATCTGCAAACCGGAATCCCAGATATTTATCCTGCAAATAGATTTCGCGGATCTGCCACAAAGCAGCCTCCAGCTTCAACTCCGAAACGCTTAGCAACCTCTGGGCAGGTTTGGGAATGGGCCCGAAACGATCGCGAAGCTCATTCTCAATCTCCTTGAGTTGGTCAAACTGCTCCAATCGCGTCAGTCGCCGATACAGATCAATTTTCTGTCTGCGATCAGTCACATACTCGTCCGGCAAGAAAGCAGCGACCGGCAAATCAATATCGACGTGCAACGAAATTTTTGCCGGCATGTGTTTCTGATGCCGAACCGCTTTCTCAAGCAATTGACAATACATCTCGTAACCCACCGAAGCAATGTGTCCCGACTGTTGTGTTCCCAACAGATTGCCAGCACCACGAATTTCAAGGTCTCGCATGGAGATTTGAAAACCGGCCCCCATCTGACTGAACGTTTCAATCGCTTGCAGTCGTTTGGCTGCAGTCGGATTGAGATGTTTGTGCGGCGGCAACAGCAAGTAGCAATACGCCTTGTGTTTGTAGCGACCGACACGACCACGCAACTGATGAAGATCCGACAAACCATATCGATCGGCTTCATCAATGAAAATCGTATTAGCGTTGGGAATGTCCAAGCCACTTTCCACGATCGTCGTCGCCAACAGAAGGTCGAACTCACCTCCGATAAAGTCCGTCATCACTTCTTCAAGATCCTTCTCGTCCATTTGCCCGTGGCCGATTCGAATCGACGCCTCGGGAACCAACACCTCCAACTTCTCTTTCACCAAGTGAATATCGTTGACTCGGTTGTGCACAAAGAAAACTTGACCGCCACGGCTTAACTCGCGCAAAATCCCCGTTCGAATCACTTCATCGTTGGTTCGCGTCACCTTGGTCGCCACGGGAATTCGATCTTCAGGCGCCGTTTCAAGATTGGAAATATTTCGTACGCCGACCAACGACATGTGCAGCGTTCGCGGAATAGGTGTGGCCGACATCGTCAGTACATCCACCGTGCTGCGAATATTTTTCAGGCGCTCTTTGTGTTGCACTCCAAACCGTTGCTCTTCATCAATGATGCACAAACCAAGATTGAAAAACTCAACATCTTTGGAAACGAGTCGATGCGTTCCGATGGCGATATCCGCTTTGCCAGATTTTAGACTTGCAATATTCTCTTTCATTTCCGCCGTCGAACAAAACCGCGAAAGCTTGACAACATCGATTGGAAAACCAGCCATTCGTTGCTTGAAGTTCTTGTAGTGTTGCTCCGCCAAAATCGTCGTCGGCACCAGTACGCCGACTTGATAGCCATTCTCGACGGCCTTGAACGCCGCTCGCATCGCGACTTCTGTTTTCCCAAAACCGACATCGCCGCATAGCAACCTGTCCATCGGTTGAGATTCTTGCATGTCTTCCTTGATCGCAGCAATCGCTGTCAATTGATCTGCCGTTTCGCGATACGGAAACGACTGCTCGAATTCATGTTGCCATTCGGTATCGGGAGAAAACGGGATCCCAACACGACCTTCTCGTTTGGCTTGCAACTCGATCATCTCGCTGGCAAGATCCTCGATCGCCGCTTCGACAGCCTGCTTTTGTTTCGCCCACGAAATACCGCCAATTTTGGCCAATGTAGGTCGACGCTTGGTACCACCGATATACTTTTGCACCAAATCGATCTTCGAAGCCGGCACATAGATTCGTGTGCCGCCGTGAAATTCGAGCTCAAGGTGGTCGGTCATTTGACCATCCTTCTCAAGCATTTTCAGGCCACGAAACCGGCCAATGCCATGCGACAAATGCACGATCAAGTCACCATCGCGCAGATCAAGAAAGCTGTCGATCGCTTTGCCCAACCGACGGCGGCCCTTGCGACGCAAATCCGTTCGGCGAAAAATCTGATCGCAACCGATGATCACTTTTTGCATACTGCGAATGCGAAAGCCTTCGTGCGCACAGCCAACCGAGATTTGCAAATTGCCTTCTGCGCTGGCCGCCGTTGTCGAAAGGATTTCAGTGACTCGCGGAATCTCACCTTCCACGCTGGCCAATACATGGACTTCGAATTGATCACCCGACGCATCGCGCGCCAGTCGCTCGACCTGCATGCGAACTTCGCCGATCTCGCCGCTGAATTGTTCAACCGATTCGACCGGCAATTGCCAACGCGCACCAAGATGCCCTGCAGTTATTTTGCTGGCCGTCGCCGTTGGCAGATTCGCACCTCGTTTCCGAGCAGCGTTCCAACTCAGCAACAAATCCGGTGTTGTCGTCCGTTCTATAAATCGTTTCGCTTGCTCATCCAACGTTTCCGGTTCGTGCAACAGCACCAATGTGTCTTTGGGTAAGAAATCAAACAGGTGACCGTCAAGGCGCTCGCCGTCGGCATCTGGGTTAACAACCGTAATTTCCAACTGGCCGATATCCGAGATGCTGCGTTGCGTACCAGGATCGAATTGCCTTAGTGATTCAATTTCATCGTCAAACAACTCGATCCGAACGGGGCTGGAAAAATCCTGAGCAAACACATCAATAATGCCGCCCCGGTTGGAGAACTCACCTGGAAGTTCAACCGCAGTCGTTGTGTGGAATCCGTGTTCAACCAGCCAACCGGTAAACTCTTCGATGTCCAACCGATCGCCGATGGCCAACTTTTTGGAATTGCCGCCAATCTTTTCCATCGAAGGAACGGGCTGCAACAAAGACGCGACGGTGGCCACAATGAGAGGATTCGTCTCGCCGTTAGAAAGGGACTTCACCAGCCGCAACCGATCACCATAATCGAGATCAACTGAAATCCCTGGCTCGGTAGACATCAGACAAGACGGAAATCGCTCCACTCGCTCATCGCAAAACGTGGCAATATCGTCGATGAACCGGTCTTGTTCTTTGGCGTCGCCGGTGACGACGACAATCCGTTCGAACTTGGTCAGCAGCGACGCCGAGAGCAGCGCGCAGGCTGATCCCCAAACTGAATCGAAAGTAGCCGACTCACCACGCTTGAGCGATTCAACACATTCGAGGAAGTTCTTGTTCTCGGCGAACCGATTGCGAAGTTCCGTTAGGACGTTCGCAGAATTCGTTTCCTGCGCGACTTGGTCCATAGGCTCATTAGTTTAAGCCGGTCCGCGTTTTGCTCAAACCCGGATCGGCAAAAGAGCTGACTTTATTGCTTTTCCGCCGCAATCTGGCTCGCTAAAATCAAATTGCGGCTGGCAATTTCGTGACCCAAGAGAAAAGGGCCTTCAATGAATTCGTCAATGAAAACGAAAAGACAATTCCTCCGAGTCATTCCTATCGCGGTTGGATTGTTTTTGATAGCAGGAACTCACCCCGCCACCGCCCAATTCGACAGCAGACAACCGGGTTATCCAAAGTACTCAGCGTTCACCGACGTGCAAGTGATCGACAAAGGACCCGACGGACGACCGCGAGTCAATGTGACTTTCCAGGGCGAAGAGTATCGGCTGATTTCGATTCACCAAGTTTCCATGGAAGAAGTCTTCGAGTTCACAGAAAAGACTCTGATGCAAAACGCTGATCATCGGATCACAGAAGATCTTCCGCAGATCATTCGGCTGATGGGCAAGCCAATTGAGAAAGACACAACGATCGCGATCGAAGACGCCAACGGGAAAGTCATCTATGTCGACGTAACCATGACGAAGGCGAACAGAAACAAGATATTCGAAAACCGAATCAAGCGAGGAGAAAAAGGAGGAGCGTTCGGAAAGAAGGAAGTCGCGCCGCCGGACGACCTCACGGCTGAACAGCTTGATTCGGATCTAAAACAGTTTCAACAACAACTCGAAAAACAGTTTGCGTACTTGAAAGTAAACGAGGTTGATCTTCCGGGTTTAATTGACGCAATTCGTCAACGACATCCGAAAGGGTTGGAAACGAAGACGCTTACACTGGAACTCCAACACGTGATGTCATCATTTATCGATGGACACTCAAGTATCAGAGGTCCTCAACATCGATCCAGACAAGCGTTACCGTTTTTGATCGAAGCAGCCGACTTCGGATTCGTCGCCTTCCATGAAGACCGAATGCGTTTTGTTGACGAAGACTTTCCATACATTAAGAAGATTGATCGCATGGAAGTTGAAGAGCTTTCGACATCGTTTGATACATTCATTCCCGCGCTCTCACCTCAAAACTTGCGCCGACAACGGTTACGAATGCTACGCGACATCGGAAGAGCAAGGCAAATGGTGGGGCTTGAATTACTACCAACACTGGAAATCGAATTGGCCAATTTAGCTGGCGACAAGAAAACGATAACCGTTCCCATTGCCGATCGCGGTTCACAATACAAACGCTGGCCGCGCGATGCCGAAAGTCGAATTCTCACCGAGCACAATCTTGGCTATCTGCGAATTGAGAAAATGAACGAACGGGCTGTTGATCACATCAATGAGTTGATGGACTCTTTTAAAGATACCGACGGCCTCATCATTGACGTTCGCGACAACGGTGGCGGAATCCGTTTGCCGATGCTTGAACTGGCCGGATACTTGATGACTCACGAAGACGAGCCGCGCATCGGTAACGTTTGCAAATATCGCCTGTATGAGAAATTTCCAGACGATCATTTGGAAGAAGGCCGTTACGTCTACCGGGTTGATTCGAAAAAGTTCGACCAACGGCAACGCGACGTTATCGCTAACTTTATGAAAACGTTCAAGCCTCAATGGAACCCGCCTGAGGCTGAGTTTAGCAAGTGGCACTTCTGCGTTTTTTCGAAACCAAAGGATGATCCGCGGTACGACTACAAGAAACCGGTGGTGATTTTGATGAATGAGAAATGTTTCAGCGCCACCGACATTTTCATTGGCGCGTTCAAGGGCTGGCCCAACGTGACACTGGTTGGCCAACCAAGCGGCGGCGGCAGCGCTCGCTCAATGCGATTCGAGCTTCCCGTCTCAAAGATTGAAGTTCGCTGCGCCTCAATGGCCTCTTTTCAGCCTGACGGAAAACTTTACGATGGAAACGGTGTCCAGCCGGATGTGATTGTTACACCAACTCCAGAGTATTATCTTGACTTCGGCGAAGACATTTTTCTGAACAAGGCGATCGAGTTGATCAATCGTTAAAACTTGCGGAGTAAGCTCATTCACCGACGCAACGTACTTGACATTCGAATTGCCCGCTTCGCCGCGGCGGCCGTGGTGATCTTCTATCTTGGATTTGGATTGGTCGAGCTGTTTGCATTTAAATTCGAAGCCAGTCGTTTTTGGAACTGGTCGATTTACGCTGGCTATATAACTGTTCAGTCTGCGTTGCTTGCTTCCTTTGCTGCAACCCAAGTCGCCCACAACGACATGCGGAAGTTCAAGTTTCCCATCTCGTCGATGTTGATACTCATGACGATGGTTGCCATCCCGCTGGGGACGACCGCGATGATGACGGGGACTGTCGAAATCACCGAATCAAGCTTAGCGCTAAAACAGGAACTGCTCAGCACCTACTCAACCATGGTCACCATCGTTCTCTATTCTACGTTCATCCCGCTCATTTTTTTCGCGGAAGCCGTACTTCACTGGCTGCTGGCACAAAAACAACGCCTGCAACAACACGGCCAAGCCAACATGGATTAAAATCTTCCCACCAAACTCTTTTCACAGGTTGATGGAATATGGACCACCCCAACACGGACGCACGTTCAACTCCCCACGTCAGCGGCAGTGGCATGCTGGCCAAGCTACAAACTTTTTCGTTGCTTGGCATCAAAGCGATGCCGGTAGAGGTTGAGGTCGACGTCTCTCCTCGCGCGATGCCCAAAACAATTTTGGTCGGACTCCCCGAAGCCGCCGTTCGCGAAAGCACGCATCGTGTTGAACGGGCGATGATCAACAGCGGATTCGAGCGGCCATCGGATCGCGTCGTGATTAACTTGGCCCCTGCTGAATTGCCAAAACAAGCCGCAACGTTTGATCTGCCGATTTCGCTTGGCATCTTGATTGGTAGCGGCCAAATCGTTGCCGAGCGTTTGAAAGAGTACGCCGTCGTCGGCGAGCTTGCTCTCGAAGGCCACACGCGTCCGGCCAAAGGTGTTTTGTCGATGGCAATCGAAGCCGAAAGATTAGGCTATCGCGGCATCGTCGTCCCACATGAAAACGCTGGCGAAGCAGCCGTCGTTGAAAACCTTGAAGTCATCGCTGTCAGCTGCTTGACCGAAGCGGTTGGATTCTTCACCGGTGAACTTCACATTGAACCGACACCTTCGCGCATTGATATTTTGTTCGAAGAGTTCAGCAACTACGAAATTGACTTTGCCGACGTGCGCGGGCAGGAAACTGCCAAACGCGCCATCACCGTTGCGTCAGCTGGAAGCCACAATCTACTGATGCTAGGTCCGCCGGGATCAGGCAAGACAATGTTAGCCAAACGAATCCCAACAGTTTTGCCATCGTTGTCGCCCAACGAATCGATTGAGACGACTCGGATATACAGCGCCCTTGGGCGGCTGACTCCCGGTCAACCGTTGATGGCCACCCGTCCGTTTCGTTCGCCGCATCACACGATCAGCGAACCGGGACTTGTCGGTGGAGGAAGCATTCCGATGCCGGGCGAGATCAGCATGGCCCATCATGGCGTGTTGTTTCTCGACGAGTTGCCCGAGTTCAACCGACGCACGCTCGAAGTTCTCCGACAACCGCTGGAAGACCGTATCGTCACCATTTCCCGCGCGTTAACGTCAACTACTTTCCCCTGCGACTTCATGATGGTGGCGGCGCTCAATCCGTGTCCTTGTGGCTACCGCAGCGATCCAAGACGAGCTTGTAATTGCACGCCGCCGCAAATCGAAAAGTACATGGGCAAAATCTCAGGTCCTCTGCTTGATCGAATCGACATCCACGTCGAAGTCCCTGCGGCTCAGTTTAAGGAACTTGCCGCCACGAAACCGGGAACGTCGAGCGAATCGATTCGTGAATTGGTTATCGCCGCCAGAAAAGCGCAAGCCGAACGATTTGAAGGCATGTCGATCATGTACAACGCGCAGATGAGCAGCCGACAAATCCGTGAGTACTGCAAACTCAACGATGAGTGTATGAACTTACTCAAAGTCAGCGTCAATGAATTGGGGCTTTCCGCGCGAGCCCACGACAAGGTCCTCCGGCTATCCAGAACGATCGCCGACCTCGACGCGTCGGACAACATTGAGCTTCATCATCTGAGCGAAGCCATCAATTATCGAATGCTCGATCGAGATGTTTGGAAATAGGACTGGTCTCGGGGTCACTTGTTACCCGAGTTCGACGAAAGCAAAGCTTTTATCTTTTCATCAATTGGCTTCATGTGTAAAAAAGCCTCCGGCATCGCCAAGCCTTCCTGCAAGCCGGGCCGCTTGTGTCCAACTTCGGTAAGCCACGCCGCATGGGAAATAGCTTGGCGTTGACGAACGAGATCTATCAGATCGTTATCCGGTTCGGCCAATTCTGCAAACTGCAATCCTTTGAATATCGCGGTTGCGAGAACTTGATGACCGACGTTATCGAAATGAACACCATCTTTGGAGAAAGCGAACTCCGGGTCTGACTTTCGCCGATCGGTCAAATATTTACTGATCGGAGTATGCACATCAATCACAAGAAAATCTGAGTTGTCGGTACGGTTCAACGTCATCATCCAATCCGCATACTTCTTCATGACTTCAGCATCGTAGTGTTCATAGACTTTCGTCCAAAGAAATTCGTTAGAAGTAGCCGGAACCAGCGAGTCAGACTTTCGCAATGGGAGTGCATCGAAGGGAGGTGGCGTCAACAGGACAAGCGGCACTTTTGCTTTGCGGTGTGCTTCGATAATCTTTTTCACGCCGTCTTGAAAGGCGGTGAATCTTGAATCGTCAAACGGATGATAAATCCCGTCGTTCATCCCGTAACATGCAAACGCCAGATCAGGTCGCGTTTTTTGGAGTGCTCGGGACAACCGTTCATGGACGTCCGGCCGCGGAAAAGGATGTGCAGGTTCGGACAAACCCGAACATGTTTCACTCGGCAAGCCAAGGTTGACGACTTCAGGAGCATTTCCAAACTTGGCTAACAATTGGGCTTCGATTTGACAGACGTACTCGCCAGCGTGAGTGTTTGAATCTCCCAGAAACACGATGCGCTTGGCAGCCAGTAACTTTTGTTTAAAAAATCCCTCGGTAGAGGTCACCCTCGTTTCGGATACTGGCTTTTGTGTATCCTGCCCATGAACCTGACTTCCGCTGCCAATCAAGTTGGCGCACAAGATCAATCCAAGAAATTGAATAACAGTTTCGACTGGAACAGCTCTTTTCATTTGGTCGCTTTCAATTTTTAACAATGCGCCCGAAAACCTCTTTGACGCATCCACCATTGTTAACGATTTGTCGGCTGGCTGGGCGTCGCTAATCCAAGTGCGGAGCAGATGCGGAGAAGCGTCGTTGGATGTACCAAAATCATGCAATTTAACGGTTATGACCGTGAATTCTCCTTATTCCTTGCGTGCTTTGCCGACAGCCAGCGGGCTTAGGGTTGAATTACGGACTATGTTTTCACGTTGCATCAGATTTCAACAAGAATTAGGTTGAGATCATGTTTGAATCCGGGGAAAGTTATGAACGCGGTTTGCTTTAAGTGCGGTAAAGAAAAATCAAAAGCAATCATGCTGTGTGCGTCTTGTCGCGCACTACCAACGACGAAAGAAGAACGCATTCTCTCGGTCTGCCTTTCGCGGAAATGCATCAAGGAAGAGAATTTGATTAAATCCAGCAAGTACATCCAAAAGAAAGGTCGTACGCCTGGATTCCACGAGAAGGTCAAATCAAAGGCGGAGAAAATCGTCGACTTAATGCCAGAGCATATCGAGATGTCTCAATCGATCGAGCTGTCGGCATCCTTTTTTCAAGAAGACTTGATCAGCGACGACGAGTAAATCGATTGCTTTTCCAAATGTTCAGCGATTCTTCGACTTAAACCGGCGTCACCAGTCGACCGAATGTATCGGCGCTCGGCGCGAGTTGAAACCGGCCACGCGATTCATCGGCGGCATTAAAAGCAGAAATCAGATTGATCCGTTCAACGAACGCGCCATTATTGAACATCGCCAGTGACTCGATCCGCGAGGTCGGATCGGACATATTCTTGATCGTAATCGTATCCGTGTTCTTGTTGAGCTGACCGTCGTATTCAAGACGAATGATCAAGTCGTTGCCCAATCGCTGCAACGTCAGATCGTCCGCAGTGCCAGTCATGTTGTGCAAGCCTTCGTATCGAATCGTGTCGCGACCGCCAGCAGACTCTTCATCGATCGTATTGTTTCCGTGACCTGGCTTGATGATGTAGTAGTCGTTGTTGGCTCCGCCGTGAAGCATGTCGTCTCCGGCTCCGCCAACCAGGATGTCGTTGCCACGACCTCCTCGCAAGATGTTGGCCGATTCGTTTCCGTACAACGCGTCGGAAAAATCTCCGCCGATTGCGTCGACTGGCCGAGAGAAAAACGAATTGACGTAGGTCTGTGGGCTATCGGCTTGGGAGACTCCAACATAGCTTGCTTTGCCGGGCCGCAAGTCGATGTTCACTCGTCGCGTTTGTCCAGCGGCAGAAATTTCGATGTTGTTACCGATCAATGTCCGCAGGAAAGGAGCTGATTCATTCAGTGATGAGAACTGGATATCAGGATCAAATTGATGAACTGATTTTTCTGTCCGATTTCGCGCCGCTCTAATGTCGAGAGGAGTCGGATAGGAAGCAAACATTAGTTCTCCGGAGGCTCGGTCTCCCATCACGGTTTCATCTCGAGACCGCGTCGTGACTTGGTTCAAACCTTTCACAATCCCAACGGCTCGGAGCATTTCGAAGAATCCTTGCTTGCCTTCGGTCAGATCGGACATCAGAGGCGAATTGGTGTTAATGATAATGTCGCCACCCACGTCGTCGCCGTATTGAAACGCCAACACATCGGAATTGATGGCTGCCTTGAAGATCATCGTTGCTGCTTCGCCAGATCCGGAAATGGTCGCGAATTGCCGGGAGAAGGACGAACTATTCCAGCGAGAGATGACCGTGTTCATCGTCGATCGTTCAGCGGAGCTTAACGATTCAAAGCCGGAGAAATTTGGATCGCCGACTAGATAGGAAGGCAGCGTTTCAGCAAACGCATAACTTATTGTTTGCGGAACAAAGACGGAATCATCTTTGGCGATATCTTCCGGATAGGGAATGGGATAGACAGCAACACTTGCCCACGGTGAATCCGGGTCGGGATTTCCTGTCGGGCTTAATCCACGTACGAAAACTTCTCCCATCTCAGCATCATTGACCAACGTCAACGAATTGAATTGCGTCAGTGAAAATGTCTTGAGCTCGCCTGCGGGTAGCTGAACAAACGCGCCACCATCCAAATATTGCAATTCGGTGTCGGCGATAACTTCGACGTTGGCATACGTTGACAGTTGGGACACCTGTCGCAAAGTAGTACGAATACCGTCGGTCGAAATGGAACCGCTGGCTGGTTGTCTGATCGCGCCTTCAGTAATCGTGTATTGAAAACTTCGTGTTGGGTTACTCACGAAACCAACATCGGCTGCGTCGGCGACAAGATAGTGGTCACCATCCTCAGCAGGCCGAAAGTAACGAGTTGCATTTGCCGTATACCTTGCGACCGTTCCATTGGGCCTGACGATTGAAAAGTGAGTCAGCCCCGTTAGTGGTTTGACTTCGTACGATACGCCGGCCTTCATTTTGATCCGATGCCAATCAACGTCAGTCGAGGTTTCTAACGCGTTTCGGATCCGACCCGACCCTGTCCGCAAATCAACATTCCATTTTGTCGAATCGTCGCCTGCCGCATGGTCTCCAACTTTGAATCCAAGATCGTACACGCCCGTCTTTGTTCCATCGGCTGAAAACATATCAACCGAAAATTTCTGGGCTCGGAGAGACGTCGCTGGGACGTTGAACGCAAATGGAGTCGAACTACTGGATACAAAATTATTGTTTGCATTGAAGATCGCCAACCGTGGATTGGCCAATGCACTGGGTCCGAAACCCCTTGGATTGAACGTGTAAGCTCCCCACGCGTAGAGGCTCGCAATGAATCGATCTCGATCTCCAATCGATTCGATCGCACCGACCGTTGAGTCGAACACATTTCCCTTGCTGTAGTTGCCGGCATCCCCTGGCGAGTAATCATCAGTAGGGTCGACAGTGATGAAATATTCGTCGTCCGCTCGGACGCCTACAAAATGCGTCGAGTTCGAATCAGCTGGAACAGAGAATACTTGCGTTGCCCCGGAATTCGTATTTACTCGCTCGCCAATCGAATTAAATACTGAAATTGCATTGGTGGAATTGAATAGATAACTGAAGCCCGGGACCAATTCCACCTTGAACCAGTCGCTGTCGAATCGGTAATTGCCAACGCCTTCGACTCTTCCACCGACAGGCAATACACCTTCGGTGTCCACAGTCCCTTCAAAGTCGTCGAATTGATCCGACTCCAAAACGTAAGAACCCGTGTTGCCCCCGTTGGCTCGAACTCGAATTTGATAAAAGCCAGTCGAATCGGGCGTAAACGTGATCCGCTTATTCGATCCTTCTCCAAAAGCAACACCCACGGCTCGCAATCCGGAATGATCATGCAGATCAAGAACCGGTTGGCTGAGCGTCGTTCCTCTTTCCGTTGTCGACGACACTCCGACGAGATCGATTGTGTAGTCAACTCCACCGATCAATTTGTACTCATAGAAATCTATATCGCCATTCGTTTCGATGGCTCCGCTTACCGATTCTGAGAATTGGACATCCAATTCATCGGCATCAGCTTTGGTATCGCCAACGTCGTAATGGTCGACATGGATTCGATAACCGCCTGCGCCACCGGAAATACTCAGAAAGTTGTCACCTGCCGAGCCGTTGTGTGTGTACGTTTTTGTTGACGGCAGTCCAAACACTGTGCTACCGGTATTAAACGCTTTAATCAAACCGCCGGTGGAATTGTGAACATCTAGTCTGCCATGCTGCTTGCGCGTGTTCCCATCAAATGTATTTCCGGAGATCGTGATATCGTACGTGTAATGCCGTTCAAAAAACGCAACTCGAAACCAATCGGTATCGTCACGATCTTCATTCAAGCCCAACCGGAAAGTACCAAGCGCCGTGTAGACGCCCGTCGTATCAATGTTGGCTGAAAAATCATCAGTCATGATGCTGTCCTCATGGAAGCAAAAAGATTTTTGGAAGAGCAGAACGCGGAGTCATTGCTTGAAGGTAGTGCTCGAACCAAGAGGCGACAGAATGGTCGCATGTGGTCCGAGTTCCAGTTTATTCACCAGCAAGCGCGTATCTACTTCATCGGCGTCATTGGACAATCTTGTCGACGTTTTGACCCATTTGGGGCTGGCAAAATCGCATTTTGAGCACGAAATCTACTCGGTTCAGGCCATCAGTTGCGATTCCCCACGAGCTGGCGATCGATTCAACGACGATAGATTTTAGCCAACCACTCTGGCGACATCCCTAGTCGATACCCAATCGCAAATAGCCAATTGCGACACGTCAGTCGAATGGGTCCGCGTTCACGCCAACGTCGCGCATCAACAACAATCGGCCCAGGCAAAAGTGCAGGGGAACCTACGCCCCCAATCCGTCGCGAGATCTCGAAGTCTTCCATCAACGAAATATCTGGAAATCCGCCAACCGACTCGAACAATTCGCGGCTGACAAAGAACCCTTGATCGCCATAGATCAAGTGCTGCCATTTGGCTCGAAAGTAATTTCCTCTCTCGATCCATCGATAAACCAAGCCAGGTGCCTCAATCCGCTGATGAAAACCTCCGTAGAATTTCACAAGATGATTAGGATCACATTTCCCGAACTCATCCAACAATTGAGATTTCGCGATCTTAGGAAGCGAAGTATCGGCGTGCAAAAAAAGCAGGACATCGCCAGTGGCTAACTCGCTACCCGCATTCAACTGTTGGCCTCGACCCAGTTCCGATGAAATGAACCGACAGTTCAGTGACTTGGCCAACTCGATCGAGTCATCAGTGCTGCCGCCGTCGACAACAATGACTTCGTCGCCAACCTGCCATGCTTGCTCAACTGCTACGGTGAGCCGCTTGGCTTCATTGATGATTGGGATGATGACGGAAATGGTTGCCATTGCTCGTACGGCTGACTTAACATCAGTGGATTGGGTTCAACAAGTTCCGCGGCAGAGATCAGTGTCAACAAAAAAATAACCCGAAACGCAAGTGAGCTACCGACTTTGAATCGAATCTTTTCAATTCACTAAGTCTCTCACCTCCGTTCCGGGTTAACGAAACGTCAAACGCGGCGTTTATTTTAACCGCGATTGAAAGTTGCGGCGTCTACTTTTCTCTGATCTCGCCAGTTTTCTGATCCGCATCGGCAGTGCGAAAATGCTGGGCTTGTGAAAAGAAAGCTTCAACCGTTTTCAGATTTTGAATTCCTTTGAGGTAGCGGCGAACCCACTGACCATCCTGCTGTTCAAACATGATAATCTGCGGCAATCCACGGTCACCAATCAGTTGACGAGCCAGGCTTGTTTCCTGATCAAAATCAACGGTCGCATAATGAAAGTCTTTGAAAGCGTCTTTCTGCATCAACTGCGGAATCGTCGTCCGCTTCATTTGTTGACAAGGCGGGCACCAATCAGCCGTGACCAAAACGAGCAAAGGCTTGTCGCCATTTTGAGCATCATGGTAAGCCTCTTTGTACGTCTTGGGCTGTGATGCCTTGGCTGTTTTCACATGCTGCAAAGCCTCAACTTCAGGATTCTCAATCACCACTTGATCAATCATTAACTGGTAGTCGTACGTCGGCTGTTCAAAGTAGTTTTGTTGTGCCGAAACCATTGAAGTTGATGTGGCAAGCACCATTATTGCTAAGATCAATCTCATTGCGTGTCCTCGTTCCCTTTTGTGCCTGCATACCAAAAGGCTTGCAAAATTCCGTAAGCGTATTTCCACCCATCCATAGTGGAATCATGAAATCAATCGTTGAAAAAATAATCTCATGCGGAAGTTATCGTCTAAAGTGATGGCAAAATTGTGCAAGGAAAATATCTTGGCGGTTTCTTCTTTAGCTCGAATCAAACAAGTTAGCGAAGGCTTGTGACTTGTTCCGATTGTGAGGGGCAAGCTTGCCAATCCTTCGGCTAGTGGGCTCGGGCCGCTTGACTAAGCCATACGATCGGCACGTTATTCAGCGAGATATTGTTGCCGATGAAGTTGATTGAACGCGATGACCTTTGGCACTTTGCGAACAATGCATCAGCCAACATTGAATAATCTTCAATGGACCATCGCAGCGAGTTGGTGCATTTTCGAAATGAGACGATATAATCCGGGTGGAAAATTCCGAAAACAGCAGCACGGACCAAAGAGAAACGATTGCTCTTAATTCCTCACCACCACGTTTCTCGCGAAAACGATTTTTGCAAAGGCGTTTATGAAGCTCCGAGTCGGACTGATAGGACTAGGCGATCAATGGGAATCGCGACATCGTCCGGCATTGCGAGCGCTATCTGACCGATTTGAAGTCAGAGCGATCTGCTGTGAAGTATTTGAGAAATCCAAACAGGTCGCGAAAGAATTTAACGCCGTTCCCATGGAAGGATTTCGAGCGATGGTCCAGCGGGACGACATCGACGTGGTCCTGGCCTTGTCTCCGGAATGGTACGGCCCGCTCCCAATCCTGGCCGCATGCGAAGCCGGCAAAGCGGTTTACAGTTCGGCAGCCCTCGATGTTACGCCTGATCAAGCCCTGGAGATTAACCAGCGCATTGAATCTTCCGGTGTCGCGTTTATGGCTGAACTTCCTCGTCGACATGCTCCAGCGACGATTCGGCTCAAAGAATTGATCGCAACCAGACTCGGTCAGCCACATTTGCTTTTCTGCCACCAACGCATGCCGACCGAAAGCCAATCGGATCGTCGTCGTCGAGGCAAATATTGTCCGCTTGTTTGGCGAAACATGATGGAATTGGTTGACTGGTGCAGGTACCTGGTCAATTCGAATCCAATTTCAGTCGTCAGCGCCATTCAGGAAAGACACGATACGAAGAAAGACTTGTTCTATCAAATGGTCAGTCTCGATTTCCCGCCGATCCAAGTCGATGTTGAAGGTGGAGAGACACCGACTCCCGTCCGTCCGTTGGCACAACTGAGTGTCGGTCACTACATTCCGCAGCGCTGGCCCGATGCGCTTTCGTTCAAGCGGCCCGCTGCGATTCAAATCTGCTGCGAAAATGGAATGGCTTTTATTGATCTGCCGTCGAGCCTCATTTGGTTTGACGACGCAGGTCAACACACGGAATCACTGGAAACGGAAAGAGCAGTGGGCGAGCAAATGCTGGATCGGTTTTATCGAGCCGTCACCAGTTTGATCCGCAAGACGACCGATCCACAAGATGCTTATCGCGCCATGAAGATTGTGATGTGTGCACACGAAAGCGCACGGTCGGGAGATCGAGTCAATATCGAATACGATGTCTAGTCGAATACGATGTCTAGTCGAATACGATGACTGTTCAAATTCGGTGTCTAGATCATCCCGTTGCCATTATGGTTGTCCGCTAAAAATCAACACGACCAACGGCCGCAAGATCCACCAACCCAGAGCGCCAACAACGCAGCAAACGGCGAACAACTTGACCCATTCGCGCAAGGGCATTTGCTGTTCCAAATCACGAAAACGGGGACGTGAAGATTTCGTTCGGGGACGTGAAGATTTCATTAAATCAAAGCCAGCATGCCTGAGATGTTACCGGTGTTCATTCTACTTACAACATCGACGAAAAAGCAAATCGTCGTTTGCAACATGACGTCGTTTGCAACATGACTTTAGAATTCTCGATCGGCACGGCGACAGACTACAGTCGAATACCGCACTGTGAGCAGACTCGAAAATTGTCTTTAATGAAAAATCCGATCCAACAAAACACGCACGTTGTTACCAGCAAGACTCCAAACACAATCCATCCAACGGTGCTGATCTCCGATTTCATTTGCGGGATCGTATTGGTTTGGCAATACGGACACTGAAACCTGTTGGCCGGCTTGACGGGATAGTCTTGTGTCGATGGAGGTCGCGCTTGTACTGGTGCAACGTAGGGATTGTTAGAACCCGCAGGCACAGAACGGGGCGGAATCGTTTGCTCATTGGCCATTGCGTTGGCATTGCCAGCTGCACTTGCGCCTGACGAACCTGCGCCTGACGGATCCTTTTTCGGTGCCGCTGGAGTGGGTTCGACCAGCTTGAACCGATAAGCACAATGAGGACAGGCAATATCAAAACCAATCTTGTCGTCGTTGGTTTGCATTACCGTTTGGCAGCGCGGACACGAAAAGCGAACTTTATTCATTCAGACTTGATTTCCCCAAAATACTTTTCAGCTAAGTCAGATTGACCGAATTTCATACCCTTTAGCGGCCGGTTTCCGTCTCTTCCGCAAACCGCTTTCAGCGTTCACAGTCGAGTATTCGTTTGAAATACTGAATTATTGCCAAATATTAACGGCAAAGTTACGCCGCAGCCCCTTTATTAATATCGTGGCACTACTAATAGCCTACCGAAGCCAAATCGCCGTGCAACCATTTCGTAGCACAAGAAATAACGATCCGCAAAGGAGATCAAATTCAAACGGATCAACAGTCATAACCAGATCATAACTGCTTGCGAACTGAGCCGATTTGGAATTCACTGGCATCGAGATACGGAGACATTTTAACTTTTGTAAGAAACTTTGCTGAATCGATTTGGTTTAACGACTCAACCGCTTTAGCATAAGATCAAATTGAGCAGCGCTGGCGAAGTGCCTGTCGTTGCAGGGACAAAGAAATCTCGCGGTAGCGTCTCCCGTTCAATTTCCAGCTACAGCATTGGAACAGAACTTGGATTGACGGCAACAAGAAGCGAAAATGACAAGATACGACTTGATGTTGACTTGTCCAAATCAACCACCGCCAAGAGCAAGGTAGCGATTGCGGAAAGCGAAGACTCGAAGACATACGCGACCGAGTATCGAACGCTAAACTTCGAATCAAATCTGAGCGTTGACGCTGGCAAGACCGCTGTCTTTACTTCTTCGGACACGGGCACTCGTTGGATCGTTGCGTTTAGCGCAAAGTAAGAAATCTATTGGCGGGAAACAGACGAGGAGACGAGGGGTTCCAGAATTCCAAAACACAACCAGGAAACCGGATTACTCGTCGCCCATTTTTCGTTTTGGCGGAGATTCTGGTGAATCCGATCCACCATTCAACGTTCCGTCGTTCTCGATCGCGGCATCCTCAGCAACGACCCGCAACGTGAGGTCATCTTCGTCTTCACCGACAGCATCAATGCGCTCTTTACCAAAGAACTTTCCCAGCGGACTGGCCAAGACAGCGGGCAATACGATCAAGTCTCCGATCAAAGCAGCCGCCAACAAGAACAACATCAACGTTCCAAACCGTTGAGTCGGCGTGAATGAACTCAATGCAAATGCCGCCAACCCAAGACCGCCAATCAACGTTGTTTGTGTCATAGCAGTGGCGACGCGATCGTAAGCCACTTTGATCGCGGCTTTTCGGTTTTTCCCTTCGGCCAGCGATTTTCGATACCAAGTCAAAAAGTGAATCGTGTCGTCGACGGCGATTCCCATCGCAACACTGGCCGTCATCATTGAACCAATATCAACTTTGATTTTCATCAATCCCATCGATCCGAAGACAAGAACAATTGGAAAAATGTTTGGAATCATCGACGTCATTCCACCGCGTACGTTGAGCAAGTTGTCCGGTCCGACGCCTCGACTCCAGTCTCGCAGCAACATCATCATGACAAACGAGATCATCACAAAAGCCAGGAGGATACTTTGGATCAGACTGGTCAACAAAGACCGCTGAGCCTTGTAAACGATCGGCACGATGCCGGTGTAGATCGCCGTGATGTCGATGTCTTCACCCGCTTTTTTGCGCTCCATCGCGGTCATCATCCCGGGCAATGGTTTTTTCGTTCGCGCGTCGATCAAGTAAGCATGATCTCGGCAATCGATGAATGATTTAGCATGACTCTTGATAAATTCCAGATCGAAAAGCGGATCGTCGTTGACGAGTACAACGCAATCGTACTTACTCACAAAGTTCGATGTAACGAACATTTCGTTTAGCGATTGCCGGTTCTTGTCAGACAATTTTGGACTGGCTAGTCGTTCACGGTAAAGCTCTGGATCCACCCAATAAAAATGTTTGTCTGATCCGGTTTTGGATTCGTAGCCTCGTGTCTTTAATATCGACTTAAAGGTATCCGTAAAGATAAAGGTCTGGTCGATCAATTCGGAAACCGATTTCCCGGCAGCGATCTCTTGTTTGACATCGATCTGTTGGCGATCCGGATCAGATCCAAGTACGAGGACCTTGCAACCCGTTACGGCCAAACCGCCACCGACTCCATCCTGTGGTGGCAGTTCTACTGCAGCCACTTGATAGAGTGCGTCAACCATTTCTTTACTATGACGATAAGCTGAAACGATGGGCTCGATCACGGCCTTCAAATCGCTGATGAATTCGCCATAGTCAACATCAGATAACGCCGCCAACCGAATACTAATCCGCCACATCTCTCGGCCAACATTTGTTGGATCGGAGTTGACCATGTTGGGATCGTTGACAAAACGGGAAACACCGTCGATCGCCAAATAGTCTTGCTCAAGCATCTCAGCTCGGCTTTCATAAAGTTTGTCACTAAAGACGTCACGGTAAATGCCGTCTTTACCTTCTGCGCGAAACAGCGGACAAAAGACATCGGTCGACATACCTGAGCCGACATCGCCGGTTCCTTCGGGGCCGAAAAATCTTTCCAGTTGCTGACGGACACGGTACGACAACTCTAGTCGCTCAAGGATATTGAGCTTGATGTCGTAAGCATACTGATCAATCTTTGGGATGACTTCGGTCGCCGCGATCGCCTCCTTCTCTTCAACGGTTGTCGCCGCCTCGATTTTTGCATCGCGCTGAGCGAGAGCCTTCTCCTTAGCCGCTTCTTTGTACGCTTCGAATTGGGCAGCCTGATCGACATTGATCACGATCTCTGCCGGCACAAGTTCGCCAAGGTTGGCTTCCATCCAACGATAATCACCAAGGATCTTTGCGCTTGGATCAAAAAGCTTCAACAGGTGAACTTGAGTCTGGATCTTTGAAATCCCGTAGCCCCCAATGCAGGTCACCAACACGGCACCGACCAACACGATCCGGTAATGACCAATCACCCAATCACCAACCGATTGCCAAAATCGACCGACCGCATGGGCCAGCCCTTTTTCTGCATCGCGTTCTTTACGACTCTTTTTTTCGTATCCCGGTTTCCAAATCGTCAGCGCACTTGGTAGGTACGTAAACAGCAACACGATCGTCGCGAACGTAGCGATCGCAGCATAAAAACCGAACTTGGAAATCGGTACGAGATTACTGGTACAAAGTGAAAACAACCCCAACGCCGTGGTGAACGCCGCGAGAGAACAAGGAAACCAGCTATGAGCGATCGCTTGCTCGGCCGCCAGCTCACTGCCGTTTTCATAACAGGCTTCTCGATAGTAGTTCACGATGTGTACAGCGCCGGAAAGTCCCAACACGTACACCAGCGATGGCATCGACATCAAAATCGCGTCCATCGTGTCGCCCGCAAACCAGACATACGACAAACTGGCAATCGCGCTGGTGCCACCGACAAAAAACAACATCAACGTGACGCGAATACTTTGAAAACTGAACCAGGCAATCGTGATTCCAATGAACAGCGAAACGCCAACCAGGTTGAACAGCGTTCGTGTACCCTCTTCATCGATCGCCACGTTGTCGCTGGGGGGACCACCGATCCGTACGTTCTCGGGTGCGATTCCACATTCTCCTGTCGCCAGTTCCAGAATACGACCACGAGGTTTTCCAAGAATGGGCCGGCCTACGACGCGTGCCAATTCATCGATGACAGGTTCATTGAGCGTTACAATCAAACAGGTTTGTCGCGGCGGCGCTTCCATCTCAAGCGTTAGCCACATCCGATACCACAATTCAAGTTTGACTTCTTGTGTGCTGTCAAGCAATTTTTGTCGATTGGAATCGAATCGAGTTTTAACAACCTCTTCAATAAAGTCATCAAAGCTCTGTTCATAGCTTGGATCCGATTGCAACAAGCTCAGCCGAGCACTGTCTTCCGTGTGTCTCAGCAGCGACTCAAACGTCCAAACAAACGACTTCGCCGGAGTAACTCCGTAGAGCGCTCCAGTCAATCTGTTGTGCGCTTGAATCTGGGCTTCGAAAGTCGAAGCCAACGGTGAGTTGCTGCTTTCTTCCTGCGATGATCCACGATGAATCCGCAACGTACCATTGGGACCAGCCATCTGCTCAAAAACTTCTGGCCCCGATACGACGGACTTAAACGGACGACAACAAAGCAGTTGTGGATCTTTGTAATACGGATTCTCTCCACCTTTGCTCAAATTCGCTGGCAATCCAAACTGATCGATGAAGAATGTCTGGTCCGCTTTGTTCTTTCCGTTTCGCATACGTTCGAGCACCAACATCGAGCCTTCAACGATGTTGTTCTCACCTTCCCAACGGTAAAGCTCGCCGTCACGGTTGATGAAGTACCACTTCTTATCGCGACCTTGGAGCCACTTTTCGCGCTGCTCGCCAAAGTCTTCATGGAACGACCCGGCGTACAACAGGCCGAGCTTGTCACCAACCTCGTGCGCACGACGCTCTTCGACGCGACCGGTCTCAACTAGGACTCGGTCATAGTCCATCGACTCTTCTTGTAGTTTTCGGCGCAAGTTGGTGAATGCAGGATCGCCTTCCTTACACCACGGGCCGCTGACGACAACGAACTGGTCGCCGTAAAAGTACTTGCGAAACTCTTTGAGGTCTTTCGTCTCGGGATAATGATCTGGCAACCAGTCGGCAACATTGTTCTGCATGTTGTCCAGGCTCATCCGCGCTCCCTTGAGCGCAAACGGCAGGCAGAAACAGATCGCGCAGATAATCAAAAAGGCAATGTTGCCAAAGTAGTTGACTTTGCGCGAGTAGAACGGTTTAACCATGTATCGTTTATATAGACGGAGCGCGAATACATCGCAGATTGCTAGCGGATCGACGTCGGGGAACAGTCAGATTACAGGTTGCTACGCGTGGAGTCCACGGCAAAGCGAGTTGAGGAGGGTTAGCACGTCAATTTCTGCAAAATTGCGTCCGGCTTTACAAACTACGGGTACTTTGCGGGCATTTCTGAGTCCTCAAACCTGTAGTTCAACAAGTGTCCTCATGATTGACGGCGGGGTTTGCAACCGGCTCTACTCGGCCGAGTCGAAAATTGGCAATGGGAAGTCAGGTTCACGTGTTCGCGAACTCAAATAGGCCGACTCCATTCTCTGCACAACTTCCGGATGTTGTTTGGCCAAGTCCTTGCTCTCCGAAGGGTCAGCAACGACATCGTACAGCTCCCACGATTCGGTATTCTTGCGCTTTAGATTTCGGCGAACGATCTTCCAATTGCCATCTCGAACCGCCACGATCCCTCCGTACCCAGCGAACTCCCAAGTCATCGGCTCCTTTCGTTCTGGTGCTTCCTGACCAAGAAGAACAGAATTCAAATTGATCCCATCAAGTTGTGTATCGGGAATCTTTCCACCGCCGATTTCCGTCAGCGTTTTAAACCAGTCGGGAAAATAAGACGGCACATTGTTCTCAGAGCCAGCGGCAACCTTCCCCGGCCACTTCACGACGCAAGGCACACGGATTCCTCCTTCGTAGCAGCTTCCTTTTCTTCCTTTCAATCCTGCGGCAGAATTAAAGAAAGTCACGCCCGCGCCGCCAACATCAAAGTTTGGATCTTTCGCTCCGTGCGTAGGACCGTTGTCGGAAGTAAAAACAACGATCGTGTTTTCGGTTAGACCGTGTCGCTCAAGCCGTTTTAATATCGCACCAACGTGTTCGTCGAGATCAGAAATCATGGACGCGTACGCCGCCCGTGGTCTTGGATGCGGCAAGTAACCATTCTGTCCACGATACACACCATGTTCTTCGTCCCATTCTTTAGGATACTGATCTATCCATTCCTGCGGCGGATGCATCGCGACATGTGGTTCCACAAACGGCAAATACAAAAAGAACGGGCCGTCTTTGTTCTCGTCTAAAAATTTGAGTGCCTGCTTGAGAATTTTATCCGGTGCATAATTCTCAGCTCGATAATCGTCAGCGACGACATCGCCTTCTGGTTGGCGGTGATGGCCGGGGATGGGAAATGAATTGATTCTTTCTTCTTTTTCATCACTATCGAGAAACGGAGGAAAGAAACTGTGCGCATTCCGCTGGCAGTTGTAACCGTAAAAACGGTCGAAGCCTTGTTTGATCGGCGATCCAGTCGTGTTGGTCGGACCCAGCCCCCACTTACCAAATCCGCCCGTCGCATAACCGGCTGACTTGAGCACTTCTGCAATCGTGACGGCATCGGGAGTGATCGGCCACTGACCCGGATAGATGCGACCGTTGCCTGAATCTCGATTGCCGCGAATCTCGGCGTGCCCAAGATGTTTACCCGTCATCAACACGCAACGGGCCGGAGCACACACCGGTGCGCCGGTGTAATGTTGCAGAAAACGCATTCCCTCCTTGGCCAACTGATCGACGTTGGGTGTTCGAATCTTTTCCTGGCCATAGCAACCAAGCTCACCATATCCCAAATCGTCAGCCAAAATAAAAACGATGTTTGGCTTTGCCGGCTCATCCGCCCACGTTCTGCCAGCCGCGGAGTTGCCCCATCCAATAAAAACGAACAAAGCAAGTAGAAACGAAGCAGGTTTAAAATTGGCAATCACAACGCGACTCTCAAAGTTAAAATCAACGAAAAAATAGTCGGAACTAACAAGACGCTATTCAGAATTGACCGACTCGAACAAGCCCAACCCCCAAGGTTAACATGTCTGGCGAGACCCATGTTCCAAGTGCCGTAAAAATCGTTCGAATTGCTGACAACTTTCACCCAACTCTCACACCTTTCAATGCTCATCACTTTGCAGTCACTGAAACTTGGTTGCAACGGAATTTTCAAGAGCTAAATTGATCCTTTGAGCTGAACCAAAATTCATTGGATCAACTCACTGCGCTGCGCCCATAAAATCAAACTGGAAACCAAAATGGCAAACTTTGAGCCGAATGAGTCTGAACCAAACAATCCAGAAATCATCAACGCCGAAATTGTCGAATCAGAAATCCACGAAGCTGAATTCGTCGATCATCAAAAACAGTTTCCGCCGAATCACGCATCGCCTGTTCCGGAAAAACGCTCATCGGTCCTCGTTGTGTTGGCCGTCGTCGGAGGATTCTTGCTGTTACTACTTGGTCTGATCGGCGGTGCAATCTGGTTGATGATGAACATGGACAAAGGTTCCAATCGCGAAGAGGCGGTTGCGACCACTGACGTCCCGACAAGAGATCCAATGAGTTCTCTCGCTCTTGGTCCGGCAAAGTGGAGGACCGTTGCAGAAGCGTTTCGCGAACCCGGATCGGATGTTTCTGCAAAAACTCGTTTGGCCGTTAAGAGCTCGCTTGATGAAATCATTAAAGCTTCGGAAACCGATGACGGTGATGTCATGCGAAAGTTCATTCACCAAGATGGCTTTCTCGATCAAATGGTGCGCAGCAAGTGGTGTACGCTCAACATTTTCGATCGCGCGAACATCAAAAGAAGTTTCGACATGGCCACCGATGGCCCAACCGGCTTCTACAAATTCAAGATCTCCTCCATCCTCCGAATCGACGAAGACGAGGCGATCGTCTATTTGTATTTATGGGGCAACGATGATGCGGTGCGCGAGTATTGTTTCTGGATGCGTGAATCCGGAAACAAATGGAAGCTCACGGACTGGGAATCGCTTCGTGTTGGGATCAGTGAAGCCGCCATCTACGCACTACTGGTGGAGAAACAGGAAACGGCTCAGATCCAAAACTACTACAAAGCGACTGAACTTACCTCCAATGCTTTTGCGATGCTCTACGAAGGCGAGGAGAAAGAGGCGATCGAAAAGTTCCAAGAGTCTTTTCAAATTACCATGCATCAACGGCTTCAGGGCTCATCCCAAATGTCAAACGGATTTGGCTTGGCGCAAGCCTATGATTGGGAAAAGTCAACGACGGCATTCGAGCAAATTAAAGACAAGGAAGTTACACCCGGCGCCTATTATGGACTGAGTCTGGTCCACTACCGTCAGGAAAACTACGAAGAATCAATCGCCAACGTCGACAAGTATTTAAATCAGGTCGGTGTCAGTCCCAGCGCGATGCGAATCAAAGCCAATGCATTGTTCGAACTTGAAAAACGGGACGAGGCAATCGATGTCCTTAAAGAACTAATCTCACTCGTCCCTGAAGACGATACAGCTCTCGAATCTTTGGTGAGTTGGTTGCCGAACAGTCGCACTGATGAATTGATCGATATTCTTGGTGACAACGACGCGTCGGTCGAAACAGCCTTGTCGTTGGCGAGAAAGACCTATCTCTTTGAAGGTGACGCGATGATCAATACGCTGGCGAAAATCGTGGAATCGAACGGTGGTGGTAAAGCGAAATCGTTTGAGCTAAAAGCCTTGGCCGCTCAAAACAAATACGAATATCCACAAGCTGCAGAACACTTTCTCAGTGCCATGAACGCGGAATCCGATCCGGAAAGCATTGAAAGCATTCAAGACCAATATCTCTCGCTGATGAACGCAATGGAAAGAGATGTTGAAGGCTTGCAAGGTTCGAAACTGAAGGGCAAAGCGTTCGAGTTCCTGACCGACGAATACAACGAGTTCGAAACCCAACCGGAAATCAAACTTGCCTTAGTCAACGAAGGCCGAAAACAGAATATCAAAAGCAACTTGCTTGATTACGTCGAAGCCAATGTCTTGATCGAGCAAAACAAGCTTGAGGAAGCGCGATCGTTGCTCCAAAGTGGATTGAAAAAAGCTCAAGAGCTCGAGAAATCAACTGGCGAAACGCTGGACGACGGCGCCAGTGGTACAGCAACGAGCTACGCATATTTGCTTCGATCGGTGTTGATGGATCTTGACGATTCGAAGCAAGCGTTGCTTGTCGGTGGCAATCGAATTTCAAGCTTCAACCAAGTCGCTGGGCGATTGAGGCAGCGCAAAAAATATGAAGAACTTGAATCAGTCGTCGCCGATTTTAGATCGTGGGACGATACAAATCCCAAGAAACCCGCGTCCAATTCTGATTCTGCTGAATCTGCAGTTAGCGTTGAGTACATGGAAGACCCGAAACATCTGATTCGTTTTTACGATGCAGTTGTCCTTCTCCACAAAGGCGACAAGACTGCATTGGCTACGTTGTTCGAATTCTTGGTTGATCAAAAAACAGTCGCTTTGCAGTACGAAACTCGTGCTACGATTGCAGACTGGGTGACTCAGAACTCGGATTGGGCATCGGCAGTAAAGTCGCTTCCGAAATCGCTAACAGATTCTGAACAGGGTCGTGAAGCGTTGAGCAACTTGTTTGCTAACATTTTTGCCGAACAACTGGCTGACGAGTCCTATACCGACATCGAAGACTTGGTTGAAATCCATCAATCGATGAATCTTGAAAAAGAGCTTCCCGCTCAATGGAAGATGGAAGTTGCCAAAAAACAAGAGAATGACAAAAGCTTTATTCAAATTGCAGAATCGCTTTCTGAACAAGATTGGGATGCAATGTCTTACTACAGTCGCGCTTCGTTTGAGTCGCATTGGATCGACGCTCTGTTGCGTCAGGGGAAAAACTCGGATGCAACAAAAACTGCTGAACGGATTGGCGAAAACAAAGAGGACTCCGACAAAATGGACGAGTTTGTATGCTACGTCTCCGAGAAAAATATTGAGGCCTGTCGAAAAATCCTCGTCGAGCATGACGTGCAAAGTTATTTCTTCTACTCGCAGCTTTCCCAACGCGATGGCAGCAAAGCTTATTTCTCCGCGACTGAATTCAAAGAATTGCGAGACGAGTTCCCCGTCGTACTCAACTACGTGATCGGCGGCCCTGAACAGATGTATCTGATGTACATGGTCAAACCGGATCTAGATGAGATCGAGAGTAAGTTGAAAACTTTGATTCCTAACAATGACTCGGCTCGTTCCATCAATTTGGATTCCGAAGGTCGGCAGCAGAGAATCTTCAACTTACCTGATTCTCAAGTATTCCTGACTTTGGCAAATGCGCAGATGGAAAGCTACACCGAAAGTTCTTCAGGCAAAGCTCCCAAGCATGAGTATGTCCTTGTGATCACGCAGTTTACCCCTCAAGGAAACGAGCTGTTTTCTATCGAACAAGTGCTGGAAACGATTGTCGATGAAAGCTGCGTTGCTTCCTACGATTCCGAACAAGAAGTCTTGCTTGAAAGCCCTCTCGACTGGCTAAAGAATCGACAACCCAATGAAGCTTACAATCGTGCGTCACCGCAATCGGAATCGTTTTACCTTTCTAGTGAAGACGAAGGAGGGCTGCTCTACTGGGAAAAAAGGAGAAAGGAATTGTCAGACAAAGCGGAGTTAAAGAAGCGGCTGGCTGATGGAGATAAGAATCTGGAAGCCCTGGTCGAGTTTTCAGCAGGATCGGTGAAAGAGAAACACTGGTTCCCGATTGAACGATATACCACCGATGAAGATCAAACGGACGAATTGATTGTCCGGCGCAATGCAGAAGTCGTCATCTTTCCAAGTCTGCAGCAAGGCGAATTGCACAAGCTGCCCAGTTTCGCCACGATCGAATGGCGTGAATCGAAGTAGCAACCAATGACGGTTTGTTGAACCGAATTCAGCAGAAAGAGTGATCGCTACGTTTGTCGTCAGCTGGTTAGGCGCTCGCGGTAGATGGACGGTAGATCGGAGTCTGCCATCTGGAAATGTGGAACCGGACCATCAATTCTTGACTCAACGGGAGCGATGCCGTTGTAGGAAACGTAAGCAAAGGATGCCAAACCGATAAACATTGAAATGATCAAACAGATCGTCGGGACGATCAAAGACTTGCCTTGCATAAAGCCAAAGAAGATTGCATAGAGACCAGCCGTTGCCACACACGCAATTCCATGAATGGGCTTGGCCCGCATCGCGACGTAGCCAATCCAAAGCGTCATGGCAGCCCACAACCCTCCCGACGCGAGGCAACTGATAAACGCCGAGTTGTAGACTTTGGAGACCTGTTCCATGGTCATAATGATGAGCAGCGCGATGGCCACGATGACCAACAGGATTCCTCCGGCAACTCCCGCGATGACAAATGAATCACCGCCATCACCAAAGTCCTCTCCGTCGGAAACGATCGGTGTTTCGTCGATTTCCTCTTCCGCTTTTCGCATGATCTTGTCGGCGTCAGTCATACCAACGTCTTCAATCTCACTGTCAACACCGCCACCGGTGCGCGTCTTCAGCTTCTCGCCTGTTTCAATATTGAAACCGCAGTCCACACAGATGATTGCACCGGCTCGCACTTCAGCGCCACAATCTGGACAACCTGCTCCACGAACAACTCCCTTAACGTTGGCTTCATCGAGCAACTCGGCGATCGGATCGTAAGCACCCAGGGCCGACGCACCTGTTGCTGCAACAACCGGAGGACTTGGAACCTCCATTGGCTTTTTGCATTTTGGGCACTTCACTCGCTTGCCAGCCAAACTATCTTTAGCTTTGAACGACGAGTCACAGTTTCCGCATGTTGCCTTGATCGACATCCGAGTTTCCTAATTGATTCCTGCAACATCTGCCAGTTCCACAATGGGGTAGGTTGGAACAAGCGATGTTGGATTGGCGGTTGGTTGAACTAAAAGTGATGAGGCCGAATATTGACCAATTTGGACGTCTCAACATTCAATCGTGATTCCAGCTCAGAACCGGAACAATGGAGCGTTGCATCGAGACTTTCCAGCCATAATCCATTTTGAGTTACCATCCGCTTTTGGCAACCGTTATTGGTCAATGTTTGAGGGCGTTTTGCGGTTTTCATGTCGTCTAAAACGCTAAAACCGGAATCTGAAGCGGATTTGGCCACATTGGACACATTGAATCAGCCTCATTCCAGTCCCGCGTTGTCAGCAAACCCACACTCGATTGCTGCCAATCTGTCATTGAAAACGCGGGGGGAAAGTCCTGCCAAATTCGATTCGAGTTTGTCGATCCCGATTTGACGGGCCCAAGTCTTGTGGCCAAATTCGTGGCCAAAGATTTTCATGACCGAGAAACCCCATCATTCTTGGGATCTGACGCTGATTGGACGAACATCAGTTGAAATGGGGCTCAGCAAAAACATTTTCACCTTCGAATTTTCAATTGGCGCAGAACTTGCTTTTTAGGGCCATCTAAGTTGCATTCCGGCATTCTTGTCAGGCCGTAGGTGCAGCTTCAAACCTAATCATCAACTATACGAAATAGATGCTGGAGTAACCCGATGGCCGCGACTGCGAAAACGTCCGCTAAGAAGAAATCCGCCAAGAAAACGTCCGCGAAGAAAAAGAAGACCAACCTTCAACCGCTAGGCGATCGTATTGTCGTCGAACGTGAAACGGCTCTTGATACGACTGCGGGTGGAATTTTCCTTCCTGAATCAGCCAAAGACAAGCCTTCACGCGGCACTGTGATTTCAGTTGGCGAAGGCAAGTTGCTCAAAGACGGCTCGCGCTCACCGCTGCAGGTCAAAAAGGGAGATGACGTCCTGTTCACGACTTACGGTCCAGATGAAATCACCATCGGCGACGATGCCTATTTGTTGATGCGAGAAGAAGACGTCCTCGCGATCATCGAATAAAAGTTAACTAACAAAACAAATTTACAAGATATTTTTAAGGATACCGATCATGGCAAAAATGATTGCTTTCGAACAAGAAGCCCGTGAATCAATTCGACGTGGCGTCTCGAAACTTGCCCGTGCCGTCAAAGTCACGCTTGGCCCCAAAGGCCGAAACGTTATTTTGCAAAAGAGCTTTGGCTCACCGACCGTCACCAAAGACGGCGTTAGCGTTGCCAAGGAAATCGAGCTGGAAGACACCTATGAAAACATGGGCGCTCAGATGGTTAAGGAAGTTGCTTCCAAGACCAGCGACGTTGCCGGTGACGGAACGACAACCGCAACCGTGATGGCGGAAGCGATCTTTAACGAAGGCCTCAAAGCGGTAACGTCGGGCGTCAATCCGATTCAAATGAAATCCGGCATCGAGAAAGCGGTTAGCGACATCTGTGAACAGCTAACAAGCATGTCGATCAAGATTAAAAACAAAAAAGAGATGGCCAACGTCGCTTCGATCGCAGCCAACAACGACGCCGAAATCGGTGAGTTGCTATCTGACGCGATGGAGAAAGTCGGCAAGGACGGCGTGATCACGGTTGATGAAGGCAAAAGCCTCAACACCGAAGTCGAATGGGTCGAAGGAATGCAATTCGATCGCGGTTACCTTTCACCTTACTTTGTGAACGAGCCATCAAGCATGGAAGTCGTTTTCGAAGACGCATACATCCTGGTCTTCGAAAAGAAAATTTCGAACATCAAAGATTTGGTGCCACTACTTGAGAAAGTTGTTCAGCAAGGCAAACCACTTCTAATCATCGCTGAAGACGTTGATGGAGAAGCTTTGGCAACGCTCGTGATCAACCGACTTCGCGGTTCTTTCAACTGCTGTGCCGTTAAGGCTCCTGGCTATGGTGACCGTCGCAAGGCGATGATGGAAGACATCTCGATCTTGACCGGTGGCACAGCTGTCTTCGAAGCTCTTGGCATGAAGCTCGAAAACCTTGGACTGGCTGATCTTGGTCGCGCCAAGAAAGTCATCATCAGCAAAGACAACACGACCATCATTCAGGGTGGCGGCAAAACAGCGGATCGCGTTGCTCGCATTGATCAAATCCGACGCGAAATCGAAAACACTTCTAGCGATTACGATCGTGAGAAACTGGAAGAGCGTTTGGCGAAACTGGCTGGCGGCGTTGCCAAGGTAAACGTCGGAGCGGCAACTGAAAGTGAAATGAAAGAGAAGAAAGCTCGTGTTGAAGACGCATTGCACGCCACACGTGCTGCTGTCGAAGACGGCATTCTTCCTGGTGGCGGCGTCGCTTTGTTGCGTGCTTCCTCACTGGTCAAACCTAGCAAACTGACTGACGATGAAATGACTGGCTACAACATTGTTGTCCGCTCTTGCCGTGCTCCATTGAGCATGATCGCCAGCAACGCTGGTCAAGACGGTGGCATCGTTTGTGAAAAGATCATCGATGGAAAATCCAACTTTGGCTACAACGCGTTGACCGATACTTACGAAGACCTCGTGAAAGCCGGTGTTATCGATCCAGCCAAAGTCACCAAGACGGCATTGTCAAACGCAGCCAGCGTCGCAACCTTGTTGCTGACAAGTGACGCTTTGATCGCTGAAAAACCAGCGGCCAAGAAAGGTCACGGACACGGCGGCGGACACGACATGTATTAAACGTAAGTGAATCGTTCAGGTGTGGAAAATATCCGCTCCCCTGAATGTCATTCGTTTGCGAACCGACAACGGGCCCGAGCAACCATTAACTGCTCAAGGGCAAGAAACCATCGGCCCAAATCGGCTGTTAAACCTCGTCTGATGGCGAAAGGGATAGCCGCCTAAATGATGGATCAGATAGAACCGTCAAGCGAACTTTTCGCTTGACGGTTTTTTTGGCTTGTTATTTTTGGCTTGTTATTTTTGGCTTGTTATTTTTGGCTTGTTATTTTTGGCTTACTAACACGTGCTGGAT
>CAZPBE010000008.1:0-85110 GCA_964584615.1 uncultured Pirellulaceae bacterium | reverse complement strand
CGCGAAGATTGAACCAGACGCGAAGATTGAACCAGCCGCGCGCCTCGTTCCATGGCTCTGCCGTGGAACGCACTGAATCAGTGGCTCTGCCACCGTCAGGAATGTGGCTGAGCCACTAGCTCAGTGCGTGACTGGGCAGAGCCCAATCACGAGTGTCGCAAGGGCTGTGTTTTAATAAAGCCTGCGTCAAAAGACGGCGCCAAAAGGCTGTGAAAGCAACACTTTGGCCCTGACACGGCAATTCGTTATTTTCGATGCGGCTTCGACATCACGACAAATGCGATGATCATCAACACAGCCGCAACGCAAGACAAAGTTGTCACTAATGAAGGTGAGACTCCCAAGTCAAGTGACTTAAGTCCGAACGCGGCCAGACCGGCGAGTCCAACCGCTGTCAGCGCTTCGCCCGCAATCACACCGGAAGAAAACAGCACGCCGCGATGAAGAGTCGCATCATGCTCAGATTCGGGCTTGCCACGAGAATAAAAGTAAGCAATCAATCCGCCGATCAAGATCGGCGTCGCCAGACCAAAGGGCAAGTACATTCCCACGGCGATCGGCATCAAGTGGGCCCGGAATGCGGAGCCGATTTTCTTCAACCATGTATCGATGCCAAGAATCGCAAATCCGATCAAAGCACCAACGCCGATCTTATTCCAAGGCAAGTCACCTTCACCAGCAAAGCCCTTTGCCAGACTGGCGAACAAACCAGCTTGTGGCGCAGACAATTCTTTGGATCCAATACCACCACCGTGCTCATGTAGCAAAGTCAAAATGGGAGCCATCACAAAGGCCGCAACAAACACACCCGCAATCTGCATCATTTGTTGACGAAACGGAGACGCGCCAACGATTGCACCTGTCTTCAAGTCATTACAGACATCACCGCTGGTGCAGGCAATGCAGCAAACGATCGCAGCAATTCCCAACGTCGCAACCATACCGTCCATGCCGGTAAAGTTGAACAAATACAACAACGCTCCCGCGACCAGCACGGCAGTGATCGTCATTCCAGAAACCGGGCTGTTCGAGTTTCCAACCAAGCCGACGATATAACTGGCAACGGCCGTAAAAAAGAAACCCATGACCAACATCACGATCGTTGACAAAACCGTAATGCCGACGTTGTTCGTAAACGTGAAATTGACGTAAGAGAGCAGGGCGATACAAAGAAAACCGAAAACCAATATGGACCAAGAAGGAATATCTCGCTCCGAATTTTTGATAACTTTGCTCTTGTCTGCAGTCATCCCGTCCCACAGGTGCTTTATCGCTGCGATCAATCCATGTCTCACGGAAATCAATGCACTAAAACCTCCGACAACCATCGCACCAACACCGACGTACCGTAGCTGGCTGCTCCATATTCCGTAAGCCTGATCGACTGCGCCTGCTTCTCCTCCAGCGACAGCGCCGCCGATGATTGGAATGCCCAGCAACCAAGTGATCGCGCCACCAATGAAAATCAGGACGGCTACATTGAGTCGCACGATAAAGCCAACGGCGATCAACATTGGAGACAAATCGCCACCGAAGTAAAAAATACGAGAGCCAGAGATCGCGGCCGTTTCTAAACCACCACTGATCAGGCCCAAGAATCCGCCAATGACTTTGACCAACCCGCCCAGCACTCCGCCAAGTACCAGACTTTTACCGGACCCGTCGTCTGCGTCCGACTCACCCGCTTTCAACACCGCCGCGCAAGCAATACCTTCAGGGTACTTGAGTTCATCATTGTTGACGACGAAACTTGCGCATCGGAATCATGAACAAAATTCCGAGCATGCCTCCGGTGAACGCAATCATCGTCACGGTCCAGTAGTCAAACTTGGTCCAGTAACCAATCAAGATCATCGCTGGCATCGTAAAGATAATTCCAGCGGCCAAAGATTCACCCGCCGAAGCACAAGTTTGAACTTGGTTGGCTTCAAGGATGGTCGAGTTTTTGAACAACAGCCGAAACAGCAACATGGCCATCACTGCCGCAGGAATCGACGCCGAAACGGTTACCTAAGCCTTGAGCCCAACGTAGACATTGGCAGCGCCCATCACCACGGACAAGATTAAACCGAGCACAACCACGCGAACCGTAAGCTCGGCGGTCGACTTTCCAACAGGTAACTTCTCAACTGAATTCGAATCGTTGGACACGTGCTGCTCCTATGGAATAATTTGCATCCATAGCATAAACGGTCCACGTTTTCATTTCGAGCGGTGAAAGCTTGCGACTTAAATAAATTCAGTGCACAAAGATGTTGCCCAATCGGACCCTCGGTTTGTCTACTCCCCTAATCATTCCTTGACGGAAGCCCCTTAACGTATCCTTCCAATTGCAACTCCATTCGCTTGATCGGCCCAAATGTCTGCTCGAAATACTTGATCCGATTGCCGGACGTCAGCGAGGAAGTCTTTTCGTGGTCTTGCAGCTTTTCGAGATATTGGGTGTACAAGTGCGGCTGATTTTGCGAAAGATAAAAACTCAGCCCCCACGCCATTGCGTAAGCCTTATCGGGACTGCGCCGAAAAACTTCGTCCGTCGCGATCATGGAAGCAATCTGCCCTTCCATGTTGCCGGCTTTGTAATAATGTTTTAATCGTTCGCAACGATCGTAGTTGATACGCGATTTGAAGTCAGAATACTTGAAGTAATTGTTGATTCCTTTGGCCTCGAACACCGTCGCTAATCCTTCTGCCACCCAAAGGGGGTTCGGATAAATCCGCGAGTGAATTCCTGAATTGGCGGCGGTTTGATGCACCGCTTCGTGGACAATCGTATCCAGCGTTTCAATCCAGTCTTCTTTCGCATCTCGCCATCGCACGTCCTGCTGATAAGCAATCAAGCGATTGCTGTGGAAAGCGTAGTAACCGGCAACCGTTCGTGAACTAAACCCTTTTTTCGCACCCATACGATCGAATTCTTTGGCGGTTCGCAAAACAATGGCGACCAACGGAAACTCTGGCTCATCGATAATCTTTCCACGTGAGCGAAGTTGATTCTTGAACCGCTCGTACAACTCTTCAAATGGCATTGCCCACTTCTGATAATCGCCCGGCGGATGAACGATGACAAAGTGCCGAGTTAATGAGACTTCGTACTTTGACCCAAACTCTTTTTGCAATTCAGCCCGAAGCTGATGAGGCGTCTTGGGCGTGAAACCTGCTTCAACTTTCTTGCGTTCTTCAATGTCGTCCGGATCGATCAATGCGATTCGCCCATTGCGACGGGTCATGATAAGCTGGGTGGCGGTTTCATTTTCAATTCGCCCAGCGTACTTTTTCCCGCTCTTTAGTTTGACGAGATAAGTTCCGCGAAGCGCGCCATTGGTAGGACGAACCAAGTATTTGGCTGCATTCTCGACACTGTTGCTGGTGTCTACAGACTCCGAATTCTCTGACGAAACCAGTTGAACCTGGCATGCAAAGCTGGCTGGCAGGAAACCGCTTGATTGAACGATGACAACCGCAACGAAAAGTGCAGTTCGCAAGAGTACCGTTTGTTGACGTACGAGATCGAAACGGGTTTGATTGGGCTGCTGACTCATGTGAAGGCCTCATTCACGTGAATTTGTAGTTTGCTCCGCCATCGAAAATCGTGATACGATTTCACAGGCGACCTATTGAAAGCTAAGTCACTTTTTGCCCAAAAGCCGCACGCCAAGCCATCACACTTGAATCAGAACGTCAATTACGAGAGTTTCTCCCGAGTGTTCGTGACAACCGGTATAACATGATCAGTCTGTTCCCTCTTTGAGTCATTCAATCCGCGGAAATCCTTCCGCGCGAGGTCAAGCAAACATGAAACACAATCCAGTCAACCGACTGTCAATTTTTATCAGTCCAATCTTTCCGATGGTTGTCGCGATTGCGATGAACTTCGGTTTGTCAGTCGAGTGTTTTGCTCAAATCAAAAAAGTTTCGCGACCGAACGTGATTTTGATCTCCATCGATGACTTGAACGATTGGGTCGAACCGCTAGGAGGTCATCCGCAAGTCAAAACGCCAGCCATTAAAGCGTTGGCTGAGCGAGGCATGTCTTTTCGAAATGCCCACTGCCAATCACCGCTATGCAATTCATCCCGAACAAGTGTATTTACTTCACTACGTCCCTCCACAACAGGCGTGTACGGGTTGGCGCCTTGGTTCCGCACCGTGGACAAATTCAAAGACACGATCACGATCCCGCAGTGTTTTCGAAGTGCGGGCTACGAAACTTACAGCTGCGGAAAGACTTACCATGCCAGCTGGGAAAGAAAAGAACTCGATGGCGGCCAGCCAGAGTTCGATCACTTCGGCCCAACGGGAAGCCCTGGGATTCGCCCCGATGAAAAGCTGATCCCTCCAACTCCAGCTGGAAACAATCCGTGGGTCGACTGGGGGACGTTTCCTCATGAAGAATCTGAGAAAGGCGACTACAAAGTAGCGGACTGGGCTGAATCAAAACTAGAGACAATGTCCGCAGACAAACCTTTCTTTATGGCCGTCGGGTTCTTTCTTCCGCATGTTCCTTGTCACGCAACAAAAAAATGGTGGGACATGTATCCCGACGAGTCGCTGGTCATGCCTACGCTTCAACCAAACGATCGGGACGACTGTTCGCCCTTCAGTTGGTACTTGCATTGGAACCTTCCGGAACCGCGATTGAGCTGGATGGAAGAAAAGAATGAACATCGAAATTTCGTCCGGGCTTATCTTGCGTCGATTTCTTTCATGGACAGCCAGCTACTGCGCGTTCTCGATGCCGTCAACAATTCACCACATGCCGACAACACGATCATCGTACTTTGGAGCGATCACGGTTTTCATTTGGGCGAGAAGCAGATCACTGGAAAGAACACTTTATGGGAACGGTCCACACGAGTCCCATTGATTTTCGCTGGACCGGGAATCGAGACTGGAATTTGCGATCAACCAGCCGAGTTGTTGGACATTTTTCCAACGCTTACCGAACTGTCGAATTTAACCTCGCCTGATTCAATCGAAGGCCTGAGCTTGGTTCCGCAAATCCGAAATCCGTCGGCAACTCGTCGCCCAGCGGTCACCACCCACAACCCTGGGAACTTTGGCATTCGCGGTCCTCGGTTTCGATTCATCCAATATGCCGATGGAAGCGAAGAACTCTACGACTTAAAGAATGATCCCGGTGAATTCAAAAACCTGATCAACGATCTAACTTTCAAGCAAGAAGCTGACCGACTTAGAAAGTTCGTTCCAGCAGAATTTGCGCCGCTGGCCGACGGAAGCAAGTCAAGAATTCTTGAACGACGAACCGATGGATGGTATTGGGAGAATGAACTCATTGACCCGGAAAACCCACCCATGAACAACCAATAAAGTTGTGGGGCCTGCAATCGAAAGACAGTAACGACAACGCGAAAACCTTTTCTCAGAATAAGTTTCTGCGTATCATATTGATGGTTGATGCACAACTTTAGTTGAAGTGGAATCAAAAATGTTTGAAAGAGATCTTGCCGTTGCCGTCATTGCTTTTGCGTTGGGTGTTTCATTGTTTTACGCCGCAGTCATTGGTGAAGGTTGGTGTTACCGCTTGAAGTTTGCGGAGATCATCGACAACCGAGGTGGGCGAACCGCTGCGCGTGGAACGATCGGATTCATTGGCTCGCTGCTGATCCTGATTGGCATTCAAACTTTTATAAGTGCCACCAACTCCAGTGACGGACAAGGCAATACTTTTCTTCGCTCCATCTCACAAACTGGTTCGGCAACGAACTAAGTTCGTATAATCACGGGATTTACGTTGCCGCTATTGAATCACTTTAGCCGTTCCAAGTAGCTCCAAAAATCTGCGGCTTCCCGATCTGAGATCCCATCAAACAGACCGCCGGGCATCAAAGACTGGTCTAACCGCTTTCGCTGTTCGATATCCTTTTTGTTGATGCGGATCGTTTTGCCCTCAACATCCATCAGCGTAATTCCGTCAACTGATTCGTAGATAATGGTTCCTTTGTGCAGGACGCCATCTTCAGTCGCGACCAGCAAAGCCCGATAGCGGTCTGGCACCTGAGCATTGGGGTGAATGATCGCTTCAAACACATTCTGTTTGCTGAACCGGTTAACGATTCCTTCCAACGGCGGTCCAAGTTTTGAACCGCGCTCGGCATCATGGCAAGTTGCACATTGTCGTTTCACAAAAACTTCACGACCCCGTTCGGCATCCCCTTTTGAAAAATCGATCTCCTGCAATCGAGTTAGCAACTTAGTCGAATCAACCGGAGTGTCGATTTCGAATTTAAATTTCTCGGTGAGGAATTTAGCCCATTTTTCGATGGCGACAATCTGACTGGCCTGCAGCTGACTGCTCGGATCGGGTTGCCGTTCGACGTAACCAAATTCTCTACCGGTCGCCGTTCTCAAATACAACACAATCTGATCGCGAATCGAAACAGCCTGGTTATCGAATCCAATTCGCATGGCAGTCTGGATAGCGTTTGCAAACTCGGTCTTCAACTCGACTGGCTCAACCGTCGGCTTGCCCATTCTTCTCAACGCGATCGCCGAAGTTTTCACCGTCCCCATATTCCACGACGACAAGCCTTCCGCAAAGATCGATCGGTCGATCGTCTCCGCGTCGACTGACAACCCTTTCACGACCACATCGAACAAAGACTCATCCTGTTTGAACTGGCGTAGAACCGATTTGTAAGTTGTGTTCGACGCAACGATCTCAAGCTGACGTCTCGAAACAGAGGACGGATCGTTGGCTGCGACCGTTGCGAAATTCCGTTGGGCGAGATCCTTCGCCTTGCCTTCCAATCCAGCAAACAAAAACGCATGTTCAGATTGGCCGAAGAAATCGCTTTCGACGACCGCCATCGCGAGTCCCGGAATTC
Organism: uncultured Pirellulaceae bacterium; assembly: GCA_964584615.1. GTDB lineage: Bacteria > Planctomycetota > Planctomycetia > Pirellulales > Pirellulaceae > Mariniblastus. The sequence goes on along the minus strand of CAZPBE010000008.1, from coordinate 78,262 downwards.
TGTACAGTTCTCGCGTCAACTCTTGCATACGCGGAATCCAATTCCGGTCGGTCGGCAATTCGCTAACACGCATCACGCTCCGCAATCGGCAAAGAGACTTCGCGATTCTGGCAATGTGATTTGAATCAAGTTCACCGTTCGTCTTGGCGATGCAGTTAAGCCAGTGTATATCGTCGACTGGATGAGACGTATCCGTAAGTTGTTCAACGAGATGGCTACGAAACATCGCGGAGTCGTAGCCCAACATCGCGGCTAAACGTCCTGCTTCGTAGCGAGACTCTTGTCCAAGGGCGTTTAGATTCAATCGGTTTTGATCCAAAACCAATTTTCCGACAGGTAGATTTTTCGCGGTGTAACCAGCAAACATTCCTTCGCCTTCGCAACCTCCAAGAACAAGTTGAGCAGCTCGGATGAAGACAACTTGCTCGACCGGGTCAACCTTGGCGTTGATGAACTTTTTCAACAAGCTCACTCTGGCCGCGTCCGAATGTTCCTGCGAAGCATTGAACGACAAAAGCAATCGGCGATTACCCGAAGTCTTCGACAACACCTCATCCCGATCGTCATCTGACAGTTGCGACAACAATCGTTGCGAAAGTCGAATCAGCGTCGGCGAAAGTTTTGGCTCACTGACCAATCGACCAAATGAATCGACGAAAAAACGCCGTTGCTCTTCGCCAACGTCTTGTAAAAACTGGTCATGGCCAACCAAAGATTCAAGGGCAGCAACGCGAATCGCCTCGGCCTCGATTGCGATCCCTTTCGTCAGGCTCTCAATCGTGGAATCGTCGATCGTCTCCCATCGAACCTTACGGAAAGCTTTTGAAATGGCTTGGTTGTCCGACAACTCGCCGCGCTGGCCTGCGTTAACGGTTGGAGGTTGTTTATGCATCCGAAACAATGCCCCTTCCGTTCCACGACCGCCGACGGTTACCAATAAATCGTTCGCGTTTGCAAATTCCAAATCAGTGACAGCAAATCCGAATTGTCCGCGAGCCGTCGCAAACGCGGCTTCACGTTCTTCAACAATATCAACGTTCGCTGAAGACGAATCGATTGGCTGGGACGCCGGCACCGCAACAATGCGACCGAAAGTCCAATCGCAGACAAACACGCGTCGACCAAAACTATCGGCTGTTTCCGAATGAAATGGATTCATCGCCACGCCAGTAGGACTTCCGCGTCCAAGCTTTGCCACTGTCTCCGGCATGTCAAAGAAATAACTTGGCCGCTTCCAACCAGCTGAAACCCAACCCGCATTATCTCCACTGCGCATGCGAAAGACGCGCGTCGTACGATACCAGGGAAGCGACACATCTCGTTCGCCATCGCTGTCGTAAACAAAAATGGAACCGTCAGGACCAAAATCAAAATCGTACGCATTGCGGAATCCGTCGCAAACAATTTCGAATGATTCGCACGACTCGTCGATCAGTTTAAAACGCATGAGAAATCCGGCGTGTGGATTCTTCACCGGCGAATTGGGGCCGCTGCAATAAAGAGGCAAAATCTCAGTTTGATTCCCAGCCAACACGTAGATCCAACCATCAGGCCCAACACGAATCGCGTGCGCGTTGTGTTCTCCTCCTGTGGTAATCTCAAACAACCGCTTAACCGTTGCAGCTTTTCCTTTTGACGATGGAGTGCAAAGGTTCAAACCGCCGTTGGCTGTACAAAGAATGTTGTCGCCAACAAAACAGAGCCCTTGAGCGCCGCCAATTTTTCCGTCCAGCAGCTCAACCGATGTTTCAAATTGACCGTCGCCATCCAAATCCTCAAGCCCTCTCACATAGCCCGGCCCCGCAACAACAGGGTTTCCGCTTGGATGTATCGTTAAACAAAACGCATCGGGAACCAAGTCGTTGCCGGCGACTTTCTCTATCTTGAATCCGTCTGGAAGTTCCACGTTGATTGGCTCTTGAGCAGCCACCAACAGAATTGAAACCATATTGATGACCAGCGCTGAAAAAGCCGGCGCGAGAATCCGCCAAAACATGAACGGCATCGAATGAGTTTGGAAAATTCGATTCGCAATCATAGGGCCAACGGCAATTCCTTTTTTCTTGACATCGCGATCAACCCGGTGGCCGCCAAGGCCACGACGATCGCAATCGCTGTCCAGGCCATCGGCATGGGATCATCTTCGCCCGGAAACCAAGCCAACTTGGAAAGCGCCGGTTGGTAATAGCCCAGAAAAGCCACAATTCCATTGTGAAGAGAATGAAGGAGCACACCAGGAACAATGGAATCTGATTTGTAGCAAAGATATCCCAGCAGCAAACCGACGAGCATCGTCGGAATGAATCGATCCAGTGATATCGCACTATTAGACAGGACATGGAACAGCCCGAACATCAACGCGGAAACAATAATCGACTTGCCTGCCGTCCAGTGTCTCAACATCGAACGCAATAACATGCCGCGAAAAAACCACTCTTCGCAAAACGCTGGAACGATCGAAAAACACAAGGCGACAATGATCGGTGAAACCTCGCGAAACTTGCTAACCTGTTGTCCGCTTAGCTCGACCAGTTTCTCATGCCGCTGTGTTGCTGCATCCGTGCCTGCGACGATTTCATAGACAAAGTACCAGCCTTCCACGATCGACATCACGATCGGCCACAGGCTCAAGCCCAACAAAATCGCTGCAAGAAAATAGACGATCGAAGTTCCTTGCAATCCAAACGCACTTTTAAAATTGACTTTCTGGAATTTCGCAATGATCGAGGGCAACACGAAAAATGAGATAATGGTAAACGTCGCCATCAACGCGCAGACGACGGCAAAGTTTCCTTCGAGCGTTTTCGCTGCCCGGCCAAGAAACCCAATCGCGACCAGGTTGACGGGAAACAACAACACCAGACAAAACATGGCTGGCATCAACGGAACAAACGAACTTGTCTCGCGCGGACGCAAAAACATCTCGCGGAAGCTCCCCGATTGCGAATAGAGAATCTTGTCGTCACCAAACGTTTTCGCAGCAACAAAGATCGCAAACAACGCATAGAGGATGGTTGAAGCAATTGCGATGACCGACGGAGTCAATTCGTTCTGACCCAAAATCACGTCGCGAGCCAACAACAGGATGTTGACCATCGGAGTCACCGACATGATCCCGTTCAGTTTCAACGTTGGCGACATTGCCAATAGTCCGGGCCCCATCGAAAGTAAAATGATCGGAATCAACGAAGCCTGTGCTTCTTTGAAGCTTCTGGCAAAACTGGTAACGGCCAGCAACAAAGCCGAAAAGAAAGCTGCGAACAAAATCATCAAGAAGAAAACTTTGCTCACGATTGCGAATGTGAATCCACCTTCGCCAAGCAACAGTTCCTCAAGTTGAAAAACCCAAATCACGGTCACCATTCCAACCACGTTAAGAATCGCCGTCAGCACCGCGACCGTAAATACGGCGATAAACTTGGCCAGCAAAATCCCCATTCGCGGAACGGGAGCCGCCATCAGCGTTTCCAGCGTCCCACGTTCACGTTCGCCGGCAGTCAAATCGATGGCCGGATAGACCGCTCCCGTGATTGTCATCAACACAAGAATCAGCGGAATCAATCCTGCCAGTCGATTTCCACCGTCGTCTTGATCCGCTTTGACCAACGGCGATTCAGTAATACTAATTGCCGGCTCGTACTTCATGCCTCGACGAATGAATGCTTGCTCTAACATCGCCTGATTAAACGCATCGATCTGGCGACGCAAATATTTGGCCGACTGCTTGGAAGCGTAATCATCACGCGCGAACACCGTTGCCTCGCCAAAGCTTTTCGATGACCGGTCATCAAGATCAAAACGAACCGCGACATCGACTTCGTTGAATTCAAGAGACTCAATAATCGCCTCTGTATCTTGAGACTTGTTGAACTTCCAGCTGTGTTCGAAGAACGGCGCGTAAGTGGTGCCATCTATTTCAACAGGAATCAAGGGGGCCGTTTCGTCGTCTTCGAGCCCATCCTCAAATCCGGGCAGAGTCATGCCTTGGTTCTTCATCGAAAGGAGCCCAACCCTCTTCAGCACCATCGCCGTTTCGGCTTCGGACTTATTGCTTTGAAACAGAATCCGCAACACAACGGGTTTGTCGTCGGAACCAAACTTCGATGCGTTTGAAATCAGGAAGTTTTGAAAAAGCAAACTCAGGATCGGATATACCAACAGTGGCATCAAAATCAAAGTCACAATCGTCCTGCGATCGCGAAGTGTTTCTCTCAGCTCCTTACTTGCCAGTCGCCAAAGCCGAATCGAAGAAGGCTTGCGATTTGGCCGAGACGTTGCCAACGCCCTGGCTTGCTGAGCCGAATCGGATTCTGCCCCGACCGTCATTGGTGAACCTTCGGCAGGTTCATGACTATCTAAATTTTGACTTTCGTCGCTCAACGCGTCCCACCCAACAATATTGAAACTAAAAAATCAATTCGCCTGATTGAGCGGAGGACCCTTTAATGATGTCAACAAACATTTCCACCAAGTCAGCCCGTCCAGTCTTTTCTTGCAACTCGGCTAAGGTTCCATCGACTGCCATCTCGCCTTCGTTCAGCAATCCAAACTTGCTACAAACCCTCTGCGCTTGCTCAAGCCGATGTGTGCAAAGGATTACAGCTTTACCGCGCTCTTTGAGCAAATCAATGTAGCCGAAGATGACTTGGCTTCCTACAACATCCAAACCCAAAGTCGGCTCATCAAGAATCATCACTTCCGGATCATGCAACATCGCACGCGCGAGATTGATTCGCTGCTTTTCACCCGTACTTAAAGTTGTGCATCGTTGGTGTAAATACTTCTCAAAGCCAAGCAGTTCTGACAACTCTTGAATCCGAGCTTCGCATTCGTCCGGAGTCAGACCATAGATGTCGCCGAAAAAGCACAACATCTCGTGCGCCGTCAGCCATTGATAAACACCCGCGGCAGCCGATACAAATCCGACTCGACGTTTGACTTCATTGGGATCGGTATCTGATCGGTATCCGAGAATCTCCGCCCACCCTGAATCAGCCGGCATCAATCCGAGAATCATCCGCATCGTTGTTGTTTTACCAGCGCCGTTAGGGCCGAGCAGACCGTAAACTTCTGCCTGTTTTACCTCAAAAGATACTCGGTCGACTGCGACGACGTCTTTGTCAGCCGTTCGAAATATTTTGGTCAACTCGTGTACTTTAATAACTGTCGTCATGGACGCGAGCGCCTGGTGTTTTGTTGTGGAGCGGGTCGGCCGAATAGCAAGCATTGAGTTTTCAAAGCGCCTGTAAACAGTTTAGCAGCAACAGCTTCAATCTGTCCCCAACCAATCAAGATGTTTTTCAAATGGCAAATGAGGGCAAACATCACCCGGTTATTCATCGTGCTGTAGCTTCACCGCACAAACCAATGCTGAGTAACACAATCATTGCTACGCAATAGCTTGTCGGTAGTTCGCACAACAAAGCGTTTTCGCAATCAAAAATCAACCAAATTTGCGTCCTCCCAGTGAAATGAAGAACAATCTCGCCCGGCTATCGACGTCTTTCGTGCGAACTTTATAATCTGCAGATTGATTCCCGGCGCTGGGAGTTCCAATTTTCGCCACAACATCTCAATTCTGAAACGGTCATCGTGGCATCTCAAACGCTCAATCCAGAAAAATGGCTTCCGAATTTTGGGCTGCCTGGATTTCGGCCAGGTCAGCGTCACGTCATTGATGCAATTCTCGATGGGCGAGATACGTTGTGTATCATGCCAACGGGTGGCGGAAAGAGCCTGTGCTTTCAACTCCCGACAATCGCTCGACCGGGAATGACCATCGTGATCTCTCCGTTGATTGCGCTGATGAAAGACCAAGTTGACTCGTTGGTCAACATCGGAATTCCGGCGACTTACATCAACAGTTCGCTGAGTCCGCAAGAGCAACAATCGCGTCAAGCCGACATGGTCGCGGGGAAGTTCAAGCTGGTTTACATCGCACCCGAACGATTGCGCAGCAACTCTTTCATGCGAGCGATCGATCGAATCGAAATTCAATTGCTTGCCGTCGACGAAGCGCATTGCATTAGCCATTGGGGACATGACTTCCGTCCGGACTACGCTCGATTAGGTCGGTTCCGAAAAAAGATTGGAAACCCGCAAACCGTTGCGCTAACGGCAACGGCAACCAAGATCGTACAAGACGACATTGCCAAGATTCTTGATCTAAAAAATCCGTCAACGTTTGTGACTGGGTTTGCCAGAGAAAATTTGTCACTCAATGTTGAGTCGCCAAACGGGAATGCAGAAAAAGACCAGCGGCTGATTCAGTTTCTCAAGAAACAACCCGGCGCCGGAATCATTTACGCTTCGACGCGAAAAAATTGCGAACATCTTGTTGAACTTCTTTCTGAAGAAATCAAACAGCCGGTCGCCTATTACCACGGCGGATTGCCGACGGAGCACCGTCGTAAAGTTCAAGAGAATTTTATGACGGGGAAGACCCCGATCATTGTTGCCACCAATGCGTTCGGGATGGGTATCGACAAAGCCGATTTGCGATTCGTGATCCACTACAATTTTCCCGGCAGCATCGAAGCCTACTATCAAGAAGCGGGCAGGGCAGGGCGTGATGGCAAACCATCTGAGTGTTTGCTGCTGTATTCCTACCAAGACAAATTCATGCAAGAGTTCTTTATCGAGAACTCTTATCCGTCACGCGAAACGATTCGCGATGTCTACGAATACTTGCGATCGATCCCCAAAAACCCGATCGAGATGACGCTGCAGGAGATTAAGGACGAATTGGGATTGTCGATTGGTACCACCGGAATCGCCACCTGTGAAAACTTGCTTGAGAAAGCCAAAGCGATTGAAAGGCTCGACTCAAAAACGAATTCCGCCGCCGTTCGAATCGACTCCGACATGACGACGCTGGTCGATATGCTTCCCCGTGACGCAACATCGCAGCGCCATGTGATGCGAGGACTGGAAAAAGTCGTTGGTACTTTTCGTGGCGAGCTGGTGATGTTTCAGCCACCTTGGCTGGCTGAAAAATTGGAAATGAAATGGGACGCCGTCTCTCGGGCGATCCGCGAGATTACAAAACTTGACGCGGTGACGTACGTGCCACCGTTTCGTGGTCGAGCGATCCACATGCTGTCTCCCGAAAAACGATTCGCCGAACTCGACATCGACTTTCCTGAACTCGGGCGCCGTCAGCAAGCCGAATTAGACAAACTGCAATCGGTCATTCGATTCGCGACCACCAAACGCTGCCGGCAGCTGGAAATCCTAGAGTACTTTGGCGATCCGGATCGACGCCGTTGTGGATCATGTGACAACTGTTCGAAAAAACCAGCCGCCAAAATTGGATCTGCCGCTAACTCTGACGCGGACGCTTGCATCTACGCATCGCAAGTTGCGCTAAGCGGTGTGGCGCGAACGCATGGGCGTATCGGCAAGACATTGATTGCGCAAATGCTGAAGGGCTCGAGTTCGAAAAAAGTCAAACAGATGGGACTGCAGAACTTGAGCACGTTTGGCTTGCTGAAAGCTCTACGTCTCGAAGACTTGAGCAACTTGTTGGAACACTTGGTCGAACAAGGCTTTATCCACCAAATTGAAACGACCAAGTTTCGACCCGTGATGCAAATTAGTCCGTCAGGAAAAAGTTTGATGGCGGGTGAAGAGTACATTGATGTGACCGAGACGCTGCCGGGGCATTTGGTCAATATCCTGTCACTAAAACTCAAGGGTAAAAAACCGCATCTTGTGGACGGCGTTGAACCAACACCAAACGAAGAACCGACGCTCGACGATGATGAAGATGGGGAGAGCCAAATTCGCGAGTCGGAGGCAACGACCAGTTCTTTGTTTGATTCTGATGCCTCGGAGTCTGTCGAGGACTTCTCCAGGCACGAACCTGCGGTTGTTCAACCCGTCTTCTCGGTCGCATCGGATTCAGAAAATGCCGGACCAGACTCGGCCGATTCGCTTTTCGATCAGCCTGTAGAAGATGAAGATGAGAATGAAAACGAAAAATCGATTGGCCAACAGAGCGTGAACCAACCGGGCTCCTCAGACAAGTTGGCGGAAACCCCAGCAGCGACCCGTGTTGACGAGGCTCAAACGGAATGTCGAAAGCCAAATTTTTACTGGACATGGAAACTTCTGGTCGATGGCTACACGCCGCAACAAATCGAGGAAGTCCGCCGGATAAACAAAGAGACGCTGTACGATCACGTTTTGCAAGCGGCAGAAAATGACATGCCTCCACAACAAGAGTGGCTGTTAAGCGAAAAAGAAATTGGGCAACTGAAGAAATTTGTCACGGAGCGCCCGTCAAAGCGAGTTTCGACATTAATTTCCGAGCTTCCAGCGTCGATCGAACCGAACAAACTGTTGATTTTTCTCAAATGTTCGGTCGAAAATTGAACGTTTCTAATTAGTCCAGTTTGCGAACCGGTGCAGTGGATAAACAAATTCAATCGGAAATGCACGATAAATTACGGTACCAAACAAGACGTCGTCAATTCTGATGAAATACGCTAGAATTTCGCAGTTTACGGTCTGACCACCGGACAACTAAATAAATAGCCTGCACAAGTCGATCAAACATTCTTGCGAATCACCACTTTGAATCGCCGCAGTTCTCCGCGTTCAATGTTTTTGACGAATTGTCGCAGCGGACAACCGTTGAATATACGGCCAACAATGCGACAATTAAGGCTGGATTGGTTTGTCGAGTCGTGGTTGAACTCACTGAAACGACCGTAAACTTCACATGGTACGGGATCGACAAACTTACTATCCGACCAACGTTGATCCAACAATAACACTGACCCAACAATAGCGCGCAGCGCCGAATCAATAAGGCCAAGAGATTTAATGGAAGATAACAATCGGGAGCCCAATAGCGAGGACAAACAAGCTCGCCCCATGCGAGGATTGCCAGTTTGGTTAGTTCTAATGGCTTTGGTCGCCTGTCTCATCTGGACGGTCATGGCTTGGTCCAACCAAAGCCCGTCGACCATCAGCTATTCGTACTTTCTAAAATTGCTGGATGGCAAAGACTACGAAGGCAATCCGTATCGCGACTCCAACGAAAATGAACTTGGTTGCATGATCGATGCAGTCGAAATTTCTGAAATCGGTGCGACGGGTATCTTTAAAAACATTCCCAGACCCGAGCCAAAACATGATGGCCCGGATTACAAACTTGTTCAGCCCGAAGAAAAAGAAGTCCTCAAGAAACGGTTCTATGTCGAATTGCTTACGGGTGACTCAACGCGCGAAGCCCTGCTGACCAAACTAGAAGATCAGGGTGTGAAGGTTACCGTTAAACGGCCCGGCGATGTTGTCAGCTGGTACATGGCTGCACTGATCCTGATGACATTGGGATTCCTGTTGTTCATGTTGCTTTCGTTTCGGCGTCAAAGCAGCATGATGGGTGGAGGCGGATTCCTGTCAAATTTCTCACGTAGTCCCGCCAAGAAGTACGAGGCCTCCGAAGAACCAATCACGTTCAAAGACGTTGCAGGACTTGAAGGCGTCAAAGCTGACTTGATGGAAATTGTTGACTTCCTGAGCGACCCAACCAAATTTCAAAAACTGGGCGGTCGAGTTCCCAAAGGCGTGTTGTTGATCGGCCCGCCGGGAACCGGAAAGACGTTGCTTGCTCGCGCTGTTGCCGGCGAAGCGGGTGTGCCTTATTTCAGCGTCAACGGTAGCGAGTTTATTCAAATGTTTGTCGGTGTCGGTGCAAGCCGCGTGCGCGACTTGTTCGCAACGGCAAAGAGCCAATGCCCGGCGATCATCTTCATCGATGAAATTGATGCCGTCGGTCGTCAGCGTGGTGCCGGACTTGGTGGAGGCCATGACGAACGCGAACAAACGTTGAACCAGATTCTTGGCGAGATGGATGGATTTGCGGGCTCAGATTCGGTCATCATTCTTGCTGCCACAAACCGGCCCGACATTCTTGATCCTGCGTTGCTTCGACCAGGACGTTTTGATCGACACGTTAACGTTAGTCGTCCAACCAAGAGCGGGCGACTGGCCATTTTCAAAGTCCATGTTCGCGACGTTCCATTGGGACCCGATGTTGATTTGGAAGTAATGGCCGATGCGACGGCAGGAATGACGGGAGCCGACATCCAAAACCTGGTTAACGAAGCCGCATTGTGGGCAGCTCGTTCGAACAAAACCAAAGTCGAAATGGAAGACTTCTACTACGCTCATGACAAGGTCTTGATGGGTGCAGCACGAGAAGAAGTGTTGACCAAGAAAGAGAAATTGCGGACCGCCTATCATGAAGCCGGCCACACCATCGCAGCCTGGTTTTTGCCGGGTGGCAATGCGGTACACAAAGTAACGGTCATTCCTCGCGGGCGGGCTCTGGGCGTTACGCAAATGGTGCCCGATGAAGACCGCATGAATTTTTCAGAGCAAGAGATCAGTGATACGCTTGTGGTGGCCCTCGCCGGTCGCGCTGCCGAGCAGATTATCTACGGCGAGCGAACGGCAGGCGCCGAAAATGATTTGGAGCGCGCAACTTCAATGGCTCGCCGAATGGTAACTTCCTGGGGCATGAGTGAGAAACTGGGACCCGTCAGTTACAAAATGGCTGATGACGATCCGTTCCTGGGCCGTGAAATGCAAAAGTCGCGACTGTTTAGTGAACATACGATGGAGACCATTGACGAAGAAGTAAAAAAAATTCTCGACGCAGCTGCGGAGAGAGCAGTCGATCTATTGAAAGAGAAAAGCGACGCACTCCAAAAGATCACCGATGGATTGATGGAACATGAAGAACTTGATCGGAAACAGATCAAGGAACTTATCGGACCATCTGTTCATGATGACGACGATGATCAAACGGAACAAAGTTCAAACGACGCCGAACCTGCCAATGGAAAAGCAGACAGCTCGTCGGGTCAAAACGGATCCGTTGAGCATGAAACAGAAAACTCAGAATCGACAACAGCCGAATAGCATTCCGCGAATTCAAGTTGCTTTGAAACACCCGAAAGCCTGCCCGTGAATTTGACTCATTTCAAATCTGCGATCAGGCTTTTTAGCTTGGCTGTTGTCGTTGCTGCCGGATTGCTGGTTGTTTTCACGTCGGATGCTTGGGCACAACAATCGAAGCAATCTGCGGCCGAAGCCAAGATCGACGAAAACCTTTCGCGACCGATGATTACGGTCAAGGTTCGCGAGAAAGGCAAAACGTATTACGGCCGCCCGTTGGCGTGGGATGGAAAAAAACTCGCTTTGCTACGCTGGGATGGTCGGATCAGCCAGATCGAACTCTCCAACACCAAGCTCAAAATCTTTTCAAAAGGATTCGCACCCTACTCTCGAGAGGAACTCGAAAAGCGACTCAGGAAACAGTACGGCGATCGTTACGCAATCTCGAAAACGGAACACTTCTTGGTCGTGCATCCTTCAGGACCCAGAAGAAACTGGGCGATTCCGTACGAGAACAATTATCGTCGATTTTACAACTACTTCAGCAAGCGAAAATTCAAGCTGGAAGAACCACAGTTCCCGATGGTCGTTGTCGTACTGGGCTCACGCAATGAGTTTGATCGTGAAATCGAACAGGAAATCACATACAAGAAAAACGTGTTTGGTTTCTATTCCAGACTAAGCAATCGTGTGACCACGTTCGTTTCCAACGATCCGCGCGAATCGAAACGGCTCGCAAAAGTCATCAAGACAACGGCAATCCATGAAACGGTTCACCAAGCCGCTTTCAACACCGGATTGCATAACCGGCTTTGCACGGTTCCACGCTGGCTGACTGAAGGTCTGGCGATGATGTTCGAGTCCAATGGCGTTAATAATCAAAGAAAGTTTCCATCCATTACTGACCGCATCAACCGTGAGCGCCTGTTGACTTTACGGAAAATGTATCGGGCAGGAATCGGAGAAGGAAAATTGGAATCAATGGTCAAGTCCGACAGATCCTTCCAGACCGACCCGCAGTACGCTTATGCGCTCTCATGGGGATTGACGTTTTATCTTGCCGAGAAAAAACAGGATAAATATTTCGATTACCTAAAAGCCGATTCGGCTCGCAAAGAACTTACCGCGTATTCTCCGGCAGATCGACTCGCTGATTTCTCCAATGCGTTCGGCACAGATTTCGAGGCTCTCGAAAACGATTTGAAAAAGTTCATCCTGTCGCTTCCAACTCCGCTCAATTGATTGCCAAGTTCAAAAGCGCTTCTCTCTCGTAGAATCCAACAATCGCTTTCGGCTGAACCAGCCTTCAGATTTGGCAAGAATTCGAAGCCCGTGAAAGTTGGACGCGGGCTACGTCGTGCTATATCATACGGCTTCGCAGTTGATTATCATTTTGGTTCGGCCTTGATACCAAACCGAAATGCTAATTTATTTCCAAAAGAGCCTTTGTTAAAAACCTTGTCCTCACGGGTCGATTGTTATGAGTCAAATGCGTATCACCACGTTTTTCTTATCCTGTGTTTTGGCCATCACGAGTTGGTCTGTTGCCACCGCTGAACTCAAACTGGGAAGCATGTTTGGCGACAACATGGTTCTGCAACGCGGCGAGGATTTGAACATTTGGGGCTGGGCAGATGCCAACGCGGAAGTCACTGTAAAACTTCAACAACAAACTGTTTCCGCGACAGCCAATGCTGAGGGAAAATGGATCGCCAAGCTTGCGCCATTGACCGTTGGCGACGCGTTTGACGTTTCTATTTCTAGCGGAGACAAAACGCTGACAATCAAAAATTGTCTCGCTGGCGAAGTTTGGATTTGCAGCGGCCAATCGAATATGGAATGGACTGTCGCTGGCTCAAAAGACGCGCAGGAAGAAATCGCTGCGGCCAATTTCCCAAACATTCGCCACATCAAACTCGATCACAAGACTGCTTTTGTACCGCAAGAGACGGCCGCCCACTCAGGCTGGACCGAATGCAGCCCAGCTACCGTTGGAAACTACACGGCAGTTGGCTATTTCTTCGCTCGCGACCTGCATGAAGAGCTCAACGTTCCCATTGGGTTGATCAATACAAGCTGGGGTGGAACGCTAATCGAAGCCTGGACCAGCGGAGAGGCGTTGAGCACCGTTCCTGAATTTGCGGACCGCGTTTCGAAGATCGTTGAACAGGCTACTGACCCGAAGATCGCAGCCGAGAAACAAATCAAAGCAGAAAAATACAACCAACTTTTGCAAGCCGCGTTGGCGGACCGGACTGAGGACGAATCGAGTCTTAACGGTGACGCGGACAGCTGGAAACAAGTTAGCTTGCCTCACCGGTGGGAAGAAGGTGGCAAAGACTTTGACGGAATTGGATGGTATCGCCGTCGCGTCACGATCCCCGACGGCTGGGTTGGCAAGGAGCTTTCGCTCTCGTTGGCAAAAATTGACGATGCCGATGAAACTTACGTCAATGGAAACAAGATTGGCGAAACGAATGACTGGAACGCAGATCGGCGTTACAAGATCGACGCTTCAATCGTTAAGAACACAGAGCTTTCCATTGCTATCCGCGTCACGGACGGACAAATGGGTGGTGGAGTCCATGGTGAAGCGGCTGACGTCAGCGTCGCTTTGGCTGACGAAAAGCCTATGTCGATTTCTGATGGATGGCGTTTCAAATTTTCGGACAAAACCATTGCTGCCGGACCTCGTCCTGGGCAGGGATTTGCCGGCCCACACCACCCAACAGTGCTATACAACGCAATGATCGAGCCGCTGGCTCCCGCAACATTTCGAGGAGCCATCTGGTATCAAGGCGAATCAAACGCTGGCCGTGGTTATCAATATCGAACCTTGTTTCCATTGATGATTAATGACTGGCGAAAACAATTTGGTCATGAATTCCCGTTTTACTGGGTCCAGCTTGCCAACTTTACTGCACCGTCTACGGCACCAGGAAATTCCAACTGGGCTGAACTTCGCGAAGCTCAGTCGATGACGTTGTCGGTTCCAAACTCCGGGCAGGCTGTCATCATTGATATTGGTGAAGCAGATGACATTCACCCGCGTAACAAACAAGACGTTGGCAAACGACTCGCCAGAATTGCTTTGGCGAAAGACTATGGCAAGTCGATTGAGTATTCAGGTCCGACATTTCGCGACTTGAAAATCGACGGCAACCAAGCCACCATCAACTTTGACCACGCGACAGGACTGCAGGCGATGGGTTCAGCTGACGGTAGTTTGAAGCGGTTTGAGATTGCAGGGAGCGACCAGAAGTTTGTTTTTGCTGACGCGAAAGTGGTCGGTGAATCGGTGGTTGTCTCGCATCCGGATGTGAAGGAACCTGTGGCCGTGCGTTACGCGTGGGCTCACAATCCGGAAGGATGCAACCTTTACAACGGCGACGGTCTTCCGGCTTCGCCATTTCGAACCGATACATGGCCCGGCGAAACGGATAACTACAAGTAGTCGCCGTCGCTGCTGGCGTCCGATCGTGGACAGACGCCGGCAGCGTTCGTTACGACGGTTGCAGTCAATCTTCAGGCCGACTCCCGTCGCCGCACATCATGACAATTTTTGGCATGAACTGACCGACTATTTCGACGAGATCGGTTTGCGCCGCCATCACATCATGGATGTTTTTGTAAGCACCAGGAACTTCATCCAATCCACCGGCCAGCAATCGGACGTTCTTGTGACGCAAGTGATCACGCCACTCGGCCCAATTGAATTTCTTTTTGGCTGCAGTTCGAGACATACGCCGACCCGCTCCGTGTGACGCCGAATTTAGGCTGTCTGGATTTCCCTTGCCACGCACAATAAAACATGCGTCCGCCATGTTACCCGGAATCACACCGAGATCACCGACACCGGCTGGCGTTGCTCCTTTGCGGTGCACGTACACGTCTTGCCCGTTATGGTTTTCCTTCCACGCGAAGTTGTGGTGGTTTTCGATCGTCGCCAACGGCTGCGCACCGGCGAGCTTGACCACGTTGCGGTGGATCACTTCGTGATTCGCCGACGCGAAACGTCCCATCAAGTTCATGGCCAACCAGTACTCTTGACCAGCTTCGCTATCCATATCAAGCCAGCACAAGTGGCGCAGCTGAACATCGTCTCGAATTTTCGAAGGCGCATTTTGTCGCGCGATGTCGGTGTAGCGACGACATGTCTGGGCTCCCGGTCCACGGCTGCCACTGTGAGACAGCAACGCAACGTATGTTCCGGCTTCGATGTCGAATTCAGATTGAGGCAGCGTAACCAGCCCCCATTCGACGAAGTGGTTTCCACTTCCGCTGGTTCCCAATTGCTTGACCGCTTTGTCACGGACTTGTCGCGTAATCGCGGTCACCGTCCAGTCTTCGTCAAGAACTTCGTGGTGGTAAGGTCGTTTCCAGGTCTTTCCTGTACCGAACTTCGTACCTTTTTCCAGCGCAGCGTCCAACTCTCGACACTGAGCCGGATCGTTCTTTTGAAGTAGTTCGATTGGCAAGTCCGTAATGGTCATCTTCATACGGCACGCAATATCGACACCGACACCGTAGGGAATCACGGCATTCTCGCACGCCAATACACCACCAATCGGCAGCCCGTAACCTGAGTGCGCATCAGGCATCAACGCCGCGCCGCGAGCGACCGGAATCTTACAGGCGTTTTCAATTTGATGAATGGAGTTACTATCAAAATCATCACCCCATTTTTTGTACGGGATTGATTGAAGCGGAACGTCATTCTCGTCATACTCGATTAGCGCAGCGGCAAGCTCACCATAAGTCTCGTCGGCCAGATAAACTTCTGGCGTACCGACAACTTTTGGGATGATCGATTTCGGTTTTTCACCACCACGCGGCGCTGTTTGAACGGCTGCGATGGCCGCTGGAACACAATCTTTAGGAACGCCCAAATTGATAAGTTGTTTTTTATTCATGTGTGTTGGACGCCAAAGAGATCGGAAGGTTCGATTTTCAGCCTAAGAAATATCGAGTGCGGTGGCAACCAGAAGTGGCAATCCACCGGCATGCTTCGTATGAACGACAGTGAAAACTGACGACAACACAGAGAGTCGTAGACAATTCAGAGAGTTTATGAAAAACAGAGAGTTGTTGACAAAAGCACCTTGGCACAATCTTGCTACTTACTCGGCAGAGAGCCGTCGACAACCAAAGTGCGAGGGGACGCAGTTGATGAAACGTATCAAGAAGAAAATGATGAATTAAGAAGAGAGATGATGTTGGTATCTCATGCGGCCGCCTTGTCGCCACCTTCGTGACTGAGCGTTCGATCGATTGGGCTGACGTTCACAATCTCTTTCGCGCTCATTTCAAGATTCAAATAATTGCTTACGCCATTCCCAGGTTCTTTTTCTCCGTGTCGAAGATCGCCTTCGCTTCGGAAATCGAATTCGCTTCTGGGACTTCGTCCGAATCGACTTCGAACCAGCCCGGTTGGAACTGAATGAAGCCATGACCACCTTTCTTTTGCGAGTTCTTGATCGCCAATCGCGCGGTTAACGCAATCGTGGCGTCGGCCAAAGCAACTTCGCCGTTGCAGCGAGGCTGGTTTGAATGATCACCGGTGCTGATACACCAAGCCCAGTGCTCGATTTCTTCTTTGTAACCGCGACTGACGACACCGCCGGCTTGAGCCGTTTTCGCGGGAGCCGCATCGCCCGACTGAGTGGTGTCGAGTACGACACTGCCGGCCTTCTGCTTTTTAACACGGGCTTCGTAAGATGTTCCCGAAGTTGGATAAAGTAAAACGTCTTTCTCTTTGTCCAACACTAACGTTCCCTTTGTTCCCATGACCACTTCGCCGTAGCCTCCGTAACCATTACCGTTGATTGACGAGTAAGTCACTACAACCCTTTTGTTGTCAGCTTCGTCGTACGATTCGATTTCGCCACCTTTGAAATTGCCTTTGCTGTCAACGTAATAGCCGTAGTCGTTGATTCGGTCGTAGTAACCGACATCGAAATCGTAGTCGTATCCTTGGCCAGGAAACTCAAACGTGCAATAAACATGGTCGGCAGCATCACGGTCCAACGGAGCCGTTTGACGGCCACCAACAGCGTGAACGGTCAGCGGATGAACGTGCTTGCCTTTTTCTCGAGACAACGCGGAGATGAAAATACTCGACGCATCGAGTTGGTGGCTTCCAAGTTCGGCCATCAATCCGCCACCGGTTCGGTCCCACAATCGCCAACGAATCAGCTCTTCCATGGCGGTACGCGTTCGCCCGTTGCCGTAGTCTTTTGACTCGTAGCCATACTTTGCCGCTTCAACGCTTTGATCGCGATCAAGCTGTGTCCATTGAGCGATCTTATATCCAAGATTCGCCCGATCACTCGGATGCGTCCCGGGGTCGTTATAAGCTTTGATAAAATTGTTGAGCTGTTTTTTGATCGTGTCAACGACTTTGCCATCGTGGGCGACTTCTCCACCTGGAAGAGGAATTCTCCACGAGTCACGGCCTGGGAGATTCCCGCGATGCCATTGGGCACGAATGTGATGAAGCTCGCCCAGCAATCCCCATCGGATCAAGTTGACCGCATTGTCGTAAAGAATCGAATAGTGACGCTGGTGACCGATCGACAAAAACTTTTCTTGTCCGGGAATACGAGCGGCGCGCGTCATCAGTTTGCATTGAGCCACATTGTGCGCCATCAATTTTTCGCACAACACATGTTTGCCAGCCTGCATCGCAGCGACTGCAATTGGAGCGTGCAAGAACAGCGGAGTCGCGATAATGACACCGTCGATTTCCGGGTCCTCAATCGCGTCTTTCCAGTCCGTGTAAATCTTGACGTTCTTGCGAGCTTCTTCTTCCGTGTCCCACCCGTAGACATCCATCAACCCTTTGCGGACTCGTTTCGCATTGGCCGAAGACCAGTCACCGTGAAAGGCGCGGTGAATGCTCGACGGGCGAATGTCGCAAATTGACGTGACCTGTACGTAGTCAGGATTGATCGCGCCGATGAGCACGTTGCCTTCGTCACCCGTTCCAATCACGCAGACGCGGACCGGATTGTTAGGACGTTGGTAACCGAAATACATCGCGCCTGCACCAGCGGCAACCGCACCGCCTGCAGCAATTGATTTGACGAGAAAATCTCGACGATTGTATTTGTCGTAAGCCGTTACCGCCGAGTAGTAGTTGTTGCTACCAATTTCGCGTTCTTCGGGAGTCAAGTTATTCATATTCTTCCTTTAGCTCTTTTGTTTGGCGATCTAGTCGTAACAGGATCACCATTGCTCAATATCTAGTTGTATCTTGATCAGGAAACAGGTTCTGTTTGAACGGGTACTGTCGGTCGTTTAGAAAAGAAGTAATCCAGTCCGCCCATGCGTCCAGCAGCAGTTGCAAAAATCACCAAGCACGCTGCGAGCTCGATGCATTGATAAAACGTTGGTGAGGTTCCGGGGATCCATGGAGGTTGCGTCAAGACAACCGACAGGAGGAAAACAGCCGCCGCCAAAGAAGCAAACCGCGAAAACAGACCCAAAATCAACAGCGTTCCCACAATCGTATCAAACCAAGGAATTACCTGATCGACCACGGACAGTTTGGAATATTCCTGCTGGAAGGGACGATGAACCGGGATGGGTTCACCACGCAGCTGGTCGGAAACAGCCAACCCGTTAATTTGATTTTCGAACGAACTCCAAACTTCGTCGATTTCCGTTTTCCAGCCAGATAGTTTTGCGTAGCGATCGCCGCGAATCGTATCGACTTGGTCGCGAAGTGAATCAACATACGTGGCGACTTTGTCGCGGTTCTCGCCATCACGCTCAAATCCATCAAGTCGCTTCTCAGTTCCAAAGTGAGCCAGTACTTCGACTCGGTTAATCCGCAGCCAGTCATCCAGCACGATTTTGTGTGACTCAAAAATCTCGTTGGCTCGCGCCGGTTGAGACTCAACTGATTCCATTTCAAATTCTTTTTCTTGAATCAATCCCAAGAGCTCTTTGACTTTCGGATCGTCCGCAGCAAGCTGATTCAACTCACCTTCTAGCGCCTGGATATCAGCATCAAGTTTGTCGACCAAATCGGGACTGCCAAATCCGTAGAAACTGGTGGCTCGATCGACGTGGTCATCCCAAATCGAGAACGTCGTTGCAGTATCAATTTTGTAGTCGGGCGATTCCTCGTCGACTCGCTCAACGCACAATCGTTTTGCGCCATCGTGGTCATCGAGCATGCTATGAAAGTACGGCGCCAATGGTCCTTTGGCGCTTTGCAAAAATCCAGCTGAAGTGAACCCATCCTGAAGCTTGTTGGTACCTTCTTTGAAGAAGTGGTAACCAACGACAATTCTCAGCGTCATGAGCGCAAAGAATATCAGGAATAATTGGAATCGTGAAAATTGATGAAACAACAAAATCTCCAGACTTACTCAAACGCTGACTTGGTGATCTGACTTTGGGTTGGTGATAAGCTCATTGATTGGCGACACTCGAATCGGCATTGCCAGTCGGTCGCATTGCCAGTGGCAACGTCTGAACAACGCGACTCTTTAAGAACCGCAGTAAGACGCTTCAATCAACAATTTGTCGCCGTGACCAAAGGTTTTCGTTAGGCATTCATCTTTTAATCAGACGACCACAAACGGCTGAGCACCATTATGGTTGAACATCGAAAAACCGCCAAGGATTACTGGAACGAAACTTTGCCCGCCCTGATCTTCGGAGGGACCATGTTCGTCGTATTGCGTGAAAAACGACCCAAAACGCGAGTCCCTTCGATCAAACTCGAATCGAGGGCGAACCAAAAGGTTGTCAAACTAAAGACCTTCGAGCATTTGTTGATAAACCTCTCGCTCTTCGGCATTCAGTTGATCGAGAATTTCTCGGACCCGTTGATCGTGATAAGCGGCCTTATCAGTTTGACCGAGTTGCCTGTAGCAATCCGCCACGTGCTTGTGAACGGTCAACAAATTGGGAAGTTTTTCCACAACGATCTCAAAATCACTCAAGGCGTCGGAATAGCGTCCTTCCTCTTTCAACATCGCTCCTCGCGTTTCATACAGCATGGGTTGATCTGGAAAGAACTCGATCGCCAAAGTGACAATTTCTCCAATTCTCGGAAATCCCTTTTCACGTTGTGAAGCGACGGAAATCAATCGGTGAATAACCATCTCCGATGTTTCGAAATGTTGTTGGCCAATCCTCCAATGCTTCTGCCCTTGAACGACATCGCCTTTGGCAAGCTGTCGGACGCCGATGAGAAGATGGACGATACCGGGAATCGGGCATTCTACTTTGTCGCCAGTCATGGGATCAATTCGAGGCAGGATCGAGTCACGCAACCACACCTCGCGCTCAGGCTTATCTGCATCGAACTCGACATCGACAAAATCGAGCAGACGTTGATAAATCGCGGCGTCGCGGGGATTAGCCTGGATTGCGCGGCAAAGCGCAAACAGTCTCATTCGATAAGATCGTTCGGTGTTCATACTTACGAAGTCGTCTGCATTTTGCAGATGGACCAACGAAGCAAGCCTGACAATTTTCTTACGCGTTTCATCCGTTTGAACGCTTTGATAGCCTTCACGAATAAACTCATTGGCTTGATCGTATTTCTTGAGGGCGACAGCTGACTGAACCAGCGACAACCAAACTTCGAATACTTCCGGGTTCAATCGAGCAATCGTGGCGACTCGTCCTACTGCGTTGTTGAGCGCTCGACCAGCAGCTTCTTCATCACCGAGTTTCACGAAAATGTCAACCAACTGTGGCATGGCCATGACTTGCTCAAGTCGCGTAAATTCTCGCGAAGTCAGATCCAGTAATGAATCGCGAGCTTTTTCGAGGTTGGCCTTATACTCTGGACTTTCAGGTTCAGCTTTACGTGACTCAGCCAAGTAAAGGTTCGCCAGGGTAATCTTCGCCATGACGTTTTCAGAATCCTGCTCGATCGCTTTTTCCAAATGACCCAGCGCAGCTTTGGTCTTCTCGGGATCAGCGCCACTGATCGCTTGTTCACGCTGAAGAATTCGCGACAACCAAACGTGTGCATTGGCAATGCCGGACTCTTGCCCCTCTTCGGACCCGGTAGCGGTCGCGAGATACTCCATCAGTCGAGTGGCGTGATCGATGTCTCCGGTGGATGCAATATCTTCGGCCATCATAAACTTGACTTCTAAATCGTCAGGACGAAGTTCAACGAGCTTCTTTGAAAACATCAACGCATACTCGGGATTGTCCGGCGAATTTGTGCGGTGCATGGTGTGATACTGAAACGTTGGACCCAAAGTGATCTGTTTCATATAAGTCGAAAATAACCACAGACCGCCCAATGCAAATGCCAGCCCGCCGATCGCCGGCAACCCACGAAGAAACGCTATCCCCGAACGCGATGTTGTCCAAGCCTGAACCATGAAGACGGCAAACGCCCACAGCAACCTGATCGGCAACGTGATAAAGCGCACGATTGCCGATCCTTCGGACGTCCGAATCGAATCATCACCATGAAGCGCGTCGGCAAACCAATCTTTGGCCGCCAAAAACGGATTGATCACCTGTTGAATGATCGAAGGATCTGCAAACCCTTCATCATCATTGCGACTTTTACGAAAGACCATAGTTCGTTGTTGTTGGGGAAGGTGGAATTACGAGATGGTAAAATTCGAAAACTAATAGGACGTGAAAACTCTCTAACCTTCGCCGTCGCTGGAGCTGCCAGTTTTGGCTTCGATTTCCAACTGCTGTTTGAGCGCATCCAAATACGTTTGCGGTGGCAGCAAATCACTACCCTTGTAACACTGGATCAACGATTGAAGAATTTCGACATTGTTTGGCCGCGCTTGTATTGCACGCTCAAACTCGCCGATCGCTTCGTTCAAACGATCCAGCTGCATCAGTGCTGTACCTTTGGTGTGCCAGTATCTAGACAAGACTTCTGGCGTTCGCTGGGCTTGTGGCAAATACCGGATTGCTTCGTCAACCAATTGCAAAGCCCTCGAAGGGTTTTGTTCTTCAGAAACAAGATACGCATAAGACAAATTATTTAGCACCGCGCTGTTATTGGGCTCTTTTTCACGAGCACGTTCATAGTATTGAATTGCTCTGTCGTATTGGCGACTCAACAACGCTTGACTTCCGAGTTGGTTCAATACGACTGCCGGTGCATCAACATGCTTTTCCGGATCGTAGATAGTTCGAGCCGCTGTGGCAACTTCTGGGAATCGGGAAACCGTAAGTCGGGCAAGCCCTTGCAGAACCATTCCGTTACGCTGATTGTACTGATACGATTTTTTGTAGAAGTCAACGAGGTTCAGCTGCTCTTGAGCGCTCATCTTGACGAAACCCTCGATCGGGCCACCGATGTCCTGGGCCCAAGCAAAGTACAGATGCGAAAGCAACTGCTCCAAAAAGACTCGTCGCGGGCCTCCGTCCTGCTTTTGCGAATAGTGAGCGATTTCTTTCGTTAACGCGTCTTCTGCTTCAGGGAACCGTTTGAGCTGTTGCTGGCAGGAAACGACTCCCGTCCAAGTCTGAACCCAACTCTGGTCGTTATCGACAATCTTATTGTTGCGAAGAAGATCGTTGTATTTTTCCAACGCCTGGCCCAACACCAAATTATTGCGATCAGATCGGTTAAGTTTATTATTGATATCGATCAAAGCTCGAAAGTGCGAAGGTTCTTCATCGAACAACTCCTCAAAGATGACATATGCCTGGGCTTCCGATTGTTTGCGACGCAGAAGTTCAGCTTTCAATTTCTTGGCATCACGGCGTTCCGGCTCAGTGGCAAGCCCATGGTCAACATGCTTCAACGCGACTTCAACGTTGCCGAGCATTTCCATACGACTACGAACCCGTTTCAATGCAAACTCTTTGGCTAACTGAAAGTGAGCGTCGGCATATCCGGGACTATCAACAGGTGCGATCGATTTCAAAATCGCCAAAGCTCCCTCCGCATTGCCTTGACGTGCAGAAATTTTTGCCAAACCGAATCGGTAACCGGCGTTTTCCGGATTGATCGAAATCAATTTGTTTAGATAAACGAGTTCTTTGCGTTCCACTTCGCCAAGTCGTTTTTTCAATTCCTCGCCAATTTCGACTTTCGCGTCTTGGGCCGTAACGCCTTGTTGGACGCGCTGAGCACGCACGTCTTTGGCAACCTCGTCGAGGATTTGACTCCGCTCCAATCCGCTTTTGTCAAACTTGGATTTATAGCTGTCTTCAAGCGTTACCATACTTCCATATTGCGCATATCCAACGGCAGCCATCGCCACAATTGAAATGATCAGCGCGGGAATCCCGAGCAACATCGCCCGGCCACGACCCTCCGACCATGTCGTTTTCAACCCTTGCGAAGGCGCAACGAATATTCGATACGGAAATGTAACTACCTGCATGAACAGGTGAATAAGGTAATTCATGGTGCACTAAGATCTCAACGACAAAACCGGAATTAGAGATCGTTGGAATGATTGGGCGAAATGATGGAAGCGATGCCTCTGGTGAACTCTTATGAATCGGGGACGACAGGCTCTTGCGGAGCGACCCTGTCTTTAGTTCCCGTATCACCTTTACAGTTTATCTGTTGAACCCGTTTTATTCCAGTCTTTCCAGATTTCCTTTAAATATCTGTTGAAGCAAATTTTGGAGAATTGCCTTCCAATCAATGGAATCCAATCAGTCGAACATCTTCATTCCCGGAAGTCCAAACTTGGTCGTGCAACCTGGAGTTCGTGCAACCTGGAGTGCTCCCCAGCCAACTTGAACTGGTCTCGAAGAGGAACGACCTGATCAGGCAATGGAGTCAAATCCAGCACGAAAATTTGATCTATTTGAGCCTCCATACCTGAACTGAAATCTCGCACTAGTCCCCCTAAACTGACAGGTGATCCGGAATTCACTTGCGTTAAGCCGAATTTCACGCCCACGGAATAATCATTTCAATAGCTAAATGCCGCATATCGTTAAAAATCGTGAGAATCGGCAAAGTCACGCCTATCAGAAGCCGAAAGAAGAATTGGACAGGATCACGTTGCCCGAACAAGACCTATTTTGCGTCGAACGGACCCATGAAGAATTCAAAACTGCAAATGATGACGTTGCTGGCTACGGTTGCTACAACGGGATTTCTCACACAGGCTTTCGCTCAAGAAGGTCTTGGATCTGGAGCCATTGGCTCTGGAATCATCCGAGCAATCGAATCGCCCAACAATCAGGCGATGGCAGTGAGTGCCAAGACTCAATTGCCGCCCATTCTTCAAGGTAAGGTTTCGATCGAACCTTCAGCAATGCCGCCAATCGTTCGCGGGGTTGAAAAGTCGGGCCGTGCTAAAATGCCAACGCTGCCTTCATTGAGAATGCCTTCGTTGAAAATGCCATCGGCACAGTTGCCGGCGACTCAAACAGCGGCAAGCATGCCACCGATCGTTTCATCAAAATCGATGGAAGAAAAACAAACTTCGATGGCGCCGATCGCAAGCACTGTTCAGTCCAAAATCGAATCAGCAGTCAAGCCAATCGGCACTGGCATGCTTGCTCCAATGAAAGCTTTCGCCAAAAACGAAGTCGAGTTGGAAGACATAGACAATGTCCAACAAACTCAGTACTCAGCGCCGGCAGCACGCCTCGCTCGGTCATTCGCACCAACACGATTGATCACGCCACAAGGCAGTAGCAGTCGAAACATTGGCGGCGGAATCATTCCGGGCATGAGTGCCTCTCCAGCTCCACCAATCATTTCTGGCACGATTTCACCAAGTGTAGAACCTTACCAAATGCCGCAAGCTCCCGTCATCAACTCAGGCAGCGAGTATATCGGAGGGCCAGCAGCCCCCGTCATGAGTTATCCAGAATATTCAGCTCCTTTAACAACAGCGCCTGCAACACCGACCTACTTCGATTCGCCACCTGTTTCTACCGTGGCTGAATTCCCAGTCGCGAGTGGATGCAACGATTGCGGACCAGTCAGTTCGATGGGCGGAGTTTCCAATTGTGAAACATGTGGACCAAACGGTTGCTACGATTCAGGCCAAGTCAACACTTCGTCAGGAACATTTGGTTCGGTCAGTTCAGCCAGACGCTACTTCCACGCTGAAGCGATGTACATGACTCGTGAAGACGGTGACGTCACCCTTTCAAACTTCGGTGGTCTCGGAGATTTCAGTTTCGAACTTGGCTGGCGGTTCACCGTTGGTCAGCGAAGTGATGCTGTTCGTGGTACCGAGGTTTCTTACTTCGGAGCTCAACCGTTTTCAGAGTCGCGAAGCCAGACTGATTCCTTTGGCCGCTTGAACGCTCTGTTTTTCACTGGTGGAGGATTCACTGGCGTCGAAACAACAACGTTCTTCAACGCTACAGAACAAACTCAATTCAAAGACACGGTATTGCACTCTATCGAATTCAACCGAGTTCGCTGGGGCTGGGATGTTTTGAAAACCTTTGTCGGTTGGCGATACTTCCACATGGAAGACGACTACGTCTTGACCAGTACCAACACTGCTGGAACGGGAACCTATCGATTGGACACGGCTAACAACGCCATTGGTCCTCAAGTCGGTGCCGAACTGTTTTACGACATCGGTTACCGCTGGTCATTCTCGGTTCTTGGTAAATACGGTCTTCACGTCAACTTCAACCAAGCCGACACGTTCTTGAACAATGCCGGACTGGATTTCATTGACACTGACTCAGAAAGCGTTACTCTTTCGAGCTCAGCAGAACTTGGATTGTTGGCTCACTATCAAATCCGGCCAAATACTCGGTTCCGTGCCGGTTACACTGCCTTGTTCCTTGGAAACATGGCAACGGTTTCTGACAACTTTACCCCAGGCCTTTCACCACTTGCTGGATTCGATGGTAGAGATGCAGACGACACATTCTTTCATGGCTTCTCATTCGGTCTCGAGATCTTCCGCTAAACGGAACGAGAGAATCAAAAGCAGACAATTTAGAGGCATCAAGCCCGAACGAAAACGTTCGGGCTTTTTTCATTGACGCGGGCAGCTAATCGAGAATGTTGATCGATTGCCAACGCTCAAATTGAAAGTTCTTCTTTGGCTTTCAAATATGCATTGACGAGCGTTTCGAAACGTTGATCCAGCAAGCCTGCATTTTCTTTCTTGATCTTTTCAGTTTCGAGTTCGTGACCGAAAGTCCAATGGAATTCGATCACACGTTTTTCGATAACGACGGTTCCGTCAATTCCTTGCTCATTACAATGCGTGATGAAAGCACTTAGTTCTGGCTCAATCGCGTCCATGATCTTCACGACTTGAGACGGAAAAATTCGCGGCACTCGAGCCATCCAGCCGTCAATTTCACGAAGCTTATGATGGGTTAACCAAACCTGGCCCGCACCGTAGAACACCCAGACCACGCCGCGAAAAGAAGAGACGAGAATGTATGGCTTGGGTAGGATCCGCCAGCCACCTACTTTGGTACGAAAGATTAAGTGGCGACCGCCAAACCGTTTGATGATCCGGTTCTTCTCGCACGGTAGACCGTTGACCGTCGTTTTCTCAACTTGCGTCGTCGGCGGCACATTGACCATGGGCGCAACCGCGGTGTCGCCGTTATCAGAATCGTTTTGATTTTCGTTAGCTGACGCGTTCATAAACTCAAATCCGTAGTCTTGGATACCAAAACATCTTAACGCGTTTTCCGACGATCGCCAACGAGCATGCGCTACGACTTTCCTGATTCAGTTTCCATACTCGGAATAGAACAGTTCGAACTTTGTCTCAGACACCAATGTATTGAGCGTACAACCGCTTGGCCACGATCACATCTTCGGTTCCCGACACAATCGCTCGCCCGTCAGCAAATGTCGTTATTAAATAATTTTCAACATGAAAACGAACCAAAAACGGATTCGAAGTAACTTCGCCGAGCGACTCCAGTTTCTGCGAAAGTTTCAACAAGTCGATCGACTGCCGTTCCGCAAAACTCAATTGCACCGAATTCCGTCCGCACAGGATGGCTGTTTGGCTACCACGTTCGCCAGAAAGCCAGTTAAATTTCTTTTGTTTGCACGTTGGGCAATCAACCTTCTCTCGCAGATTGGACAAATCGATTTGTCGAAACTCAGGTTCCCACAATCCTACGACTGACAACTGTTTCGAAACAGAATCAATATTACCAGAGAGAATCTTGATCGCTTCCATCGATTGGATCGAAGCAATCACGTTGATGATTGGGGCCAGGATGCCAAACGAATCGCAAGTCTCAGAGGTCCCTGCCGCGGGCGGTCCGTCCAGCATCAAACAATTTAAACACGCCGACTGTTCGGGAACGATCGTCATCGTTTGACCATCAGCACCAAGACAGCCACCATAAACCCACGGCTTTGAAAATTTAATCGCCGCGTCGTTGATCAAAAAACGAGTTTCAAAATTGTCGGTCCCGTCCAAGACCACATCAACCTCTTTCACTAGATGTTCGATGTTCGTCGCGTCGACGTCTTCAACGAGCGGTTCAATGGTGACTTCGCCGTTGATCTCATTTAGCCTCGAAGCAGCCGCAATCGACTTCGGCAATCCATCAGCCACATCCTGCTCATTGAACAGCATCTGCCGCTGCAGATTGCTAAGCTCGAGAAAGTCACGGTCAACGATCCGCAATCGCCCGACGCCAGCGCGACACAACGTCGAGGCAATCACTGCCCCTAACGCACCGCATCCAACCAACAGTGCCGTTGATTGGCCCAGTTGCCGCTGACCCTCTTCGCCAATTTTTGGAAATCGGGTTTGGCGAGAGTAGCGGGAGGGAACAGAATTTGGATCGGTTTGGGTCATGAGTTTTTGCAAACAGCGTCGTCTTGGATGCTACCGGTCGTGGATCGCTCAGCACTAGGGAATTTGAAATTTAAGATCTGAGATCTGAGATTTGAGATTTGAGATTTGAAATTCGAGGTTCGAGATTTGAAATTCGAGGTTCGAGATTTGAGATATCAAATTAAACATGGGAGGTGGGTGACTCCAACCTCCGTCTTGCAATTAAAGTACTTCCTTCAAGTATCGCCCGGTCAATGACTCAGGACAACTAACAATCTCCTCCGGCGTTCCCTCAGCGACAACGGTTCCACCCTGTTCGGCTGCGCCGGGACCCAAGTCGATGAT
Source organism: uncultured Pirellulaceae bacterium (assembly GCA_964584615.1). GTDB lineage: Bacteria > Planctomycetota > Planctomycetia > Pirellulales > Pirellulaceae > Mariniblastus. Next base: position 50,288 of record CAZPBE010000008.1, on the reverse strand, counting down.
CCAATCTGCGTGTTTAATGAAGTGCAGGTTGTGTTCGACGACGATCATCGAATGACCGACGGCCAATAGATTGTCAAAACAATCGACCAATCGGGTCACGTCATCCATGTGCAAACCCGAAGTAGGTTCGTCCATTACAAACAAGACACGTTTGTTTTTTGAAGCATTCAGATAGAGGGCGAGCTTCAATCGCTGGGCTTCACCGGACGATAAAGTAGACGCAGGTTGGCCCAGACGAATGTAAGCCAAACCGACATCAATAAGCGCCTTGAGTTTCGTTTGGACTTTCGGCTGCCCCCGAAAGAACGAAAACGCTTGTCGAACTGTCAGATTCAAAACCTGGGCAATATTCTTGTCGCGATACTTAACCGACAGCACTTCGTCTCGATACCGAGTTCCGTGACATTGACTACAAGTCATCCAGATGTCCGACATGAATTGCATGTCGACCGACAACAGACCATCGCCTTTGCACTTTTCGCAACGACCTCCTGTCACGTTAAAACTAAAATGACCAGCAGTAATGCTACGTGTTTTCGCATCAACAGTTTCCGCAAATGCTTGTCGAATGTCATCGAATGCTTTGACGTAGGTTACTGGATTGCTGCGTGACGAACGTCCGATCGGAGATTGGTCGATCAAGACAACTTCATGGATGCCGCTTTCGCCGTAGACATCTTCAAAGGGCAGCGTTCCATCGATATCAGTTCCCGTTTTGCCAATTCGCTGAGCCACCGCCCCGTACAGTGTATTTTGAACCAACGAACTTTTCCCACTTCCGCTGACGCCGGTAACCAAACACAACACACCGAGTGGAAATTCAACATCGATATCTTTCAGGTTGTTTCCCGAAGCGCCAACCAAACGAAGCGTTCGCTTAAACGACCGGCGCTGTTCAGCGCTGCCAGGAATGCCTCGTCGACCGCCGAGAAAGTCGCCAGTCAAACTTTCTTCGGAGTCAATCATTTGCTGAACTGTTCCGTCGAAAACAATGGTGCCTCCTTCGGCTCCAGCGAGCGGCCCAATTTCGACCACACGCTGGGCAGCACGAATCACGGATTCTTCGTGATCAACAACGATCAAGGTATTTCCACGCGCACAGAGTGTTCCTATCGCGTCGACCAACTGACGCACATTGTGCCGATGCAAACCAATCGACGGCTCGTCCAACACGTACAACATGTTCACCAGCGTGCTGCTCAGCACTGACGTCAGCGAAACCCGTTGTGATTCTCCTGAACTCAAAGTTCGAACGAGTCGGTCAAACGAAAGATACCCCAGACCCACTTGATTCAAATACTCGATCCGCTGTCGCAGTTGGCGCAAAACAAGTTTGACGGTAGCCGCTTGCTCAGACGAGAGTTCCAGCGAATCAAAAAACTCGTTGGCGTTCTCAACTCGCAACGCCAACGTTTGTGAAAAGTCTTTTCCGCCGATACGATAGGCTAAACATTGATCATGGAATCCAGTACCGCCGCAATCGCTGCAACGGTTCAAATCATCTTTGCCGGATCCTTGACAGGATTGGCAAACCGAAGAGCCTGTCGATTTGGAAAAGAGACGAGGCTCGAGATCAGGCAGCTCCAGTTCACATTGGCCACAGATCCGCGAATTGGAGAACCGAACCAATTGCCATGGTCGGCCATCAACTTCGGTCAAAGCGGCACCATTGGTGAGCGAGTCCGGCGGGCCAGAACCAGGTTCCGAACTATTTAGCATGTCGATGAGCACGAGACATTGGCCGCGGCCGAAATAGAAGGCTGTCTCCAACGACTCGGTGACGCGAGAACTGTCAGCTGAATCGGCTGACAAGCGGTCGGTGACGATCCAGATGCGGGCATCGTCTGAAACTGATTGGGCTGAACCTGAAAGTTCAATCGTTTTACTCGAATGGATTGCGCGGATGAAACCATTCTTGATCGCTTCGGAGATCGCTTCGGACGCCGTTTGATCAGATGGAATTTGAAACGCGACTTGATACTTTGTTCCCGAGGGGAGAGCGGATAATTTGGCGGCTGCCGATTCAGGAACGTCGCTGGTAATTTCGACTTTACAATCTGGGCAAGTCGCTGTGGCAATTTTTGAATACAACAGTCTCAAATAGTTTTCCACTTCTGATGCAGAACCGACCGTCGTCCGGGGACCCGCGGTACCACGTGGGGCACAAACGGCAACCGCAGGTGGCAAGCCATCGATTCGGTCAGCGTCGGGTTTGTCTAGCGGGTCGACGAACTGGCGAGTCTTGGTTGAAAGCGACTCTATATATCGCCGCTGGCCTTCCGCATATAACGTATCAAACGCCAAACTTGACTTACCGCTGCCAGACAAACCGCAAAGCGCTAACCACTGCCCGTGCTCAATATCGAGATCGATGTCTTGCAGATTGTTGACGCGGACTCCGCGCAATTCGATATTTCGACGACTCGACTTCACAGGCGGAAAAACTTTCGCATGTCTCATAAATTGCTGATTAGGAATCTTCCAGTGTTGCAAAAGTAATTGCCCAGCGAAACCGGCATTGGTTAAGTTATGATGGACGTTGAGACGACGAAGCGTAAATATTTGCTGGATTCAAGCTGATTGCCGTGAACCAGGCCGCGAGCGCCTTTTAACTTAGACTCTATGACCAACGAAGAAACATCTTTTGATCCTAACAACACCCACGTGCTTTATCGATGCACGTGCGGTACCGAGATCGAATTGGATGAAGACATCGGTGGCACTTGCAAAAACTGCGATGCGAAAGTCTCCCCTAAGCTCCTCAGGAACAACCTTTCCTTGACCATCACGCTCAGCGAAGGCAACGTTGAATTCGGACAGGACTTCCAGTGTGACATGGGCGACGCCAGCGAACAGATGGTCGGAAAAACGTTTGGCCACTTTGAATTGGTCGGCCCGCTTGGTCGTGGTGGAATGGGACAGGTCTATCGAGCGCTGGACACTTCATTACAGCGATACGTTGCGGTGAAAATTTTGCGCAGTGGAATTGGCACATCGACTAACGCGACAAGTTCAGATCGCGAAATCGATATGCTGCTGCAGGAAGCGATTGCGCAAGCCCGCGTTACGCATCCGAATATCGTGACGATATACTTCGTGGGCAAAGAAGAAAACGCTCCGTTTCTGGCAATGGAGCTGATCAACGGAAAGCCGCTCAGCGAAATGATTGCCGAGCGCGGTGAAAACTCGATGGACTATAACACGATTTCGTCGATCGCAACTCAGATTTCCGAAGCACTGAGATACTCGTTTGAGTTAGATATTATTCATGGCGATATTAAACCTTCCAATGTATTGATTCAACACGACGGGACTGCCAAACTTTCGGACTTTGGAATGGCTCGTCGAGTCTCTCAAGAACAGGACCGGTCGCTTGGCGGCACTCCCAACTACATCGCTCCGGAAATGTTGAACGGGGCTCCAACGTCCATTCATTCAGATATCTATGCACTGGGCGTTACGCTTTACGAAATGTCTTTCGGTAAGTTGCCCATTAAACTTTCGGGACGAACGGTTAAGCAATGGATCGACAGTCATGAATCGGCAGAGATCAAATTCCCTGAACCTTGGCCCGAACATTTACCTGAACAGTGGAAGCACGTCCTGGAAGGAATGCTTGCCAAAAAAACTGAGCAACGATACGCAAGCTACGAGCCGCTGATTGAAGATCTAAAATCGATCAACCCGGGAACCCAAGTCGCCGCGCGAAGGATTCCAAGATTAATTGCAGCCATGATTGATATTCTCATCGTCTTGCTGTTGGTTGCCCCGTTACAAGCCTTAATCGGTTTGCAAATGATTTACGACTTCCAACCCAGCCACCAGATCGCTTCGATCATCATGCGTTTACTCGATTTGAGTTCGCTGATCGCGTATACCGTGCTGGTGTTCTTTTGGAGGCAATCGATTGGACGAAAGCTGATGCATTTGCGAGTTGTGAACGAATACGGATTGAGCTGCAGCGGAAAAGTGATGGTTGTTCGCAGCTTGATAAGAATGGTATTTGTTTGGGCGATATTGGCGGGCGGCCTAATCGATTATCGCTCGGGCAACGTCTCAACGGTGGCATCAGTCGTCCAACTGTTGGGGGGAATTTTGCTGGCTTTGAATTTGGCTTTCTTCTTGATTTATGAAAAGGGGAAAAGCCTGCACGATTTGATTTGCAAGACGCGGGTCGTTCTCGATACGTAGAACAACTCGGCCGGCCGTGGGGCGATAGCATCACCACGCTGGCGATAACATTGCGGACCGAGCGGAGTTCAGCTTTTTCGACGAAATTACGCCTTCGCAATCAGGCAAAGACCTAGAGGACAAGCTCCCAACAGTTTTGCAATCATCGGCGTTGCCAAACTGGCCCGCTTTCTCTATTAGTGCGTCGATTCATCGGCTCAGAGGCCATGGATCACTGGTTGCGAATCGAAAACCGTAGCCGCAAGTTTTTACTTTTTCGAAAAAACCGTTTGATTCGGCTAAACCTGCCCAATCCTTAGAGTCGATGATTCCATGGACGGAGTCGTCTTAATTTCCAAGGTAGGAATCCATGCTAGCTCACAAATACATTTTCACTGCGTTGGTCGTCGTGGCGACCGCATTGACTGGCCTAAACTCACAAGTTGCATCTGCTCAGCAATCGACGGTAACCAAGCCATCGCAGCGATATCAACCCATGGCTTCGCAACCTGCTCCACCATCGGTGCATGTTGCTCCTGATCAAGCCACTCCTTTGATGGGCAACGCAAATTCATTGCGTCACGTCAATGGAGTGCAGCACGCTTCGGCTCAAATGAATTTGAGCGATGGTTCGCTAAAGTCGGGCCGGAACCAGTACGCGGTTCAGCAAGTCAGTTATCAGGAACCGTCCGTACCGTCGATTTTGGCGGGCGACCGATCGGAAATCGTTCCCGCTGCAACGACCAACACCATGGAAAAGTTCGCACCAGCGATGAAGCAAATTCGTACTGCCAGCTCTCCGTTGGTCGTCGAAGAAGACATGCACAAGCCTGTCGTTAGCCAAATGAAGGCCGCAGTTGCAGCTTATCAGCAACCGACACAGCCTGTGCAGCAAGTCACGACACCGCAAGTATCTGCTTCGGAATTCGTCAATCAAGTCAACTCTACTCCGCAAGTCAACGTTCAAGAGCCAATGAATGCATCAAGTGCTTTCCGTGCTCAGTTGACCAAGCAACCATCTCCTAAACCAACTCAGCGAACAACACCGACTAATTATGATCGCAACGTAAAATTGGCCTCTTCGCAAACCGAAGCTCCAGCCTCAGACGCTGCAATTCACCTCGCCGCTCCATCGATCTTGGTGGAAACATTCGGTCCACGCTCGATTGGTATTAATAAGGCAGCGAACTACAAAGTTGTTGTAACCAACAACAGCGGAAACGATGCTGAGCGGATCCTGGTTGGAATCAACATTCCTCAATGGGTCGACGTTCAAAACATCAACTTGTCCACCGGTGGCAAAGAGCAAACCGATGGTCAACAACAGGCTCGAATCGTCTGGACGATTGATCGCATTCCAGCTGGCCAAACACAGACAGCGACCGTGACTGCGATTCCTCGAAAAGCGGAAATGTTCGACGTCGCTGTTGAATGGACGTTGGTTCCACGCTCTGGATCAGCCAACATCCAAGTAACACAACCGGAATTGCAGATGTCGATTTCAGGTCCGAAAGATGTTCTGTTCGGCGAAAAAGCCATCTACCACGTGACGGTTCGCAACCCTGGAACGGGTACCGCCGAGAACGTCATCGTCATGTTGCCTGAAGCACTTGGTGGTGCTCGCGAAATGATTGGCAACATTGCACCCGGTACAGAAGAAAACTTCCAAATTGAACTGCTTGCCCGAACCGCAGGAGAATTGAATCTCGTTGCCACGGCAACGGCCGACGGAAGCCTTGAAACAAGTGGTGACCGACAAGTCATCGTTCGACGTGCCATGCTTGGCGTTTCGATCGAAGGCCCGCCGATGAAGTACGCCGGTACCGTTGGTCGTTACAAGATCACCCTTACCAACACAGGTGACGCGTCAGCCAACGAAGTCGTTACCGCGATCGCACTTCCTACAGGAGTGACTTACGTCAACGGAATCGACTCGGTTCAGAAGATTGACGGAGGAATTCGCTGGCCAATCGGATCTCTGGCTCCAAACCAAACCAAGATCTACGAAATCAATTGCCAACTTGACAGTTCCGGTGACTTGCAGATCGAAGCAGGTGCTCGCGGCAAAGGCGACCTGGCCGCTTCAGGGGCTTGCGTCACAGCAGTTGAAACTGTGGCCGACCTCGTGCTGACTGTAGACGATCCCAAAGGACCATTGCCAACGGGCGAAAAAATTCCTTACCAAATCAAGATTCTTAACCGTGGAAGTCGGTCAGCCAAAGGCGTAAACCTTGTCATGCAGTTCTCAGAAGGTATCGAGCCTGATGATGCTACTGGATTGGCTCACCGAATTGTTCCTGGACAGGTCTTGTTCTCGCCAATCAGCCAGATTGATCCGGGACAGGAAATGACCTTCCAGGTTTCTGCAGCCGCCTACAAACGCGGAACTCACATCTTCCGAGCTTTGCTAACATGCGAAGAATCAGACGCTCGTGAAATCGCAGAAGGAACGACTAAGTTCTTCGGAGATGATATGGACGCTCCAGCCCATATCCAGAAGACGCAGCAGATTGACGTACCGGTTCAAAATCAAGAACAAGAAGCCAAGACGGCTGACTCAACAGGCGGTTTGAACGATTTCCAACGTTAATTTGACAACGTGGATCAACTAACAGATCCGCTGATGACAACCCATACTGACCGCGAACTCACCCTTCGTGGCCTTTTTTGTTTGCTCAACCCCCATTGTTTGACTGTTTTTGCCGATCAACTGCCTTACTCGACATCTATGCAAAAACGTGCTTGCTGATTGACAGCACTATGTGCATAATGCCATAGCGTTACGGGGACGAGACCTCCGTTAATAAAAGGATTTAGGACAACCACGTCTTAACTAACTGCCTACCAACTTGGCGAGCCTTTTCAACAGGCCCAATCAAATGACGCGCGGATTCGAATCGCGTCTCTGCACCACTTCTGAGATTAAGGATGGAAAATGAAACTCGGATATTGTCTTTCCGCGTTTGTTTTTGGATGTTTATTGACAGTCTACATGCGTTCGGTTCCGGCTCAGGGAAACGTTGCCGCCGAAACGCAAGTCAGCACACAATCCGATCAAGCAACAAATCAAGAGCCTCAGGGATCAATGACTGTTCCTGAAGTTGCTGTTGAGACTGCGCCGTTCGGTTCCACCGAATCGGGACAGGAAGTCACTAAATTCAGCTGCACCAACTCCAACGGCTATTCGTTCGACATCATCGACTACGGCGCAACGATCATTGCGATGCGAGCTCCAGACAAAGAAGGACTCGTCGAAAACATCACGCTGAGTTGCAGCGACATGGAAGCCTACGAAGCTTGCACGTCATACTTTGGATGCACCGTCGGCCGCTATTGCAATCGTATCGCCAAAGGAAAATTCTCGATCGACGGGACCGAGTATACGTTGGCTACTAATAACGGTGACAATCATCTTCACGGCGGGAAAGTCGGATTCGACAAGAAAATCTGGGCCGCCGAACCGATGCTCGATGATTCGTCAGCAGGCGTTCGGTTTACTTTAACCAGCGAAGACGGCGACGAAGGCTTTCCTGGAAACGTGGAAGCCGTTGTTGAGTATTCATTGAACGACGACAACGAATTGATTGTTGACTACAAAGCTTCAACCGACAAACCAACTCACGTAAACCTAACGAACCATTGCTATTGGAATCTGGCCGGTGCCGGATCTGGCGATGTCATGAAACAGCATCTTCAACTTGAATGCGACAAATACGTCGAAGTCAACGAAGACGCGATTCCGACTGGCAACCTACCAGAAGTTGCTGGATCGATTTTTGATTTCAACACCATGCACGCGATCGGTGAAAAACTTGAGGGCACCGAAGAACCAGGCTACGACCACTGCTGGGTTGTTCGAGACTACAAAGCTGCTGAAGCTGAACTTTCGGATGAGCATTTGGTGTTGGCTGCGACAGCCAAAGACCCTGAATCAGGTCGCAAGATGACTGTCAAAACGACAATGCCCGGCATTCAGTTTTACACAGGAAACTTTCTTGACGGTCAGCCAGGCAGTGGCGGATTTGAAAAACACGGTGCGTTTTGTCTTGAAACACAGTTCTATCCTGACGCTCCCAACCAGAAGGATTTTCCTTCTTCGTTGCTGAAGCCAGATGCAAAGTATCATCACCGGACCGTGCATCAGTTTTCAGTCGAGTAAAACTGGACATCTTTAGGGTTATCAGGTTGTGGGTAAGTCATACCATTCAGTAGGAATAATTTATCGCCCATCAGAATTCGGTCTCAGAGTCGCGACGTTTCATGCACCGTCGCCTTGGATTTTTGTTTCCCACTCTTCCCAATATTCCTTGGCGACTTGTAATAAGTCGGCCAACAAGTACGGCGATCCATTTATGGTCAACGAACCATCTTTGGCGATGAACTCGAAAACGCCGCAGTCGCAGTGAACCACACAAACGTCGTCTTGCATGGCGGCGCTTAGTATTCCCGGACAAGCCTCTGAAACCACATGCAAGTCACTCGTAGACGCGTCGCCCTGATAGTCTCGGTAGACAAATCGAGTGCAATTTAAAAGAGTGATCGTCATTGTGTCGCCAGGTTCCTGAATGCGTTGACGCAGATACTCAATTGAGACTTCGATCATGATGACTCCAGGGATCGATCCTGCAACTGAATCGATGCATCCATCGTGGAGAACGTTCCAGATAGATGGGAAAAATGGATCCATTACTAACAACCAAAGTAAATTCGTTTGGATTTTCAACGGGTATTCTAACTGTTATTGTTCGTCAGAATCGAGCATGAGACAGCTTCCACCTTTACGATTTTTAACTTGCATCGGCTCGATGTTTCACAATTCAAAAACTGTCCTGTTCTTGTTTTCGCTATTTTCGATCGCTGAATTTGGACTGGCTTCCAAGCCGGCTCGTTGAGCGACCGTAAGACTCCGGCTTATTGGAAATGACTAAGTTCAGCACTGTGAATTAACCTGACGTTCAACGCGGATTACGAAGTCGCATCTTCCATAAACTTCTCAACCGACCTAGCCACCAAGCCGGACAACCGACACAACACGAAATCAACGCTGCCGACGGTGATGGCCAATTGACAATGGGCATTTAGGACACATTATTCGTTGACCATTTAATGTGCGGAATTAGAATGGTGCTTCGTTCGGGCAAGTCGCCCAGTCACGGCAGCCACCTTGCTAATCAGCGTTGCCACTCCATTCTTTCAGATTCAGTATTGAGTCCCTTCATGAGTATCGCAATCGTTACCGGTTCAGCCGGACTTATTGGTTCAGAGGCAAGTCGTCATTTCGCAACCCAAGGGTTGAAGGTCATTGGCATCGACAATGATATGCGAGCCGAATTCTTTGGCCCTGAAGCCTCAACAAATTGGTCACGCACCCAGCTTGAAAAAGATCTTGGTGAAAATTACGAACACGTCAACGCGGACATTCGCGACGATGACATGATTGACAACCTGTTCAAAAAGTACGGCGACGAAATCAAGCTGATCGTTCACACAGCCGCGCAGCCTTCGCATGACTGGGCAGCCCGTGATCCTAAAATGGATTTTACGGTCAACGCGAATGGAACATTGAATTTGCTGCAGGCGACTCGCGAGTTTGCCAAAGACGCCGTTTTCATTTTCACTTCGACCAATAAAGTTTACGGTGACACGCCGAACCGGCTTCCTTTGGTTGAGCAGGAATTTCGTTGGGAGATCGATCCCAGCCACGACTACAACAACGGCATCAAAGAAGACATGTCGATCGATAGCTGCATGCACAGCTTGTTCGGCGCTTCTAAAGTCGCCGCCGACGTTCTCGTCCAAGAATACGGCAAGTACTTCGACATGAAGACGGCTGCCTTCCGCGGCGGATGTTTGACCGGCCCTAACCACAGCGGAACTCAACTTCACGGCTTCCTTGCCTACCTGATGAAATGCACGATGACCGGTCGACCTTATTCGGTCTTCGGCTACAAAGGCAAACAGGTTCGCGACAACATTCATAGCTACGATTTGATTCAGGCCTTCGATCACTTCTACCGCAACCCACGAAGCGGTGAAGTCTATAACATCGGTGGAAGTCGTTTTAGCCACTGTTCAATGCTGGAAGCGATCAAGATGTGTGAAGAGATCAGCGGTCGTAAACTTGAATACACTTATAAAGACGACAACCGCATGGGCGACCACATTTGGTATGTCAGCGATGTCAGCAAATTCCAAAACCACTACCCTGACTGGAAGCTGACCAAGGATGTCAAAACGATTCTGACGGAAATCTACGAGCACAACACAAGCCGTTGGCAAGAAGATGAGGTTAAGGCGTAACCATGATTGATCGTGGAAGACACAATCTTGTTGGTGTAAAAATTAACGCGGTCGATTACGAAGCCGCAACGCAAAAGATCATCGACGCAGCCAAGAACCGCGAACCGTTGGGCGTTTCGGCGCTGGCCGTTCATGGCGTGATGACCGGCGTGATGGATAATGAGCATCGACATCGCTTGAATGACCTTGAACTGATTGTCCCTGATGGCCAACCCGTTCGTTGGGCGCTGAATTTGCTTCATGGGTGCAAGCTCAAAGACCGCGTCTACGGACCGAATTTGATGCTGAAGACCTGTGAAGCCGCCGCTGCGGAAGGTGTTTCAATCTTCCTCTTTGGTGGGAAGCAGGAACTGCTGGATGATCTTGCAACCAACTTGCTGAAAAAGTATCCAAACTTGAAAATCGCCGGAATGTTGGCGTCAAAGTTTCGTACCGTGTCGGCGGAAGAGAAGCAAGAAATCATCGACACGATCAACAAAAGTGGCGCCGCGATCACCATGGTTGGACTTGGCTGTCCTCGCCAGGAAGTTTGGGCTTACGAGTTCAAGAATGATTTGCGGATGCCGGTCCTGGCCGTCGGCGCCGCGTTCAATTTTCACGCGGGCCAATTGGCACAGGCGCCTCCGATCCTTCAGAAGTATGGACTTGAATGGTTCTATCGTTTGACCAAAGAACCGAAACGGTTGTGGCATCGATATATCGTCCTGAATCCGTACTACGTCAGCCTGGTCGCGTTGCAGTGGTTGCGTTTGAAAAAATTTGATCCAGCCGCGACGACATCCCCGACTGAAGAAATTCTGTACGGCTAACCAGTCGCCGTCTTCGTTTGGTACATTGATGGGATGAAACCAGACTTTACTGCACGCCGCGAGAACTTGCGGAAAGCCCTTCGGCCAGAATCTTGTCAGAACTTTCTTGTTACCAACATCACGAATGTCGGCTATCTGACCGGATTTTCCGGTAGCTCTGCTTACCTGTTGTTCACACCAGACAATGAAGTCTTGTTAAGCGACGGACGTTACACCGAGCAGATCGCTGAGGAGTGCCCCGACCTCAACGTCGAAATTCGGCCCGTCGACTCGACGATGCTCAAGCTGTTGGCCAGCGTGATCGAGAAAGCCAACATTCGTGAGTTGTTAGTCGAATCTTCGACCATGACGCGGGCCTTTTCAAATCAGCTCGACAGCGCACTGGCAAACGTTGAACTTGTTGATTCTCAGGGAATTGTCGAAACGCTTCGGTCAATCAAGGATGAGTTTGAGGTTTCCACGATCAAGCGTTCGATCGAAATCAACGAACGCGTCTTTCGCAAATTGATTGAGAATCTTGCAGGTGATCAGTCGGAAGCCGAAATTGGATTTGAGCTGGAAAACCAAATGCGGAAACAGGGTGCCGAGAAATGCTCATTCGAACCGATCGTCGCGGCGGGCCCAAGTTCCGCGTTAGCCCACTATCATGGCCAACGAAAATCGATCGGAGAACATGAGTTTCTGTTGCTTGACTGGGGCACGCAACTCGATGGCTACGCCAGTGATTTAACGCGGATGATTTTCTGGGGCGAAATTGATCCGCGAATGGAAGAAATTTACAACGTTGTATTGGCGGCCCAGACAGCAGCGATCAATGAAATTCGCGAGGGAGCCGAATTCACTGCGATCGATCACGCAGCCCGATCCGTTATCGCCGAGGCTGGCTATGGCGATCAGTTCAGTCATGGATTGGGCCACGGAATTGGACTGGAAATTCATGAGCACCCATTCTTGTCTCCAGCGTTTCAGGGAAAACTGGAGGCTGAAATGGTAATCACCATTGAACCGGGTATCTACCTTCCCGGCGTGGGCGGCGTCCGAATCGAAGACGATGTGCTGGTGAAGCCAGACGGATTTGAAATCCTCAGCAAACTCCCTCGGTCTTTCGAATCAGCTCAATATAAATTGCGTCCGTAAATAGTGGACTAAATGCTGTTTTCTCAGCCTGCCGTTCAACGATAGAATCGCGTTTGTTGCATATCCATGATGGAACCACAGGCAATCAAATGAACGCGAAGCCAATTTCAGAGCAAACGAAACCTTCGTCGGGAATCGGGTGCCTTGTTCTTGTGGGGCTCATTTTTGCCGCGGCCGGTTTGTTTTTCTTTTGGTTCATTACCCTCTCGCCATTTCTGCAGGCTAGAGCTTCCGCTGATTGGGTTCAGGCTGAATGTGAGATTACATTCAGCGAACTCGACATTGACAGAAGTGGTGATGGAACGACGTATCGACCCGACATTCATTTCTCATATAACGTCGACGGGCAAGAGTATGAGTCGGAAACATTCGACTTTACCGAGCTGAATCAACCTCGCAGTCGTTGCGAGGAAATTATTCAGCAGCACCCTGTCGGCCAGCAGGAAGTTTGCTTTTACAACCCCAACCAAGCGGACGAAGCGGTAATTGAAAAATCGTATCGTCACTCGTGGTTCGCTACATTGTTCTCATTGGGCTTTGTGGGAATAGGCTTGGGCCTCGCGGTGTTGCCTGTTTTCTCTAGCAAAAAAAAGGACGCACCAATTTCAGGGTCAATTGGGTCCAAGAGAAACAACTCAATCGCAGATTCACTCGCCCCCGACTATACGTTGTCGCTACAAGACGAAACAGTAAACAGCCACCTTGGAGACGTCAAAGATTCAGAATGGGATAAACCTCAAAAACTCAAGCCAAAGATGAGTCGATGGGTGGGGCTGTTGGTCGTGTCTGGACTTGCAACCTTCTGGAACAGCATCGTCGGAATATTTCTGTTTCAAACAATCAAAGATGGCTTGAACGGCGGATTTGAGTTGTTTTCCGTAATGTTCCTGTTGCCTTTTGTGCTGATTGGTTTGTTGTTGATTCTTGGTGTGTTCTATCAATTGATCAGCCTGTTTAATCCCAAAGTTGAATTGGCCCTTTCATCTGGCGCAGTGCCTCTTGGTGGAACCGTCGATGTCGCTTGGCAATTGACCGGCAAGATCTCTCGGATCAAACGGCTTTTTATCTATGTCGAAGGAAAAGAATCAGCGACTTATCGGGCCGGCACAAGCAGTCATACCGACCACGAAGTCTTTTCGGAAATCGTGGTGGTAAACACGGACTCCAGGCAAGATTTTGAGTTCGGCAGCCAAACGGTTCAAATCCCAATCGATACGATGCATACGTTTGAAGCCGACAAAAATAAGATTACGTGGAGTATTCGTGTGCATGGTGATATCCCTTGGTCGCCGGACGTCGACGAAACCTATCCGTTTCGGGTCAAACCAAAATGAATCTCAAACCTCAAATTTCAAATTTCAAATCTGAACCGAGATTGAACCATCAACCCTTTGCCAATCAATGATCAAAATTGAACTCAACAACCCGTCTTTTGTTTTCCAACCAGGCCAACCGATCAAGGGCACTGTTTCCTGGTCGGACTTAAGCGAAACGAAACTTGAAGTCCGTTTGATCTGGTACACCATCGGCAAAGGTGATCGCGACGTTGCGTGTGTCGACGTCAAACATGTCGAGCAGCCTGGACCAAGCGGTTCTTCCGAGTTTTCGATTGTGGCTCCACATCGCCCGGTAAGTTTTTCGGGAAAACTCATGAGCTTGATTTGGGCGATCGAAGTCGTAACTTTCCCGAACAAGGAAGCCAAACAAGCCGAGTTGACTATTTCACGCTCCGACAAAGAAATCTTGTTAACTCCTATCCCAAAGGCAGAGCGGATCGGCAAAGCATCTGTGTTTTCAGTAGGGTAGCAATTTGACCAACGCGCAACGCGCAAATCTGAGTTCACCGGTGAAGTCTGTTCGATCAACGAAATCGGCGTCCTTTGTTTCGGCAAAACACAATCCGTTTGTCGTGCAGCGAACGGCGGCGTTGGATTTCGATTTCCAAAACGCCAGTGTCGGATCAAAACCAGAACTACTCAAGAGATTTGAATCGCGTTATTCGGTCAGTGCCATTCTTGGACGTCGCGGCTCTGGCAAGACGACTTTATTGAAAGAGCTCCAGCAGGATTTTCGGAATCGCGACCAAGACTCAGAATTCATTTTGATTCCCAGGGAAAAAGAACTTCAACAAGCGATGATCGACAAAACGGTCGACGCCTCTCAAAACCGTCGAATTGTTTTGGTCGACGGCATTGAACGGCTTTCGTCTTGGCAACGACAATCGATGATCATCAAATGCCGAACTGGCCCGGGCTTCATTGCCACGCTACACCGTCGTGGCCTTTGCTGGCTGCCAGTTTTGATTCACTGCAAAACATCGCCCGTTCTTTTGCGCAACCTTTTGCAAAAACTTGATTTGGATCGCCCGGAAATCGTCTCGGCTGCGTTACCACTTTGGTCCCAGAAACGCGGCAATATCCGGCTCGTGATGCGGGAGCTCTACGATCAATACTCGGCGGGAAATTTCGCGTCTTTTTAGCTGCTCAAAGCTCAAAACCCGATTCTGATTTGTGCACATTTGGGTTATATTGCTTGACCACCTGGTCCATGACAGCGGTCAGGAAAATTCAATAATTACCATGAAACGAAACTAACCAATAAGACTATCCTGACGGCAATGAATGCCACCGTCAAAATGGTTGCGAAAACAACGCGACCAAAGTTCGACGGTGCCAGGAAAGTTGGAGAACCCATGGCGAAAGATAACAAAGAAGAATCGATTTTTGACATCAACAAACTGCGTGAGCTGATTGAACTCATGCAAGATCATGAATTAAATGAAGTTGATTTGAAACAAGCCGACAAAAGAATTCGCATGCGCCGGGGTGGCGAAATGCCAGTGGCTTATGCTCAACCACCTATTGTTGCCTCAGCGGGCGGGGCAGCACCAGCCGCTGCCGGAGCACCAGAACAACCGGACAACGCAGTCTACATTTTGAGCGAAGCCGTTGGAACTTTTTATTCCAAATCCAAACCGGACAAACCTCCTTTCGTCAAAGTCGGTGACACAGTTTCCGAAGACACCATCGTTTGCTTGATCGAAGCAATGAAAATGTTTAATGAGGTCACTGCCGGAGTTTCTGGCAAGATCGTTGAAGTGATGGTCAAAGACGGAGAGCCTGTCGATCACGGCAAGCCACTTTTCCGCATTGAACCGTAACCTCCCTCATCACGACTTAATTATTCAATCGAGTTACTGTTGCGACGCCGCTTGCGTTGCACTGACATCCGCCTGCTTCACGTAACGAACCATGTACAAAAAAATCTTGATCGCCAACCGTGGCGAAATTGCGTTGCGCATTATTCGCGCATGCAAAGAAATGGGAATTGGAACGGTCGCCGTTTACAGCGAAGGCGACAAAGGCGCTTCGTATCTTGATCTAGCGGATCAGGCGATTTGTATCGGTAAAGCCCCATCCAACGAAAGCTACTTGAAATTCGATCGCATCATCGCTGCTGCGGAAATTGGTGAAGTCGAAGCCATTCATCCCGGATACGGATTCTTGTCCGAGAACGCGCAGTTCAACGAAGTCTGTCGAGACAGCGATTTCGATTTCATCGGTCCAACTCCCCAAGCCATGGAAATGTTGGGCGATAAAAACCAGGCTCGAGAATTGGCTCGCAAAGCAGATGTTCCTGTTGTACCGGGAAGCGCCGGGCTGATCACCGATTTCAAGAAGGCCCGCAAAGATGCGGAAAAGATCGGCTTTCCGATGTTGGTCAAAGCGACCGCAGGTGGTGGTGGCAAAGGAATGCGTATCGCTGCTAATCCGGAAGACCTGGAAAACGCGCTCGAACAAGCCAGCCAGGAAGCCGCGGCAGCGTTTGGAAACGCCGGTGTTTACCTCGAAAAGTTCATCGATAAACCGCGTCACGTCGAAGTTCAAGTTCTCGCCGATACTCACGGCAACGTCGTCCACTTATGGGAACGTGATTGCTCGGTGCAACGCCGACATCAAAAACTGATCGAAGAGAGTCCAAGCTCAACGCTTCCTGAATCTGTCCGTACCGAGATTTGTGAAGCCGCTTGTCGGATGGTGAAGACTGCGAACTACCACAACGCGGGCACTGTCGAATTTATCGTCGACAAAGACAACAACTTTTACTTCATCGAAGTCAACGCGAGAATTCAGGTGGAGCATCCCGTTTCCGAAATGGTGACTGGGCTCGATCTGATTCAACAACAGATCCGTGTCGCGTTTGGTGAAAAGCTTGATCTGAAGCAAGCCGATATTCCCTGTTTGGGCGCAGCGATCGAATGCCGTATCAATGCTGAGAACCCGGACAAGAACTTCATGCCGTCACCCGGTTTGATCGAATCGATCCACATTCCAGGCGGACTGGGTGTGCGATGGGATTCGCACGTACACTCGGGCTATCGAGTGCCGACGCACTACGATTCGATGATTGGAAAGTTGATCGTTCATAAACCGACGCGCGAGCAAGCGATCAGTTGTCTGGTCCGTGCTTTGGATGAACTTCGCGTCAAAGGCATCCACACAACGGCACCGTTTTTGAAACGGGTTCTATTGAGCGAGCCGTTCAAAAAAGGAACCGTCGATACGAAGTGGGTTGAGCGCGAATTTTTGGCCTAATGCCTGGCGTTTAATTACCTGATTCATCGAGTCTATCGGGTAGCTCATTTTAAAACTCGTGAACGGCCCGTTTGCGCCTCAGCTGCAACACTTTCACATCGGGATCGACCAAGACTCGATCGGGCTTGAATTCGGCTGTGATTTCAAACTCTACCGATTCGTCGGCCGCCAAAACGACCTCGGTGCGCGAATCCTGATATTCCGGATTCAGGTCTTCGGATATTTCGTCAACAAACCGCTCATTGAGCGCGGCGCAGATTTCCAACGGCATCTTTCCGGTACCCACGTTTTTGACCGATCCGGTAATGACCCATTTGGAGTCAACTTCCTTCATCTCCACTTCGCTGAATTCATATTGCGGAACCACTGTGTCAAAAAACCACTGCTGGGTGAACTCATCGTAGGCTTCTTTGTCATCAGCAAACGCTCGCATGTCTTTTACAAAATCCTGCAGCACCGGATAGTCGTCGGTGCCGTTCGTGTATTTGGCGATGAACGCCTGAATGCCATGCAAGTTATCCATGCGTCCCATGTGATTGTGCAACATCCAAAAAACCCAACCACCTTTGTCGTAAGTCACCGTCTGGTCACCCGACTTTTCGCCATCCGTTTGGATCATTGGGCGCTCACTATCAACACTTCGTCGATTGGCATACGTGTCTTCGATCAATCGGAAAAAACTGGTTCGTGCGCGAAGCCCTTTGACTTCGTCGAACAATAGTCCGGTTGAAAAGTGGGCCATCCCTTCGCTCAAGATATTGCCACCTGGCCCTTCGCCGGGCACAAGAATGTTGCCCCACCATTGATGCGCCGTCTCGTGAGCCGCAACCATAAACGGTGCATCCGCTCCCGGCTTGTCTTTCGTCAAAAACCCGATCCCTTCTGAGAAAGTAATATTGGTCGCGAAACCTTGAGCATAGGTAGACATGTTCGGAAACTCGTTGAGTCTTAATTGCTTCCAAGGATAGGGAGCGAACCACCGTGAATAGTGTGCTCGGGCATGCTCGATGGCTTCCGAAATTTCGTCGACGTTGTACTCATGTTTTTCGTTGTAATAAATCTCTGTCGTTTCGCCCTTGAAGACTTTCCATTTTCCGCCGACGACGTTGAAGAAACTGACCGGGCTGTCCGACTCCCAAACCACGGTTCGTTGACCGTCTGATTCGGTATCATCCTTTTTCACACCGACCGCATTGAACGTAAATTCTTTCGGACCGGTAATCGTTGTGCGAACATGAAACTGGTCCCCGCCACCAAAGAGAGGCTTGAGCTCTTCCTCGTAAAAGTCATCCTTAAAGACTTTTGCTTCTGGTTGGTCTTCTGGATCCAAACCAATCTCCTGGGCAAAACCAGGGTAAGGCATAAACGAATTGCCAAACGTGTGCAGCACAACGCCCGATGGCAAGATAAACTCCGAAGCATCACCGCCGTTTTTCGACACTCCATCTGGAAAGTGCCCCTCAAAGGAATAACTTAGCGTCGTCGATTCGCCAGGTTGAATCGGCGGATCGAACTCAAAAATGTACAAACCTGAACGGGCTTCCGGCTCGTAGTCTTCCAAGGATTCCGCCGTCGGAATCGGCGGAGTTTCGTCGTTGATCTTAAACGTCGGACCAATATGCCAAACGATGTTTTTCCAGTGCAGTCCGGCAGTCAATGCAAACTCACGCATCGGCTCTTCTTGGTCGTTGGTCAAACGCATTATCGACTCGACCGCCAAGGCTTGCGTTTGGGGTTGAATGTCCAGTTTTACGTCGACACCCGAAACGCTTGGCGGTTCCGTGTCAGCCCACGTCGAAATGTTTTGCTGCCAATACTTTTTCTCCTGATCTTTGACGTAGTCGCCTTGATGTCCAGCATTCACCTTTGCCCACAACACACTTCCCAGCAAGATTGGCAAAACAAGAAACGGGGCAACACGCAAACCGAATAGCAAAATTGGTTTTGGTTTCAAACGAGTCGACAATTGCACGGGATCGATTCCGCGCCGCCAAAAAAGACGTGCAGCAAGATACGTGAACAGAGTTGCCAGTGCTAACACAAACAAACGGTTGATCCAAAGCGCTGTAATGTCCATCTCAAACGGACTAATGTCAGACCAGGTCGCCAATCCATTTGCCATCCAGTTGGTGAGCCAGCTCATTTCACCGGACATATTCAAGTACAGCGTCCACACGAGTGTCGCGGCCGCAAGTGCGTAAGTCGTGTAACGATTCCGCGTCAGCACGACCAG
Organism: uncultured Pirellulaceae bacterium; assembly: GCA_964584615.1. Classification (GTDB taxonomy): domain Bacteria; phylum Planctomycetota; class Planctomycetia; order Pirellulales; family Pirellulaceae; genus Mariniblastus. Next base: position 31,044 of record CAZPBE010000008.1, on the reverse strand, counting down.
GAAAGTCACATACGAACCCCACAAGATAAACGTCGGCATCAATATCAATAGCCAGTACGCCGCGAACGGGAATGCTTCGATGGAGACAATTCCTTGAACCAGTAGGATAATGAGACTCGCAATAAGAGCAGCCGCCATGATACAAACGCAGACTGCCGTATTGGCAAGCGACTTTCCCATGAGCATCGCAAACGATTTGGCGCGCGTTGAGTAGAAGATTGGAGCCAGTTTCTTGATCCGTTCTCGCATTTGCGACTCAACGGTGTAAAACATCATCAACAGGCAACCCAACACAGCCAACACACCCATCGCGTTTTCCGCCAGCATTCCCGACGTTTGGAGTAGTGGCGTCCCAAATGCGCCTTCTCTAAAAAACGACGTGCCAATGACTTCCAACAAAATGAAGGGCACAAACAAATACAGGCTTGGCGAATACCTCAACTCTTTCAATTCATACCAAAAGATGTTCCAAGTATCGCTTATCAGCCCACCACCCGTCTGTGTCATGGCCATCGAACCAACGCCTAGTTGTGCGGCTCGACTCGACGCTTGCGATCGTTCAATGTGTCGCGAGTTGGGTTGATCGATTGCCGAAAGCGGTCCTTGTCGACGCCCTAACATGCGACTGCGAAAAACAGGTGCGGCAATCAACAATCCGCCCACACCTAATCCAATCATGACGAGCCGACTGGCTGCAAACGCAGGTGTAAACGCAACAGGCTGTGTGTTGTAGAACTCCGCACCACGATCAACATTGAAGTAAACTTCATTGAGCCACCGTAAGCCATAGGGATCAATCATCCCCAACATATCGTTGGCCCAAGTTGGCAACCATTCCGGTGACCAATCATTAAGAAACAACCCAAAGATGATTAAGAACATCACCGGGAATGCGAATACCAGGATTGGCTTTCTCGTGGCGGTGCCCAATAAAAATGCCAGACCGCCAATGAACAACAGGCTTGGCAAAGCGAATTTTATAATCGGTGCGACAAAATTGCTGACCGAAAATGCACCAATCAGTTCTGCTTGATCTGGCGGAGCAAGTACAAACATGAAGAACATCGCCAAAAGGACTGTGACACTCATCACAAACGTGACCGTCAAGCAACACGCCAGGAATTTAGAAAACAGGTATTCGAATGATCGAAGTTTGGAACTGTGTAACAACGGCATCATGCCGCTATCGTGGTCTCGAATGACTGCCATGCCAAACAAAACTGCCGTAAAGAAACTATTGATGATCATCGTGAACGCGGCGGTCAGTCGCGTCAGCTCAAACTCACTTGTGATGTGTTGCTTTGCGCCACCAATCGCTGAGTCGCCACCTGTTCCCACTTGTACGACGCCGAACGCGATTGTGCTAAACAACAGCCCCATCAACGCAATCCAAACCCAGACCATCGGTCGGCAAACGTAAGTCAAAACGTCATTTTTTGTGACTAGCCAAATTCGATTAAACATGTGCGTTTCTAAAAGGTGTGAGGTTGTTTTGAAATTCGCGGATCTAAGAAGCCATCGCCGGTGTGGTTTCGTGGTTCATCATCAGCAAGTAGGCGTCTTCCAGAGATGCAGGGACAGGTTCGAAACCTTCAGGAATTGCCTGATCACTTTCAACCTTAATCCGAACTCGATTTCGTCCTTCGACCAGAATCGCTCGGGCAACTTCATGAGCCGATTGGAACTCGGACAAGTTTTCAGCCGCCACACTGCCTTCGTACAGCTGGCCTTCTATTTCTTGTTTGGCTTTCGACGGAGAAGTATCGGCAATGATTCGACCGTCTCGAATCACGGCAAAACGGGAACACAGATTTGCCACATCTTCGACGATGTGCGTGGAAAGAATCACGATCCTGTCCGCCGCCAACTCCGCCAACAGTCGGTAAAATCGCAAACGTTCTTCCGGATCGAGTCCGGCGGTTGGCTCGTCAACGATGATTAGCTTTGGATCACCGGCGATAGCTTGAGCGATACCCAATCGCTGCTTCATTCCGCCCGAGTATGCCTTAACCTTTCTTTTGGCCGCGAACGCGAGATTGACTTTCTCGAGCAGCTCGGAAGTCAAATGATTCAAACCCTTGGGACCGGAAACGCCTTTTAACTTCAACAGGTATTTCAACATCGCGTGACCAGTTAGATGGTCGTAGAAACCAAACTCTTGCGGCAAATACCCCAACTGCTCCCACAAAAGTTTGGGATTGTTCAACACGTCGACTTCAAAAAGTTTGACCGATCCAGCCGTTGGCTCCAGCAAACCAGCCAAGATGTTCATGAAGGTCGATTTGCCGGCACCGTTGGGCCCCAACAGTCCGAACATGCCTTTATCAATTTTGAGTGTTATGCCCCGGAGAGCGGGGACTGGGCCAGGATAAACTTTGGTCAACTCTTGAACTTCGATCATGCGATTGGTTGTTGCTAAGTGGCGTGGCTAGTTCTTCAATGCCATTAATACTATGCCATTACCGACGCGGTTTCAGCTATCCAACAAAAATCGTCTCGACCGACCGAATAGTCAGTTTCGCAAATCAACGACATTTCTTGCCAACCTTTTCGGATGAATGTAATTTTTTTGTACAATCATTCCATCTGAATCCATTAAGTGCCAATGAGCAAATATCGTTTCAAACTCAAATCACTGTTGATCTTGGTTGCCGTGGTCAGTGTAGTCTTTGCATTGCTGAGTGCATTGCCGCGAATCGGACGGGCAATTTACTATGCGGAAAGAAACAGTGTCGAAGCGGCGCTTGCAAAAGTAGACTCGATTGAAAACATTCAACTTAACGCGTTCCATGACGACATTCTTGAAGAAGTCGTGAACGCCTCGTTTTCAATTAGGGACCGGCCCAACTCAAATCTCTCGGTGCACAACCTTGAATGCTTCTCTGACGGACTTCGCCTTGGACGTATCGGCAATTTTCAACTTTGGCGAACCGGATTGATGGAGCTGGCTGGAAGAACAAAGACCTCATTCATTCAATCGGGAATTGATCTTCCGCACCTGCAAGAGTTGCTGGGCAAACGAATTGAAAGTGTCGACGATCTTGTCGAACACTATGACGAGATTCTTGAATTGGTCGAGTCGTTTCCAACCAAAGCAGGCGAAGCAACCTATACCTATAACGGCACCTCGTATTCGTACTTGATGCAGCCAATCCCAAGCGGCACGAATACCACTGGAAGGTGATATGCGAAAGCTCAGCTGTTTCTGGCTATTGCTTCGCTTCGTTCATCCGCAGTTTTAACAACTCGGCCCCAGTCTTGGCGGCGTCGGCGTGCTTTGGGTCGTCGAGCAAATTGGTTGTCTCACCTGGATCTGATTTGAGATTCGTCAGCACGCGAGCAAGTAGTTTTGGATCATCACCGTCTTGCCAGTGCGAGTATCGATAGTCACCGAATCGGATGCTATTCCCAATTCGTTCTTTGTAGTGCAAGTATGAGCTGTAGGCCGATTCGCGATGTTTCGCCTTGGGATCTGCAAGCAATGGAGCCAACGATTTGCCTTGGCAATGCTCAGGCGTTTTCAAACCAGCCAATTCACAGAGCGATGGGTAGAGATCAATCAACTCGACCGGTTGATCGCAGGTTGCATCCGAAAGATGTTGCGGCGAACGGATGATCAACGGGACTCGCGTATCGCATTCGAAATTCGTGTGCTTGCACCAAGTTGAATGATCGCCGAGTTTCCAGCCATGGTCGCCCCAGAAAACCACGACCGTATTTTTGTCGAGGCCGTGATCGGCTAACGCGTCCAAGACGATCCCAACGTTGGCATCCATATAGCTTGTGCATGCGGCATATCCGTGAAGAAGTTTCTTGTTCAATGCATCAGGAAAGTCCGTTGGCAACTCGCCCGTGTAGTCTGAGTACCTCTTCATTTCGTGGGCCGGTAAATTTGCTCCATACTTTGGATAGCCTTTCGGCATACCTTCGTTCGGTGGCATCTGAAAGTTTTCGCGTTCGTACAGGTCCCAGTATTTCTTGGGTGCGACAAATGGAAGATGCGGTTTCAAGAATCCAACGGCCAGGAAAAACGGGCGGGCATCATTGTTGGCTGAGGATTTGGCCAAACGTCCAATGATTTGGGCCGCTCTCCGGGCTCTTTTGCCATCACCATAAAAGTCGTCCGCGACGTCGGCCATTTCTGTTGCCGGGCCTTTGACTTGATCGTGTTTGGAACCGAGCTTGGATCGTTTCTGAAATTCGTCCCGCGTCTTTTGGCTGTCTTTGAGAGCGTATTCCGGCCCGCCGATCCGAATCCACTTTGTCCAATTCTCCGGGTCGACTCCCGGTCCTGACACGCCATGATAAATTTTGCCAATGCCGATGGTATCAAACCCGCTTTGCTTAAAATGCTGATTCATCGTCAGCAAATCTGGATGACGCTTTCGCCAGCCGTCGACATGGTAAGTTTGCTCGCGCGTCAACGTCGGGTACAGCCCTCCCATGATCGACAAACGGGACGCCCCGCAAACGGCTTGTTGGCAGTAGGCTCGATTAAACTGAACGCCTGATTTTGCGAACCGATCGATGTTCGGCGTTTGCACTTTTGCGCCGTAGGAAGAAAGCTCAGGTCGCAGGTCATCAACCGCGATAAAGAGAACATTGGGGCGGGCGGTAATGGGCTCATCTGCATAAGCCAAGGACTCGGTGACGCTCGTTGAAAGCATCAACAATACGAGAAGCAAATTTTTCATGGTTTGTCGCAAAGCAAGACACAGGATTTAGCAATTCTTGAAAGCCCATTATGGATGTTATGACTATCTGGTTCAAACAGTCAACGCGTTACTTTTTTGCTCGATTTCGGTTCGCGGTTACGTTGTGTGCTTTAACGTTCGATCGCGGTATGCCAAAATGATTGCTTGCCATACCATCGCCCGCACTTCCGCAAAGAGACTTCATGGGTTCTCCAACTGACGATCCGACCGGTTCGAACAACAGTCGTGCTTACTGGTCGAAAAGCCTGAAAATCGTGGGCTTCATTCTGGCGATTTGGTTATTCCTTTCGCTCGGTTGCGGAATTGTTTTTCGCGAACTTCTGGATGAAAGGGTTTGGAGTATCGGTGGCGCTCCATTCGGGTTTTGGATGGCGCAACAAGGAGCCATTATCGGATTTCTTTGTCTGCTATTGCTTTACATGGTGTTGATGAATGCTCTGGATAAGAAGCATGGGTTCGACGAGGAGAGTCGCTCATGAGTCAAGACATTTGGAATTTCCTTTTCATTGGCTGTTCATTTGCGGTCTACATTTTCATTGCGATCAAATCGCGAGCGGCCACCACGAAAGAGTATTACGTCGCCAGCAGCGGCGTCTCTCCGTTTGCCAACGGGATGGCAACAGCTGCCGACTGGATGTCTGCGGCGACCTTCATTTCGATGGCAGGCATTATCGCGGCAAGTGGTTACGATGCGTCGCGTTACCTGATGGGCTGGACCGGCGGATTCGTTTTGTTGACGATCTTGATCGTTCCGTATTTAAGAAAATTCAATAAGTTCACCGTCACCGATTTTCTGGGTGACCGTTTTTATTCCAACATTGCGCGAACGGTAGGCGTGATCTGCGCCGTGTTCATCTGCATGACTTATATCATGGGTCAAATGCGGGGCGTCGGTTTGGTTTTTTCGCGACTGTTCGACATTGAAATTTGGTTGGGAGTCGTGATCGGAGCCAGCGTCGTCTTTTTTTACGCAGGACTGGGCGGGATGAAAGGGATCACATACACGCAGGTCGCGCAATACTGCGTGATGGTTTTCGCGTATACGATCCCAGCGGTTTTCATTTCGATGTTGCTAACCGGCAACGTCATTCCGCAATTCGGATTGGTCGGGAACTTCACCAAAGACGGCGCAGAAGCCGTTCCGTTGCTGACGAAACTCAACACGCTCAACACCGAACTTGGGTTTGCAAAATATACCGACGGAAGTTTGCCCAAACTGGACATCTTTTGCATCACCGCCGTATTGATGTGCGGAACCGCTGGACTTCCGCATGTGATCGTTCGATTCTTTACCGTTAAATCGGTCAAAGCCGTTCGCACATCAGCGTGCTGGACTTTGCTGTTCATCGCGATTGTTTACTTGACGGCTCCAGCGATCGGCGCGTTCGCACGGACAAACTTATTGTCGGAAGTTCACAACTGCAAATACGCTGAGGCGCCAGAGTGGTTTAAGAACTGGGAAGATCGTGGCTTGATCGCTTGGGCCGATAAAAACAACGACGGCGTCATGCAGCACCAGTCAGGTTCTGTTTTTGACAAGACGTCGAAGACGCCTGTGTTTTTGCCTGACCGAAAAGAAGGCGCTCCACGCCAGATCAGTAACAAGCTTTCCGACAACGGGAACGAAGTTTACTACGATCGAGACATTCTCGTGATGGCGAACCCGGAAATGGCGGGACTGCCGAAATGGGTGATCGCATTGGTGATGGCGGGCTGTGTGGCAGCGGCGCTGTCGACTGCAGCCGGCTTGTTACTGGTGTTGTCGACATCGATTTCACATGATTTGATGAAGAAGATTATCAGTCCGAACATGAGTGACACTCAAGAAGTTCATTGGGCGCGAGGGGCATCATTTGTCTTTCTCGTCATCGCGGCTTACTTTGGAATCAATCCACCCTCCGAGTTTGTAGCCAAGACGGTTGCGTTTGCGTTTGGCTTGGCGGCGTCAAGTTTCTTCCCGACGATTCTGATGGGAATTTTCTCCAAGCGGATCAATCGTGAAGGGGCAATCGCCGGAATGATTTGCGGCGTTGCATTGACACTGGGCTATATCATTTACTATCAATTTGTCGCCGACCCGTCGGTAAATTATTGGTTTGATTTTTCAAACGCAGGCCGAGGCAAAGGGGGCATCTCACCCGAAGGAATTGGGTTCCTGGGAATGCTTGTGAACTTCGTGGTTGCGTATCTTGTTGCCATGGTGACTCCGGCTCCGCCCCAAGAAGTCGTCGACATGGTGGAGAGCATTCGCAATCCGCAAAACGCGGGAACGGCGACGCATTAGTGGGAGCGATCAGTTTCATGGGGTTCGATTCCTTTGCCGAACGAGCGTCACCATTGCCTGAGCCATTGTGCATTCGTTCGAACTGCTGGGGAAATCGTTAGTTTTGGCGTACAAAAAATCTGAAATGTAAAATCTTCGGATTCCTTGTAACGAATTCGCGTCTCACTCGTTTAATAGGGTAATCGACCTTAAACACCCTCTACACTCGAGTTGATTATGCCCCATAACGGAACATCGCGGGTTAGCACTCACCACGACAACGGTTCTCCGCCGACGCAAAAAGAGCTGGTGATCTCCGCACTCGAAAATTTTGAACGGCCGCTGACTGCCTATGCCGTTCGGCTCAATCATGGCGATTTGCATGCAGCACGGGATGCGGTTCAGCACACGTTCATGCAATTGTGCAAACAGCCGGTTGAAAAGATTGCTCACAAACTTGCACCTTGGCTGTACACCGTTTGTCGCAATCGAATTTTGGACGAGCTTGATTCCAAATATCGAAAGACGTTGACGACACCGGACGGATTCGACGCGGTGGACTTCAAAGCAATTGATCCGGCAGAGCAGCTTGAGATTGATGAAATCCTCTTGTTGTTGAGAAAGCTGTTTGCTTGTCTGCCTGAGCCCGAACGCGAGTCGATTGAGCTTTGGTCTCACGGATTCGATGCCAAAGAGATCGCAGAGATTACTGACAAAAAACCTGGCACAGTACGGGTGAATTTACACCGAGCGATCAAACGACTGAGACAACATCCTGAAGTGAAAAATTGGCTGGAACGCGCGACCGGCCATTTCGCAAAGCCGGAAGTCCACTCTCCCAAGTTGACTTCGAATTGCACTCCGACCAAGACCGTAGACAAAGGTGAAATCTCATGAACCAAAAAAAGCGCGACGAACAATCGCTTGCCGACCAACTGGTAAGTTTGCTTGACTCTCAAGGCACCCAAGACATGACGAACGAAGAACAACAAAATTTTGAACTCGGAAAATTGATCCGGAAGTCTGCCGACTGTGAACTTCCCGAATCGAATCCGCAGCTGCGCGAAATGCTGATCAATGAACTTGATCGAATCGAGCAAAATGAAACGCTGGGCGAAACGACAGTTGCGACGAAATCATCGGCGTCAAGAAAGAGCTCTTTCGATTCGGTTTTGAGGTGGGTCGTCGCCGCGACGCTCCTTTTCGGGCTTTGTGGAACGACGTTTATGCTAGTTGCAAATGACTTTTATCGCGGGGCAACAAGACGGCGTGTAGCAATGGAAATGCCGCAAGATTTTCCTAGAGGATCACGTGAAGCGCCAATGGCCGAACCGCTTAGTAGCCATTCACATGTGAACGATGAATCTACGTATGAACCAGCGACTCTACCAGTTCTTGCCGACAGCCTTTCCGCGGTCGAAGATTTTGAAGGAAAGGGCGTGGATCTCAAATTATCCGATTCGCCCGCAGTTAACACTCGCGTTACAGTTCCCGATGGAGGTACCGTTTTGCTTGGCGGCGTTAAGCGATCGTCCGGGAAAGTACCGGCTTACTCTAGCGAACTTGGCCAACTTGATGCAGCTAAAATCGATGACCCGTTCGGTGACTTCGACGGGCAGCAACAAGACAGAAGTCTTCAACTAAGTTCCTCGGGACCGATGCCAAGTGAGGCCGGCGGCCAAGGGCAGCAAGGCGAAGGGAAGCAAAGCCAAGGTCAGCAACAAGGCCAGGGACAGCAACAGGGCGAACAAGGACGTCTGGCTGGAATGGGTGGTGGCGGCGGAAGGGGTTTTGGTGGTGGTGGATTGGGTGGTGGCATGGGTGGTGGAATGGGCCCTGGTGGTGGAATGGGCTTTGGCCGTGGACTGGCAATGAGAAACGGAATGCCAGGACGTTTTGCACGATCTCGCGGCTATGGATTTATGGAGCAATCATCAGGCGAACAATACACGCCGATTCATGAAAACAAATTCACGGCAGCGGTTGGCGGCAAAGCCATTTCGACTTTCTCGATCGATGTCGACACAGCCTCTTACGCCAACGTTCGCCGGTTTGTAACCAATGGACAACTTCCGCCGCCAGACTCGGTTCGCATCGAAGAGTTGGTTAACTATTTCAACTATGACTATCCACAACCCAAAGCCGATCGCCCGTTCTCGGTCAGCATGGAACTTGCGGCTTGTCCGTGGGACGAATCCCACAAACTGTTGCGTGTTGGCCTTAAAGGCAAAGACGTGCACATGAATGAACGACCGGCAACCAATGTCGTGTTCCTGATCGACGTCTCTGGCTCGATGAAGAACAGCGACAAATTGCCGTTGCTCAAACGTGGCTTTCAAATGATGGTCAACAAGCTGGGCGAGAACGACCGGGTTTCGATTGTGACTTATGCCGGAAACGCCGGAGTTGTTTTGCAGCCAACCAACGGTCAAGAAAAGCGGAAGATCAACCAGGCGATCGAGCGATTGACGTCGGGTGGCTCGACTCACGGAAGTGCTGGAATTCAACTCGCTTACGAGCTGGCTCAAAAAAGCTTTATCCACGGTGGCGTGAACAAAGTGATCCTGGCGACCGACGGAGATTTGAATGTGGGCGTCACCGATGACAATTCGCTGGTAAAACTGATCACGGAGAAGGCTTCCGAAGGCGTGTTTTTGACCGTGCTTGGATTTGGAACGGGCAACCTCAAAGACAGCAAAATGGAAAAGTTGGCTGACAACGGAAACGGAATGTACGCTTACATCGACAGCATTCGCGAAGCCCACAAAGTGTTGGTCGAGCAGATGTCCGGATCGCTGGTCACGATTGCCAAGGATGTCAAAATTCAAATCGAATTCAATCCGGCAGAAGTTCGCGGCTATCGGTTGCTTGGTTACGAGAACCGCATGTTGAAGACGCAAGACTTTGACAACGACAAGAAAGATGCGGGCGAGATCGGGGCAGGGCACACGGTGACCGCGATCTACGAACTGGTCACCGTCGACAAAATGTCTGAGACCGGTGAAGTGTTGGCACCAAAAGGGTTGAAGTACCAATCAAGCAAGCAACCTGCTGATACAGATGACTCGCTGAAGACGAACGCGAATCTCTCCGACGCGGCCAGCACAGGCGAACTGTGCACGTTGGCACTTCGCTACAAGCAACCGGACGAGAACACGAGCAAGAAGATTGAGTTCACGATCAAGAATGATGAAAAGAGTTTCTTGAGTGCGTCCGAGGACTTTCGATTCGCTTCAAGTGTGGCGGCGTTTGGAATGATTCTTCGAGGATCAAAGTACTCAGGTAAAGCCGATCCGGCGATGGTTCAAGAAATTGCTGTCGGAGCGATTGGCAATGACAGTTCAGGATACCGAGCCGAATTCGTCGACATGGTTCGCCGTGTCAACGAGATTTGCCGGTAGTTTTGACGATTCTCAACAGACCCCTTAAGACCTGGACGCGGTGCTTACACAGTTGTGTGGGCATCGCGTTCTTGTTTGGTTGATTCGACCATTGCTTTTTTCAAGGTTGGCGCTTGTCAGTCTTGGCGTGGCGTTCGACCAAAGTGTTCCTTCACATGAAGTTTTTTCCTGACTGCCTCTAACATTAAGCCGGTTTAATGGATTAGGTAGTCCCGCAATCGTGCGACTTCTTCAAATTTTCACCGAGCCCATATTGAAGATGCTCGATGTGTAATAAAATCTGGGCTCTGGATCGGGGAAAGAATGGACACGATGCCCACTCCTCGCATCAATGGAAACTTAGATCGCACTTAAGAGGCAACTTTAGTGGCAAACACGCTATCTCCACCCGTACGTCCTGATCATCCGTTTAAACGCGTCGCAATCCTGTTTGCAGGCGGACCGGCTCCCGCAGCGAACGCCGTCATTAGTGCGGCAGCGGCTTCGTTCCTGCGCGCTGGCGTAGAAGTCATCGGCATCAAACACGGATACAGCTCGCTTGCCGATTTCGATGCGGCCAAACCGCTTGAAGAAGGCAAAGACTATATCATTCTTTCGCCAGCCGTTTTGCGAAGAACGCGAAGTGCGCAAGGAATCATGATCGGCACGGCGCGAACCAATCCTGGGAAGCACATCAACTCCCCAGCCGATATGAGCGACTCTGACAAAGTCGCGCCGATGGGTCGCGTGACCGAAGCCCTCAAGTCAATCAACATCGACGCGCTGATTTCCATCGGTGGCGACGACACGCTGAAGACTGCCAACAAGTTCAAGCTTTACCAACAGCAATACAACGCAGAAAAAATCATCCCGATTGTGCATTTGCCGAAAACGATCGACAACGATTACCACGGGATCGACTTCACCTTTGGTTTCTTTACCGCGGTTGACTTCCTGGCAACGGAACTGAGAACACTGATCCACGATGCGGAAGCGACTCGATCTTACTTCCTTACCGAGACCATGGGACGCAGTGCCGGATGGCTGTCCTACGGAGCGGCAATCGCGGGCGAAGCAAGCTTGGTCATCAGTGTCGAAGACATTATGGCTGGCTATTTGATCGAAGAAGAATTTACCAACAACAAAGGTGAACAACAGACGCGTCAGTGCATGGATATGGATCGCGTTTGTGAACGGATTGTCAAAACGATGTTGGCTCGTGAAGACGAAGGCAAAGAGTACGGCGTCATCGTCATCGCTGAAGGAGTTGCCGAATACCTTCCGTTTAGTTACGTCGAAGGCGTCGAGCGTGATGACCATGGTCACATCAACATTTCTAAAGTTAACTTGTTCCGCGTGATGTCAAATGCGGTCGAGAAATGCTACGAAAAGAAAACCGGCCGCGTCCGGTTAGTCAAAGGCTTGCAATTGGGCTACGAAGCTCGTTGTGCCAAACCACATGCCTTTGACGCGATGCTTGGCAGCCAACTTGGTGTCGGCGCGTTTCGTGCGTTGGTAGAACGGAAACTTAACGGCGTCATGGTTAGCTGTTCCGGCCAGCTTGATCTGCATTACGAGCCATTTGAGAATCTTGTCGACCCGGAAACACTCGTCACGGTCGTGCGATACATTGACACCGAAAGTGATTTTCACCGGCTGGCCCGTTTCCTGGAGACACAAGTAAACGATTAAGAAGGGTTCAGTGTTTAGAAATGCTGGTTGGTACTGACACGAACCCGACCTTTCTGATCCAAGTCAAAACATATCGGGCCGCCCTTGGGTGGCCTGTTTTTTGTTATCATTCAAACAACAGACTGAACCCCCTGACCACTTCACACCGAACTCTATAAAACATGATTGATCTTCGAAGCGATACTGTCACTGTTCCCTGCGAAGCGATGCGTGCCGCGATTGCCAGCGCGCCCGTCGGCGATGATGTAATCGATATCGATCCGACGGTCGCAAAACTTCAGGAAACGATCGCCGAGATGTTAGGCAAAGAGATTGCCATGTTCATGCCGTCGGGGACGATGACGAATCAAGCGGCGCTTCGTTTGCATTGTCGACCAGGGGACGAATTCATTTGCGAATCTGGATGTCATATCTACAACTATGAACAAGGCGCCTTTGCACAGCTTAGTGGTTTGGCGTGTCAAACGATCAAAGGTGACAACAGCGTGTTGACGGTCGAGAAGATTCGCAATCTAGTTCGGCCTTTCAATGAACATGCGGCCCAAACAAAATTATTGTGCCTGGAGAATACGCACAACAAAGGAGGAGGCGTTGTCCAGCCTTTCGACGAAGTCGTCGCGGCGTGCGACTGGGCTCATGAGAACGGATTGGCAACCCATCTCGATGGTGCGCGATTGTTCAACGCGGTTGTGGCCTCGGGAAAATCTGCCAAACAATGGAGCGACCCTTTCGATACCGTTAGTGTTTGCTTTAGCAAAGGACTTGGCGCGCCCGTAGGGTCGGCTTTGGCTGGACCCAAGTCCATGTTTGACGACATGCGTCGGCACCGGAAAGTCCTGGGGGGCGGAATGCGGCAATCTGGAATCATCGCCGCTGGAGCACTTTACGCGATCGAGAATAACATTGAACGGTTGGCCGATGACCATGACTCGGCACAATCGTTTGCGCAGATTGTTACGCAAGGCGAAGGGCTTACCGTCAATCCGGTCGATGTGCATTCGAACATCGTTATCTTCAAAGTCGATAACTCGATCATGAGCGCCCCGGAATTCGTCGAGGCGTCGCACAAAGCAGGCGTTTGGATGTATCCATTCAGCCACGAGCATGTACGAGCTGTCACACACATGCACATTAGTGCTGAAGAAGCGAAAAAAGCCGGCGAGATCGTCTGTGAAGTCGCCGGAAAGAATCGCAGCTAATTCCTACGCCGCTTTGGCTAACAACTTTCCACCAACATGAACGTCGAGTTGTGGGTAAGGAATTCCAATGCCAGCTCTATCAAGATTGACTTTCGCTGCAGTCACAAGTGCTTCGCGAACTGCCCAATAATCTTGAGGGGCACACCAGGCACGAATTTGCCAATCGACCGACGATGCTCCCAGTTCCATCAAATAAACTTGCGGAGCAGGTGAAGCGACCGCGCCGACGTTTGCAACGGCTCGGTTGAGGGCTTCTCTTGTTTGCGCCAAGTCAGCCGAATAAGCGGCGCCGACATTGACGTCGACTCTCCGCAGCGGATTGCGTGTATAGTTTTCCAGCTTGCTCCCAAAAATTTCGCCGTTGGGAATGATGACGTGTCGGTTATCAAGCGTATTGACGCGAGTGGTGAACAAATCGATCTCTTCAACCGTTCCTTCGGTGTCGGCAACAACGATGTAGTCCTCAACTTTGAATGGACGAAACAGTAGCAACATCACGCCGGATGCAAAGTTACCCAGCGTGCCTTGCAATGCCATACCCACGGCAAATCCGACCGCCGCCAGAATCGCAGCCAAACTCGTGATATCAACGTTGTAAAATGAAAGCACTCCCATCGCCACAACAAGCATCAACAAGTTGCGAACGGCTTTGGTTAGAAACTTCCCCAACGTCAAATCGACTCTTTTGGCAACCATTCCGCCAACGTAGCGTCCGATTGCCGATGCGACCATGTAACTGATCACGGCAACTACAACGATGAAAAATGCCGGTGCAATATAATTTTGAACAAGCTCATTAATGGCATCAGATGAACCTTCGCCACCGCTGATCGCAGTTTTTATAAGCGAAGTAATTTTGTTTGCGGCCTCTTCAACGGCTTCATCTTTCGCGAACAACGTTTTGCTACTGAAAAACGTTACAACACCGACCGTCATGAGCTGTAACTTCCAAGTCGAACGTAACATCCTGTCCTCGCTTTATTTTGCTATGAGTCTTCAGGTGGGACCAAAAACTGATTTGAAATTGTGGATTAGAAATCGAGCGGATTGTAGAGAATGACTGAATTCAAACAAGATCGATTTCGCGTGTGAAAACACGGAACAAAACGAACGAGACGAAACGCGGTTTTTGGCCTGCCAACCAAACCGCAGCTATCAGTCAGATCCCATGCCTTCGGAACTTGTTTTCAAAAACACTTACCTCAGCGAACGTCTGGACGTGAATTTCTGATCCAGCTAAAGTTCGCGGCCTTTATGCACGCTGGCCATCACCGCGCACTCCGTGTGTCGTCAGCGAACAACTCAAATTTGAACCTGGTAACCAAGATGGATACGTTCCGAAATCGCTGGCCTGACTTTCTGATTCCTGCCGGACTCATCGCCTGCTTGATGGTGATCTTTGTTCCGTTGCCCGCGGGCATGATGGATGTTCTGCTAGCCGCCAACATCACGATCGCCGTGATCATCTTGTTGAGCACGATCTACGTTCGCACTCCATTGGAACTAAGCCTGTTTCCGTCTTTGCTATTGGCAACGACGCTGGCACGATTGGCGCTGAACATTGGAACGACACGGCTCATCCTTACACGTGGTGCGATTGATCATGAGCAAGCTGCCGGCGGAATGATTGCCAGCTTTTCCAATTTCGTCACCGGTGATAGCCTCGCCGTGGGCGTCGTGATTTTTGCAATCATTGTCGTCATCCAGTTCGTTGTGATCACGAAAGGTGCAACTCGGATCAGTGAAGTTTCCGCACGTTTTTCTCTCGATGGAATGCCAGGTCGGCAAATGGCCATCGACGCAGAGCTCAACGCAGGGTCGATCGATCATATCGAAGCCCAAAGACTTCGCGCAGAAGTCGGCGAGCAAGCGGATTTTTACGGGGCCATGGACGGGGCGAGCAAGTTTGTTCGGGGCGATGCAATTGCAGCAGTCTTGATCACTGTGATCAACATTTTGGCCGGACTGGCCATCGGAGTTTCACAAAACATGTCGATTGGCCAAGCCGCTGAAACATTTACCAAGCTTACGATCGGTGACGGACTGGTCAGTCAACTTCCTGCACTCCTGATTTCACTGGCAGCTGGCTTGTTGGTCACGCGTAGCAACTCTCGAACCGACCTGTCACGTAAAACAATTGAACAGATCTTCTCACGCCCGATTGTGATGGTCGTTGCAGCTGCCTTTCTTGGTCTGCTTGTCCTGACCGATCTTCCGAAAATCCCGTTGTTACTAATCGCGATGGCGTGTTTAGTATCAGCATACTTGATCAAGAATCAGAAACCGTCCGCAGAAGATATCGCAGTCAAACCACAACCCAAGCCAGTCGAAACTACGATCGACAAACTTTTGAGCAACGATTTAGTCGAGATTGAACTCGGTATCGACTTAATCCGCCTGGCGGACTCGCGTCAGGGTGGAACGCTGCTGGCATCGATCAATAATGTTCGCCAACAATTTGCTGCAGAGATGGGAGTCATTCTTCCCAAGATTCGCATTCGCGACAATTTAAAGCTTGGCCGCAAAGAGTATCGCCTGTTGCTCCAAGGAAATTCGGTCGAGCGAGGCGAATTGGAACCCGATCATTTGTTGGCCATCGACACGGGCAACGCGAACCGGCCTCTCAATGGTGCGGTAGTGATTGGGCTGGCACCAGAGTCAATCGCGCAACCAGGCTATTGGATTCAGGCTGGCGGCCGGGAAGAAGCGGTCGCGGCGGGCTATCAAATCAATACAACGGTCGAAGTTCTTGCGAATCAACTGCAACAAATGTCAGTTCATTACGCGGATGAATTGCTGACTCGCGACGCAACGGCTCAATTGATTGGCGAATTGTCTAAGACTTCACCAGCGTTAGTCAGTGATTTGATTCCAAACGCGTTTACCATGGGTGAACTGCAATCAGTTTTGAGAAGCCTACTTTCCGAAGGCGTTTCCATCCGTCCGCTCCACTTAATTATGGAAACGCTTGGCAACATCAACAGTAAAAACCTTTTTGATCGTGTTGAAAAAGTCCGGACTCGATTGGCCAGACACATTTCCTCTGGGCTGGCTGGAGATGCAAACTTGCCGATTACGGTGTTTACGATCTCCGAAGAGTTGCAAAACCGAATCGCTTGTGCTTGGGACCGAGAACAAGACGAAATCCGATTGGATTTGCCGCGGACGATTGTTGAACGGTTGGCCTTGGCGATGGAAGATGCTTCCCGCCGCATGATTTCTGCTGGATTGCGCCCCATCGCATTAGTAGATCAGTCGATTCGCCCAGTGATAGCCAAATTAAGAACGGGTGAAGCACGCTTTATGTTTGTGTTGGGTGACCAGGAAATCCAAGGAGCCAAAGTTGATGTCTACGGTGAAATCACTTCTGAACAATTGACATCATTGGATCGGCAAGCAGCCTAGTATGTATGTCAGCTTGAAATTCAGTTAGGCAACATTAGCCGTTTGGGCGTTAGCCCCGGTTTTTCCCGGCTCAACCGTGGCCATCTCCCAACGACTTGTTCTTTATATCGCAAACAATTGCTTGGAACTCGTTGACTCCAACGAGAGTTCCCTAATGCAGAAACTCAACGCATGTCAAAAAATAAGAAATTTCATTCAATCGATGAAGTCGTTTTGACGATCACTAAAGTACGCATCTTTGGTGCTGCGCTAATGCTAACGCAAAACCGTAAATCGATGCATTTTGTTGATAAAAATACTTTTCGCCATCGCGGAATTCCGCACAGAATTACAAGAACCTTGTAAATTATTCATTGACGCGACGAAGCTATTTTTGATAACTAGGTGCCTTGGAAACGACAAAAGTCATTTTCAAACCCACGGACCAAACTAATCACATTGAATAATTTGGAAAGTGGATCCTGCAATTGCTGAACCGAGAGTCAGCAAGAGCAACAACACAGAAGCCAAAAATAACACAACTGCGTCGATGTAGGGAAAGACCTTTCTTCCCTTACACCAACACAGATATCGCAAGCAATCACGGAGGATTGAATGGCGACATCAGTTGCAAAAAACGATGATAAGATTCTTGAGGTCTGGCAGAAGTACAAACCGGATTGTACTGACAAAGAACTTCGAAACACCTTGATGGAACGATACTTTCCGCTTGTAAAGTACAACGGAGAGCGAATCTGGCAACGACTTCCTGATGGAGTGGAGCTGGATGACTTGATTTCTGCGGGCGTTTTCGGGTTGATGGATGCGATCGATGCATTCGACATGGACCGAGGCGTCAAATTTGAAACGTACTGCGTTCCACGTATCCGTGGTGCCATGCTTGATGAACTTCGGACCATGGACTGGGTACCTCGCCTCGTTCGATCCAAAGCCAGCAAGATTGGTAACGCGACCAAACGTCTGGAAACGAAACTTGGACGTGCTCCAACGGTCATCGAACTTGCGGAAGCTCTTGAGCTTTCCGTAAAAGAGACCGAGAAAATGATGAGCGATGCCAACGCCGTTGGCTTGATCAGTCTCAACAAGAAGTGGTACGAGACTGACAGCTACAAAGACGTTCGGGAAATCGACATTCTCGAAGACAAAAAGGGGGAAGACCCGACGCGACGCATCCAGAAAAATGACTTGATGCGTTTGGTCACCAAAGGGCTTAACCGCAACGAACGACTGATCATCATTCTTTACTACTATGAAGAATTGACGATGAAAGAAATTGGTGCAACGCTTGATCTCAGCGAAAGCCGAGTTAGCCAGATGCACAGTAGCATCGTTCAAAGACTACAACATCAACTTGGCAAACGTCGCGTAGAGTTTGGACGTGGCAGTTAGGCCAAAAGGTTGATAGAACGGAAAAAGAAAAAGCACGCCACAGTTTGGCGTGCTTTTTTTTTGGGGAAAGTCCAAGAACGCGAATTCAATTACATCCAATTCGCATCAATATCGAAGTTGAACTCGCTGCCGAGATACTCTGCCGGCTCCGAACTTGTAATGTTCGGACGAACAGCAGTTGATGGAAGCCTGGAAATTGAAGGTTCAGTTGCATATTTGAGCTCGAGATCAAGGAGATCTTCTGCCAAATCAAAACTGAATTCAAAGAAACGCTCCATATCAACCTGGAAAGGTCGGTCGGAATAGGAACGATTAGAAGTGAGGGTGAGCGTCGGTCGCTGAAAAACTCGATTGGCCATTTTCGTCTCCGGAAAAGAGTTGGAGACAGTCCTTGTCGATCATGCGTACAGTCATTGCACGCCAGGTGTTACTACGCGCACAAGCACGAAAAAGTTCACTGGGCTGCTGAATCGTTACACATTGCCACAATTAATACTGCGCTGTTCCATTGGATTTTGGCTGATAGCACTGGAAATGACCTGAAAACCGTTGCCTGGACCCGAGACATATTCGGCTTTCCAGAATTATTGTGACATTCGCCGAACCGAAACGAACTCCGCACGTATTATTGGCGAGTCAAGCGAAGAGTGACTGGAAAGCTGACCTTTTTTCAGACACGACTTTTCCTGATTCGCACAAAACGTTTGCACTTCGCGAACTGAACAACTCGAAACCAACAACAATTCTCAAATTTTCGCTAGCAACCATGCCGATAATAAAAGCACAACGTGCGAATGTCGTCTACTCCTGCTGTTATGGATGGCCGTTTCATCGACAAGGACTGCACCTTGAAAACCGAATGCAAGCTACCCACTTGGGCTATCTTGCAGCGAATTAAAAAACATTTTTGTTTCCAAAATTCGCGGCAATTTATTGCATTCGGCATCGAAATGGAATTGTGCTATATCATAAAAAATGGTTTGCTACGGTTTGAAATCTGGTTCATCCTGAACACAGATTCAATGAGTTCAAACCTCAACCCGCAACCGGGAGAACAAAATGGAAATTAGACCTACATCAAACGTATCATCAACTTCTGCAGCAAACTTGCAGACTAATAATACAGCTTCACGCACCGAGAGCTCGAATTCAATCCCCGTCGATCAAGTCGACATCTCGATTGAAGCTCAATCTATCACGCAAGCCAACACAGGCGACATTCGTGCGGACCGAGTCGCAGAGATTCGAACTCAGATTGCCAGCGGCCAATACGACACACCCGAGAAGATGGAAGTTGCCGTCGCTCGATTGTTCGACGAATTCGCCTAAGCTCGATCTTGAAAAAATTATGTCCCATCAGGCCGCCTGGTTTTCCATGCGGCCTGTTGGCGTTTCATGGCTCTCTTCTTTGAACAAGTATTTGAGCAAGCCGTTTCATTGACAAACCGCGAAGCTCGAAGTCTCAATGCCCAATATGGCGTTTCTTAACTATAGTGGACTGTTTATTAATCTCACTTAGAGGACATTTCAAAACCTAAAATCGTGCGATCATCGTAGTGGGATTCGCCAGAATTCCCTTTGTTTTGAAAGCGAGCTGGGACTTCTGGCGAAGTCCACTACAGGTTTTGAAATACCCTCTAGATATTCCACCCAACCGAGCCATTGACGTGAAACGTCTGATCAAAAGATATTCCGATCCAAACCTGGTGCTAATTTATCAATTTGGCAAAGTAGGATCCACTACGTTGGCGGCCTCCATTGAAGGCGCAGTCAACGTCCACGATCTTTATGGCAATCCGATTTGTCCGGCTGGTTTTAATTTACGCAACAAGTGGTCCTATCGTAAAATTGGGTTTCCGGTCGACCGACTGTTCCGTCGTGTGTTGCTCAATCGCCGAAAAAAAATCGACATCATTGTCCCTGTCCGCGAACCGGCCGGCCGTAACCTCTCGATGTTTTTCCAGGACCTTTCCTTCTGGTACGTCAAGCACTTTGCCAACAACCGAGCCTACGCCAAATCCGAAGGAATGGACTTGCTCAAAGAAGTCTTCACCAAATCGTTTGATCATGACGGCGCCGACCGTTGGTTCGAAAAGGAGTTCTGCCGTTTTACGGGACTCGATTTTGAACAAATGCCGTTCAACAAAGAGGCTGGCTTTGAAGTCATAGAGAACGGCAAATGTCGGTGCTTGTTATTGACAACAGAATTCATGCGTCGTGACGAAGGAAAAGCAAAAATTGAAACGTTTCTCGGTCGTTCGTTTGAATGGGAAAACCAAAACCGTGGAGAAAATAAATGGTATGCCGACGCTTATCGCCAATTCCAGGATGACGCTTCGTTTGTCGATACTTATCGTGCAAGAATGAAGCAATCCAAAGTTTACCAAAAATTCTTTGGCGACTCCGCAGCCGGATAAGTCGCGTGCCTTCGAGGGTGAATGTGATCGAAGTCACTGCTCCTTGGTGTTCTATCGGCGAGCCTGGAATAATGGGCTCAAGGAATAGGAAATCTTGAATTTACGTTTACAATGAGTTCCGTTGAAGCCGCGCTTGAACGGTAGTGCTTGTTTCGACGAATCAAATCAGTACATTGCACGTCGGTTCCAGCATGGCAATCCTCGCTTCCATCGATACTTCGGTCGTAACGAAAAATCACCGGCTTACCGATGCGCCAGTCCTGATCGGTCGACACCCAGAATGCACGGTTCAAATTGATGATGGGTCAGTAAGTCGTCACCACGCAAAAATCGTTCTCGACCAGGGAGCCTACTTTGTTGAGGACCTCAACAGTCGCAATGGTACCTATCTCAACGACCAACCCGTTCATCAACCGACAAAGTTATACGATGGTTCTTTGATCCGAATTTGCGACGTCACATTCACGTTCTTTTTGACTGACCAGTTTAGTGAAATTCCTCGCGCCACGATTGAAGGCCCCGGAACAGGAACTCGCGAACGATCAAATCAGATCATCATGGATGACGTCGATTCGCAGTCGCAACTGTTGTCCAAGCTCGAAATCCCATCACATTATTCGCAGAACCACCACAAAGTCAGCGCTGAAGAAAAACTAAAAACGCTGATCAACATTACGCATGTGCTTGCCGATCATGTTGATCGCGACGAGATTCTGGAAAAGATTTTGGACTTTCTGTTTGAGTTGTTTGTCGAGTCCGATCGAGGATTTATCATTCTGCAGGACGAAACCGGCAACCTTCGGCCGTTGGGATTTAAGACACGACGCCAAAACGACGACGAAGAGATTCGTATCAGCCGCACGATCTGTAAACAGGTAATGGAATCTCAACATCCGATCCTTTCCAGTGATGCTGGAGCGGATGATCGATTCGACATGAGCCAAAGTGTTTTCGATTTCCGGATCCGCTCGATCATGTGTGCTCCGTTGATCAACAGCAAGAATGAGTCGATCGGAGTGATCCAGCTCGATACGCTTCGTCGGTCGGTTGTTTTCAAAGAAGAAGACTTGGAGATGCTGGTAACGATCGCGTTGCAAGCCAGTCTTGCGATTCAGCAATCGGACTTGTTCGCCGAAGCCAAGAAAACGAACGAGCTCAAAGCGGACTTGGCGCTTGCCCACGAACTTCAACAACGATTTTTGCCGCAGCATAGTCCGGAACTCGAGTCGTACGAGTTCTTTTCCTACTATCGACCAATGCAACAGGTCGGCGGTGACTACTTTGATTATTTACCGCTGGATGAAAATCGCCTTGGCGTGATCGTTGCGGATGTTGTTGGTCATGGAATCGCAGCCGCAATGTTGATGGCGAAAGTTTCCGCCGAAGCAAAGTTCGCGCTGGCGACGTCGAAGTCGGCGGTCGAAGCCATGAACAAAATCAATCAAAGCCTTTCTGGCATGAACATCGATCGCTTTGTCACGATGTCATTGTGTTTGATCGATCGACGAAGTCATACGTTGAATATTGTTAACGCGGGTCATATGCCACCCATCATCAGGCGCGCCGACGGTTCGATCGAAACCATCGCTTCAACCGAATCAGGACTGCCATTGGGAATTTTTGAAGATTTTGAATACGCTGCTTGTACGGCCGAACTTCGTCCCGGCGATGTCGCAATCATGTACACCGATGGGATGAATGAGGCGATGAACGAGAAAGATGAACTGTTGTCGACAGACGCAATCATCGATGAACTTAAAGTCAGCCAAGCTAAAACGGCTCAAACCATCGGCGAACAAATCTGCCAACAAGTCCAACGTCACATGGGCTTTCGCGAACCGATCGACGACATGTGCCTGGTTTGCATTGGCAACGTTACGCAAGCGTAGCCTGCTACTTTTTCAAGCTCTGAAGAAGTTGCGAAAATACGCTGAGGATCGGCTTGGCGTCTCCTTCGTTAGTCACCAAACCAGATGCAGGGTATCGCACGTCGTCCGAATCAGACAACTGTCGCCAAACAAAACCATGAACGGTCGGCCGCGCAACCAGCATTGGAATGACAGTTTGCAACAAACGAGTGCGCTGACTTTCGTTTAAATTGCTCCGTACATCGTTGACGAGTCGATCGTCCGGGGCATTTTCAGGGACATGGTCACCGTTTGGCATTCGAAAACAGACCACCAGTGGTAACCCAAGCTGGGACCAGACATCAACCATGTCGACCCATTGCAAAGGGTCTCGGACGACACTGCCACCGGGCCAATAGTCGAGGTTTACATCGAGCCCAATAAAGCTGATCGGTTCGCCTTGTCGCAGAAGTGAATCCGCGATCTGCAATGGATGGACGCCGCCAACAGCGGACGCCAACCTTTCTGCCCACGGAAAATCGAAGCTAACCATCGTTGGCACGTCGGCCGCGTTTCGATCAATCAACCGCAGCAATTCCGTCGTGACTTCGATTTGTTGAGGATAGCTCAGATGACGGTGCCCCATACCGTTGAGGCCGCAGGCAACGTGAATCAGAGACGTCGAAGTCGGCAAACTTTCCAATGTCTTGCGGCATCGATTAAGCAAATGATCTCGACGTGACAGAAAATCGTCCAGCCCGATAATTGACTCATCCAATCCGCCGACGCTGGCGTCGAGCATCGGACCGGCAATGGAGTTGCGATCAACATTTGGAAGCCGACCATCCGGTTTATCGACTTCTATCAAATCGAACGACTGCAAACGGTCGACCGACTCGTCTTTGACTTTGACTGTTGAGCAGGCATTGAACGCGGTCCAAAAATTTGGCATGCCTTCGTGCTCGATTCGGATTCGGGAAATCTGTTGCCCAAATGCTTCGCTTAGTGCGAACACTCCTTCGAATGCGAGTTGTAACGCTTTCGTTGCATCTTCATCGCTTTTAACATCGTCTTCATGCATGATCGCTTTGCTAAGCCAGCTGATCGCAGTCGAGACTTTTTCGTTGATGACTTCCGGGATCTCCAGCCCGCCTTCTCCCCAGATTGAGATCTGATTTCGCAAACGGTTTAGCGTTCCTCGGGCGAGTTCAACCATGATTGGAAACGGGTTGCTACGTTCGCAAAGCGTGCCGGTCCCGATGGTGAACTCCCCATACTCGGCAAAGGGGTAGGCAATGAAGACTTTGCCAGATTCATCTCGATTACGGAGAATGCTAAGAACTTTGCCGTTTTCAGACACGCGACATGGCCAAGGAATGCCATCAAGCCCAATCACATGGATTGATTTGGCCTGTCGAGATTCAAGCTCCCAATCCGCAGGAAGTCGAAACTTGAACTCACCCATAACGGCCTTGTAAGAAAATCATTAATCGAATTGAATCTGGAAGATGGTTAATTTTCGTCAAAAATTCAACTGCAGGCAACCGTCAATTAGCAATTCTGTTGAATCCTGTTCATGCCATTTTCATATCCGAAATGACAATTTACCCAACCTCAAACATTGCCGATTACTTGATTGGCGATTCAAGTCTCGAATGCAATCGAATCCGACTCGTTTTCTCAAATTGAAATACCGTCAGCGCAACCCCTACAGTGCCGGCTCAAAGAAGACTATATTTTCATAAGGAAAATTCAAAATCGTTCACCTCGAATTCGCAGGGTTGTCCCTAGAATTTTTGAGCGGAATCATTTGAGATAATCGCTCTGTTGCAAAAAGGAAATTCAGTGTCAACTTTAGTCCGCCAAGGCAAAGTTCGAGACATTTACGATCTCGGAGACAGTTTTTTGATGGTTGCCAGCGATCGCATCAGTGCGTTTGACTACGTCTTCCCAACGCTTATTCCTGACAAAGGCCGGGTGCTAACGCAAATCAGCAAGTTCTGGTTTGAGCACTTTGATGTCCCCAATCATCTGATCTCCGACGATGTTGGCGACATCAAAATTCCGGATGGACTTTCTCGCGACGATTTGGCCGGGCGTTCCATGATCGTCAAGAAATGCGAAGTCGTTCCTTTCGAGTGCGTGGTTCGAGGATACCTTGTTGGTTCGGGCTGGCGCGACTATCTCGATTCCGGTTCGGTCTGTGGCATTTCACTGCCTGACAACTTGCCAAACTGTGCAAAGTTCGATCAACCACTGTTTACACCAGCCACAAAAGCCGAATCAGGGCATGACGAAAACGTTTCGTTTGATGTGATGGCCAAAGCTGTTGGACAGCAAGCGAGTGAAGAGCTTCGAGAAAGAAGTCTCGCTGTCTTCAATCAAGGGCAAGCTCACGCCAACGCTTGTGGAATCATACTGGCCGACACGAAACTGGAGTGGGGTTGGCACGAGGGCGAGCTGACCTTAATCGACGAAGTGTTAACTCCAGACAGTTCGCGTTTCTGGCCTGCCGACCAGTACGAGCCGGGGCGTAACCAACCATCGTTCGACAAGCAGTTTGTCCGGGAGTACCTGGAGACAACGACATGGGACAAGAATAGCGACCCGCCGGAGTTGCCTACAGAGATCGTCGAAAAAACTCGCGCTAAATATATCGACGCCTTTGAGCAGCTAACAGGCAGCCAGTTCGCGTGGAAGTAGAGTCGAGATCGGCATTCGTTGAGCATTGGTATTTACCAAGTAAAACCCGTGAAGGCCATATACGACTACAGCGATTCGAAAACTACAGCGATTCGAAAACTACAGCGCTTCGAAAACTACAGCGCTTCGATCATCTCTTTCAACTTACGAGCGCGAATCAGATTTCCGTGCGTCTGCTCGCTTTCTCGCTTAAGCGCCTCGATCGCATTGTCGTAATCGTGTTGCGACTCGAGCGAACGGGCGTAAAGATAATTGATTCCACTTTTCCAACGAGCGGACTCTTCATTGTCGAGCAGCTTGACAAGCCAATTGCCAGACGTTGAAACGCTTCCGTTATCAAAATGAGCCTGAGACAAAAACAGGCCGGCGTCTCGTCGTACTAATCGCATTCGAGACTGGACGCTTAAGAGAGTTCGCTGAAATTCACCCAACGACATATCTGATTTTCGTACACCGTGCAACGTTTGCAATTGGCTGTCCGAACCCAACCTCTGAATCGTCCTATCGCTGTACATCAGATAACGAAAACTCTGTACCGAATCACGAGACATGTCGTCTGACTCACGCTCAAATTTTCCCGCGAAGAACCTTGCTCGACCCGTTCGATAGACCGGAAAGTTGTCAATGTAATCTTCATTGCGGTAATACCACATCAATTTCTCACGCAGACCATCGTCTGTCACCGCGTCGGGAAGCGCCGCCCTGACGGCCTGACGAAATTGGTGAGTATCCAGTGCGATCGACCATGGCTTAAGCGTGACGCCTTCAACCGTTGGATGTTTTTTCACTCGATCAGCAGGGCGATTGACCAAGGGCAGCCGTTGTTCACCCACCAGCCGGCCTTCAAGAACGGCCATTCGTTTTGAAACGGCTTCTGGAGCAAAGTAAATTAACGCATCAATGTTTTTCAACTCATCGGACTTAACCCAATAGTCAGTCTCGTCCGCAAGCGACTCGCTAACATCCAGATCAAGGCTTTCGAGAATCTCCTTGTTGGAACGAGCCTGGGACAAAGTTGCGATAGATCCTGGTTTTTCGCCCGGAATAGGCATTCCCAATTTTGAATCAAACAGGAAATAATCATCGCCGATCAAAACGCCTACACACCAGAGCTTTTCCGAATCTTCTCCCGGAATCGAAAGCATAGCGGCCTCGATACCTTGATGATTGCACAGCGCCAAAAACAACTTCGATCGTTCAACATAATCGCCGCGAGCAAAAATCAAAGTCTGCCAAACGTACCGCATGTTTCCTGGACCTGGAATGCCGGCCGCAGAAGTTGACTCTTTATCGTTAAGCCGGACATCTTGGACGTCTTGTTCGATCTCAACACCGTCGAGACCTGAATCAAGCTGAATGTTTCGCGTAACCCAATCGAACATTTTAAGAGCATTAGCCAATTGGGAAACTTGCTCAGCTTCAAGTTCAGGGTTCAGCTTTTGCATCATTGTTAAGACGGGCGTTTTATCGGAAACTTCTGGTTTGAAGTCACCGGCAGCCAATCGAAAATACTCCAGATGTCTTAACGATGTCTTTTTCACGACTCGATCCGAGATCTGTCGAATCCAAACGGCTTCCTGAAGAAAATTTGCATCGGTATTGATGAAACTCAGGTCGGAATTGCGAAGCAGAATCGGTAGATCAGAATTGGCATCGAAAAGCGGTTCAACCGTTTCATCCATTTCCCAATTGATATCCGAAAAATCGTCACCGGGGAATGAGCTCCAACGATTGAGGCCCAACGAAACGCGATCTCCGAACTCGTTGCTATCGAACTGTCTCTCACTGAACACAAAGTTAATCGTTCGCGCCATGTCGCTGACTCGAGTGTCGGGCACACTCATGGCTTGCAAATCCAGCATTGGATCTTCCGGGATCTCGCAGCCTGCACAGAGAACGACTGTCGCTAAACAGCTACAAGCCAACAGACTCGACAAGTGATTTCGGAACGATTGCATTGGTTTCCTGCGCGTTGATCTAATATTCATAGGCGATGGCAATTTCACGAATTTAAAATTCATCGAACGACCTCGCTTAATTGTTTTAATTTCTGTAGCAACGATTCCATCTCATTTAACGGAACCATGTTTGGCCCATCGCTGGGTGATTTGCTTGGATCGGGATGCGTTTCCAAAAATATCGCATCACAACCACAAGCCACAGCTGCACGAGCCAACGGAGGAACCATTTCACGCTCGCCGCCAGTTTTTCCTCCGGCGGCACTTGGCTCCTGAACGCTGTGCGTGGCATCAAATACAACAGGATAGCCAAGTCGCTGCATGTGAATAATGCCTCGCATGTCGTTTACCAAACGACCGTAACCAAAAAAGGTTCCACGGTCGGTTAGCAAAATTTGCTGACAACCTGAATCATCTAGTTTACTCACAACATGCGTCATGTCCCAAGGCGCCATAAATTGGCCCTTTTTCACATTCACTGATTTCCCAGTCGCCGCTGCGGCAGTCAAAAGGTCAGTTTGCCGAGCGAGGAATGCCGGAATCTGTATCAAATCACAGACCTCCCCAACCGGTTTTGCCTGATCGGGTAAATGGATGTCCGTGGTCACAGGTACGGAAAATTCCGAACGAACTTTGGCCAGTATTTCCATTCCTTTTTCAAGGCCTACTCCACGGTACGAATCTAATCGGGTTCGGTTCGCTTTATCGAAGGAAGCTTTGAAAATTAATGGCAAATTCAGACGTCCACAGATGTCGACTATCCGATGCGCAATCTCTAACACGACCGCTTCGCCATCAATCACGCAAGGTCCGGCAATCACGACCAGGGGATGCCCATGACCGCATTTGACATCTCCGACCTGTACCGGTCTGGCGGCCGCATTGTTATTGTCGGTGTCCATTTTGTTGATGACTGGATAATTTGAAGGCTGGGATAACGGGGACGGATGTTGCGAATTCATTGTCTCGGATCAAGCCATTTTCGAACAGATGGCTTCGCCAAAACAAGCCAAGTTCTCGTTCAAAAAAGCCCCAAGCTTTCTCAGCCTGTTCCCGCCACAAACACGCGAAGAAAATTCGGCTGCACAACGATCTCCAGCGGTAACACCCCACCCGGATCGCCATCCAGTTGATACGGAACTGGGCGATCAGCAACAATTCTCACACGCTTAAATCGCTTGAACGTCGTTTCTTTCCAATCCAAATGCTGCTTAAAAAACACCGCTCCCAAGTAATACAATCCCCGAACAAGGTTTCCGCCACGGAAAGTACACATGTCCAACAACCCATCTTCGGCATCAGCATTGGGAACCAAAGGCAAATTCATCGCATACCGAGGGACGTTGAAAAAAAAAGCCCAGCGGCCCGAGACATTCTTTTCTTCATCATCAACCTGCACTCTGATCTCGGGATAATCGTAGGCTTGAATTGAATTTAGAATCGGTTTGACGTACGCCCAATGGTTGATGTGGCCTTTCCTCGCCGCGTGAACGCGCTGAACAACTTCCGCATCAAATCCACAACTGGCCATGACAAGAAAAAGTTTCCCATTAGCGCGACCAGCATCAATCCGCATCGTGTTTCCTTCACGAATCGATTTCACAAACGCCTCTGGAGAAGCCGACAACTGAAGATGCTTGGCCAACAAGTTCTCGGTCCCAAGCGGAAAGATCGCGATCGGCGTGCCTGGAGGAAGCAAGTTTGCCAACAGCGAAACCGTTCCATCGCCTCCGGCTGCAACGACCGCTCGCAGACTGCCTTTTTCCAATCCGGATTTGCAAGCAGCAACGACCTTATCGATATCCGTCAACAATTCTGTTTCGAACCCCTCGTCGAACAATTGACGCGAAACTTTCTCACACAAATCGCGCTGATCTTGTGCTCCAGAATGCGGGTTCATCGAAATGATGACTTGCTTCGCACTGGGATCAACCGTTTCTATTGACATGGACGAGCTAACCACCGATTACAGTTCGTTGTGTAGAACAATCTCGCCGCCACGAATCGTCCCCAAAGCCCAAAACAACTCTTGGTCAACTTCTTTGTCGATCGTGTGAACCGAACCATCGGCAAAGGCAAAATTCGTAATTCCTCCGGCATGCATACTGTTGAACTGAGCAAACCCGTGAAAGTGAAACCGACTGACCGGCGGATTATTTGGCGGCTCGCCTGTCCAGCCGACGACGCGCCAACCCGTATACTCTGATCCTGTCACAATCCCGGGCCAAGCCGAATTAAACGTGTCGGAACTTCGTTCGCCCAGCAAAACCGTGTTGCTGGAACCATCAATGATGTGCTGATATCCCGTCCGACTATTTTGATAAAAGGCGCCGTTAATCTGACCACCATCACCAACCAGGTTCAGGCTTGGACACGACTCATCACCCCCATTGCCGTCATCGTCGGCCTCCATGTTCACCATGCTCACAGTCGACCCGATGCACCCAACGTAGTGCGTGCGGGAGATCTCAAACGTTTCAGTCGACTGATCAGGCGTGTTCAATTCGAACGTCAATGAGTTAGCAGTTGACGATGGACACAGTTGTCCAGAAAACGTGGTCACAACAACGTCGTGGTAAAGCGGATCCGTCAAGCTTCTTGAAAAATCAATCTGGTCGTACAACGGGCCTTGATCGATAAAGGCAAGTACTTGAGCCATCCAGCCCCAGCCAGGTTGAGTAGGATCCGAGACACCAGACTTCCATCCGGAAGGAAAATGGCCGTGCCCCGATTCGTAATTGATCACCGCCAAACCAATTTGTCGTAAGTTGTTCGCGCAGATCGTTCGCCGGGCCGCCTCGCGCGTCATTTGAACGGCAGGCAACAACATCGTAATCAAGATGCCTATGATGGCGATGACGACTAAAAGTTCAACGAGCGTAAACGCCGACCGTGTTGGTCGCGCTGATCGCGCCGACCGCATTGAGGAGTCGAATCGAATTTTCCGGTTCATGCCTTCACATCCAATGGTTCAAGTTGTCTCTGGATTTGCTTTTTCGATGGAAGCGGTGTCCCGATTATACGTGACCGATGATACGTCGCGTAGGCTTCAAAATTGCGTTTTCCAAGTCAACACCGCTGGACGTTCCAGCTAAGACTTATGCGTGGTTCGCCGGCTTGCTCTACGCTGTAGCCCGCCCGTGAGCGACTTAGCCAAACGCTTAGACTGATAATCTGAGTAAACTTGCCAGAGTTTAACCGAGCTAGCCTTTGTCGCATGATCGATAGGGCCAGCCTTTATCTAGCCCGAGGTAAATCCAATCGCTGTGACGATTTCAAATACGTATATGTATGTAAGTTGGTGTTCCAGCCAAATCGGTGTTCCAGCCGTTTTGGCCTTAACCACGTACGCGAGAAAGGCGGTGGTTGCTCCAAAACCGCTGGATTTACGGTACTAATTGAAAATCGTCGACCTGTGCAATCTTTGACCAACGATTTTCGGCCATTTGTTGCAATCCGCAACGCTCGCAAATTCGAGGTGTTTCATTCTCCGCAATTCGTCGCAGAAGAAAAACGCGACTTTGGCACGTCGCCTGCTTTAGAAGGAAGCGTTCAACATGATTCAATGCGTTTCACAACTCAATGGAATCTGTCGAATACCGGCCCGTGAGGCCAATGAAGAATTTTCTCGATCGTTGACTTGCCCCTAGCGATCGGGTTGCCAAGTGTTTTGGCATCTTTAAAGGCCTCACACAAAACGGGCCGCGGAATTTTTGTTTTTTCTTAGTCGGCCAGATGTTCAATCAACACCACATTGATTGAAGGCTTGCTGAGTCTCGATTCACTTCCACGGTTTCTTTTTTTGAGACCGGAATCGAAAAGGCCTGTTCGAAATTCGGACAGGTCTCTTTTATTAGAGTCGGTCGGTAGGGCGTGTGGTGGGTAGCGTGTTTGGTAAGTAGCGTGTTTGGTAAGTAGGTGTGCGGCAAGTAGGGAGTTGGTTATGCGGAGTGTTTGGGCAATTGAGTGTTTGGGCAATTGAGTGTTTGGCAAGCGGAGTGTTGGTAAGCACGGCTGCGCGAAAATCTCAAATCTCAAATCTCAAATCTCAAATCTCAAATCTCAAATCTCAAATC
>CAZPBE010000007.1:0-138467 GCA_964584615.1 uncultured Pirellulaceae bacterium | reverse complement strand
TCTAGTTGCGTTTCCTTCAATGCCCCATCAACCCAACGCTTAGCGGTAGCCGAATATGCCAGACTTTGAATCCTATCTATCCGCGAACAAAAATCGTTTTGAGTCGGACCTTTTTGACTGGTTGAAAATGGCCAGCATTGGAACAGACCCAGCCTACGACGCTGAGGTTCACCAAGCCGGAAATTGGTTGGCCGATCAGTTCCGAGCGATTGATTTGGAAACCGAAGTCATCGAAACGTGCGGGCATCCGATTGTTTACGCGCAGTCGCCGCCGGTCGACGGCGCGCCCACGATTCTGATTTACGGTCACTACGATGTGCAGCCACCAGATCCATTGGATTTGTGGGAGACGCCTCCATTCGAGCCGACCGTTCGCGATGGAAATGTTTACGCGCGAGGGGCGACCGATGATAAAGGCCAAATGATCACACACTTATTCAGCGCTGAAGCCTGGATGAAAACGGTTGGTAGTTTTCCTGTGCAGTTGAAGTTTCTTATCGAAGGTGAAGAAGAGTCTGGCAGTAGCGGACTCAACGAATTGCTTGCCGGAAAGTACGACGCGAAATTGGGAATGCCAATCAAGGAAAAGCTTGATGCTGATATCGCCGTCATCAGCGACACCGCACAGTATGGCCCAGGTAAACCAGCGGTAACTTATGGATTGCGGGGAATCTACTATTTTGAACTTCGCGTGACCGGGCCCAATCGTGATTTACACTCCGGCTCTTTCGGTGGCACGATAACCAATCCCGCCAATGCGTTGACGAATTTGCTTTCTAAATTGATCAACGAGAAGGGGCAAATTCAGATTCCCGGATTTTACGACGGGATTGTTCCAATGTCGCAACAGGAGCGTGATCAGTTTGCAGATTTGGGTTTCGACGATACAGCGTACGGGAATGAAATCGGGGTCGACAAACTGGTCGGCGAAGAAGGATTTTCAACTTTGGAAAGACGTTGGGCTCGACCGACGTTTGATATCAACGGGTTGTGGAGCGGCTATCAGGGAGATGGAGCCAAAACGGTTCTGCCATCGGTCGCGGGAGCAAAATTCAGTTTTCGATTGGTGCCAGGTCAAGACTTGAATGTAATCAAGGCTGGTCTCGAATCGTTCTTATCTGAAAATTGTCCGCCGGGAATCAAGTATGAGTTGATCGACATGCACGGAGCACCAGGTTGCGTTGTTCCGCTTGACAGCCCATTCATGAAAGCCGCATTCTCGGCCATTGAAACTGGCTTTGGCGCGAAACCAGTTTTCATTCGATCTGGCGGAAGCATTCCCGTCGTCAATTCGTTTGCCGAAATGCTCGGTATGAATACGCTGTTGTTGGGCTGGGGGCAAATGGATGACAATCTCCACAGTCCAAATGAAAAGTTCTCTTTGGATGATTTCCACAAGGGGATCAAATCTAGTTGTGCCTTGTGGGAAGAGCTGGGAAAAATTTCAGTGTGAACATTGGTCCTGAAACACTCACCTACTGGTAAACAATCTCTGCCGATTTAAACACGACCTTTAGAACCTTAAAACCCAAACGCTCGTACAATCGAAACGCACCGATGTTGTGCGCCGTGACTTCCAAAGTCACAAACTGAACACCGACGTCCTGGAATCCCTGCAAACAGTGATTAACGATCCGCGAGCCTAATCCCTTGCCTCGGTGCGCGGCTACGATGCCAATGTTCTGTATGGAACCAACATCCGTTTGTTCTCGAATCCCTTGAACCGTGCCGCAATTTTCTCGTCGACCGGTGGCTGGGTCGATGTAAGTCAACAACCACGTCGCCTCAGGCACGAATCCTTGACGCGTGCTTATTTCACGCATCAAGCGAACGCAACCGTCAGCATCTCCAAGGCAGGGAAACACGTTGCAATCAAGTTCATTCTTAAAGCTGCGATACTTGGCTTCGGCATGCGACGATAGCAGTTTTGAGTTCCAAGCTCGAAATTCAAATCCATCGTGTAAAAACGGGACGGGCGCCGAAGCTTTTTCAAAACTCCAATCGCGCAAATCGCACTGCATGCGAAATCGTTTGAAATAGCTGACAGCCAATTAAAAACCCATTGATTTAAACATGCGATTGACCTTGCCACCATTGTTGCAAGCTCCTAATATCCCCGCGCAATTTTACTGCGTCTGAAGTCTATGGACGGACAATTTAGGGCGCCAGACCTTTTCGAGGATATGACCGTGGAACAGGCTATTAAACCTACCGCTTCCCAACCGCAGACACAATCGGTTCCCCCCGATGGCGCCGATGGAAAAGTGAAAATCCATGGGTCCCAATCGAAGGCGCAACCTGCGCCTCAGCGCAAACGCCCCTACAAGCAGGCCGCAGCCTCAGGTGGCGCTCAACCTGCTGCTGCTCACACGGAAGCAACCGCACCGACCGTTCCGGTTCCGGTAGCCAAGCCGATGCCAGCGCATGTTCGGATTCACGACCCAGATCGAGAACCTGAAGCCGAACAAACTCCTAGACCAAAACAAAATACAGCCCAAACGGTTGCACCTGTACCCATGTCTCCAACCGTTCCCACGTCTCCAACCGTTCCCACGTCTCCAACCGTTCCTACTTCTCCAGCCGTTCCTACTTCTCGAACTAAAGTAGCGGTGGCGCATGAGCAACCGGTGAATCGAGTTGCACCATCGCCGGTGCAAACACCATCGCCGGTGCAAACACCATCGCCGGTGCAAACACCAAAGCCAGCTGCGACGCCCAAGAAAACGAGTTTCGACAAAGCAGAAGTACATCGAATGATGGACAAGCGTCTGGCTCGTTGGCGTCCCCAGGCATGGGAAGATGATATCTCTCGCAATACGCTGGACACCGCAGCGTTCGAGAACGTGATGCCGCCATGTCAGTTACCGGAAAAGCAGTTTCAGGCACCTAACCACCTCAAAGCATTGGAAACGCTCCTGGGCGGAAAGACACTCAAGGAGATGATCGCCAATGATACCTATCCAATTCCTGGGGAGAACGACCGCGAAGGTTATTCAATGGGATACGACGGAGTCTATTGGCTTAGTGGGCTGACTGATTATCTGAAAATCATGGAAGTCGCCAAGCGGTACAACGTTCAACCGAAAAGTTATTTTGATTTTGGTTGTGCGACGGGTCGCGTGTTGCGTCACTTCGCCGTTCAAGAAAATCTTGATGAAGTTTGGGGCAGCGACATCAATGGCCGTCATGTCCGTTGGCTGTATGAGAACATGCCTGCCAACGTGAAGCCGATTTTCAATCACTGCATTCCGGCGATTCCTATTCCAGATAAGTCCGTCGATATTATCTCAGCGTTTTCAGTCTTCACGCATATCGATACGTTTGAAACGTGTTGGTTGGCTGAGTTGTCGCGGATCATGAAAGACGATGGTCTTTGCTACTTGACCGTTCATAACGAAGATACCTGGGCGGCGCTGCAGAAAGATGTTGGCAACGAGAATAATCGATTGATCAAGTCAATTTTCAAAATTGACCCGGAGATGGAAACAAAAATTCACGAGCCAATGCCTGATATGAAAACGGTTTTCCGGTTTACCGATTTTGGTCCTTACCGCGCACAAGTCTTCCACTCGAACAACTATCTCGAGAAAGTCTGGGGTCGATACTTCAAGATCGAAGAGATCCTTGGCTGCCACCACGTGCGACAAACTGTGTTGGTGTTGCGGAAAAAGTAAACCAGTGCATAGGCTGAATGAGTTCAGGAAACCCCGATATGTCGAAGAGCTTACAAGATACGTATGCTCCGAACTTGATTTGCTTTGGGTGCGGCCCGGCAAATGAGCAGGGGTTGAGGATTAAGAGCTTTGTCGAAGGTGACAAAGTGGTGATGGACTTCGATCCGCAATCCCATCATCAAGCTTTTCAAGGGATGGTCAACGGAGGCATCATCGGTGCTTTGCTTGACTGTCACATGAACTGGACGGCTGCGTGGCATCTGATGGAGCGAACTGGCGCCGATACACCGCCCTGCTCTGTGACGGCCGACTTTCAGGTTAAGTTTCAACTTCCGACGCCGTCCGATCAATCGATCCATATCGAATCATGGGTGGTTGATGCTTCTGATCGTCGCGCTTCGATTGAAGCGAACTTGTTCTCTGATGGAAAATTGACCGCAACCGGCAACGGGACTTTTGTTGCAGTCAAAGAAGGCCATCCGGCGTTTCATCGTTGGTAATGAGCCGTTGCCGTTAGCCCATACATCTTGCTGACATCGACAAAACCTTGAAGTAGAATGTTGACTTTGCGGTCCCCCTTTTCATGTTTTGTCTCGTTGCTGATGCAACTTTGGAAGTCACCATGCCTCGATCTGTCGCTACGTTGATTGCGTTTTTCATTTTGTTCAGTTGCTCCTCGACCTTGAACGCTCAGCTTCCATCCGGTTGGAAAGCTCACGACAAAACACGTCCGCTCGCCCTCGTCGTGGACCCGGGTCCGGAAACGACACCGGCCAACATTCCCAGCGATGCGATCGTTTTATTCGACGGTACGGATTTGTCGAAATGGCGAAACGGGGAAGGTGAAGAAGCGGGTTGGAAAGTCGTCGGCGGCGTGATGGAATCGGTCAAAAATAGCGGCTACGTTTACACCAAGGAAAGTTTCGGTGACTGCCAATTGCATATTGAATGGGCTTCACCAGCAACCGTTAAAGGTGACGGGCAAGGACGCGGGAACAGTGGTGTGTTTTTGATGGGCGAATTTGAAGTTCAGGTTCTCGACAGCTTTGAAAACAAGACTTACGTCGATGGTTCGGCGGGTTCAATTTACGGACAGTATCCGCCGCTGGTAAATGCTTGCCGCAAACCGGGCCAATGGCAATCGTACGATATCATCTTTAAAACGCCTCGATTCGATGAGTCGGGCGAATTGGCGGAACCCGCTCACATTACTGTTTTGCACAACGGAGTTTTGATTCAGAATCACGCGGAAGCTTACGGGCCGACCAATTGGATTCAAAAGAAAGCGTATTCAAAAAAGACGGAAGGGCCGCTTGGTCTACAGGATCACGGGAATCCCGTTCGCTACCGAAACATCTGGATACGCAAATTGGACCAAGCAGCATCAGCTTCTCCTGAGTATCCAGCCGCTGTAAAACTTTCGCCTGAAGAGTTGGCCACTTATGCCGGCTCATACGACGGAAAAATGATTGAGTTGATCGACGAAGTGTTGGAGATCCGCTACCTCGGCTCACAAATGGAATTGGTTCCTCAAGGCGATCACACTTTCGGTTTGCGATATAGCGCTGGGGAACTGAAGTTCTCGATGGAAGACGGCAAGCCAACGTCAGTGACGATTCAGATTGATGCCGCGGGAACCAACGCGTTCAAGCGGGACGAGTAGGGCTAACAAGAATGAATCTTCAGGAATGTGTTGCAATAAATTAGTTGCTTGATTGCAATTGGGTGCGTTACACTAGAGGTGATGTCCCAGCCAAGCAACGAATCCTCACACTCTCCTGACGATGTCACGGGCTCTCAAGTGACGCGCGAAGACATGGCCGGTGACGATCATCTTGTTGACTTGCAAGTTGAGAAGATCGACCGCTACCTCATCAAGAAAGTACTTGGTCAGGGCGGATTCGGAGTGGTCTTTCTCGCCGTGGACCCGAGGCTGGAGCGTGAGGTCGCGATCAAGATACCGCGCGTTGACAAGCCAGTCGACGAATTTGTATGGCAGCAATTTATCGACGAAGGTCGGGCCGTTGCGAACCTGAAACATGACGCGATCATTCAAGTCTTCGACATCAACCGGCAAGCCAATGGGATTCCGTATGTCGTCATGGAGTTTGTCGAAGGGCAAACGCTGAAGCAGTTGTTCAAAGAGCGGAAGCCTTCGATCGATGAGATTGTCAAACTGATTCGTCAGATTGCTGCCGGGCTCTTGTTTGCGCACAAGCAACATATCGTGCATCGCGATCTCAAACCTTCGAACATTATCGTTGATAAAAACGGCCAAGCCCGGATTGCGGATTTTGGATTGGCGATTCACGACAACACGCCCATTCGGAAGCTTCCCAAAAACACAGCCGGGACGATGCCGTTCATGTCGCCAGAACAGCTTCGCGGCGAAAACCATCGACTTGATGGACGAACGGATTTGTGGGCGCTCGGCGTGACCATTTACTGGATGCTAACCGGAAGTTACCCGTTCGTTGGCGAAAACAGCGCAGAGTTGATTGCGGAAATCTGTAGCCGTGATCCTAAGCCCGTTCGTCAATTGAATGAAGATGTTCCGGTAGAGCTCGAACGGATTTGTAATCGTTGTCTTTGCCGGTTGATGCCCGAGCGCTATCAGTCAGCTCGGGAGGTGATTGACGACATCGATTACTTTTTGCAGAAGTCCAGCTTGCAGAGTTTGTCGGGCATGGGGTCGGGTTCGTCGCAAGGAAATGGTTCCCCTGGATCGGCAAGCGCCAACCGGACACCTGATAGGGGATCGGATCGTCCCTCAGTGGGTTCGGCTGCCTTTGCCTCTGCGACTGCGGATGAGCTTTCGCATTCCCGAGTTCAAGTCGTCCCCAAAGGATTGCGCTCGTTTGATGCTGGCGACGTCGAATTTTTCTTGAATCTGTTGCCTGGTCCGACGGATCGGTTCGGTGTTCCAGACTCGCTTCGGTTTTGGATTCAGGCGTATTCAAAAACTGAATCCAATTTGCCGATTGGGCTTTTGTATGGACCCTCGGGAAGCGGTAAAACTTCTTTTGTTCGTGCCGGCCTGATGCCCCGTCTTCCGGAGGAGTTTCTCTGTGTTCGAATCGAATGCACTTCAGACACCACCGAGAAAGATATCGTCCGCGCAATTGGCCAGAGCATTGACGAATCAATGCGTGATACTGATATTCGTGACATGCTGTTTGAGATTCGCAATGGCGAATGGGTTGGTCGTGGTCGTCGCCTGTTGATTGTGTTAGATCAATTTGAGCAGTGGCTTAATGCAAACGATGTTGAACCCAACACGGTGTTGGTCGAAGCTCTGCGGCAATGCGATGGAATTCGAGTTCAATGTTTGTTGTTGGTGCGAGATGACTTTTGGATTCCAACGCATCAGTTTTTGAAACAATTGGATGTGAAAATCCAGGAAGGCAAGAACTCGCAGGCGTTACCGTTGTTCGACGAGCGACATGCACGGAAAGTTTTGACCGGATTCGGGCAAGCGTACGGTTCGCTGCCATCGTCCAGTTCAAAGTTCACGCGTAAGCACAGAGAGTTTGTCAAACAAGCAGTCGATAGCCTTTCACTTGGCGGTAAAGTCATTTGTGCTCACTTGTCTTTGTTTTCCGAAATGATGAAGGGCCGCGACTGGACGTCGGGAGAGTTTTCCAAAGTCGGCGGTTGGCAAGGAATTGGAGTTCGTTATTTGGAAGAAGCGTTTGGCCAAGAAGTCGCGCCGGCGCATCGCCAGATGCAAATGCCTTACGCCAAAGAGATGTTGTCGCAACTCGTCCCAGAAACGGGTGTCACGATCAAGACTTCAAGTCGAACAAAGTCCGAGATGGCCGATTCCTGGAGCGGCAACTGGAACGAAACCGCTGTCGCCGAAACGCTGGAAACATTGGACTCCGAATTGCGATTAGTCACGCGTGTTGTTTCAGACGTCGGCTGGACCGAGTCATCGTCCTCGATGGACGAGCCAAGGTATCAACTTTCCCATGATGTGTTGGTCGAACCGATCCGCACATGGATTAGTCAAAAACAACGTGAGACTTGGCGTGGTCGCGCGGAAGTTCGACTCGATGAGCTGGCCAGTCAATGGAGTCGCTCGAAAGAGAATCGTTTACTTCCTTCGTTTCCAGAGTTTTTGACTTTGAGTTTTGGGACCAGGAAATCTGTACGGAACGAAGAGCAACGGTCATTGATGCGTGTGGCTGGTCGTCGATATGGTGCAGCGGCAACCGGACTTCTTCTGACCGCCTGTCTTTGCGGATACTTGTATAGCATGGCCCGTTCTAACGTAACCAACAACAAAGTCGAAGCGGCAGTAGCAGCTGCCGTTGAAGCAAGTCCCGACGGGTTTGCGTCACAGCTTGAACAGTTGAAGGACAACGCGTCGGTCGCGAATCGAGCGGTCAGCGACTTGGCCGCAACGACCGAAAGTTATCGCCTGGCATTGATTCAAGCACATTGTGACCCGGAGTTTGCGATTGACGACTTGTTGGCTGAAGTGCCCAATGTTCGTGCCAACGAATGCGAAAATTTTGTCGATGCACTTCGTGTCTACGAGTCGCGAGGCGAACAAGTTGCGGATAAATTGGCGGCGCACGCCAAGTCATCGACGGCATTACCCGACCGGTTTAAATATACGACGTTGGCGATCTACTTTTCTAACTTGGAACCTTTAGGTGAGCTTTTCAAAAATCAAGTCGATCCTACGGGCCGAACTCGCTATATAGCCGAGTTCAAAAACTGGCACGGTAATTTGGCGGAACTCGTATCGGAAATAGAAAAAGGCTCCGATTCACGAACCAAAAAGTATCTTTGCGATATGTTGGCGATGCACGGAGGGGTAAACATTGGATCTGCAGAAATGAAGGTTGTTTCACGCTGGCTGATAAAACAATATCAGCAATCGCCCAATGCCGGGCTGCATTTTTCAGCCAAGACAGCTTTGAATCGCTGGGGTGTTGAAACCGTTGATGTGAAGCCAAGTGATGCAGCCAATTGGATTGATGTTGAAACTTGCGATGGCAATAAAATTCAATTTATTGAGGTTCAGCCTGGTACGGCAAAATTCAGAGCGGGATTGCCTGAGGGCTCTAAATCGCCGGATTACAAAACAGACCCCGTTTGTAAGGAGCCTTTTTGGATTTCATCTCGCGAAGTTAGCGCTGATTTGTTCTTCGAATTTGTTGACGATCCCAAGACCTCGAAGAAAGTCAAAGAGCGGTTGGAAGAGTCAATCCATCGCCAGTTGCGCCGTCGAGATATTCCAATCGGAGAAATCAAGTTTAGCGAAGCAGCGCAATTTTGTAATTGGCTTAGTCGAAAACATGGGTTTGCTCCCAGCTACGAAGCAAAAAGCACCGGTGCACCGGTCGTTATGGGCGAATCCACGGTCGGTGTCGATGAAGAATGGGTGCCGGTAAACGGGGGAGGGTTCAGACTTCCAACAACTGCAGAGTGGGATATTGCTTGTCGCGCGGGTAGTGAAACTGCATTCTTTTTCGGGGATGCAACAAGCGCTAACTTGATTGATCAATTCGCTTGGTGCTCAACAAGCGTATTTCCTTGGAGCGAACCTCGGTCAGTTGGACCCAGGGCCGCAAAAATTCCGAACGAATATGGAATTTACGACATGTTAGGCAACGTGTCTGAATTTAGCCATGATCTACCAGGCAGGCGTCCAGGTGCTCTGGCCGAATACATCTTCCAAGGAAGTAGTACGACTAGTTCAGTCAAAAGGTTTTATTCAGCATACCAACAATCTGTTTCGGACAGGTTTCTAACTAGTTTCAATGTTGGAATCCGTCTCGTGTTTTCACATAGCCCCGATAGGTGATACGTTTGTTACTTGGTTGAAAGTTCTTTGATGATGCCGATCGTTGTTCGTATCGTCTCGGCATTGTTTGAAGTTGCCGATCCGGTCGCGATTGGGCCAGAACCATTGGAATCCGTTACCAACGGGTTTGAGAATCGGGGCCTTCTCAGTCTGCCTTTTGTTAAAGTCTTGTGCCCCATGATCGTCACCCATTTCTGGTGCCCCGGACCACTCGGAAAGTCGTATCCATGAGGATAAACGTGGTGAAGCAGAGGTTTTCCGTTACCAAATTCGTCCAATCTACAGCCCTCGTGGCAACAGCCGAACAAATGTCCTAACTCGTGGCAAAACCGAATCTGACCACCCATGCCAGCTTCAGCATCAATGACAAAACAGGCAAGGTCTTTGAAATCATCTGCGTCGTTAAGCCCGTGGGCCATTCGATAGGCGATCCCTCCTCGCTTATCGACGATTAGGCAGACCACATCGGCTTCACTGGCGTCCCGCCAACCGTCCACGCTACTGAGGTCGCCATTTCCCTCTCGGAGGTCTTTGAGAATTTCGTGCATATTTTGGCCATGGCTGGTTTCATCATATGTCGTGAGTTTGAAATCAGCTCTGGTTACCGTCTCGGAAACACCGCTATTATCGAGTACTAAATTCATTTGATTGACATAACAATTGGTCACCGCATTAACCGTTGTAGGGGGGCAATCTGCCTTGAGGTAGGCCGCGGCTTTCGCAGTGTAGACAAACAGGACACTAACATGGTCGACATCAGCCGTCACTTTTGTTTTTTGTTTTACGCCGCCAGCATTGCGAGACTGATTAGCAATGTTGCCACCCAGCGCCGCGTTGCGGGCGGGTTCAGCTACACGGGCGGGTTCAGCTACACGGGCGGGTTCAGCTTCTCTGATCGGTTCAGCTACAGGATCGACAATTGGATTAACGCATTCACATGGGGGAGTTACTTTCAGAGGATCCCATTTTCTGAGCGAATGCAAGCCATCTGATTGGTAAGGCCATAAGTAGTAAACGTCACCATTGTTAAGGTAGAAAGTTCCTGCCAATGACACCGATCGCACAACTTGACCGTCTTCCAGCATTGGAAACTGTTGCAAATAGTTTAGGGCGAATTGCCCTCCGACTTCACCCTCCAGATTTCCGTACCAGGCGATGTCGTCTTCGCTTCGCGGGGTTGTTTTTTTCACGTCGAGTTTCAATTCACCTACGTCTTCGATCCGAACGAAAAAGTTTTTGTTTTGCTCCTTAATGCCAAGATTTTTGATCTCTTCGAAATCAATCGCAATTAGCTTCGCCGACTTGGCTTTTTTGCCAACCAGCTCCTTCCTGTCAATGGCCTCCCTTTCAATTGGGGCAGGTGCAAAGAGCTGAACGTTCTGAGGCTCGATCTCTTCATCTTGCGCATTCAAGCTGTTGATTTGAACAATGCAAAATACAAGGACAAGCAACGTCCACTTAAACCTATACGTATTCATTTGTCTATCCACTTGGTAATGAAGGGCACTGACCGACCGTGCGGCCAGTGCAGTGCCCGCAAGAAAAATTAATCTCTGTGTGGCTAAAGGCCTGGACAAGGAACGATACAAGGCCCGCCACCGTTTTCGCACCGGTCGAACAAGCATTCACAGTAGCGGAGACAACCACGGCAATTTGTTTCTTTGCACATATCCTTGCAGGCATTGAACGCATCAACGCAATCTGTACCCGTCGGATCGTCTGGACTGACTGGCAACGGAACAGGTACGTTTGGGCAGTCGGGATATGCTCTGCGGTAAAACGATTCTGGATCGTCGCAAATCGTGTACGTCTTATCGCAATTGAATACGCACCTAACGTAAAGCTTGTCACTGTCGCCAAAATACTTTTCACACTTTCCCTCACAGGGAATCCAATTGTTGATGCAATTTTCAGCAGCCGGTCGAGTAGCGACGACTGAACTTCCGACAGGCGGAGCCAAGGAAAAACTTCCGCTCATGGGTTGGGCGAAATAGTTTTGCGGTGGAGCGGAACAGGTTGGCATCGCATTGTATGTAGGTACAGGATTGCAAGTCGGCGCTTGATAGCAGGTTGGTGCCGGATTGCATGCCGGTGCTTGGTAACACGCCGGTGCAGGATTGCAGTTTCTTTGGCTTTGGCATCTTGCTCGCATTTTTTGGATCAAACCACATCCTTGATTCGCGCCGCATTGGTTGCGACCGAACAGTTGAGCATTGGCTTCAACCGAAAACGAAAAACAACATGCGAAGGCAACAAGCGTCGCCAAGATACATTTTCTCTCAATCATCAAATCTCCCAAGGTGATAACAAAGTTGTTAGTGCAAAGTTGCGTGTCAAACATACTAAATATTTATGTTCAACATTGCAAACTTTGATGAGAGTTTTTGAGTGTTAGAAAAGTACGACGAAAAGTTTTGCCGGCGGCGAATTGGTTGTGTGATGGGGTAGCATTTCTACTACCCTCGCGGCGCCTACGATCGAGCGTACATGTCGATACAGCAGGTAACGCAGTGCCCGCTTTCGGTACATGCTCTCGCCATTTGACTCGGTGGATTCAAGGTGAATCAGCGCGATAGATGCTGTTTGCCGCATTCATACTGATTTGCATTTGAAACGCATGCTGGTGCCGAGGAAAATTGTTGACTGAGAGTAGAGATTTCGAGACAATAAACTGAGCGATCGCATCGTTTTTGATTTTATACATGTTGGCCGCATTTCTGTTTCATTGGTCGAGGTGCAAATTGTCGCAAAGAATCTTGAAAAAGAACTCGTTGAAACTCATTGTTTTCATCGTGATTGGGTGTTGGACGTCAACTCTAACAACTGCTTCTAACGGCAATGGGTTGTCGACCGAGCCAGTCGTTGTTGCAAAAACTTTGGCGCTGAACCGCTCGTCCAAGTCGGTTTCCAACCAGCCAGATGTAGAGAAAAAGTCACGTCGCGAACCGGAGCTGAATCCCTTTGAATTCCTGAGTTATGTCGCAGGACTTTATGGCGACACGGTCAGCAAACATGCTTTGTTGCGAGAGAGACTTGCGATTCAGGTTGACGTAGCGATCGCGACAGGCACATTCGAACAATGGGCGATTGTGGCAGATAGACTTGATCAAGCAGAAGCCGCGCTCGATCGAAGCCGACAGCATTTGATTAACGCTTCGGCAGAAAGCAACACGGAGCCAGCTTTGTTGGAAGCATCGTTAGCTTTTGCTGACGTTAAAGATGCTCGGGATGTATTGAAGATTGCCAGCAACGACTTGAAGTACTTGGTGGAAATGATCCAGTTTGTTGATGAGTTTGGCGGCTAGTTTCACCACCAACGATCTACTCTGACTTTTTTTTCTCTTTCCAATTGTAGATGTTGTAAGCGTCGTT
Organism: uncultured Pirellulaceae bacterium; assembly: GCA_964584615.1. Lineage (GTDB taxonomy): Bacteria > Planctomycetota > Planctomycetia > Pirellulales > Pirellulaceae > Mariniblastus. The sequence goes on along the minus strand of CAZPBE010000007.1, from coordinate 125,603 downwards.
GTTGTATGACTCCCCTTCGCGCGGCACGCGTTCTTCGATTTCGGCGGGTGCCGGTCCCGAAAACCACATCCGTGGCTTGGTGTTTTTTTCGCCGCGCAACTGGACTAACGGGATTTCACCTTCCTTGGCCGCCGCCATCGCCCGAGTGACTTTCGAATTCGGATCATTCAGGTCACCAAAGTAAATTGCATCCGAAGGACAGGTCGACGCGCAAGCTGGCTCCATGTCGTGTTCAAGACGGTGATAACAGTTGTGGCACTTCACCGCCTGGTTGGCGACCGGGTCAATATAAATTGCACCATAAGGGCAAACTTCAACACACGTCGCATGTCCGCAACACGTTTCGTAATCGATGATGACGCTGCCGCCGGTCGACTTTTTCAGGGCCCCGCAAGGGCATGCTTTCACACATGGCGCGTCTTCGCAATGTTGACAAGCCATCGGCAGAAACATCCGCGCGACTTTCGGGTACTCGCCAACGTCTTTGAAGAAAGTTTGGCGAATGTAGTTTCCTAGCGGAACATCGTTCTCGGCTTTGCAAGCCACTTCGCAACCATGACATCCGAAACAGCGTCGTGTATCGATGAACCAGCCAAACTTTTTCCCGTCATCGGGAGCTTTCATTCGGTCCGACCAATACTCTTCCGGTTGGAACAAGTCTTCGATGGAATCGACTTTGGTGCCATCATGAGAACCGGCAGATTTGGCGGTCAGTCCGCCGGCAACCAATCCCGCTGATGCGGCTGTGCCGAGAAACTCCCGCCTGGTGCCTCCTCCTGTATTTTCGAGTGAGGCCGTTTCGGCTGATTCGTTTTCAACAGTGAATTCGGCTTCGTTCACCGATGGTTTTGATTCTGAATCGCTTGGTTGCTGAGCACTCATAAATTGTGTTACTTGATGTTGTTGAAGTGGGATTTCGAAAACAATTGTATCCGGAAAATTAAAGTTGATTGAACACGGGTAGCATGAGAAATGTGTCGTCGATAGTGTTGTTGGCGCGCCGGGGACAAATTGCCTGCGTTAGATCACTTTTGTTGCATTCGTTTCGCTTCCTTGAATCGGGCGAGTTGTTCATGATAATACTCGCGCGTGGGAACCAGTTCGATCGATTTCTTAATTGTTGCAATGGCTTGATCGAAGTCGCCTTGAGCAAAATAGACCTCCGCCAAGGTATCGAGGTATCCGGCAGAATTGGGGCGACGCTCGACAGCTCGTTTGGCGTGTCGCTCAACAAACTCCAGTTTCCTTTTAGCACAAGCGCACATCCAAGCATAATTGTTGTTAAGGAGTGTACTGTTGGGGAATTGTTTCAGCGTTTCGAAAAATCCACCAGACAGCGTTGTGAACATCTCGTCGGCTTGTTTGGAAGCTCCTTTCTGCTGCAGCATTGGCAGGGCAAATTCGGCAAGCGACGGATCTGCCGGCGAGAAAACACTCAGTGGCTGAAGTAGTTTAATGGCTTCGTCAAAATTGTCTTCTTCGATCACCGCGCGAACCCTGTAGCCCATGTCCCGGATTCCATACTCGGCCCAGTAATCGGTGTCGTAAGTTCTTGAATCCATGTCATGAAGTCGTCGCAAGCGGCTTTGATTACTGGCTTCGGCGACATCACGGACTTTTGAATCTGCTGCCAATGCCGATTCAGAAATCATGAACCGATTTGTTGACAAGTCCCCCGACGCCAAACATGTTTTCAGTTGAAACCATTTCGAAAATTTCCACTTTATGTTTTTGTAAAAGAATTCTTCGTAAAGCGATCCAAGTTGGGCTTCCTCAAAACCCATGGCCATCATGAGATCCATTTCAAGAGCTTTTTGTTCGTTGCCTGCTTTTCGATAGGCACGTGCCGCTTCCGCCCAATAGGTGCAGGAGTCTTCCGTCCGCCCCAACAACTCGTATAGCTCGGCCGCTTCAACGAATTCAGACTTGCGATAATGTAGCAGTGCCAATCGATCCTTCGAATACTGTGCTCGCGGGTTGTCTGCTGATTTCTCCAGCCAGAAATTTGCTTCGTCGGGTCCCACTTTATCTGGGTGCAACGTACAAAGATCGAACATCAGGAAAGCGCTAGAAGAATCGTTGGTTGCACTTCGGCGCACGACCTGGATTTCTTCGTGAAAGTCGAATTCTTCTGACTCAATTCGCAAAGGCGATTTGACGAATTGCGCGATCTTTCGCAATCGCTGTTCGATGTCTGGATATTTCTTGACCAGGATCTCACTTAATTTTTGAGCCATGATCTTTTTGTGCGAGGGGTTTTGTTGCCGCGTGTAGCCTGGGAAAAGAACTTCGAATAATTGAAATTCGTTTGTTTCGTTGGCAAACTGGTCTGCCAATTCCCAAACCGTTGCATTGGAGCCGAAATCAACCAGCGCATTGATGATGTTGGTGCGTTTGTCGATGATGGGTTGATCGGCCGTTTCATAAAAGAGTTGACGCAAATAGTATTCGGCTTCTTCTTCGAACCCAAGTTGTGCGATTTGTTCGGCGAGCAAGATGTAAAGCTCAATTTCGGTTGATCGCTTTTCATCAAGCTCTTCAGATTCTTCTTCCCAGCCCCCCCGCTCTTTTTCACGTGTTCTGTCGGCTTCTACAAATAGCGACTTTATTTTGCGAAGTCGCCGGTCGAAAGCGCGTTTGCGTTTCTTAAAGTCGCCATCGATTCCCATCGTTTCAAAAAGCAATTCGTAACGGTTGACGGCCAGACAAATTTTCAGGCTCGTCTGGTCACGCTTGAGCGTTATGTGCTTCTTGGCTCGTTCCCAATCGAGCAGGTACATGTACAGGCTGGCAATTCGGTTCTGCTGTTCTTCAAGCTCAGCCTCGAGTTGCAGTAAGTGATAGTACCGGCCATCACTTTCGTCATCGTCTTTCTTTTTCTCTTCCTTAATTAGGGTTCTTTTTTCGACGATTGCCAATTCCAACTTCGCGATAACGTCTTCCAGTTTTTCGCGATCATCGGCGTAAAAATAAATTAACGCTTTTGCATGGGGCGACGCAAAGTAATTGGATTCATCGGCTTCATTTTCGGATTCATCGACAGCCAACATGTCTGCAATTGCTGACCAGTTTCCACTCTCCATCAGCATGACGTGAATCAGTCGATAGCGCAGGCCTAATTCATCGATGTCTTCGGCGTATTGGATCGCTTCGTCATACTGCCTCTTGAATCGCAGAAGGCCCACCAAGCGGAGTCGGTCCTTTAAAGTGAACGATTCGGGATCATCAACCAACCTTGTTTTCAGCCGAGTAACATAGTCGTCCAGTCTGCCTTGTTGCCAAAGATAATACATCGGAACTTCAGGAGCAAATTGTCGCACAACATCATGAGCCAGCAATCGCTCTAGATCTTCCGTACGATTGGAGAGAATGAACTCTTTGGTTTGTCGTTCAATACTAAACGCGCTTTTGAAAAGATCTTTCTTTTCTAGTTCGGATTCAATCGACTCCACTAAATCCAGTGCAAGCCAGAGCCGGTCCATTTCGATTACACGTTGCAGGATTTGTTCTTGAACTGCGTATTCGCTTTCGGTGAAATGAATCACGAGTTCGGCAAGTTCAACGGGTGAGTCGGGCCCAATGTTGTGTCTTAACAGGGCAACCAGTTTCTTTGCTCTTGTGGAGGCTTCGACGCTGCTCGAGTCGAGCTGTGTTTCCAAAAGCGGGATGACCGCCGGGCCCATTTCCCAAAGCTGGTCGTTGGCGCGTTGGCGGATTGAAAACTTGGAATCAGCAAGCTCCATGATCAGACGATTTGCCGTTTCCCGTTGACGTTGATTGAGCTCGGGATAAGTATCCGAGTTGGAGTCGACTGTCTGGATTGCCTGGCCGTGGGCCGCGAGACAGTTGCTGGTCAACGCAATGCTGACAATCAAAATCAAGCGTCGCCAAGATTGATTCGGCAAGCAACGGATCATTAACTTCGTCCGGGATGTAAAGGGATACGTCGTGCGAGATTGCTTGTAGTTTGTCTCAACAACAAAGAGCCAAACAACCGTAGGCAGCCTGAACTGAGGCTTCAATATTCGGGTGCCTTGCTTCACGCTTGGGTGAGCATGCTCGACTGAAGAGCAGCTATTTCAGTGTTCAATTCATGGCCATGCTTTGCGTGGCCATGGCACCCAATTCGAAAATTAAGCTGTCGTGGAATACTACTGGTTCGTTCATTACTTACGGGTTAGTTCTTCAACTGCAGTTATTCTACGACGTAAAGCCAATTGAATTCAACTGAGACGAGAATTTAGTCTGCTTCGGTTTATTCTTCGTCGCTCAAGCTGGACGAGACGTAGCCACAATGCCAGCCCGTTATTGCCGCATAAACAAGCGTTACGGCTGTCACAATCACGGTGCCGACAAAGCTCCCGATCCACACGATGATAAAATATGGCAGCTCCATCAGTAGCCCGCCAACCATGCCAATCGCAGACAAGATAAACACTGCCAGCAAATATTCTTTCCAATGCGCCCACATGTTGGAAATGTTCGAGAGCACTTCGGTTGACAAAATGTTGAACGCCGAGCGATTGTGCCAAGCCGCTACCAAAAAGAACGCAGCCAGGAAAAATCGAAACGGAATGGTCACATACATCGAGCTAAACAAAAGCATGGGAAGCCCGGCGATGAAAAACGGAAAAGCAAATCCAACGAACGTGCTTTGCAATTCCGACACGGCGGAAATACTGAACTGATCGACTTGTCGCCGACCCAAGACGGCTTCCCGAAAGATCGCACTGCAAACCAACCAGAGCAACAACACGCCAACCCAAAACGGGAGAATCCCCATCGTGAACTGAATCGCGGAACTGAAAACGGCTTGCGTCACTGATGCATCGGCGACGCCGGTAGCTGCATTGAAGTTCATTGCCATCTGATGCGCGATGCCACTGCCAATCGCCATGAGCAACGCGGCGATGCCAGCCCAAATCGGGATCCCGCCACCAAGCACCATCGCTTTGGCCGGTTCAACCCAATTGAAATTTTCAAACGATGGAAACCCGTCAGCATCCGTTGAAGCCGCTGCAGAATCAGACGAGCTCGATTTTTCTTTTGATGTCTTGCGCTTTTTCTTTTTGGCTGCGTGGGCACGTGGTGGCGGCTCGCTTTCATCCTCTTGATTGGTCGACGGAGCCAGTGCAGGATCATTGGCAACCGGTTTTTTCTTTCCTTTCTTTCGCTTTGCCTTAGTCTTTTCCTTTGCCTTGGTCTTGGTCTTTTCCTTTGTCTTAGGCTTTGGTGCGAATGCCATACGTTGGTTGGCAATGTCCGGGGCTTCATCGATCAGCTCGATCTCATCTTCATCATCGATTTCAGGTGACGCTTGTTCGTCGTCCGATGTCTGAATCGGCGCGTTTGCCAAAACTTCTGGAGGCAAAGGCAGTTCGGGATCCAAGCTTAATTCACCGGCCAAATCCAGATCGTTGTCGACGTCGAGATCGATTCGGTTTCTCGTGGCCGCAGCTTTCGAGTTCGCGCTTTCATGTGAATCAACTCCTGCATCGGCAAACGGATCGTCAACGTCAATATCATCGATCACGTCGATCACTTCGATCTCTTCAACTTCCAGATCGTCATCGCTCGAATCGGCAGCTTGGTCTTCGTAAGCTTCGTCCGGAGCGTCAAAGTTCAATTCCTCTTCGGGCATCGGAGCCAGCAAGTCGTCCATCACCGGAGCGAGACCAAAACTCGAATCGACTTCCTCGATTGCTTCGAGACGTCCAATGTCATCGAGGCTATTGATGTCATCTTTTTGCTTAAGCGTGTTGGCATCGGGCAACGGATTTTTATGCGCAGCGGTCGTTTCCGTTTTCTTTTTCTTCGGCTTGGGAACTTTGATCTTGGTAAAGCAATCTGGGCATTCGATCGTCTTGCCGATATTCACGGGAGTAACATAGATTCGCGAGTCGCAAATTTTGCATTTGAGCGTGAAAGTCTCTTCGAAATTCGCAAGGCCACTAATTCCATCCAGCGCGATCGGTGATAAGTCTTCACTGTCCTGCTGATCGTCCGAACCCGAATCAGGGTGAAGTGTCTGATCTGTTGAATTCTCGTCAGCGAACTTGAGTTCGTCGTCCGAGTCCGCATCATCGAGGTCATCAAACGCAGAATTTGTCGTCGATGCAGCTGGAATGAGTAGTTTTCGATCGCACGACTTGCAGGTCATCGAGTGACCGATTCTGTTCGCCGACGCAGACGCTCTGGCCTTGCAGCGAGGACATTCAAACTCAATCGTGCGTTTCGCCAATACAATCCCCTATTCATTTTTCCGTGCCACGTTTCATTATAGACACCGCTGGCATTGCGGTTAAGCGTTCAATGTTGAAAACTATAGGGCCCGTGGCTACCAACCGTTAAAGATTACCAATCGATTTGGCTGGCCGGCCAACATAACTCGACCACTTGGAGTTAGCTCACGATGAAACTTATCAAAGTCGCTGCCGGTGTTCTCAACCAAACGCCACTGGACTGGAAAAACAATAGCGACAACATCATCGCTGCGATGGATCAAGCTCGCGCGGAAGAAGTCTCGATCCTTTGTCTGCCAGAGTTGTGCATCACTGGCTACGGTTGCGAGGACGCTTTCCATTCGCCCGGCGTACAGGCGACCGCGATCGAGATTCTGTTTGAGTTGCTCCCACATACGAAAGACTTGGTTGTCTCATTGGGTGTGCCGGTCATGTACGCGGGTGGCGTGTTCAACTGCGCGGCGATCATTGTTGACGGAGCGTTGGTTGGGTTTGTCGCCAAACAACATTTGGCTGGCGACGGCATTCACTATGAGCCTCGTTGGTTCAAAGCTTGGCCGAGCGAAGTTCACGGTGAAGTTGAAGTCAATGACAAAAATTATCCAATCGGCGATCTCTTGTTTGATGTTGGAGGAATTCGGATTGGATTTGAAATCTGCGAAGACGCTTGGGTTGGGACGCGACCCGGCGGAAGCCTTGCAGCTCGTGGCGCTGACATTATTCTCAATCCAAGCGCCAGTCATTTTGCGTTCGACAAACATCAAGTTCGCCAACGTTTCGTCCTCGAAGGAAGCCGTGCGTTCAATGTGACTTATGTGTATTCCAATTTACTTGGCAATGAGTCGGGCAGAGCGATCTTTGATGGCGACGCGATGATCGCTACTGGCGGCAAAATGGTCGCCAGTGGTAACCGACTTTCTTTCCAAAAATCTTTTTTGACTTCGGCGGTCGTTAACATCGAGTCGACACGAATGGTCCGTGCTAGGACCGGAAGCTTTGAACCGTCTGTCGATGGTGATGAGTCAGACGTGATTCAATTGGCAATGGACTTTCCGAAATGCCAACTCGATCCGAACGAATTGTTTGAGGAAGATTGGGAAGAAAAAACGGACATCAAAGCGGAGGAGTTTACCCGCGCGATTGCGTTAGGATTGTTCGATTACGTTAGGAAAAGTCATTCCGGTGGTTTCGTCGTTTCGCTTAGCGGAGGTTGCGACTCGGCAGCCTGTGTCGCGCTGGTTGCGACGATGTTAAGACTCGCAGAGCATGAGCTCGGTTTTGATGAACTAATCGTGCGGTTGGAAAATTGTTTGCGAGGTGTCGAGAAAAAGCCAACTGACATTGATGCTTTGATAAAACACATGCTGACGACGGCTTATCAATCAACGCGAAATAGCGGTGACGTTACACGCAACGCAGCCAAAGCAGTCGCCGAGGCCGTCAATGCAACGCATTATGAGTTCGATGTCGACGGCTTGGTCGAAGGATACAAAAACGTTATCAGTGATGCGATCGGTGAGAAATTGACTTGGGAAAAACACGATATCACGCTTCAAAACATTCAGGCACGCGTGCGATCGCCAGGCATTTGGATGTTGGCCAATCTAAACAATGCGTTATTGCTTTCGACCAGCAACCGGAGCGAAGCGGCGGTAGGTTATGCAACCATGGACGGCGACACGTCGGGAGGAATCAGTCCGATTGCCGGTATCGACAAAGCTTATTTACGAATCTGGTTGAAATGGATGGAGACGACCGGCCCCGTTGGAGCTCAACCGATTGCCGCGCTTTCAACGGTCAACGCCCAGCAACCAACTGCTGAGCTTCGTCCGCAAGAAAATGATCAGACTGACGAAGGTGACTTGATGCCTTACGAAGTCCTCGACGCCGTCGAACGATGGGCGATCAGTGACAAGATGCTTCCAGTCGAAGTTTTTGATCACGCGGTTTTGGAGTTTAAGCAATTCGATAGGGCAACGCTTGGCGAGTGGACGATTCGGTTCTTCCGTCTTTGGTGTCGCAATCAATGGAAACGTGAACGGTACGCACCGTCGTTTCATGTTGACGAAAAAAATCTCGATCCGAAAACCTGGTGCCGATTCCCAATTCTGTCTGGTGGTTTCGAAAGAGAAATCGCGCAACTAAAAATTCACATGAAGAAAACGCAAGCCTAGTGGTTTCCGATATTTGTGTTGTGTGGTCATTGGTTGGCCGGTTGTGGCTCACTGCGGCGCATCCGTTGAACCACCAGACCGCAAGTCAGCACCAGCGCCGCCAGCGCACTTTGCGGAGTCCAGCAAAGGAAGATGCCAAACAACACGCGGTCGATATCCATGCCCATCTGAATGCCTGCCACAACCACTGCGACCAACATCGCAACGGCCAGGATCAACAATATCACCACGCGATGTTCCCACTTGATTCCACCGGGCGTCATCGCCAATGCCACTAAGGCCAGCGGCCCCAGGAAGTAAATGGCGGCCAGAACTTCGGGACAAGCGCCCCACGTATTGATTATCGCCGCGATAACAGAAATCGCGGTGATTGCGATCAACATGCCTTTGAGCGAAAACTGAATCTTCAAAGGTTGATTGAGTTTTGAAAAATCTTCGTCGTTTTCAAACTCTTCGATCCAGCGATTAAACGTTCCGCGATATAGGACAAGCAAAATACCGATCGCCGAGCCAAACAAAAGAGCAACGGCTCCATTCAGACCCGTCATTTTGAGATCGATCATCCATCCGTCGTAGGTTTGATTCTCGCGCCACAACTCGAATGGAAACCCAATCGCTTCCGATTGATTGGCAGTCGCTCCGATCAAGTCTGTCCAACCTTCGGAACGAAAAAAATAGGAACTCGCATTGGCAGCGGCTACCAAAATGAAACCGACGGCCAGTCCTCGCAGGAACCAATGCCGTTTGAGAGTTCCGATTTTTCCCATATCAATCCAATCCTGTTGGATGCCGTTTGCCAAGAGCGAAGTTTAGTTCTGATCTGACGCCTTGTATTTGAAAACCGCATCGAGCGCTGGATCGAAAGCTTTCAGGAACTCTTTGGCTTTGTAGGTGATGCGAACATCAGGCTCGAAGGTGGCTTCGTCGGCTTCTGACAATTGGAATGATTTCGTTGAGTATTGAACGGTCAACCCCGAACTCGGGAGTTGGAACGTCTGCACTTCGCCGAAATGATTTGGTTTGCATCCCGTTGGTTCGCCGACAAAAATCGCGTTCGTCTGTCGCATGTCAACGGCAGCAAACATCCCCGAAGAAAATGTATCTCGACCAACCAGCACGAACAACTTGCCCGTTTGGTTAAACTCTTCGTTGTTCAGCAGATAATCCAGCAAAGGTTTGAACACAAGCGAGCTGCCACCGGAGTTGTCGCGTAAATCCAACACAAACTTTTCAACATCGTTTTGCTTGATGAATCCTGCGGTGCCGTTGACTAATTTCTTAAATCCTTCGGGGTCGCGACATTGGTTGTACTTGAAGTACAACGTTTTTTTCTTGGGTAGGTATTCATTCCAAAACGGCAGACCGCGTTCGTCCTTGATCATCAAGTCGAGATAGACAGATGGTTTCATCATCCCCAACGCGTACGAATTGACAATCTTCACTTTCTGAAAGTCTGCCCCAGAAACGGCTTCCAGCGTAATCGACTTTTTCTTCTTGCCTTTTTCAAAATGAAAAGTCGCCGTGCCGTCGCTGTTGGTTGCTCCGAGATGCTCAAGAAACTCGAACGTCGGAAATTGTTTATCGATCGTTTTGTAAACGCCCCATTCATTGTCGTGCGAAAACAGCTCGGTAAATCCTTTTACAATTTCTTCTGTTTTCAGGCCTCCGACACCGGTCAGTTTGGCACCGACCAGTTCCTGGTGGCGGTGGTCGATCGCCCGTACGAAGATTCCGTCTTCAAACCACCGAACGTTGACGCGGTAGTAATGAAGATTGGCTTGGTCTGGGAAAGTGCTCGTGTGCCCATCACCAACGGAGGCAATCAGTTTCATTAGCTCCATTGTGGCGGAATTCGATTTCGTGTCGCCGATGTTCTGGGAAAGCTGATTCACTTTTGTTTCGAAAGTGGCTTGGTCGATGTTGGCGAACAGGTCGATGTGTCGCGCAGGAAGCTCTTGTGCAAGAAACTCAAGGTCTGACTTCCAGTCGATGTTCTGGGCGGTTGCGTTTTCCGATGCATGATGGGGCAGTCCGATCATTGCGACAATCACGAGGAGAAAGAGCCCCCGAAGGTTTGTGGCATTCGAATTCGGCAAGGATTTAATCTTCATTTAAAGCCCTTTTTGATTGATGGATCGAATATTTGAGATTTCAAATTTGAGAACTGAACTGACAATTGAGTATTGAATTGAATTGAGATGAGATTTCAGATTTCAGATTTCAGATTTCAGATTTCAGATTTCAGATTCTCATTTTCGCGCGTCTCAATCCATTCAGGCTTCAACCCCCAGCAATTCACATGCTTCGACATAGCCAGGCGCACGATGGCCATGATTGTCTTTGACATCGAACGCAAATGCACTTGCTGAGACGCGAGCTAAAGCAACAAGTTGGTTCCAGCGAAACTCTTGCGGTAAAAACCCGAATTCTTCTTTGACCGTTCGATAAAACTTTTCGCTGTGCAAACGTCCGTCTTCGCTGATCGCGTACTTCAGCATCAGGTTGAATGCCGCGTTGGTGTCGTATCCCAGATCTCCATAGCGATGGATGGCAGCTGCCGCAGTGCCTTGGTCGTTGCCGCGAATCGCTTCTTCGCAAATGCCAAGTAGTTGATCTGGTTTTTCAGATTTGACTTTTTCGAAATGTTCTTCTAATGGATACGATTCCGTTTGCCATTGGTCGTAGCGACCCGTATGCCAAGCCGACACCAGCAATCCGACTTTACGATTGAGATCATTCGCACTGTTGATCATGTGCCGCCAGGCGTTCGCTGCGTCGCTGCCATGAACTCCATTGGATGCGCCATGCGTTCGCAACGGGTTACCTCCTTGTCGCAACGTCAATTGGTTGCATGCCATTGAGATGGCTTGGCAAATTGACGTTGGGGAAATACCTTCGGCAAGCGCAGCGGCGACTGCGCGGCTCGATTCGAATTTGGTCGAATCGTAAATGGTCTCACTAAATGTTTTCAGCCATTCGACGCCTGGCTCTCGATCGCCAATCGGTTTTCCGACCAATCCAAATTCATCGAGCAGTTTTGGCAAGTGCTCACGAATTGGAGATGCTTTGCGGCCTTTGTCCATGCGTCGTTGCTCCGAACCAACGCAATGTCGTACGCACTGTCGCAACAATGTGTGAGCGTGAGCATTGCCGGCGATGTTGATCAAGCCCATGCCTCGATAGGCCAGTACGAACCGATGCACATCGACTTCATCAGCGATGGTGTACAGCAACGTGTCAAATGCGGCGGAGGGATCGTTTTGATGCACAGTTGCAAATAACTTTTCCGCTTTGTCCATGTCGGCTTCGCGGACGAGCCTTCTCAGTTCGGGGCCGAATCGATCGACCGAGACTTTTTTCTTCTCCCCCTCGATCGGTTGAAGCGTCTTCTTGTTGGCGCCGAATTGTTGGATGCGGCTGGAGTTTCGGTAGATGACTTTAAGGACCGGCAACGGTTTTCGCGGTTCATCAAGATCGGCAGCCATTTCCAAAGCAGGAATTAACGCCATTTCTGCGTGATACCCAACATAATCCTGACCACCGAATGTTTCTGCGTTGGCCAAAGCCGCTGAAGAAACAAGTTCGCGCAACGTCACGCTTCCCTTTTGTAGCTCATCTACCATTTTGACTTGGAGTTTGTCTGGATCGAGCTCTTGCATGCGGGCGACCCAGGGAGCGAGCGTCCCGTAGGGGTTGGAAACTGGATCGCGATCGATTGATTCGGCGGCAACGCCAAGGTCAGCGACCAAGTTACTGCCTAATCCGGCAATCAACATCCCTGTACCAACATCCTGCAAAAATCGCCGACGAGTTCTTGTGGTCACTTGGGGCATTGCGTTCTCCAACAGAATTACTTGGCAAGTTAGTTGATATTGTCCCGTTATTTCACACAAAATCAAATTGCAGCAAGTCAACACGGGGTTCGCGGCTATAGATCTGGCAAATCAAACATGCCGCGTCCACTGAGCCAAACGACCTTTTGGTTAAGAAAAAAGATTCCTTGAATCCCGATAAAAAAGACCAGATGCGGATAGCCCAGTGTAGGTCAATTGGATAAATTTTAAGAAAGTTGATTCACCCTTAAACTTGTTCTTGCGTGTACGTTGGCAACTGTCAGTTTGTATTACGTTTTGATTTGAGAGTTGAGTCAATTTGGGTCTTGCAAGGGAACTGGATTCTTTGCGACCCATGGCCCCCATCTCGCTCGAACCAACGAGTGCCAAAGACTGGCGATTATAAGATGAACGTTTTTAGTCGAGCCTACGTCGACAGCTTATTCGAAGATTTTCAAAAAGACCCTTCCTCGTTGCCACGTGAATGGCAATCGTATTTTGAAAACTTTGAACCTGGGACTATCAATGGATTGCACAGCTCCGCTCCGGCCATTCCCGGGAATGTTGGTGCGGCGATTCCTACGCCAACAACAAACAGTCAGAGCTTCGCGCAGTTGCAAGATCGTGTCGATCAACTCGTGCGTGGATTCCGAGTTCGCGGTCACCTCGAAGCTCGAATTGATCCGTTGGGAATTCCTCGCAAATCAAACAGCGAGCTCAACCCGGAATCTTATGGCTTGCTTCCTGAATACATGAAGCAAAAATTTTCGGCTCGAACCGTTGGGGGGCAAAACTTTCAAACGCTTGAAGAGATCGTTGAACTGCTGCGTTCGACTTATTGTCGATCGATCGGCGCTCAATTCATGCATATCGACGATCATGAAGTCCGTCATTGGCTGCAAAGTCGGATGGAAAGTTCGCAAAACCGGATCGAGCTGGATCGCAATACTCAAATGCGCATTCTGACCAAGCTTACCGATGCGGTGATTTTTGAAGAGTTTACTCGCAAGCGATTCAGCGGAGCCAAAACGTTTTCGTTGGAAGGCGCAGAAACGTTGATCCCACTATTGGATTTGGCGATTGAAAAATCGGCACAGCATGGTGTCGGCGAAATCGTGTTGGGAATGGCTCACCGTGGACGGCTGAATGTTTTGGCTAACATCATGGGCAAGCGCGCCAAGAATATTTTCTGGGGATTCAAAGATCCTACTCCCAACGCGAATCGTGGCGGAGGTGATGTCCTTTATCATCTTGGTCACAGTTGCGACTACAAAACAATGGCGGGCAAGGAAGTTCATATCTCGCTGTGCTTCAACCCAAGTCATCTCGAGTTTGTGAATCCGGTTGCCATGGGTCGATGCCGGAGTAAGCAAGATCGTGCGAGCGATTTCTGGCACGCAGAAAAGATGTGCGTGTTGATTCATGGCGACGCAGCGTTTGCAGGGGAAGGCGTCGTTCAAGAAACGTTGAACCTAAGTCAATTGCCAGGCTATAAAGTTGGTGGAACGCTGCATGTGATTGTCAACAATCAGGTTGGATTTACGACTGATCCAGCTCAAGGACGATCAACGACTTACGCCAGTGACATTGCCAAGATGTTGCAGATTCCAATCTTCCACGTTAACGGCGAAGATCCCGAAGCCGTTGCGCAAGTGATTAACCTGGCGATGGAATTCCGACGTACGTTCCATCGTGACGTAGTCATCGATATGTATTGCTACCGGCGGAACGGTCACAATGAAAGCGACGAGCCTCGATTCACGCAGCCGGTGATGTACCAAAAGATCGATTCGCTTCCGACGGTTCGCGACGGATATTTGAATCGCCTGTTGAAAATGCAGGAAGTAACAGCGGAAGAAGCCAATCGACTTGTTGAAGTTCGTCGAGAAATACTTGAAGAAGAATTTCAGACGGCGAAAAACGTCAAGCAATTTGAGCCCGACACGCAAACCCTTGGCGGGTTCTGGGAAAAGTACGATGGCGGAATCGAACCGGAGATCGATGACGTCGACACCGGAGTCCCGATGGGGAAGCTGACGTACGTATTAAAAAGACTGTCTCAGTGCCCGGACGATTTTGAGCCCAATCGAAAACTGAAAAAGTTGATGGTCGCGCGTGGTGAAACGGCGGACGGAAAGCGCCCTGTCGATTGGCCGACCGCAGAGTTGGCGGCTTTTGGTTCACTGGCACTGGAAGGGCATCCGGTTCGACTTTCTGGTCAGGATTGTAAACGCGGAACATTCAGTCAGCGACATGCGGTCCTTTTCGATACCAACACAGGTCGCCCGCATGACTTGCTTCGTCATATTGACGAAAAACAAGCCAACGTTTCGATTATTAACAGCCCGCTTTCCGAAGCCGGTGTGCTTGGGTTTGATTATGGCTACAGTCTCGACGCGCCGGAGAGTCTCATCATTTGGGAAGCTCAGTTTGGAGACTTCTACAATGCGGCTCAAGTCATTGTTGACCAGTTCATTTATAGCGCAGAAGACAAATGGCGTCGGCTGAGCGGATTGGTCATGATGCTGCCGCATGGATTTGAAGGCTCAGGACCGGAACACTGCAGCGGGCGTATGGAGCGATTCTTGATGGGCTGCGCTGAAGACAATGTCCAGATTGTTGTGCCGACAACCGCTGCTCAGCACTTTCATGTTTTGCGACGTCAAGTCAAACGTAAATGGCGTAAACCGCTGGTCATTTTCACTCCCAAGAATTTGCTGCGTGAACCAAAGGTCATGTGCGAGCTGGAGGATTTCTGCTCGGGGCAATTCCAACGCCTTATTCCTGATGCAGAAGTGACGGGCGAAGATCGTCCCACGAGAATTTTGCTTACGGCCGGAAAAATCGGCGTCGAATTGTTGAAACTTCGCGAACAATCAAAACGCAAAGACTTTGCCGTCATCCGGATCGAACAGCTTTATCCGTTTCCTGCCCAACAATTACGAAATGCGCTGGAGAGCTATCCAGCGGACACCGAAATTTATTGGGTGCAGGAAGAACCCCTGAACATGGGGCCTTGGTATTTCATCAAGGTCAAGTGGGACGAATTGGGCTTGGACGATTTCAAGATCAAGTGCGTTTCCCGTCCGGCTTCGGCGAGTCCTTCGACGGGCTCAAAGCAATCGCACGAAATCGAGCACGCGGAGTTGTTCGCAGCAGCGATGGGCGAGTCGAAGACTGCGACAGCCTGACAAGTCTTTTGTTCACTTGAACCCGCAAAACAAGCCCGCAAAACAAACCCACAAGTTACACCTACAGTCCGAGTTAAAACTCAAACAGGAAATCAAATGGCTGACGTCACAGTGCCCGAATTTGGTGATTCAATCCAGGAAGTCCAAGTCTTCGAGTGGTATAAGAAACCAGGCGACTGGGTCGAGCGGGACGAAGAAATTGTCGAACTCGAATCCGAAAAAGCCTCTCAGGCGCTTGTTGCGCCTTCTGCTGGAGTCTTGAAAGAAATCAAAGCCAAAGCAGGTGATATCCTGAAAATTGGAGCGTTGCTGTGCGTCATCGACGAATCGGCAAAAGCTCCCGCTGGAAATTCAGCCAAGACTTCGGCTGCCGCCGGTGGAACAGCAACGGCAGTCGCCGACGCTCCCGCAGCAGCGCCAGATGGCAACTCGATCATCATGCCGGCCGCCGAGCGTATGTTGAACGAACATAAAATCTCAGCCGACGCGATTACGCCCACTGGTCCCGGTGGAAGACTTTTAAAAGAGGACGTTGCGAATTACATCAAGCAAAAAGGGCTTCGGCCTTCAGACGCTGGTAGTGCACCAGCGCCTTCAGCAGCATCAGCAGTCAGCAGTTCACCGCCCGTTCCAGCGAGCGCGCCATCGGCCGCAAGTAGTGTCGCAGCACAAACCAACGAGTGGAATAATTCGATGGGACCGCGCGAAGAAAAAGCAAAACCGATGAGTATGATTCGCCGGACAATCGCCAAGCGACTCGTTGAAGCTCAACAATCGGCTGCGTTGTTAACAACGTTCAACGAAATCGACATGGAACCGGTCATGGAGTTGCGAAAAAAATACAAGGAACCATTTCAGAAAAAGCACGGAGTCAAACTTGGATTCATGTCATTCTTTGCCAAGGCTGCCGTTGAAGGTCTGAGAAGATTTCCGGCAATCAATTCGGAAATCCGCGGCAATGATGTGATCACGAAAAACTTTCACGATATCGGGATCGCGATTGGTGGCGGAAAAGGATTGGTCGTCCCTATCCTTCGCAACGTCGAGCGAATGAGTTTTGCAGACGTCGAACGTCAGATTGGTGTGTTGGCAGATTTGGCACAGCAAAACAAAATCACGCCGAGTGATCTTGAAGGTGGTACGTTTACGATCAGTAATGGTGGCGTTTACGGATCACTGTTATCAACCCCGATCGTCAATCCGCCGCAGAGCGGTATCCTTGGGCTGCACACGATTCAAAAGCGGCCGATCGCACTCAACGATGAAGTCGTCATTCGTCCAATGATGTACGTCGCTTTGACTTACGATCATCGAATTGTGGATGGTCGCGAAGCGGTTTCATTCTTGAAGACGATCAAGGAAGTTTTGGAAGAGCCGGCACGGCTATTTCTCGAAGTTTAATCCGTAACAAATGATTTTCCGTCAACGCGAATCCAACGACGTTCACAACAAAAACTAGCAAAGAAAACGCTCACTTATGTCTGAAAGTAATTTTGATCTCGTCGTTCTTGGTGGCGGTCCAGGTGGCTATGTTGCGGCGATTCGCGCTGCTCAGTTAGGACTTAAGACGGCCGTCGTCGATGAGAATCAAAAATTCGGCGGAACTTGTTTGCGTGTCGGCTGCATTCCTAGCAAAGCGTTGCTTGAGTCCAGTCACTTGCTGGTCGAAGCTCGCGATCACATGATGGACCACGGCATCTCGGCAACGAAGCTGACCGTTGATCTTGGCGTGATGATGAAACGGAAACTCGAAATCGTCGACACACTCACTGGCGGCATTGCGATGTTGCTGAAGCGAAACAAAGTCACCGCGATTGTTGGGCGTGGAAAGCTGGTTGGCAACAACAAGATCGAAGTCTCCGACGGACAAACGTTATCCGCAAAAAATATTATCATCGCCACGGGCAGCGTACCGATGAGTCTGCCCGGCATCAAACTTGATGGCGATACGATCGGCGACAGCACTGCGGCGCTTTCTTACACTAGCGTGCCGAAACGTTTGGTGGTTATCGGTGGCGGGTATATCGGCTTGGAACTCGGTTCGGTCTGGGGTCGACTTGGAGCCGAAGTCATTATTCTTGAAGCGATGGATACGGTGTTGGGCGGTCTTGATCATGAGATTGCCAAAATTGCTCGACGGACTTTTGAGAAGCAAGGAATTGAATTCCGGACCAGCATGTGGGTCGAGGGAGTTGAAAAGAAAGGCAAGAAGTGCATCGTCAGCATTAAAGACAACAAGTCTCTCGAATGCGACCGTGTTTTGGTCTCGGCAGGACGAACTCCAAACACCAAGACCATCGGGCTGGAAGCCGCTGGCGTGCAAACGGATAAACGTGGCTTCATCACGACCGACTCGCATTTGCAAACATCGGCCGCAGGCGTTTACGCGATTGGTGATTGTATTGGCGGCGCAATGCTGGCTCACAAAGCTTCGGAGGAAGGGATTGCGGTTGTCGAGCGTCTGGTTAAAGGGACTGGGCACGTCAACTACGATGCAATCCCAGCGATCGTCTACACACACCCAGAAGTCGCATCGGTCGGGAAAACAGAAGAGCAGTTAAAAGAAGCCGGTATCGCGTACCGCAAAGGGGCTTGCCCGTTCGGAGCCAATGGCCGAGCTCGGGCGATGGGCGATGCCGAAGGCAAAATCAAAATTCTGGCCGACAAAGAGACCGATCGCATCCTCGGTGTCCATGCCATCGGTCCTCGCGCCGGTGACTTGATCGCCGAAGCCGCCATCGCGATGAACTTTGGCGCTTCGAGTGAAGACCTCGCTCGATGTTGTCATGCTCATCCGACGCTTTCGGAAATCATGCAAGAAGCGGCACTAGCTGTCGATGGCCGAGCGATCCACACTTAGATAAGAATCGCGTAAGCCAGTTTTTATCCGCCCAAGCACCAAAGCCTGCTTGTTCGTTCGACTCTCGTGGTTGTACGTTTCGCTAGTGGGCCATCAGACCTGCGATGACCAGTTTTTTGAGTGCCATGTTTACGCTTGCGTAAGCATGCTCACGCAAGCGTGAAGCATGGCACCCGTTGCGCTTAGGGTCAACGCCCAACAAACACGCTCTGGTTTTTTCGCGTTAAGCCGGTTGTGTTGGGAAAACTCTTTCGCACGGTTAAGCGATCTCGAATAGCCGATCTGACGTTCGCCAAGCCGATTGCCGATTCTGATTAGGTATCGTTCTAGTTTCGCGAGCAAGGATCTGCTGCGCCGAGTGATACCGCTTGACCAGCATGGATGCGCCGATTTTACCTAGCATCACTTTGCGAAAATTGACATGTCAGAACCGCGAGTTATCCGAAACGATATTATCGCCATCACCTTGTTGGCGTTGATTGTCTTTCTCGTTGCCGCTTTGGCCACGTACGATCCTGCTGACCCCGTTGCCACCAATGGCGGTTTGCTCAATTCGATATACCAGCCGGATCAAGTTGTCTATCCAGAGAACCTCGAGTTCAACAATGCTTGCGGTAAACTCGGCGCGTGGACTGCCAACATGCTCAACAATGTTCTGGGCATTGGTGTCTATTTTCTCGTCATTGGAATGGTGGCCCTCGAGATCAGTTTGTTCCGGCGTGGATCGTTAGCCAATCCCTGGCTCAAGACGATTGGCTGGGCGGTATCGTTGGTGTGTTTGTGCTCACTGGCAACTATGTTGATTCCTGCCAACTCGATTGGACCCTTGATCGGCCCCGGTGGATTTTTGGGCGCACTTGGAAGCGGGCTTGTCGGATCACAATTGGGATCTGTCGGCACGCTCGTCGTCTTCGCTGCCTTGGCTATGACCGGCATGATGATGTGGTCGGAGTACTTGGTATTCCGCGCGGGCCGATTGGCATTTGCCCCGGCGTTGGTTGCTGCCACTGCCGTGTTGCCGTTTGGAATCTTGCATCGATTCGTGAGCTGGTTCAACGGGACCGACAGTCATCTCGAAAGCGACCTTGAAGATGAATTTGAGGACGAAGAATACGAAGAAGAGGAAGACGAAAGCCCACGCACGATTCGTTTCCGCCGCCGCAACAGCGAAGCTGAACTGGAAGTTGGTAGCGAAGACGAAGACGAGTATGAAGAGGACGAAGAAGAATACGAAGAGGACGAGGAAGAATACGAAGACGAAGAAGATTCGGAATTCGAAGACGTCGGCGCACCGGCCGCCGCAATCAACATCGCTAACAATACCAAGACTCCGGTTCCGGCGCTTGCTCCTGCGAAAAAAGCACCTGCGGCGAAATCTTCTGGTGGTAAAAAGTCAATCATTCCGAAACCGCACTTCCGTGTCAAAGCGCCTGCGAAAAAGACTCCACCTCCGGTTAAGTTCGTACCACCAAAGCCACCTTCCGAGCGTGAGCTGGTGATGAGTCAGCTTGACGCTGCATCGCAAGTCGATTCGTTGGCAGATTACAGTTTGCCGCCAATGAGTCTGCTCGAACGAGCCAAGCCAGTTCCGTTTGAACTACAGAAACGCGAGTCGTTGCAGAAAGCCGCGATTCTTGAACAGACGTGTAAGCAATTTGGTTACAACGTGAAAGTCGTTGAAATTGAAACTGGACCGGTGATTTCTCAATATGAAATTGATTTGGAGCCTGGTCTGCGACTGCAAAAAATCGTTAGCCTTGCCGACGACCTCGCGATTGCGATGCGCGTCCCAAGCGTGCGGATCGTCGCGCCGATTCCGGGTAAGAACAGTGTCGGTGTCGAAGTTCCGAACAAGACTCGCGAAACGGTAACGATGCGCGGCGTGATGGAGCAATGCGAATCACAGATCAAGAAAATGAAAGTTCCTTTGTTCCTCGGTGCTGACGCCGTTGGAGCTCCATTGGTCGCCGACCTCGCAAAACTTCCGCACTTGCTGATCGCTGGTCGAACGGGTACCGGTAAAAGTGTTTGCTTGAACGCGATCATTTGTTCCATCTTGATGACGCGCCGTCCGGATGAAGTTCGCATGTTGATGATTGACCCCAAGATGGTCGAGATGAGCGGATACGGTGGGCTTCCTCACTTGATGCATCCCGTGGTTACCGACATGCGGAAGGCGGAAGCCATCCTCGCGTGGGCGGTTGAGAAGATGGAACAGCGGTACCGATTGCTGGCTAAGGCAGGCGTGCGACATGTGACTTCGTACAACGAGCTTGATCGAGAGACTTTGATTGATCGCATTAAGCCCGAGACTCCTGAAGAAGAAAAAGCGATTCCGGAAACGCTTCCGTTCATCGTGATCGTTGCCGACGAGATCGCGGACATGATGATGACTTCAGGAAAAGAGGTCGAGCAGCATATTATTCGTCTGGCGCAGAAAAGCCGCGCCGTCGGTATTCACTTGATTCTCGCAACGCAGAAGCCGACCGTCGATGTGATCACCGGTCTGATCAAGTCGAACTTGCCAGCCAGAATTTCGTTTCAGGTCGCAAGTAAAACAGACAGCCGTGTTGTTCTCGATGCGATGGGCGCTGACAAATTACTGGGTTGCGGTGATATGCTCTTCTTGTGGCCGGGAACCAGCAACCTGTTGCGTGGTCAGGGAACGTATCTTAGCGACAAAGAAATCGACGACATTACCGGGTCCGCAAGTACAGGCGAGTCTAACTTTGTCGAAGAGCTCATCAACATCAAAGTCAAAAAGCCGGACGAAGAAGGTGGCAAAGGTTCAAAGAAATCTGGCGGATCGGACAGCCGTGATGAGCTTTACAATGACGCGGTTGAGATTGTTGCCCGCGAACAACGAGGAAGTTTGTCGCTGCTACAACGAGCCTTGGGTATCGGCTACGGTCGCGCAGCCCGCTTAGTGGACTACATGGCCGAAGACGGATACGTGGGTCCGTACAATGGGTCGAAGTCCCGCGAAGTTTTGATCACGTCCGAGATGTGGCAAAACATCTTGGCGGGCAATGGTAATCCGGTTAACGATGAAGACTGGGTCGACGAAGCCACCGAAGATTCCGTAGAAGAACCAGGCGAAGAGGACGTCGTTCCAACACCGCTGGCGAGCATTGAAAAGTTGACATCACGGGTAACTCACATGGCTCAATCAACCAGCGTGTTGACTGAGGCTCCCGCCGACGAAGAAGTTGAAGACGAATACGAAGAAGAGGAAGAGGAAGAAGAGGAAGAAGAGGGGTACGAAGAAGACGACGAAGAGTACTTGGAAAGCTTGGCCGCAGACGCAGACGCCGAGCATGAAGACGAGTACGAGTATGAGTACGAAGATGAAGAGGAAGAAGGCGAAGAAGAGGAAGAAGGAGAGTACGAAGACGATGAAGAGGAGTACGAAGACGACGGCGAAGAATACGAGGATGAAGAGTACGACGAAGAAGACTACGAAGATGTTGAGTAGTCAGTAGGACGTTGGCTAAATTCATTGAGGCTGATTGCTTCGTGCTTTGTGGCGAAAATAGAACCAAGATTCTCAAATCTTAAGACGACTGTTGGTTTGAGGGTTGGAATTAACGGTTTGTTGTTGCGACGGGGAGTTGACCCGCAACTTTACTCTGCGAAAATTAGACGATGCTGCTTCAAAACTGATTGTGATCGCCAAAGTCTCTCTGTTTTGAAACGCACTCTAGTGAAAATCCCCTTGTTGAAACGGGAGCTTTCTCCCTCCTCAAATCTAACGACTGGTCGACGTTGAAGCCGAATCCACTAAGCCGCGAAGAGTACGTCGAGCAAGCCTATATGTATAAGGCGATGTCGGAGCGTGTGCAGTCAGAACCGTTGCAGGAGTTGCTGGTTCAAATTCGTGAAGAAGTCCTGGCCACGACCAAGCTACCGATGGCGATCGACTACTTGCTGGCCGAGATTCGGCACGTTGGCACTATGGCGACGGCGATGACCAAGATGCATCACTACTTTGTCCCGTATCAAACCTTTCTGGTGAAACAGGCCGAAGAAGATCACGGTCAGTTCGATATGTGCACTGCGTTTCAGTTGTTGCACTTCGACGCTAAATTTCGATCGGAGAATGCCGAGTCTCCGGCGATGTTCTTTTTCCAATTCGAAGCGCTTTGTCGTCATCGACTGGATTATGATTTTGGTCTGACCGCAATGTCTGCCGATCCGCTATTTGACGACGAGTGGTCGCACTGGATCTTGAAAGTCCGGCATCAACTTGGCATCCTTGAGATTGCTGATTTGGTTTATGTACACAGCGAGCACTACCTCAAGAAGAATGATATTCGCGATGAGAAGGATCGACCCAAGCCGTTGTTGTTCAGCGAACAGGAAGGACGTATCGCGCTGGCCAATCGCAAAAAGGAGCCGCACTATCTGTTCCTCGCATTACAACGCCAAATGGGTTATCCAAAAATCCCACAAAAGAAACAAGTCGATCCGTTGACCGAAATTGTTCCCAAACTTCAACGGACTCTCGAACGTATGGAGGTTCGTATGAAGTTGTTGGAAGAAGAACAACGCAGCAAAGGAATCGACATTACGCAGTTCTACGGCAGAGAGGGTGTGCCGCCGCCGTCGTTTGACGAATAACTCGACGAACCGAATCATGCAGCCACGTTGATTCGGATCAATCCTCACAGCGAACGAAAATTTCACCTCGTCCACCGGTCAACAGATCGCCGTGAAAATGTTGAAACTTTTTTTGCAAAACACCTAAGCGATCACCTATCAATTCGCAACGCTGTCTTTCCAGCCACTTAGCGAGCATTTTGACAACCACCGGACTGCCCTGCTCTCCTCGTGCAAACGTCGAGAAACTGTCCGCCGTTTGCGTGCCCAAAATAATCGTGCCGCGTTTCATGTTGGTACCACATTCAGCACCAACATCCCCCAAGACGATTAAGGTGCCGGCGATCATGTTCCAGCCTGCCATGTCTCCTGCGTCGCCACCAACAACAATGGTTCCGCGACGCATGAATTGTCCACATCCACTGCCAACATTGCCTGAGATCAAGATCGTACCGCGGTTCATGCCAATTGGTGCACCGGAATAATTTGCGCCGACATGGTTAGCCGCATTACCTGTGACGTGAATCTCGCCACCGGTCATCGCCATTCCGAGGAAGTCATCGGCGTCTCCTCGCACGACAATCTTTCCGCCCGACATGTAGCTTCCTACGTGTCTTCCAACGTTG
Source organism: uncultured Pirellulaceae bacterium (assembly GCA_964584615.1). Lineage (GTDB taxonomy): Bacteria > Planctomycetota > Planctomycetia > Pirellulales > Pirellulaceae > Mariniblastus. Next base: position 102,078 of record CAZPBE010000007.1, on the reverse strand, counting down.
CCATCGATCAAGATCGTTCCGGATTCTAACGTTGAACCAATTCGGTTGACCGAACGAAGGTCGCCCGAAAAATGAACAGTGTCGTCTTCGTCGGCGGATCCGTTGATCGCGAATAGATCGCTAACGGTAACTTTTTCGTTGCCTTGATAGATTGGAAGATTGCCGATCGCTGATTCATTTAGACCGCGAACCCTTTCCGGGCGAATGCTTTCGGCATTAATTGGCAAATCGAGTTTGGCGTGTTTTTGAAGCTGTAATGGCATTATGATGTTGCGTCCACGATCATCGAAGTCTGAGTTTAGCTTTGGTTAGATGGGTCGAGGAGGACGCTAGTTTCTTTCAGTGTTAGTTTCCATTGGGCTCGGACGCTGGCAGCGTCCGCCACGGAACTAAGTAACCTAACGTACCCGAAACCTGCGTCAAACAAAATGACCGGAGTCACTCCTCACCCATGAACACTGTCCATCCAAAAATTGAAGAGCTGGGGGCAGTCGTGCTTTGTGGTGGCTCATCGAGCCGGATGGGATACGAAAAATTCAAGCTTCCGTTTTTGGGAAAGACTTTCCTCGAATGTGTCGTCGAACAGCTTTTGCCAACGGTCGACGGGCCCGTGGTGATCGTTGGCAATCGAAAGAATGTTGCTGAAATAGTCGAGTTGACCAAAACGATCGAGTTATTCCAGACAGATCGAATTCGCATCTTAGCCGATGAGATCGATGGGCTGGGGCCAGTGGAAGGCATCCGTGTCGGGCTGAAGGAAGTCCAATCAAATTGCCGTTGGGCGTTTGTCACTTGTTGTGATACGCCATTGATCAAGCCGCTGTTTGTTCGCTTCCTCGCCCACGATATCAGTGACTCGCGTATCGAAGCCATCGTTCCAAAGGATCACGCAAGAACGCCACATCGAATTTATGGCATGTCGGCAATCTATCAGACTTCGCCGGATACCATTGCCAAAATTGATTCACTTATTCAAGAAAAGAATTTGCGCGTTTCCAGCTTGAGCGATGCTTTGTTCACACTTCATGTTCCTGTTGAAGACATTCGTTCGGTGGACGAAAACTTGACATCCTTCCTAAACCTGAACAACCCACAAGAATATCGGGAGTTCTTGAAACAACACGATCAAACGTGTCCCGAAACCGTGTTGGCACAATTGAAGAAAGCTTGAAAATTCGCGTTGTTGACGGGAATCCTTGCATCCAACGTGTCCGACTACGTGCGATGTTTCCAATTCTGCGTCGGCCAACTATATTGCTTTTTTAACAATCACACAGGTTTAAGATTTGATGACAGAAAAGACACTGGTAACTTGGCACGAGCAGTCCGTTGAACGGCAGCGTGGTTGCGTGGTTTGGTTTACAGGATTGAGCGGAAGCGGTAAAAGCACGGTCGCCAATTGTGTTGACGCCAAACTCAATGAACTGAGCGCTCGCAGCTTCGTTCTTGATGGCGACAATATCCGTCATGGACTCAACGCCAGCCCGGAGCTTTTGCAGCCTGTTCATGGTGAGGAATTTTCGAAACGGTTTGGGTTAAGTTTTGGTCCGCAGGATCGAGAAGAGAACATTCGCAGAATTGGTTGTGTGGCTGAAATTTTTTGCTCAGCCGGTTTGATTGCGTTGACGGCTTTTGTCAGCCCTTACCGTTCGGATCGCGATCGTGTCCGTGAAACGGTCGTCGGTGGAACGGATTCCAAGTTTGACTTTATCGAAGTCTTCGTCGATACGCCGATTGAAATTTGCGAACAACGAGACCCGAAGGGGCTTTATAAGAAAGCTCGCGCAGGCGAAATCAAAGGCTTTACCGGAATCGATGCGCCGTACGAAGCGCCGCTCAAACCCGAAATTCATCTTCAAGGCGATCTGCCCGTGGAACAACTGGCTGACCAAGTCATTGCCTTTCTGCGCGACAAGGGAAAACTGGACGCGTAGCAAGCGAAATCTTTGGCGACACCGGATTATCGCGACGATTTAATCAATGAAGTTACGGGTCGTCGATGTCATTGCGATCGGCCAACAACTCCCGTGCTTCAGTTGCGTCTTGGAATGCGACGACAACTTGAACGTCGCTGGCAATTTCAGTTTGGAAACCCGACGTATAACTGCCCGTCGTGGTCGCGTTGATGCCGCCTTCTTTCAAAACACCAACGATCGCGTTAGCTGTCATCGGATCGGGAACCGAAGCGACGACTTCGGGGCTGGTGGGATCACGTTCGCCAGACGTGCGAAACAAGGCCAGCATCACCAATCCGATTGCGATTCCAAAAATACAAATCATCATTACATTAAACGACACGATCGGCGAAATACGTTGAGTGATGGCCAGTAAAATTGAAACCGCGAGTCCGATTGCAAAAAGGTTGAGCAACGAAAGCGACGAAATTTTGGCTGACGATGAAGGATTCGGATTTATTTCCTCGTTTGTGGTTGCGTCGGAGTGGGCTGGATTTTGATCGTTCATAGTTGTTCTGCGCTTTCACCGTCCATTATACCGGTGCCGGCAAATCTCGACGGTGGAAAATCCTGCTGCCCCACCAATAAAGTAGGCCACCAATCAACAGTAAGACCAGATTGTTTAGCAGCGGACCTGAAGCAACAATTTGTCCTGCGTCATCGTATCTCAATAGATGCAGCAACCTCCATACTCCGTGCTGACTAGACTCGATGGCGTTGGTTGGCGAATAAAATCCGAACGGCGTCAGGTACTCGATCCATTTCAAAGAGTCGGACGCCATCGCCAAAATTTTCACACCCGCATTGCTGAAGTAGAAAGCACAAACAATGCCCAGCGTCCGCCAACGGTAGCGGTCCCACGATGAACACCAAGCCGAAAAGCCGCCGATAAAAACGGCTAACGTGAACAGGTTCACAAGGCCCGGCAAGAAGTAACACGGATTGACTTCACGGCTCATCGGGATCGATCTGCTGATGGGCTCGAGAAACGTCATTGGAACTTGATAGAAGAAGAAATTGAGTTCGGGGAAAGTTTTTTCTTCGACACTGGTCAGCCAGATTCCAATCGACATTCCCAACCAAGCGATCAACACCAAGATGGCTGCACCGAAAATCGTCCACGCCGCGTGAGACCAGTAGACCGACTTTCGTGAAACAGGTTGTGCCATCAGCATTTCCATCGAGCCCCGACTGAGTTCGCCGCTGACGACGTCCGAGCCGCGAACAATCATCCAGCCGCTGACCAGCATTACCAGCATCGGCTCATCGAGTGTCGTCGAAGTCCGTCCAAGGTAGGAAACCAGCCAGTCAAAGTCGACCGTCGCAAATTTTCGCCAGTTCTTGGGCAGTAGATCAATGATCTGTTTGAACTGAGTCGTATCAAGCTCGCCGACAACATGTACGCGAAGCCAACAAAATAACAACACGCCGATGGCGATGAACAATAGTAAAAACCAACACTCCGCGAAGTACTTCTGACGGAGTGTTTTCTTGATGTTTTGACCTTCGATCAATGGTCTGCCTCCATGTCGGAAGTAGACTCTGTCGATTGTGGCTGGTCGCTCGAGACGTTGGCCATTGCCACTCGTCCGGAAGTTGAATCCGTTTTCGCCAATGGCGCCAATTGCGCCGAATGAAATCGATCGTAAACCGAGCGCAGTCCAACAGGCTCAATGGTCACGTCTCGCAGTGACTGATCGGAAAGCCATTTCAAAACTTGCGAGAGCTCACCTGGGGTTTCGATCTGAATCTTGTCAGCCGAACGGACAATCGAAAGTTGCTCTCCGATTGAAGCGGGAGGATCGGGAACAGTCGCTCCTTCAATTAGTCGAGCACAAATGCGATGCTGACGGGCCAGCTGCGACATCGACTCCAGGTGGACCAGTGAACCCGACTTTAAAATGCCGACGCGGTCGCAGACTTCCTCGATTTCCGAAAGGACGTGGGATGAAAATATGACCGTCCGACCGGCTCGTTTGGCTTCCTGCACCAGCAACAATATTTGGCCGCGAACGGTTGGATCGAGATTCGCCGTCGGCTCGTCGAGAATCAACCACGGTGAGTCAACGGCCAGGCAGACGACCAGCGCAAGTTTTTGACGCATGCCGGTCGACATCAAGCCAACCCAACGATTCAGATCCAGCTCCAGCCGTTGGGCAAGTTCCACTCCGCGCTGAAAATTCGCATCGGATCGAAGGTTGCAAAACAGCTGCAGTACACGACGGGCTTTCATCGTCCGATATAGCCGCGCGTCGCCGGGCAGATAGGAAAGCCGCCGATGGACATCGACACGTTGGTGGTAACAGTCAAGCCCGTCCAATGTCGCCGTGCCGATCGTGGGCTGGAGAAAGCCCAGGAGAACTCTTAGAAGCGTCGATTTGCCGGCTCCGTTGGGTCCGAGCAAGCCAAAAACCTCTCCATCATCGATTGTCAGGTCGACATTTTTGAGCGCTTCAAAATCTCCAAATTTCTTATTGAGGCTTTCGACGACGACCAAAATTGGAACCTGAATTTAAAAATACGTGATGAAAGAGTAAACCCGATTTAACATTAGACCGGCGAAAATCAGCTTTTACAACGCGACTCCTTTTTACCTGCCATTTTGAGAATTACCCGGTTGGTGTTGATCAAAATCGCCGATCCACCTATGCTTCCACATGCACAATCGGGCTTTAGTCGCCCGGTTTTTTTCGTGCTTAGATTTACCCGCAAAAGGAGTCTGCGTGTGTTTGTCGCTGCAACAACGCAATGCTATCCGCATCTTTCGATGGACGATGCGATCGAAAAATTGTCTGACCTGGAATTCTCTCACATTGAGTTGGGAATTCACGAAAGCAGTAACCATCTCAAGCCGTCTGATGTCGTGAATGACTTTGCCGGTTCGTTGGCAAAGTGTCTCAATACGCGCCGGTTGGTCGTCACTGGATTCAGTCTGGAAATCGCCGACGAAGGCGATGCATACTTTGAAACGTTTACGAAGTGTTGCGAGTTGGCCAAAGCTGCCAAGATCGTCACGTTGACGGTTCCGGCAAGCGAGCACGGAACTCCATTCAACGAAGAGGTCGAGCGTTATAAGAGTTTGGTCAAAATCGCAGAAGCTCACGGTGTCCGCGTCGCGATGCGGAGCAAAGTGGGAACGCTGGGTGCTGACATCGATACGGTCTCAGTGATCTGCGGTCACGTCAAAGGGCTGGGGCTTTCGCTGGATCCAAGCCATTTCCATTTCGGAAATCAAGAGCCACCAAACTACGACAAACTGTTGGGGTATGTGCACAACATTTATTTGCGCGACTCAACACCTGATGAACTTCAAGTTCGCGTCGGTCAAGGAATTGTTGACTTCGGCAAGTTGATCAATCAGATGAGAAAAGAGAACTTTCAGCGAGCGTTGTGTGTTGATATTCAGCCTCAAGCTGGCTCTGATATCGATCATGACGGCGAGTTGCGCAAGCTGCGACTGTTGCTGGAAAGTCTGGTTTTGATTTGATCAATGATTCAGCCGCGACGCCGTCGATGAAGCCGACGTCGCGCTTGATCCATGCCAATTAATCGTCTGGCGAGCTTTTCTTGATCAAGTCAAGGAACTCAGCGTTCGTTTTCCGCTTGGTCAATTGTTTTGTCAATTGCTCCATCGCTTCAATCGGATGCATCGTCGTCAGCGTTCGCCGCAACATGGTGACTGCGTTTAGCGTATCCGCATCATGCAACAGTTCTTCACGTCGAGTTCCCGATTCCGAGATGTCGATCGCCGGCCAAACACGTCGTTCGGCAAGCTTGCGGTCAAGCACCAACTCCATGTTACCGGTTCCTTTGAATTCTTGAAAAATCAGTTCGTCCATGCGACTGCCCGTGTCAACCAAGGCTGTACCAACAATGGTTAGCGAACCGCCTTCTTCAAAAGCACGCGCTGAGGAGAACAGTTTTTTCGGAATGTCCATCGCTTTGGTATCGATACCACCAGACATCGTTTGTCCGCGACGACTGGAGTTGCTGACCCATTTGTTGAAGGCACGAGCCAGACGTGTAATCGAGTCCATAAGCAAGAACACATCAACGCCCATCTCAGCCAATCGCTTGCAACGCTCGATCACCAACTGCGAAAGCCGTACGTGGCTTTCGATGTCTTCGTCGAGGCTACTGGCAATGACTTCGCCGCCGAGCACATTACGCTTCATGTCGGTGACTTCTTCCGGTCGCTCATCAATCAACAACACGAACAATCTCGAGTCTGGGTGATTCTGAGCGATTCCGTGGCTGATATGTTGCAGCATGATGGTCTTACCGCTGCGAGGCGGAGCGACAATCAGCGAACGTTGACCTTTGCCAAGCGGAGTCAGCAAATCCATCACGCGCGTCGTGAGCGGAGTTGGGCCGGTCTCCAGTTGATACCATTCCTTCGGATTGATGGGCGTCAGATCTTCGAAGCGTTTCACTTCGGCATAGGCGTCTGGTGCGACGCCATCAATGTCGGTGAGTTCGCGAAGCCTTGGACCTTGCTGACGGCGACCTGGTTGAACTTTTCCAGTCAACATCACGCCAGCTCGCAAGCCGTATTTGTCGATCATGGTTCCCGGAACAAACGGATCTGATCGCTCGCGAGAATAGTTGTTTGAGGGGCTGCGAAGGAATCCGTATCCGTTTGGATGCAGTTCCAACAAGCCAACGCCTTCGGTCAATTCGGCGTCATCAATGATCTCTACCGGCTCGCGATTACGGTCCTGTTGCCCGTTCCGTCGGCCATGATAGTTGTTCTTGTTGCCTCCACGGTTGTTGCCACCACCACCGCCTCGTCGACGTCGAGAGCTGTTGCCACCGCGACGACTTCGGCTCGAGCCACCTCCACCTGATTTGTTGGAGTTGCCGCCACCGCTATTTGAGTTGCCGCCGCCGCTGTTTTTATCGCCGCCGCTGTTCGAGTTGCCACTATCGCCGCCACCATCTGCTGTGCCGGAATTGCCGCCTCGTCGATACCGTTTTTTCGCCATGTGTAAAAGAATCCTGCTGTGAGAATAATCTCAGAGTTAAAAGAAAGCTCCATCCGTAAATCGGGATGCAGAGCCGACGGTCAATAAGATTGCACGAGGGTGACACGCTAGGTCACGGAATCCAAGTGCCGACCGCCCATCCGAAGAATCAATCATCGTTTCATGAACGTAGAAGAAATTGTTGCAAAGGATGGTCATACATGTTGCGCCGAATTGCTCGGCGCCAAGAGTGACATTTTGTAAGACATCAAGTCATGTTTGGTCAACAGCCCCATTGGTTTTGGGGATTTGACGAACCATATTTCAGTCAAAACTGTGGTTGGACTGCTGGTCAACCGCGCGATTTACGATCGCGAATTGCTGGCGTGAATCCGTCTTTGTGAGACTTGCATCAAGCAAATCTGTGTCGTGCAAAAACTTTAGTCACGCAAAAACTGCAATCAAGCAAAGTGCTTCGATGATTGAGCCCACCGATAGTGTGTGAATCGATTAAGAGGTGCCAGGAGTTCTGTTCAGCATTGCCAAGCAAAGCTCTCACAATGCAAAACGAATCAAAGCCGTTTTACCGAGTCATTAGATCGCATTGGATCCAATCGAGTATCAAAATCTCTTACAGAAAGCCGATCCGCGAACCTTACGCAGCCGATTCAGCAAAAGTAACCTTACGTTTTCTGGAAAACCAGTGTCATCCGAGTTCCAAACTCGTTCAAAGCAGAATAGCAAGTCAGCGAAACTGGCTTTGAAAGATAAAAGAAGTCCAAATCCTCGGACATATGGGGATGAATGAAAATCCCCGCAAAGCAGATACTCGATCAAGACAATCAATACTTGATCTATCGGAAGTTTTGTCGAAATCAGTGACGTTGTCAAGGATAAATCTTTAATTTGACGATTTTGCGACCCAGATTATCTCCTCGCCCTAGCTCAACAAGGGAATCTACTATTTTGTTCCCAACCTAAGCAAATCCGGATAATCATCACAGTTTAACTGGGCATTCATGGCCGATCCTGCCGATTCCGACGATGTGAGTCCGCATATTTTTGATGTTAGTAAGCCATGAAATTCAATCAATTTAAGAGATCTCAATTGGCGACAAAGCTCCTAATGGCACTTGGTCTAATTTTGTGCATTTGCTCTCATGCCTCAGCGCAGACAACTTCATCCTACAACGGATGGAGTGGGCCAAACGACGAATTTGAATGGCAGACTGATTTCGAAACTGCCAAGACCAAGGCGATCAAAGAAAATAAGCTCATTCTGCTTCACTTCACCGCAACTTGGTGCCGCCCGTGCAAGACTTTGGATACGTTTGTCTTTTCAAGTGCGGAAGTCCAAAACGCGCTCAACGAGACCGTTGTTGCGGTCAAAGTCGATGCCGACGAACACCAGGAAATTGTCGCTGAATACGGAGTGACTCAAGTCCCGTTTGATGTCGTGATCACGACCGGCGGCAAAGTGGTTTCCACGCGTCGAAGTCCTAAAGACGTTCGAAACTATGTCCACATGCTGACAAGCTTGAACGCCTCGAGCAAAGATCTTCGGGCGAACTCTGAGGGATCTTTGGCGGCACATGATAAACTTGTCAATTCGAGTCTCGAAGGAACCCAGCAGGCTTCGTTTGGAGCTGCCGGACCGAAGTCTAGCCAAATTGGGCTTTCGGCAGATTCCACACTTTTAGCCAATCGCTCGAACAGCTACCGACCCGAGTCAGCCGGCACCGTTCAAACGAATCCATTTGGCGCCGCCACCCGTCAGAACGATCAAAATCAATGGGTCGATCGCGAAGCAATGGAGCGGATGACATTTCTTGAACAGCAAAAAATGGCCCGCGCGAAACAGGCTCCTGTCAACGCACAGCGACGCGCTCCTCAGATCATCAACAATCAGTTTTTTGATAAAGCTGCATCACCCGAAGCGATGACGATGCCACGAGCGTCCGAGATGATGGCTGCCCGAGACATTGAAGGCCGCGTCGAGCCCAATGGACCGGAAACCGGCTCAGAATTTCAAATGCCGGAGCATATGGACAATGGGCAAATGACTGGCAGTGATAAAAGTTCCGTCGCCATGAACACGCCGAATCAAGCTTCAGACTTTCTGACCGCCTCGGCTCAACCGACTTTGAATCAACCTCCTGTGCCTCAGCCCGAGACAGTTCAAGTTTCAACGGCTCCACCTGAAAAGAAAGCGGAGCCCAAAGTCGATCGATCGAAATTTTGCCTACAAGGGAAATGCCCGGTAACGCTTTTGAAAGAAGGACGCTGGGAAGACGGCGACTCGAATTTCGGAATTGTTCATCGCGATCGAGTCTACATCTTTGCCAACGCTGTATGTCTTGAAGAATTCAAAAAGAATCCTGACGGCTACAGCCCAGTATTGGCTGGATACGATCCAGTCGTCTTTCACGAGCAAGGAAAGCTTGCCGATGGACAAGCCAAACACGGAGTTTTCATGGGCTCACTGCCCAACCAGCGTGTGGTGTTGTTCGGTTCGGCTGAAACACGAGCCAAATTTCAATCTGATCCACATGCCTATCTCGACACGATTCGACAGGCCATGAATCAAGCCGACGGCGCGATTATGCGATAGCCGATTGCTTAATGGGCGGTCGTTTGGTCGCAACGATTGAATTCGCGAATAAATGTTGCCAGCGATTTTTCCGTAATCGCGCTCGCTCGATGCGTATCACAAGCCGCTCCGCGGACGGCGACGTAATCTGGTTGTAGCCGAATCGCCTTGGCGATCGAATTCTGATCAATGGTTGAACTGTCTGCTCGCAGCGAACCCGCCAACACGACTTTCAAGTCGTGATCTTTGGCTTGCTCGATGATTCTTTGCAGTTCATCCGCGACGCACCAATCAAACAGTCCACCTTTCGATTTTCCAAACGTATCCAGCAATAGAACACCACAATTCAATTGTCGTGCCGATTCCAAAACTTGTGTCATTGGCGGCGAATTCGCGATCTCGTCATCGACATAAGCAACAGCCACACGCGTCACCGACTGGGGGACTGGCTCAAGAAAAGCCTGCCAGTGTTCTCGCCAATCAGGCTCATTTCGCATTCCTGCCAGCCCGCACTTCACAAAATCGAACGAATTCAGTTTCGTGCGAATGTCTTTCTCCGATACGTCTGGCCAAAATTGCCCGTCAACGACTTCACCCAGTGCGATGCTGGTCTGGAGGGAAGTCTGAGATGTCCGTTCCCAATCGCAGCCAGAAATTTCCTCTGCGATCTCCGGTGCGACCAAGCCAAGCGATCCGTTTGCCGGCTCTTTCACATCGAGAATTGCGACTTCCTGGTAATTGTTAACCAGATTTGCTTCTGCAGCGTCGCGAACACTGATCAGCAGTTTCGTTGTTGAAGATTGGCTGATCGGAAATTCGATTTCGAGATTTGGCTCTGAATCGATTTGGCATTCCAGCTCTGACGCCGAACTCATGTTTAGACTTTGTCTCACTACTTATCCCTTGACCAATCTAATTTTTGGCTCGTTAACTTCCACTCATCGCGGGTGAAAAGAGCAATCGTCGCCGAAACCAGCGTTCAAAACCACTAAGGTATTCAAATAAAGCCCAAACGGTTAAGCTGTAGTTGGAATTGCTTCTTTTCTTTCCTCTTTTCAGTCTGACATGGCTGACACAGACTGACATGGCAGACTCAAGTTCATTTGAACACATTACCACTCAAGACCAGTTAGAAAAGTTCTGTTCCGAGTCTTCCCATTGTGATTTCATCGGATTCGACACCGAGTTTGTTTCCGAAAATCGCTACCTGCCCGAACTCTGTTTACTTCAAGTCGCAGCAGATGAGCGCTACGTAATCGTTGATACGCTTACGGTCAAAGACGTCACGCCGTTTTGGGAACTGCTGGTTTCAGGTCCACACGTGACGATCGCGCATGCAGCTCGTGAAGAGTTTATGTTTTGCTTCCGTGCGGTTGGCAAACACCCTCAAAGATTGTTCGACGTGCAGCTGGCTGCCGGAATGATCAGTACGGACTATCCGTCGTCGTACGGAAATCTGGTTTCGAAAATGTTGGGCAAACAAGTCGACAAAGGTGAGACTCGCACCGACTGGGCCCGTCGACCGCTTACAGATCGACAGATGGATTACGCACTTCAAGATGTTGTGCACCTGTTGCCGCTCTACAAAAAGATCAACAATCGCCTCAACAAACTTGGTCGCACTGATTGGGTGACCTCAGAGATGACGGCTTGGCAAAACACGCTTGAGAAAACGGTCACCGAACCTCAATGGCGGCGTGTGTCAGGGATTTCCAGCCTCAACTCGCGAGCTCTGGCGATCGTCAAAGAATTGTGGATTTGGCGTGACGAATCGGCACGAGAGAAAAACCGATCTGCCCGTCGCGTCTTGCCAGACGACTTAATCGTTGAGCTTGCTCGTCGAGGCTCGCCTGACGAAAAAAGGCTGCGGGCGATCCGTGGCTTTGAAAGCCGTGTCTCTCGTGATTCAATCACCCCGATTGCCAACGCGATCCAGAAGGCAGTCGACACACCGAAAGATGAACTTCCCGGTCGCATGCAGCGGAACAAGACGATGAACTTGGGGCTGTTGGGCCAGTTCCTGACAACTGCCTTGAACATCGTTTGCCGTAACGAAAACATTGCCCCGCCATTGGTGGGCACGGCCAATGAAGTTCGCAATATGGCGGCTTGGCGGATGGGAATGTTAAAGCTTGATCAACCACCTGATCTTTGCAAAGGTTGGCGCGCCGAGATTGTTGGCCAGTTGATTGACAAAGTGCTAGACGGCTCACTGTCGATTCGGGTTGGCGATCCGCGCTCCGAGCAACCTTTGATGATCGAAGGGTTTGAGCGAAAATCCGATTGATTGGACGGCGGTCGATTTTCGCGCGTACCAAATTTGCTTAGAATGTAGCGGCAAAGGCTGTAGGACTCGAGACTCACCCGCCACCCACGAACAAAAGCGTCTTGCATGGGCACATTTCTAATCGCAATTGGCTCGTTTTTCGGCTTCATCGTCGCCTACAACACGTACGGTCGTTGGCTGGCCATAAGAATTTTCAACCTCGATCCGCACGCAGTCGTCCCAAGTCAAGAACTTGAAGACGGTGTTGATTATGTGCCGTCGAAAAAGTCGATTGTGTTCGGCCATCACTTTACCAGTATCGCTGGCACCGGCCCGATTGTCGGACCCGCGATCGCCGTTTTTTGGGGCTGGCTGCCCGCTCTGTTGTGGGTCGTTTTTGGAAGCATCTTCATTGGTGCGGTACATGATTTCGGCGCATTGGTCGTCAGCCTTCGTAATCGTGGTCAAACGGTCGGCGAAGTCGCGGGGCGATTGATTTCGCCTCGTGCCAAACTCCTATTTTTGTTTTCGCTGTTCTTTGCGCTGACCGTCGTGTTGGCGATTTTCGGTTTGGTGATCGCCTCGATATTCAAAGTCTATCCGCAGTCCGTGTTACCTGTCTGGATTTCGTTGCCGATCGCCGTTGTCGCCGGACTGCTGGTGCGTCGCGGGAAGGTCAGCCTGTTGCCGCTCTCGATGTTGGCCTTGGCTTTGATTTATGGCAGCGTGTGGCTCGGTGCGTATCATTTGCCGATTACGCTTCCTGTGGACAATCCGATCATTGTCTGGACCGCGATCCTGCTGATCTATTGTGCAGTAGCGTCGGTGTTACCCGTTTGGTTGTTGTTGCAACCGCGCGACTACATTAACAGCCACCAGTTGATTGTCGCGCTCGTTTTGCTGGTCGCCGGCTTGTTCGCGGCTTCGCTGACGGGCAAAGCCGATTTGTTTTCTGCGGCACCCGCCATGGTCAACATCGAAAGTCTCCCCGCCGGAACGCCACCGATCTGGCCATTCCTGTTCATCACGATCGCTTGCGGAGCTATCAGCGGATTCCATTGTCTGGTCAGCAGCGGAACCAGCAGCAAACAAGTTGCTTGCGAAGTTGACGCGCAGGCAATCGGATACGGTTCGATGTTGCTTGAAGCGGCACTGGCCGTGGTCGTCATTCTTGCTTGTTGTGCTGGTGTTGGAATGGGAAAGCTTGATCTTGAAACAGGAGTCGCCGTCGTCAACAGTGAAAACCAGCCACTGGTTGGAAGCGCGGCATGGAACACGTACTACGACTCAACCAAGACCTGGCAAGAGTTCAGCCTGGCCAAAAAAGTTGGAGCTTTCGTTGATGGCGGTGCAAACTTTTTGACGGCGCTCGGCTTGCCATTGAAACTGTCGGTCGGCATCATCGCTGTGCTGGTTGCTTGTTTTGCCGCGACGACTTTGGATACGGCGACCCGTTTGCAGCGCTACGTTATTCAAGAGTTAGGCGTGTCGCTTCGCCTCTCGCCGCTAAAAAATATGTACGTTGCGACTGCGTTGGCTGTGTTTCTGGGCGGCGCGATCGCAGTGCTGCCTAACAAGCCGTTCGCCGATGGTGGTATCAGTGGAACCGGTGGGTTGTTATTGTGGCCTTTGTTTGGGGCGACGAATCAACTGCTCGCCGGACTCGCTTTTATGGTGACCGTGTTTTATCTTTGGCGGCGAAACAAGCCGGTTTGGTTTGTCGTGATCCCGATGTTGATCATGATCATTTTGCCGGCTTGGGCGCTGTTGTGGCAATTATTTAATGAAACCAGCGGTTGGGTTCTCAAGTGTGATGAACACGCTGGCTGGATTTGGTCGTTTAACGAAAACCGGTTGCTTGCTACGATTGGACTACTGACTTTTGCGCTGCAAATTTGGATGGTCATCGAAGCCATCATTGCGTGGCCCAAAGCGAAAGGTGTCTTGGAGGAAAAACTTCCGCCAATGTCCGGTAAAACCATTGTCAACGAATCGGGCCGCTCATGTTGAAGGGACTTTCATGTTGAAAGCCAGCTTATTTCAAAACCTATCAAGCGCGCGTTCATTCGTTTTAGTATTTTCGAGTGTCTCGGTTTATATCGTCGTCTTGCTAAGCCTGCTCGCTTTGGCAATGACTGGTTGCGATCCTGATTGGCCCAGCCATGGGAAGTCCAGCCGAGTCGTTGGCGAAGTCACGTTGAACGACCAACCGCTTGTCGACGCGCGGGTTGTGTTTCTGCCCAAGGCGATGCGGATTAACGGACTCTTCGTTCCGTCTTCGTTTGGAACGACTGACGCGCAAGGGGTGTTTAAACTGAAAACCGGCTACGACAACGAGCTCATCCCGTTTGGAGATTACACGGTCTTGATTTCCAAGATGGTCGAAGTTTCATCAAACGACAACACAGGAGACGATGCATCAGATGATCGAGTTCGTCGGGAAGTTGTTCCCGGACAATACAATCGACATTCAATTCTCACTTACGAATTGTCGACGCAAGAAGCATTCGATCGGCCAAGCTTCGAATTGACTTCAGAATAGCGGTTCGAAATCTCAACTGCGCTATTCGTTTATTGGCTTGTCCCTTCGATTTCAAATCTAATCATCGGCTACATAGGCCCGTTGGCGTGTTTCTTGGCGGTGGACAAGATTTTAAATTTTAGATCTCAAATTTCTTAAAATCTAAACGATCGCATCGCGAATCCGACTTGCAATTTGATTCTCAAGGGCACCTCGAAACGGCAACGCGGCAAATGGAAGTTCTCCATTGACTTTCACTTGAGAATCTTCCGTCTCCATCCGCCCTGAAATGCTGAACCCCATCGCCGAAAAAGAAAAATCGAGGTTTCCCGCTTCGTCCCAATTCTCCGAAACATTACTGACTTGATTCGCGACTTCTTTTTTGGATTCCTCAAAATGAGCACGCAAGCGTTCGACGGCATCATCTCGGGCAATCGTATGATCAACAACAATTGAAAATTTCGGCATGAATCAACTTATAAAACAAAAAAGGGTCTCACCTGTAAGATGATACCCTTTAATCGTCGTTTGCTAAATCCGTATCTGGCAGACTCAGCCCCGGCATGACCCAGCTCGACTTGCTCTTTCGTTGGACAGTAAAGGCCAGCCAGCTAAGGCCAACCCAGATCACAAGCTTTTTTTAGACCAAAGCTTCGGCCGTTTCATCGTAAGACAGCCTGTCTTCTGAATGCCACAACGGAAGCCCTTGTTCGGCCCGTTGGGCCAATGCATCAATCTTCTCGTTAGAACCTGGCAATGCAATGGTCGAATCGTAGTGATTCTCGTCTACATCCGTTGGTTCAAAGTCCCAATTTCCTTCACGAATCTCGTCTAGTACCGAGCGTGGCACAGCAATCTCCTTCCTAAATCTTAAGACCAGGCTCCTGCCAAATACCAATCATCCTTGTTGTTCATCAATCGCCTCGAAGCCGATTCCATTTTCACTGCAAGACAAACACTCAATATGCGGATTTGAAACCGGTTGTCAAATTTTTTCTGGTAAAATTTTCGCCTTGTAAGAAAAGTTCCAGATTGGAATCGAATCTCATTTTCGGTGTTGAATTTTCATTTCAAAAATGTTGGAAGTGACCTGCCACAGAGCTTGACGCCACGACAATTGTGCCCCTTTAACGGAAGTCATTGGCGCTCACCTCTGAAAAAAATCGACCTGTACATTTTTTCGAAATTGATTGGCCACTTTCTTAAACAGCTCGATCGATGCATCTGCGCGAACTTGGCTTGCGACGTCTTCGAATTTTCGTTTGCCGGGCTCGATCTCAAGGCATTTGATCAAGTGAATACCGAATGCTGTTTCGGTCGGCGGGCTGATTTCGTTGACGGCCAACTTGTATGCCGCGTTCGAAAACAGGGTTGGCATCGGCGAATCGAAATTGATCCAGCCAATTTCTCCCGCGTTGTTTCGCGACGCAGCTTGTGAAAACTCTTTGGCCGCGTCAGCCCAAGTCTGAGTTCCGGCAAGCAATGATTCTCGGACCACGTTCGCTTGCTCGATTGCGGGCGAACCTTTCTGCTTCCACAGAATGTGAGCCACGTTCAATCGCGTCCCGTCAAATTTTGATTGATGTGTGCGGAAATATTTTCGCAACGCTTCTTCGGTCAATTTTTCTGAGACGAATTTTCGCCAACTGATTTCCCAGACAACCTGATGCTTCAATTGTTGAGCCGTTACGTTGTTCTCCGCCAAGTACTCTTTCAACGTCTTGTCGACTTTGTTCAGTTCCAGCTTCAATCGATCAGCCCGTAACGCAATCTCGTCTTTTCCGGCCAACCGTTTTTCGGAATCCAAATATTGAAAGACAATCTCTTGGTCAACCAGATGGCGAACCGCGATCTTGTAAGCCACTTCTGGATAAGCTTGAGCGTTAGGGCCCAGCGTTCGCGCAAGCTGCCGCCGAACATCTGCATGAGTGATCGATCTCTCGTCCACGGTCGCCACAACTTTTGCGTTTTCAGTCGAAGTTAGAGTCGAATTCGTTGCGTCCGTTGAACTGGATTCCTGTCCCAACAATGGGTTGACGAATATCAGCAGGCACAAAACAACCGGAGAAAACACTCGGGAGAAGCGGGTTCTGATGAGTTGCCCATGGCAAACCTGAGTCACGACCAAAAATCTATCCATTCAACTGCCCCAATCACGGCAACGGAATTTTCTTAATGATTACCTTCACTGGAATTCTCGCGATTGCCGCCGGGCTTTTGTAAACCAACGTATACTCCGACGGATCAAAGTCGAATAGATATTGAATCGTGATTCCCGTTTCGTCTTTGGATCTTGTGTTCTGCCCGAAGTTCGGAAACTTCTCGCCATCTGAATTTTCGAGATAGACTTCGTTGTCGTAGATCCAATTCAAATGTGAATCGACTTCGCCCGCTCCCTCTTCAAATCCAAACTTGGCATTAATGGCGAACAGGTCTTCGTTCTGCGTGAACCCTTCATAAGTCACGACCACGCCCGACTTGCTGATGCTGGTTGATTCATCAACTTCGCCAAGATTTTCAAACTTGAACACCTCGGTACGGCCTGGCAACACCGCATCGATCTGGCATTCGAACGACTTGATCTCGGCAATGTCACGATCGATCAGTTGCAGCGGAAGCGAAAACTCAATCTCGGATACTTCAGCTTGAACCAAGCCTGATAGAACAGATTCCGGATTCGAAACATTAATCTTGCCATCAAACTCGTCGATCAGCTTCATTTCTTTGCATGGCAAGTCAATTGAAATCGGCCGAATTCTCGGCTCCCATCGCAAGCGAAGATTCAACTGCGTATAGTCGGTGGCCGGGTTCTCAAGGTTTCTCGAACAAGTGACGCTGCTCACTGAAACATTGAACAGCCCTTCTGAGAATCGTGGAACCTCGGGCAGTTCGATTTTTGGTCCGCCAGGCGCTCCACCGTTTGCGTGTGCAGGATGGTCGTTCGTTGGCACAATCGTGATGGTCCCGGGCGTTCCTGAATAGACATCGATCGCACAGGTTCCTTTTTCAAGAATGACATCTACTGCTTGCCAAAAAGAAACATCTTCGAGATCGACTTCCAACTCGGTTGAGCCATAGACATCGGCCAACCCTTCTCGAAACGCTACCTTGTTTCCGGTCTGGCGTTTGAGTTCGTTCAACGCCTCCTGCATCGTTGTTTTTCCCTTAAGCGTGAACTTGCTGGCCGATGTGTTTTCGCGGATGGCCAGCGCTTCGAGTGATTTTCGAATTCGTCCCAGGCGTTCGTTCTTTTGTGTTGTGGATTTTTCACCAGGATTTTCAAGGTAGTCCAAAACTGCGGTGCCGATCGCAATCAGGTCTTTCTCAGCCTGATCCTGTTTCTCGATGTCGGGCGAATCGAGCATTTTCTGCAGATCATTGATCTGTTCTGCGACTTTCATTTCCTCTTCTTGCGCGAAACAGGAAGCCGATGCAAGCGGAGGCGAAGAAAAAGCTGCGACACAGATGACGAGGATTGCTGGAATCCAAATTCGTTTTTTGTTAAGCATAGGTCGAAACATGGTTTGAATCATGAACTTGCCTTTGGGATTAAGTTGCCAGATTCATTCTACCGTTAGCTCTGCGGCTCGTCGAACTGACAAAGTTCCCAACACGAATCTTCGGCTTCTGCGCGAACTTTTTGCTGCCAACGTGTTCTAACTCGCAAGCAAAGTTGACTTTGCAATCCCCAACACGCCTTTTGGAATGATCCGATGCGCATCAATTCTTCGACCTGACTTCAGATTTATTCATCTTAGCGCTAGTGGTCTAGCTCGCCTGTTCCTGGGATCGGACGCTGGCAGCGTCCACCACGGATAGGGCCAAGATGAATATCAACTTCAGTTCGGAGAAGAACCATGAGTTCGCATCACAGCGCGCTTGCCCGGCAAGTCCGCACGCCAGGTAAGCTGCGCAGTCGCAGTGCCGGGCAACGACACAAAATCAACCAAGTCATTGGCAATTGCTTGCCAGATGATGCAAGCCAGAGAGCAGAGTTTCTAGGCTTTCTCGCGATCGTTCAAAGCCGGTCAAACATTCTGGAGTTATCCAGTGTTCGATTGTTGCCGATCTGCCGAGACTACGAAGGACTTGTCAAGCAGCTCTTCAAAGTATTTGAACTGCTTGTCTTGGCTGTGCGACCGTTACACCAATGGCAACCACCAACATGCGAAAGCGGAGCGAGCGTTGTCGTGCAGTATCGTTCGTTGTTGCTACATCTGTTCGCCAATTATGACGTGCCAGAGTATTTGACGATGTCGCCATCCAAGTTTGATTTGTTGGCGTTGATCAATATTGGCCGCGGCACGAGTTTGCGAACCGCGTTTCCAGATTTCCCGTTGCCAAAATCAGTCGCTCGATCCATCTGGCGAGTTCCGCATCACATACGCGACCTTGAAGCCATTCATTGGGCATCAGTCGTTGCGTTGGGAGGATCGGAGTCACTGGCCAATATTGTTTGTCGAGCCAATTGGATCTTGAATCATTCGCTGGATAGGTTTGTAACTTCCGTCGCTAAGTTTTTGATTCGCGCCGAGAAAAACGCGGACAAGAATCCGAGTGAGTATCCATGTTTTTCAAACGGTGAAGTTCAGCAAATTTTGGACTTTGTCCGAACGATGAAATTTGATCAGCCGCATACGATGCTTGGCTACCAAGCCAACACCGACGAACCGTTGATGCCAACCTTGGACCTCGACGGCAAAGGTCTGCGCTGGATACGACGCTTGATGGCGAATTGGCGACATGAGATCGAACTTCCTCCACCGAAATTCAATCTCAATCCCAACCATTTTCAATGGGACCGCTCGGCAATCGCCGAATTCAATTGGAATGATGGAGACGATGAATGGACGATACGTGAACTTTGCACCACACGTGCATTGATTTCGGAAGGGATGATCATGCATCACTGTGTCGCAACGTATGACCAGATTTGTTTTAAGAAGTATTCAACCATCTGGTCAGTTCGTCGGCATCATGTTGAAGGCGAAACTAAAGTGACAAAACGGATGGCAACGATCGAAGTCGACTCGTTTAGCAATCACATCGATCAGGTGCGCGGAAAGTACAACCAGCAACCCAATCAACGCGTCGCCAATTGCATTAAGGCTTGGGCGGAAGATCAAAAGCTGATGTTCGATGAGGATTGGTTGGCTTAGTCAGTACTGATTGATCAGTTTTAGTTCTTGGTTGCCGGCGGTTTCGATTCACGAAACAACTTTTGCAAAATCCAGCTGCCGATCAGAAACGGAACCAGTCCGATAACAAGGGCCAACGAAAAACTTAGTCCCCAATTTTGGGGCGCCGCGGTTTCTACGACTTCATCGCTGTTTGAACGAAGGTACGTCAAAACGGCAGTGGCGAGATTCATGACGCCCCACATCATCAGTGTGCAAGCCACGATCGCTCTGGAGAAGTAGTCGACGATGGCTTGCAGCTGACGTTTATTCATAGGGTGCGGCTTGGGATTGCGATGTTGGCGCCGATGGTGACTAAACAGAATTCAACCGCTTGCGAATTCAAACGCTCGCGGACACAGACTTTTGAATTCGCTCGATCGCGGTTTTCGTATTTTCAACCGAGTTAAAAGCGCTCAACCGGAAGTAGCCTTCACCCGCCGATCCGAAACCGCTGCCCGGCGTGCCGACGATGTGAGACTGCTCAAGTAACTGATCGAAAAACTCCCAACTCGTCATCTCGCCAGGAGTCTTGATCCAAACGTACGGAGCATTGACGCCACCGAAAACCTCAAAGCCAGCCGCAGTCAAACCTTTGCGAAGCAGTTTCGCGTTGTTCATGTAAAACCCAACCAGCTCTTGAATCTGTTCTCTGCCTTCTTCGGTATAGACGGCAGCCGCAGCCCGCTGAACGGGATACGAAACGCCATTGAACTTGGTGCAGTGACGACGATTCCAAAGCGGATGAAGGGCTTGCCGTGTTCCGTCTTGCGTTGTGCCGTGCAATGATTTGGGAATGATCGTGAACGCGCACCGGACGCCGGTAAAACCAGCCGTCTTGCTGAAGCTTCGCATTTCGATCGCGACATCACGAGCCCCTTCAATTTCATAAATCGAACGTGGAACGTCAGGCTCAGAAACGAAAGCTTCGTAAGCTGCATCATAAATAATGATTGCATCGTTGGCTTTCGCGTACTCGACCCACTTCGTCAACATTTCGCGCGTCGCGACAACGCCGGTCGGGTTGTTGGGATAGCACAAGTAAATTAAATCGACAGGTTCGCTTGGCAGTTCCGGCTCAAAGTTCGTTGCCGCCGTCACCGGCATGTAAATCAAGTTCTCGTATCGTCCGTCATCATCCGCTTCACCAGTGTGCCCCGCCATCACGTTGGTGTCGACGTAGACCGGATAGACTGGATCAAGAACAGCGATCTTGTTGTCACTTCCAAAAATATCAAGCAAGTTGCCCGAATCGCACTTGGAGCCATCGGAAACAAAGATCTCGTCGGCTTCGACGTTAACGCCTCGAGATTGAAAATCATGTTTGGCAATCGCGTCGCGCAAAAAACCATAGCCTTGCTCGGGACCGTAACCACGAAACGTATCTTTGACGGCCAGCTCATCCACGGCTTCATGAAGTGCTTCGATGATCGCTGGAACAAGCGGCTGGGTGACATCACCAATTCCCATCTTGATCACGTCGGCTGATGGATTGGCATCACAAAACGCGGTCACGCGCCGACCAATCTCTGGAAAGAGATAACCGGCTTTGAGTTTCAAGTAGTTTTCGTTAATGCGCGCCATTTCAAAATCCTGTCAACATTTCTCTTGAGGTGAGCTGTAAACCACAGCTGTAAGTTCGAACGTTCAAGTCTATGATCACATCATCATGAGGATCAAACAAGTCACAATTCCATTGTTGATCGCGTGCATTAGCATCGACGTGAGCAACGAGTCGCGCCATTCACGGGCCAAGGAGAATCCAATGGCCAATGTCGTTAACATAGGGACTGCAACCAAACCTTGCGGGTGAATCGCGGCAAAAATCAAACCGTTAAAAACCGCCGAGATTGCAACGCTTAGCCAACGCGATCGGTGGCCAGTTAATTCTCGAAGGTGCCGATAGAGAACTCCGCGGAACATGATCTCTTCCACGATCGGAGCGGCCACACACGCTGACACAAATACAAGGAAGATCATGAAGGCATTGCCTTCAGCCAGAAACTCCTGGATCGGATGTCCCGGCGCCGTCCCTGATCCAAACGGCTTCTCGCTTTGGTACTGCGTCAGAATGACAACAAGAACGAGGCTG
This sequence comes from uncultured Pirellulaceae bacterium, assembly GCA_964584615.1. Taxonomy (GTDB): domain Bacteria; phylum Planctomycetota; class Planctomycetia; order Pirellulales; family Pirellulaceae; genus Mariniblastus. The sequence goes on along the minus strand of CAZPBE010000007.1, from coordinate 80,513 downwards.
ACGAGCATGATCGGGAGTAAGGCGAGGTAGCCAATGGGTGCGGCTGCAAATTCTCGAAGCGGAGTCCTGGTCCGGATCCCGATATCAGCCAGGACCTGCGAAAACGGTATTCCACGAACGACGGGATAGATTAACACGAGCAGTGAAGCGAAAGAGATGATCGGCGAAACGATCATGCCTTGTTCCTGAGTTCGAATCAGCCCTGCAAAGCCAACAAGATTTTGCGCGCCGAAAAACACGACCGACCAAATCGCAAAAGTCTCAATGTAGATATTCAAACCGCTGCCACGCAGTTTAAAGTTGGGCCAAAATTTCTTCGTGGCAAAAAATCCGACCAGCACCATCAGCGATACGAAACCGGCAAACAGAACTAAAAAGCCGACGGCAAGTGCTCCGAATACCATCCACACACTGGAATCGCCATCGCTCATGAGTGACGCACGTTTTTCTTTTGCCGGAGTCCCTTCGGGATAAAGTGCCAATTCGCCGATCCAGTCGAGAGCTTCGACAATCAAGTCCTGTTCTTCTTGCGGCAACGTGGAGGAATCAAAATTTCCCTCTGCATGTTGTTCAACCAACGTGCCGACGGTTGAACGTAGTTTCTGCTGACGCTCGTCCATTTCAAAGCCGGCTTTTTCGGCTTCTTCGTCGAGCGATTGAAGTGACTCCAAGCCAGCTTCCGGGCCATCAATTTCACTTTTCAGGATCGTGAAGCAAATTCGCTGTTCGTAAGTCCCGTCGTTCAGAGCCGGATGAACAAGACTGGGCTCACGATCTTCACTTTCCTCGCCCTGCCCGGCTTCCCTTTTGTTCGTCGCATCAACCGAGTTATTTTCATCACCCTCATCGGATACAGATTCGGCATCATCTGGATTAGCTTTCAAGTCATCCGAAACCGTTTCGTCTGCCGTCTCTTCTTTTGAGTTTGGCTTCGGCATCATGTTTCGCTGCCCAACGATAATTCGAGCCTGAGACTGAATTTGCATCAGATCAGACTTGTTCGCCGACGTGTCTGCTTCTTCAAGTGACTGGGACCAAATCGTCAGACCGATGATGAAAACGGTACTTGCCAATACGCAGGCCCAAGCTAACCATCCGCCCAAGGAAAGCGATTGGCGTTCAATGGATGGATCAACTGACTCGGCCAATGGAACTTCGCCTTCCGAAGCATTGGGAAGGTACAGATTGCCTGCCGGTCCATTGCCCGCGGATTTCATTCCGCTGTTCTGATGGGACGAATCACTTAAGTCGTTTTGATTAGGTTTGTCACCATCGAGATTGTCGCTCGGTTCAACTTCCACATTTACGCTCGTCAGGAATCCAATAAAACTGAGCGTCTATTGTATCAAGTCCCTTGATTTTCGACATGCGGCGAAACGTCACTCGCCGACTCGCTTTCAGACAAATTTGGAGGCAGACTATTTCAGTTTCGATTTGACTTGCCGAAAAACTCCATTGAACATTTTCTCAGTCAGCCTTCCTGTAAATGTGTTTTGCTGGCTCGGATGATAACTTCCGATCAGCCAAGTTTCGTTGACGAACTGAACTTCTGCGCCGTGGCTAAACTTTGGTTTGGCTGGCCGTCGTTTCTTCGTCTCGTTTTCTTTTGAACGATGCGATTCCAACCAATCGTTCTTGATCGCGTATCGAATCGTTGCGTCCCAACCAAGCTTTCCCAGCGCGAGAAAGATCTTCGGTCTGCAAAGTGCGATTGTCTTGTCGAGATGCGGCTCGCAAGACTCAACTTCTTCGCGGGTGGGCTTGTTGTCGGGCGGGGCGCAATTGCAAACGGCAGTGATGACTGCGTTGATCAATTCCAATCCGTCTTCTCGGTCAGATGAGTTTGGTTGATTTGCAAACCCGGCTTTGTGCATCGCCTTGAACAACCAGTCGCCACTACGATCACCCGTGAACATTCGCCCCGTCCGATTGGCACCGTGAGCACCTGGAGCAAGTCCCACGATCAACAACTCAGCCGGCGCCGAACCGAAGTCAGGAACAGGTTTGCCCCAGTATTTGAAATCACGATACGCCGCGCGTTTGACGGTCGCAATGTTTTGGCAGTGTTCAATTAGCCGGGGACATCGCTTGCATCGTGTTATACGCCGTTGATGTTTTTCCCATTCGGATGTCGTCACGGAATTCCTAAAGCTCAATCAATGAGTTGCTGGAAATGTTTCAGGTAAAAGTTAGCCGTCAATGATCAAGGCTATCCTCCCTTGAGCGATTCCAAAAGCTCCAAATCAATTTTTGCTTTCACTGTCCGCCGATCGATTTTTAACACAGCAGCCGTTTTTTCGTAGCTGCCAATTTTCGCATACACGTGCGTGCAATACTTCTTCAACAGCTCATCAGCCGTTACGGTTCCGGCCGCCACAGAGTCTAACCACGAAGCAACGGGCGAGTCCAATTTTGAGTTTCCATTGCCGTGGGTCTTCCGCAAAGATCGAGCAGGAACGTATTCTCGGCGAAGCATGTAACTGCTCACACATTGTTCCAACTCGCGGATGTTTCCGCTCCAGGGATAGTCCGCACCGAGATTGGTTTCGATCCACTCGGTAACGTCGTCGGCTAGATCTTGTGAATCTTCATCCCCGGTAAGCTTCGCCGCGATCGCAGCCGCCAGCCAACGAAGATCAGCAGGAGAATCATCCAGTTGTTCACGTAGCGTTGGCGTTAAGATTCGATCCGAGCACAGGCGAAAGTAAAAGTCCTCCCGAAAACGCCCTTCATTGATCTCTTCAAAGAGATCTCGATTGGTGGCCGAGACTATTTTTCCGTGAAACTTACGCTCTTTGTTTTCGCCCAAACGGGTATAGGTTCTTTGCTGAACGACACGGAGTAATTTGACTTGCATCGCGCAGTCAAGTTCACCAATCTCGTCGAGAAAGACGGCGCCATGAGGACAGCATGATTCCAGCCAGCCAGTCCGGTTTTCAACCGCACCCGTGAATGAGCCTTTGCAATGTCCAAACAGCTCCGATTCAATCAGCGTTGGTGAAAGCGCCGACAGGTTCAACGGAAAGAAAGCTTTCTCGTGATCACCAACGAACTGTTCAGTTTTCGGGTCAAAGGGAATGTATTGTGAAAGGCCAATCGCGCGAGCGACCAACTCTTTTCCCGTTCCCGATGGGCCAGTCACCAGCGTCGAAAGATCGCGCATCCGATTGAATAAGCTTCGGTGATATCGCCCTAAATGACAACTGAAAATCGACTCCCAGACTTTCTCCCGCAACCGGGTTACAGGAAGCGACTCGCCAAGAATGTAGTCAAAGATGTGAAAGAAAGCGCGATGTACTTGAGCCAGGCACGCGAATAAGTGGGCAGAAGATTTTGCGTCCAAAGGGTAAAGTCCATCGACATCAAATATCTTGCAGTAGTCTTCGTGAAATTTTCGCCATGCTTCGGCAACCAACTTGCCTTGTCGCTTGGATTTTCCCCAAAGATCACGATAGGAAATTGGAGTGATGTGGCGATACAACAAAATGTAAGTTGCAACGTCCCAATATTCTTGTTTGAGTGCGGGGTCGATCCGTTGCTCGGTTTTCGGAGTCGAGAGAATCTCTTCGACGGTTTCGAAAGCGAGTTTGGAAATTAAGATTACGTTAGCGCGATCGTCGCCTGCGGGATCTTCGCTGCGGCGATTCCAGGCGATCGACGGTTCTGGAGAAAATTTGTCGCCGAGAATTTTCTTTTCCATCTTGAACCGGTGAATTGAGAACGGGTTGGTGTTTGCCAACTCCGAGATCATCCGGATTGCATTCTTTTGGTCCCGCTTCATATTTTGCCGCCTTGTTCATTGAATGTACTTTAAGTGTACATTCTGTGTACATTGTTGAGGCCCGTTTTTGACGTGAATTGCCATTTTCTCGTGAAAAACGGGGTTTCTTGCTTAACGACAGACAAACAATGCGACTGGCATGCCGGATGCGTTAAGAGATTTTGAATCGCGGCCACTGGGCCAAGAACATCTCTCAATTCATGAATTCCGGTATTGAAATGAATCATCCAAATCACAATCGCGATCTGGAACTAGATCAAGCTCATCTATTCGATGAGATCGTTTACGACGTCGAAGTTGTTGGCGAATATGCATCTCACGTAAAAAGCGATGTTGGCCAACCGCCTGAATCCAAAAGTTGGATCGAACGCGTGCTGAGTCCGCAAAGCCTTCAGATCATGATGGCCGCTGGAGGAGGCGTGCTGGTAATCGGAATCGCTATTTGGCTATTCTCGATTGGAATCTTTGACAATCCACTTGTCGGCGCGACGGCAATGGGAATTGGCAATCTTGGTCTACTTGGCTGTGGACTTTGGTTGTTGAAGTCGACTCGCTACAAAACGGCAGGTCGTGGACTGACGCTACTTGGTTCATTGCTGCTTCCATTGCATCTGTGGTTTTACGATGCACAGAATTTGATTTCGATTGATGATGGAGGTCACCTGTGGATCCCGGCATTATTGATCAGTGGTCTATACGCACTGATAGCGAGAGTGACACGCGATTCAATGTTTGTCTACACGCTGGTCGGCGGAATTGTGCTGACCGGGTTGTTGTTCTTAGCCAACCCGGCAATCGGAGCGTTGTGGGCGATCTTGCCAACAAGCGCTTTCCTGATTGCCTTGGGCGTCATATGCACATTTGCAGATCGATTCTTTACCGAAGAGCAGGGAGCTTTCTCGCGAAGTGAATTTGGTTTGGCGTTTTTCCGAGCGGGTCAAGCTGTCGTCGTTTTCGGACTAACAACTCTCGGTGTCGGCCAGTTGATGCAGATGGATTCCGATCTCATCACGACGACCGGGCAACTACTTTCAATCGGAGCGCTGGTGCTTGCCGCGTACAACTGCGTTTACTCTCACATTGTTCGGCCTCAAGGGTTTGTGTTTCCGTTGATGATCATTGGTATTGCAGGTTGGGCCAGTTTGATCGGGCTGAACGTCTTGGCCATTAAAATCACGATTAACCTTTTCTTGTTGGCAATTGCGATTGGGTTGGTTGGCGTTAACGCGTGGTATCATCGGATCATCGCGCAAACGGAGGGCAAAAAACTCTCGTGGGCCGATCAACAAATTGTTCGAGTGGTAATTCCGGTCACCACTGGCTTGCTTTTTGCCGCGTCCATCGCCCAATTCTTCGGTGGTCTCTACCACTCGGCAAGCTGGTTTAATAACACATTGATTTGGCAGTTAGTCGCCACGGGCGTTGCGTTGTGGGCAACTCCAGGGACGTGGGGTTGGAACGAAACCGATGAGATTGATCGTTCAGTGTATGGAGTCAACTTGGCCTGTGGCAGCGTCATGTTGACAATGGGCCTCATGGTGCTTGTGTTTCCAAACGCAATCGGCGCGATGTGCGCCGCATTGGCTTTGCCGACAATATTACTTGGATTCTCGATCGCAGCAAAAGAAAGCAAGCTTGCGAAACGCATGGCGGTTAGCGGTGCATGTTCAACATTCGTGGTGGCAATCGTCTCGTTGATGTTGATGGAGAAAGGCCTCATCGCTTTTGAGGGCTGGCCGGGCATCGCGTTGATGACGGTGTCAACTGGTTATCTTGCCTTCGTCGCTCGCATGATGCGTTCATGGTCAGCGACTTTGGCGGCAATCGCGACAGGAGTCGTCTGTGCCGTTCAACTGATCGTGATGTTTGAGTTGACCAGTGCCTTCACGTTGATCATCGCTGTTTCCTGTCTAGGAATGTTGTTGTTTGCTTTTGCCAGGATCCCAGAGCTCGTCGCGGCTAACCGGGTGGCGGCTGACACGGCAATTCCAACCGTTAACCCGACGATTGAGAAAAAGGTTGGCACTCAACCGAAGCTGTCGATTCTGACGCTTGCCAACGTTGCGTTGTTGGCGGGTGCGGGCGGAGCGGTCTTCTTCGTTTGCTCAACTTTAATGACCAGTTCGATCACGTTTGCCCATGTTGGTTTGCTTGCGTTCCAGGCCGTTCCAATCTTTTTAGGTTGGGCTGGGAACAAAGACATGGCGTGGAAGAAGACGTTTATCACAGCCGGAATGGCGACACTGATCACCGGTGCCATCGCGATGGTTTCGATATCGACTTTGAGTTTGTTACAGCGAGCCGAGCTTGTCAGTCTGATCGTCGGTGCGGGTCTGGTAGTCTTTGGCTATGTCGGTTGGTCGATGGAAGATGAAAAGAAAGCAGATCTTGTTACCTTTCAGTTGGTCTTGGGAAGCCTGTTATTGGCCGTCCCAATGATTATTGGTTTGCTCGCCTATCGTGTTGTTGGAATCGAAACAGTCAACTTGGTTTGGCGGCAGTTGCATGAGATCGGTGGCTTGGTGATTGGGATGAGTTTGCTGGGCACCGGCGTGCTTTCAAGAATTCGTTCAACAACGATTACTGGAGCAGCCGTCCTGTTGACCTACATTGTCAGCATTCTGTTCCTGATCCAATGGCCTGCACAACTTCAAAAGGTTTCGGTTTTGATGATGGTCGGCGGCGGAGCTTTCTTTACCGTCGCGATCTTGCTGAGCTTTTATCGTGACCGATTGCTGGCGCTACCGGAGCGAGTTCGCAATGGACGTGGTTTGTTCCGCGTCTTGAAATGGAGGTAGTTCTTTAAGTTGAAGAAGAATTTTCACGCATTTGATGAACGTGAGTCGCCCGTCGCAGCCCGGAACTGCGGCGGGTTTTTTATTGAAAGCCGTGCCGCTCGATCAGGTCGGTTGCCGTCACCGCCAGAAACCATGGAAGCCAAAAGAAGGCTATTCTTTCGATTGATCCGACTCGCCAGTCGCAGCAGCGACATCGATCATAGATTCTTCGGGCGACTCAAGATACTTTTTCTTAATGGCACGGTAGCGCAATTCGAACAGGATGACGACAGCTACAATTGCCAACAGTCCCAAGATTCGGATCGTCCAATTGTCAGCAAAATACTTGTTAATTTGTTTGGCAAAAGCAAACATCAATGAGTTGCCCAGCACGCTACCGAGCAGCACTCCAAAGACTGTGTTCCATCGACTTAATCCCAGCAGTCGCCCGAAAATGGAGCCGCCGATACTTCCTGTCGTCGATGAAGGGAACATCACAAATCCGACCAACCCAAGAAACGCCATCCGTTTCACCCAAGGCTGGGATTTCATAAAGAACTTTCCATCCCAAACTAGCATCGCGAGTTTTGGGCCAAGCCACGGCAACCGAAACAGCACGCCCATGTGAAAGGTGACGAACAGCGCCGTCATGACATCAAGGTACGTGACCAGTCCGAACAATTCACGCGGGCTCATGGTCAACCAGGCAGTCTTGTCTGCGGCTGCGCCTTCGACTCCTGCGAGCAACACAAATCGCCCCAAGACAAAGAAAGTAAAAAGCGCGTGGTTGATTACTTTGAGCGCGTAACCGGCGTCATAGAAAATCCAAAAGAACGCAAGCAACGCGAGTGAGACGACTAGCGGAGCCAGCAACGTTGAGATCCACATCACTGGATACTGTTTGCGAAATGACAATTCGAAATCGGTAAACATGTGCAACAGTTCGTCGCGCAATGCTTCCGGGTCTTTATGTCCATTCGCAATCTGATCCATAATTTTTTAATCCGACAAAGCAAGTTCATAACTTGCTCTTAACTCAAACCTGCACCACAACTTGTATCAAAGCTCGCATGATGCGCGCCACTGGAAAACGGAATCGCTTAATTTTCACCTGCAATTATCCGCAGGCGGTGATTCGTTGCTAGAGACGATCTATGAACAAAATTCGTCTAAAAATCCTGACGATTCGTGAAATCCGAGGGGCGTCACCTTCGAAAACCAAGCATTCCGTTAGGGATAAGCGTCGCTGGTAGAGGGCTAGCATTTCAGACATCAGCGGAAGTTAGTCTCTAAAACCTCCAATGACAAGTTCGGCCCATTTGACTACCGTTGGCCAGCTTTTTGTTCGATACAACCTTACCGTATCGAAGCTATTTTGAGTACAGATGGAAGTCGCAAATGAATCCGAACCGTCGAGAAATCCTTATAAAAGCAAGCGTTTTCGGCGCAGCAGCCTGTATTTCTGGTGTTTGTGGATGTCGAACAGCTCCGGTCACCGGGCGTCGGCAGCTGATTCTGGTTCCCGAAGGTCAGGAAATTCAACTTGGAGCGCAAGCATTCGAAGAAACGTTAACGACCGAGACTGTTTCGCAGAACAAGCCACTGAGTGATCTTGTTAACAAAGTTGGCCAGCGAATCGCGCAAGCCTCCGGCCGAAGCGATTACCAATGGGACTTCAAGCTGATCGCCAGCGACACCCAAAATGCGTTTTGTCTGCCTGGTGGAAAAGTTGCCATCTACGAAGGCATCTTGCCTGTTTGCCAAACCGAAGGAGGGCTTGCCGTCGTCATGTCGCACGAGATTGCTCACGCGCTTGCCCGTCATGGTGGCGAGCGAATGTCGCACACAATGGCGTCTGACGGGATCAAGAAAGTTGCCGAAAAACTTGCCGGAACCTATGTCCCCGATAAATCGGCGTTGCTCATGCAGGCGTATGGAGTTGGCACCAAGTACGGCGTGTTGTTGCCTTACAATCGGCGTCAAGAAAGCGAAGCAGATCGAATCGGCGTGGACCTGATGGCCAAAGCGGGCTACGACCCGTCGGCTGCACCAGCTTTTTGGAGTCGTTTTGGCGCCGCCAAAGGAGAAACGCAAGCCGAGTTCTTCTCAACTCACCCGTCGGATCAACGTCGCTCACAAGATCTCATGTCTGTTATGGATGATGCACTTTCGGTGTATCAACAGGCACCTGTGAAATACGGGCAAGGAGTTGGGTTGTTCTCCTAGAAATCAGGCTACAGGAAAAAACGACGCTGTCGCGGCTAAACAATCGCGATGCACGTTGATCCAGCGCGGCACATTTCAATTTGATTCTAATTTTCAATCACGTCGCAATAGGGATCTTGCCCCATTTCAAAATGGCGCTCTTGCCGTTCCTTGTCCTGTTTAAGCAAAATCATCCGGTCGACCAAGTGCCGGCGTTCCAGCTTTCTTTGTGCGACTCGAAAATATTTGAACATCTGGCGCGGGACCGAACTCAATTTTTCGAATCGCTTGATCAAGCTCGCCGACTTGCGCGGACCAAGTCCTTGCAACAAGATTTCGTCATCCATCGCCACAAAGATTCGACAGCTTCCCGGCTGTCCCTGCCTCGAACCACGGCCGATTAGCTGCCAGTCGATTCGTTGGCTCTCATGGATTTCCGTCAAAATTACATGCAAGCCGCCGGCGTCGCGAACTTGGTCGGCGAGAATAAAGTCGGTTCCACGTCCCGCCATGTTGGTCGCCACGGTAACTTTGCCAGGTTGCCCTGAGGCTTCGATGATTTCAGCTTCGCGAGCATGTTGATTCGCGTTGAGGACTTCGTGCGCGATGCCCCGTTCATTCAATAGCCGCGACAACCTTTCTGATTTTTCAACGCTTCGAGTTCCAATCAAAACTGCGCGCGAGTTGCGCGTCATCGCTTCGATCTCCGTGACGACGGCTTTCATTTTTGTTGAAAAATTCGGGAAGATTTTCGTCGGCATTTGAATCCGGTCAATTGGCCGATTTGTTGGAACGCGCACGCACTTTTTCTTATAGACTTTTTTGAATTCCTTCTTGCTGGTCCAAACCGTGCCGGACATCCCGCCGAAATTTTCGTACAAACGAAAAAACGTTTGCATGGTGACCGTCGCGCCCTGGCGCGTCGGAGGAGAAATCTCCTGACTCTCTTTGGCTTCGACAGATTGGTGGATCCCGCGTTGCCATTGCCGACCCTCAGCAATTCGTCCAGTAAACTCATCGATAATTGCGATCTTGCCGTCGACAATCGCATAGTGCTGATCAAGATGGAAATCACGACGAACTTTGATTGCGTTCTCAATGTACTCGTACAACTTTTTTACTTGTACTCGGCGTGTGGAACCAATTTGTGGCAAACGTCTTAACCGATCGATTCCGGATGTCTTGAGGTCGACTTTCTTTTTTTGGTGATCGTATTCGAAGTCAATGTCTTCCTCAAATTGGCTGGCATGTTCGGCGGCCCAGCGAAAGCAATCTTCTTCGATCTTTCTTTCTTGTTGATCGATAATTCCAATAATCAACGGAGTGCGTGCTTCGTCAATCAAGACGCTGTCGACTTCATCGACGAGGACAAAGTTTAGTTCGCGCTGAGTTAGGCTGCTGGTTGCGGCCGTCCCTGCGGCGAGTTTCATTCTGTCGCGCAGAAAATCAAAACCAAATTCTTTGGCAGTCCCGTATGTCACATCTGCTCGATAAGCCGATTGTCGCGCTTCGGGCGTCGCTTGCGACGTAACCACGTCTGTCGAAAGTCCCAGCGTTTGATAGACCGGACCCATCAATTCCAAATCGCGTGAAGCAAGATAATCATTGACCGTTACGACATGTGCTCCACGACCAAACAGAGCATGCAAATAGGTCGGTAGCGTCGCCGTCAACGTTTTGCCTTCGCCCGTCTTCATCTCAACCACGTTGCCGCGTGCGATTTGGATCGCGCCGAAAATCTGCACATCGTAAGGTGTCATCGCGACGGAACGGCGAATCGATTCAGAGACCAAAGCGAAAGCTTGTGGAATCAATCGTTCCAGCGATTCACCAGTGGTGGCCCGGTACTTTAATGACAGGCCTTGTTTGCGCAACTGATCGTCAGTCACATCACGCAACGGTTTCCCCAGTCTTTTAATGCGTTGCACCAAAGAGAAATCGTTCGTCGACAATGGACCGAACGCCGACATGGGTAACCTGAATGAGAAAGGGGACGGAGGATGGTCAATAATGTAGCGACCGATGTCCATATTAATTGAGGGGCGTTCAATCCCAAAACAGTTGACACCCGCCAACTACTGAATCCAGATGGTTGTTGTCCCATTTCGCGGCCATTTCCCCATGGCCACCAACTGACCGATTTAATGCAGCTCCAATCGGCACAATCGTCAAAATCAGAATCGGCTGGGAGTCCAGCTGGTTTCGCAAAGTTGTGTCAATTTTTAACCCCGCGACTATATTGGAGCTTCCTGTTCTTCTTTAGATGCGCGCCATGCCAACCATTCCCGAACAAACGATCCAGCAACTTGCCAGCAACGCCGGCAGTCGCAGCGAATTTTTTGACGGGTTTCTGCGCCATGTCGCTTCCGAACATCAGGCGATTGGTGGGCTTGCCTGGAACTGCACGAACATGCCCTTTCAACCGATTTGTCAAGTTCACGATCCAAAATTCGACACGCTTCGAATGAGTTTTTCAGAGTCTGAGCACCAAGCACTTTTGCGGCAAGCCAAAGAGAGTGATGATCCGTTATTGATTCAAGGAAAAGAACCAGAAGGTGTTGGCGCCGAAGGCCGAATTCCACAGCCAAAAATTTTGCTGGCCAAAATCGCGACTCCCAGCTCGGTTGAGATCGTAGAGTTCTTCTTTCGACACGATGAAGAGCATGCTGGCTTGCGACAGAAAGTTGTCGAAGTCACGCACTTGTGCAGAGCCGCTGCTGGTTGTGAGTTTCCTGATTACCAATCGCTGCACGCGCCAATGCCAAACGCGCCGGGCGTGACCGGTGTGCCGGGATCGCCGCTGGAACTTGCGCGGCAAATGGCGTCGAAAAAGATCCCCGCCGAAGCACTCGATGCTTACGTTCATTCGCTTCATGGATCACTTGACCCGAAGGAAACGGCAAGGCAAATCTCCAACGAGCTCCGTCGAATTCTCGATTGCGATCGTGTCTCCGTCGTGAGGGCTTCCGGCCGCAAGTTTAAGATCACTGCGATTAGTGGCCAACCTTCAGTCAATCGGCGCAGCAATACTGTCAGTCTGTTGAGAAGAGTGGCTGAGAAAGTGTTGCCAACACGCCAAGAGTTTTGGTATCCGGCCGATGGCGAGTTCGCACCGCAGATCCGCAAGCCGCTTGATCAATACCTGGCGATTGCCGCAACGCGAACCATGGTCGTTGTTCCGTTTTTTGATCGTCGAACCGATCTGCCAACCGGGCCCGATGCGCCAAAGGTAGAACCTAAACTCATCGGCGGTGTCGTCATTGAACACTGCAACGAACAATGGGATCAGTCCAAGGTTTCGGAATCTGTTGAGATCGCGACACGACACGCTGGCGACGCATTTCGTAATTCTTACCAGCATCGAAACCTGTTCCTTTATCCTGTTTGGAAATGGATCGGCAAATCGAAAGTCCTGTTCGCTGCCAGACACATTGCCAAGACAACGGCGGCCGTCATTGCGTTGGGCTTGTTGACCCTGGCATTGATTTTCCTGCCAGCCGATTTCCGCATGAATTGCACCGGTCAGCTTGTTCCGGTTGTTCGTCAAAATATTTTTCCTCACGTTCCCGGTGTCGTCGATGAAGTTCTTGTTGCGCATGGCGATCAAGTTGCCGAAGGTGACCCGTTGCTGAAGATGGTCAGCCTCGACCTCGATTATCAAGCGACTGAGTTGCAAGGACAGATTGATGAACTGCGTCAAATGATTCGGTCGACTCAAGCCTCTCGATTGAATCGCGAAAATCAGGAAGAAGCAGAACTTCAAAAACAAAGTCTTCAAGGACAGAAGGCTGAACTTAAGAGTATGCAAAAGAATCTTGATCTGCTCAACGAAAAGCAATCTCGACTTACCATCAACAGTCCGATTGCCGGGCAAGTCATGACTTGGGACGTTAAAGACCAGCTTAAGCAACGCCCGGTAACCGTCAACGACCGGCTGCTGGAGATCGCGAAAGTCGACGGTCAGTGGCAGTTGGAGCTACATTTGCCCGATCGCAAAGTCGGTCACTTTCTTAGTGCCGATCGAGAGTCGGATGATCCTCTCGAAGTGGAGTTTATTCTCGCTGCGGATCCAAGTAAATCGTATCGCGGTCATGTGATCGAAATTGGCCATTCAACGGAAGTCAATTCGGACAACGAGCAGGTGTTGAAAGTCAAAGTCGCAATCGACAGCGAGGATATCGACATTCGACAATCCAAATCTGGCGTCAGCGCTTACATCGAATGCGGCGAGCGATCGCTGGGATATGTTTGGTTCCATCCAGTGATCGAGTTTTTTCAATCCAAAGTTTTCTTTCCGTTGTGGTAGTGACTTGTCTGCGATCGACCATACAACGACTTCATCCGATCGGCGCCCGATCGCGCTGCGCCTGCGTCCAGATTTGGAGATGCATCCCGGGACCTATCAGGACGAACCTGGTTGGATTGTCAAAGATCCCGTCGCGATGAAGTATTTTCGGTTGAAAGAGCCGGAGTACGAAGCCATTCGAATGATCGACGGCAACACCAGCGTTGCAGAAATCAAAGAACATCTTGAAAGCCGATTTCCGGAGTTCACGGTCAAGGTTCAAGACGTTCACTTGCTGGTTAACTCGCTCCACAAGTCTGGCTTGCTGATTTCAAACATGCCTGGCCAAGCCGCTCCGCTGAAGGTTCGCCGGGAAAAAGAGCTGAAACAAAAAGCGATGCAGTTGTTGATGAGTGTGATGTCGTTAAGGCTGCCTGGTGTTGATCCGGAACGATTTCTCAATTGGTTGTATCCGAAAGTTTCATTCCTGTTCAGCAAACTTGTGTTTGTAATGTGCTTGTTGTTGACAGCGTCGGCGGCATGTCTCGTGTTGCTAAACCTGGGCGAGTTTTACAAACGCCTGCCAGAGTTCAGCCAGTTCTTTAACGTCAATAACCTGTTGTTCATGGGCGCGATTATGATCGTGACCAAGTCAATTCACGAGCTTGGCCATGGGCTGATGTGTAAGCACTTCGGCGGCGAGTGCCACGAGATTGGGTTCATGTTCCTGGTGCTGACACCGGCGATGTATTGCAACACTTCCGACTCATGGATCCTGCCGAACAAATGGCATCGAATCGCAATCGGCGCCGCAGGAATGTATGTCGAAGTTGTAATGGCGTCCGTTTGCACGTTTATCTGGTGGTACACCCAACCCGGGCTACTGCACTATTTTGCACTCAACGTCATTTTTCTGAGTGGTGTAAGCACGATTTTGTTTAACGCGAATCCACTGCTTCGATATGACGGCTACTACATGTTGTCCGACTATCTGGAGATTCCCAACCTCGCTGAAAAATCGAAAACATCTTTGATCAATCGATTGCGCGTTTCCTGTTTGGGCATGAAGCCGATTAAAACGCGAATGTTGCCACAGCGTAAACAGCTTTCGTTCGCGACTTATGCGGTGGCGTCGTTCGTTTATCGCTGGTTCGTGATGATCATGATTTTTTGGTTTCTCTCAAAAGTTTTCCAGCCGTACGGGTTGGAAATTATTGGCCACGCGTTGATTGTGATGTCGCTTGTCGGAATGTTGGTCATTCCGATGTTCAAGTTGGTCAAGTTTTTCTGGTACCCGGGAAGGTTGCGTGAAGTGAAAATGTCTCGTTTTTCTGTCTCTGCGATATGGGTCGGTCTGGTTCTTTGCGGGCTATTTCTGATTCCCGTTTCGCGGCATGTATCGGCCAGTTTCGTTGTTCAGCCTGTTGATGCCGACATGATTTATGTCATCCAGCCGGGTCAACTAAGCGAAGTCTTGGTTGCCTCGGGTGACGAAGTAAACACAGGCGATGTAATCGCAAAGTTAGCCAACCCAGATCTGGAAATCGAACTGGAACGACTCCGTGGAGCGATGGCGCGTGAGCAAGCCGATTTGGCTGCCCACCGGTTGTCCCAGGGCCGCGTTTCCGATGCAGCACGACGAATCGCCGAGTCAACGATTCGTGTTGCGGATTTTCGCAATCGAATTGCGATTCAGGAACAACAAATTGAAAAGTTGAATTTGGTTGCCAATCGAAACGGAGTCATCATTCCGCCTCCAAACATTCCTGCTCAGCCAAACGCAGGCGAAACGATGCAGGGCTGGTCTGGAACTCCATTGGATCCAGAAAATCGGTCCGTGTTTATGCAATCACAGACGCTGTTTTGTCTTGTCGGCGATCCAACCAAAATGAAAGCAACATTGGTGATCGATCAGTCAGATGCAAAGTTGATCGAGAAAGAGCAGCCCGTCAAGCTGATGTTTGACGAATTACCTGGCGAGCGATTCAAGAGCTTTGTCCAATATGTTTCGCGCGACCCGCTGTCTAGTTTGCCGCGCGAATTATCGTTGACCAATGGCGGAAGTATCTCGGCGCGTCCGCTTCCCGGCGGCGGGGAAGCTCCGATGCTAACGTCTTATGAAGTTAGTGTTCCACTTGATGAGATCGATGACGCGATTCTAACTGGATTCCGCGGACAAGCGAAAATTCAGGTTGGCGAGTTGCCGCTCGGCCAGCAGTTCATTCATTACTTGCGCACTGTTATCAACTTCAGGTAGGGCCCATGTTACTTCCCGCCACATCGATCCAGTGGCGACAAAAAAAAGACGGTTGCGCCTTTCGGCGCAACCGCTGTGAAGAGATTCTAACCCTAAGAACTATCTGGACCCTTGCATGCCTGACAGAACTTTGGGCTTTGAATCATCTTCACGAAGACACACTTTGAATCGTGTTGCCGCGGGAACTCTTGCGACGGTTGCGGAGAGATTTCAAGCTGGTCCAGCAATCGATTGCGAACGTGCGTATGAATTCAGTTTCGAAGTGAGGGCGGCGGAACAGTTTCATCATCACCTGGACCAACGGAAGACCAGCGACCAAAACATCGGCTCGCCGACTGCCAATTGAGATGATGAGTGATTCAACAAGCTGTTTTGAACGCGGTCTGTTGGTTTGAGCGTGATCGACGTGATCGTTGGACTTTTTCTGCTGAGTGTCATCAGGATTGTCCAAACAGAGTTGCCCGTTTTCGAACTCAAGCATCAATGCGGGCGAAGACTCTCTGACTGATTCGTCGCAGGCAAACTTAAAGGCAAGTGTGCCGTGGTGGGTTAGCAAGCTCAGATTCATTGCCACGGTCTCAGTTCCACGAAACGTGTTTTTGTTTTCGCGGACCAAACGTTTGATCAACATTTTGTCAGTTGCCAACATCGGGCTGGCCATGTCGGTCAGGAATTGTTGGTCGGTCAACAGTTCGGTCTTTGATTTGGCGAGGGCATTGAATCCTTTGGATTCCAGCTCGAAGAACTCTTCCAGCCAGGTTCGCAATTCAACATCGGACGATTCTGAGTTCAAAGACTCTGTTGCGAACTCATTATTTGATGTGCGTTGGTCTTCGTTGATTTGAACATCCTGGACATCGGCTTCATTTTGAGGCGAAGCTACATGGTGACGGTCTTTGACGAAGTGGCTGACGTCGTTTTGCTTTAGCCAGTCGATGTAGGTTCGATGCATTCGCGTATCGCCGGTCAACCGATCGATCATGATGCTTTTGGCTTTCGTGGAACTTACAGTCCATTCGTAAAACTGTTGCCACGTTTCAACCAACACGTCTTTGCGGATCAGTGGCGTGGTCTGAAACAAGTTTTCATGTTCCCACATTCCGATTGACTTGACAGGAAGTCCAGACGTTTGCCCAAAATGTTTGATCGGAAAAATTCCGCAAACGATCGGACCGCTGAAAGGATTGAAGCGAGCAGGTGCGGTGAGCACAACGACTTCGATGGAAGAGTCCGCGTAATTCTGAAACGCGGGAATTAGAAATTCAGGCTCGGAGAAGATATTTGGTTCAACTGCGACTTTGGCAAGCCTTCGCCAGGCAGGAACGAGCTCTTTTAGACGATCAACATCACGAACAACTTCGACAGTCATTTGTGTTGCCGGCAAATCAGCGAAGCCACAGTCTTCGTTTCCAGTCTGACGACCAGCAAACAAACTGTTACTTGGATTGGGTGCAGCAAGTGCGCATTGCGATGTTGAGAATTGATTCACGAGAGGAGTTTCGAATTAGGACGTACATTTTAGCTAGATCAGGACGAAGGGGCTTAACGCACGTTGCGTGCCAAAACTCTGGATTCGAAGAAGTCTCGTAAAAAAGCGATTGCTTCTTCCTGGAACATCAAAACATGTGGTCTTTATGCATCTTCTGTTGATGCCAAAACGCGGCGCGACGTCGTAGAAGTTGCACGTCCAGCGAGCGATCCACGTTGCTCTAGTCATCGATTCGCCTTCAGATTGAATGCAATCCGGTAAGAATTTCGCAAATATCAACACGAAACCGGCGAATTAAGTTCAAATCCAGCACGAGCGCGGATTCTGATAACGCTGGAATTCGCGGTTGCCGATGAAAAGACTAACGACATCTCTGCCGGAATAACCGGAATAACCGGTAGCGTCGAGTTTGAAAGTTAGACCACCGGGATTTCAACCAACCACCTGAGCCAACGACTGAGCAAAACCATGAGCGATGATGATGATGATTTCCTGGAGCGGTTCAGCAACGCTCGCAGAGGGAGAGGCAGTCGAGATCGCAATCGCGACCGGCAAATTCAAGGCTCGTTGCAAGACATCAAAAACGGTTTAAAAAGCGGAGCATTGTTTTTGGCGATCGCCGCGATTGCATTTCTTTGCTACACCAGCTTTTACCGCGTGGATGCAAGTGATCAAGGCGTCGTTCTGCGATTTGGAGCTCACGTAAGAACGGTCGAGCCAGGCTTGCAAATGAAGCTGCCTTGGCCGATTGAAAGTGTGTTCACCGTTCCGGTTCACCGAATTCAAACGGAAGAGTTTGGTTTTCGTACTGTAAGTGCTGGTCGCTCGACCGTGTATGCGAGTAAAGACTCTGCGATGAAAGAAGTCGCCGACATGTTGACCGGTGACTTGAACCTTGCCCACGTCGAATGGATTGTTCAATACAAAATTAGTGATCCCTTTGAATCGTTGTTTAATGTTGGTGGCGACGACAGTGGTCGCTGGGACGGGATCAGCCGAATCACACAATCAGGGATTAATCCAGCGATTCCTGACACCATTCAAGACGTTTCAGAGACGGTGATGCGAAAGCTGGTTGGTGACCGAAGTGTCGACGCGGTGTTAACCATGGGTCGTGAAGAGATTGCCGCTCAAGCCAAACTTGATATCCAATCGATGCTTGACGAATTCCAGCTCGGCGTGGACGTGATTACGGTGAAGCTGCAAACAACTGCCCCACCGGAATTGGTCAAGGATGCTTTTCAGGAAGTCAACCGAGCTCGCCAAAACAAAGAGCGAGTCGTCAACGAAGCGGAGGGTGAGCGAAACCGTCAAATCCCTGCGGCGCGCGGTAAAGGCGAAAAGCTTGTCTCCGAAGCAGAAGGTTATTTCAACCGCATGACGTTGGAAACCGAAGGCGCCATTGCGGCCTTCAACGCCAAGCTGGCTGAGTACGAGAAAGCTCCCGAGGTCACGATGCAACGGTTGTACCTCGAAGCGATGCAGGAAGTGCTTGGCAACGTTGGGAACAAAACGATCATTGACGAGTCGGTCAACCAAATGTTACCGATCCTCAACCTCAATGGCGAGAATTCTGCGAATCCACTGCGGGGGAAAAAGCAATGACAACCAAAATAGCGACGGCTCTATTCATTTTGATTCCGCTGGCGATCCTGCTTTATTTCGTGACGTACATCGTGCATGAAGGAAGCCAATGCGTGATCACCCAGTTCGGTCGTCCCGTCAGTTTTGTCACCGAGCCGGGACTCAAGTTTCGAATTCCGTTTATTCAGACGGTTCAAACGTTGGAGAAGCGGTTGCTGCCTTGGGACGGGGCTCCTGAAAACATGCAGACGCGAGACAAGAAACGTATCTTCGTTGATTGTTGGGCGCGATGGCAAATCGTTGAGTTGGAAACGTACTACACCAATGTTCGAACCGAGCAGAAGGGACAAAAGATTCTCGACGACATCGTTGACTCAGCGGTTCGTGACGTGATCGCAAAACACAATTTGATCGATCTTGTTCGCACGACTAACGACAAGCTTGAATATGAAAACGGCGAGTTGGAACGAACCGCGACCGCTCGTGACCGGGTCGACTATGGCCGAGATGTTATCGAGAAAGCCATTCTGGACAGTGCCAGTACCGAATTGAAAAAGCTTTATGGGATGGAGTTGGTTGCGGTCCATATCAAGCGGGTCAAATACAGCGACCAGGTTCGTGATACCGTCTACCAGAGAATGCGCAGTGAACGGCAACGTGTTGCTCAACTGTTCGAGTCGGAAGCCGAGGAAGATCGCAACCGAATTGAAGGTGTGACCACGAAAGAGTTGGACAAGATTGAAGGAACCGCAAAGCAAAAAGCGGCTACGATTCGAGGAAACGCAGACGCGGAAGTGATTCGCATGACGGCGGACGCTTATGGAAAGAATCCTGAATTCTTCGAATTCATGCAGCGTTTGGAGATGTACAAAGCTGCGTTGAAATCTGACACGAGTCTAATCTTGTCGACCGACAGCGAGATGTTTCGGCTTTTCAAGTCTACACGACCACGAGTGCAGCAATCACAACCGGTTGAGTCGATGGCAAACGGCCCCGAAGAAACGACGCCTGTCGACCCCGACGAAAACTAGAGGACATTTCAAAACCTAAAATCGTGCGATCATCGTAGTGGGATTCGCCAGAATTCCCTTTGTTTTGAAAGCGAGCTGGGACTTCTGGCGAAGTCCACTACAGGTTTTGAAATACCCTCTAAACGGTTTGAGTTTCCGTCTGAGCTTCATGCATCTGTGATGCCAGCAAATATCCATCCACGTAAGTCATGTGGATACATGCGTCGTTGTGGCAACGAACCAGCCGTTCGCCTACAGGGTGGTGCATGTCGAGAGTCGTGCCGCATTTTGGACACGCAATGTTTGTGTCACCAAGCGTTGCGACGACTTGTGTGAAAGGCTGACATTCAAGAATATCTTCAAGGAGTTTGGCTTCGCTAACTGGTTTCGGTTTGGCTGAGGCAATCACCAAATTTCCTTCGCGGTCAGTATCAACACGCGCTTCAACTTCGCTCTTGAAAAAGTAGCCGAGTGCCAATCCGGCCCCACAGCCGCCAAGGTGTGCAACGATCGCGACGCCGCCGCTGGTGCCGCCGCCTGTGGAAAAGCAAACTACCTGCAAGCCGATCCATAGAACTGCGAACAATGAAGCCGGAATCTCGATGATGTGAAAGCCCAGGAAGTAGTATAGGAATTTTACTTTGGCTCTTGATCCAAACGTGATGCAATACGCTCCTAGAATTCCCGCGATCGCTCCACTGGCTCCAACCATGGGAATCGTGGCGTTCATGTCGTACAGGCCTTGGGATAAACAGGCCGCCAATCCACAAACAAAGTACACTCCGGTAAACACTCCCATCCCGTAGAGTTCTTCGAGCGTTACGGCAAATGCCCAGAGCGCGAGCATGTTTCCAAGGAGGTGCATAATACCACCATGTACAAACATGTGGCTTAACAACGAGTAGTATTCGCCGTTCTCAAAGTCGCTCATTTGAAAACCGTACTGATCGAAGAACTCGATCGCAGCGTCTTCGTTCTCGGTTGAGTAATCGTTTCCTTTGATGACATCCATGTAGTTGGCTTGGCTTTCGCGCGCAGCCTGGACTTCCAGCATGTATGACTTGGTAAACATGCAGACATTCGCCAAGATCAGCATCATGGTAATGAACGGAATTTGTTTTGACGCTATGTCGCTCGAACCAACGATCATCTTTTCTTACCGTGGAAAAATTTGGATAGTGAGCCATCTTTTAAACGAAAAAGAATGGCTCTCGATAGATTTTGATGTACGAGAAAGTAGGTCCTCGAATCAAACGCCGTGGAAAAAGTCATGAAGATGACTGCTTCAAATCCGTATGGGGAAAGGTTTGTGTCAAATTTACGGATTGAATTGTTTGTGTTTAGCCGAGGTCCGAGCCAACCCCGTGAGCGGTGCGAGCCCACCAAAAAAGCATCTCTTTGCGCAAACGTTCCTTAGTCGATATTGATCACCGGCCGTGTGTTCCTGCTCAAGATGAGCGGGCGAACGAAGCCATATAAGTGGCTGTTGCAGTTTGAATCGTGGGGTTTGCTTCCGTGTCGCTAGACAACCGAAAGTTCATGTAGAATAGAGTCTACGATTCCAAGCATCTTCGAGAATCCTGAGACTAAAAATGCCCGTTGTTCAATTCGTCACACGCGTTCTTCTATTGGTACTGATCATCGCCGGCTGCCAAGTCGTTGCCGCGCAAACCGAAACCGAAACCGACACAGATCGATTGATCAAACAAACGTTGGCTGTTTCAGGTGAGAATGAAGTCCAGTTAAGCAGCGCGCTTGATCAAATCGAACTGGAATTCAAACCGGGTATGGAATTCCTTCTGGCGTATTTGCCGGAGTCCGATGCGAAAACACTTTCCGCTGACTTCTTGCTGGAGCACGTGCGTGGAGCTTACGCCGCGTGGCACCAATCGCCTTGGCACGAACAAGTATCTGAAAGTATTTTCTTCAACAATATTTTGCCCTACGCCAGCGTGAGCGAACGACGGGAACAGTGGCGAAACAAGTTTCGGGATCGATTCTTGCCACTGGTTGCCAGTGCACAATCGCCTGGAGTTGCGGCGGTGATCCTAAATCAAAAGATCTTCGATGAGCTTGGCGTAAAATATTCGACAAAACGAAAACGTGCTGACCAAGGGCCGTACGAGTCGATTGAAGGTGGCACCGCATCATGTACCGGGCTTTCAATTTTGTTAATTGACGCCTGTCGATCCGTCGGTGTTCCAGCTCGATTGGTTGGAACGCCTTGCTGGTCCGATGGTAGCGGCAACCATTCGTGGGTTGAAGTTTGGGACGGTGATTGGAAGTTTACTGGAGCCGCCGAACCGACCGAAGACAAATTGAATCAGGCGTGGTTCGTCGAACGCGCCGTTCAGGCTCAGGCCGACGAACCGAAGTACTCGATTTACGCCGTCAGTTACATGAAGACAGACACAGAATTTCCGTTGGTCTGGCAAAGAGACTTTGATCGGGTCTGGTCGATAAATGTTACAGAACGGTATACAGCGCTTGACGATCGAGTGCCAAAAATTAAGGAAGACCAGATTCTTGTGCGAATTAGGGTTGTCGACACCGAAACCAGTGAAAGAGTAGCAACTTCGTTGACCATCAAAGACGAGCAGGACAACATCATATTTGAGGGGAAAAGTAAGGATGAGTCATGCGACGCCAACGACCATTTGAATGTTCCCTTGGCAAAGAACTCAACTTTCGTCATTGAGCATCAACAAGGAGACAATCAAACGGTACAAAACGTAATAGTTACGTTAGATGATTTACCGAACGCCCCGGTCACGATTTCTATTGACCCTCGGCCAGACTCGAAAGCGGGAGCCGATCACGAGCTTGCTAAAGATGAAGTTCAGAACGCAGCCAATGAAATTTGGAAGCAGCACCAGACGCAGTTGCTTTCTACTCGGGCTGAAGAGATGAAAAACAAGCGGATCAAGCTTGACGAGTTTTCCGAGCTTGAAATGAAGTACGAATACAAAACATTTGGTGAGAAACCGGCCGCCGGCCACGCGCTTTATATCTCGATGCATGGCGGAGGCGGAGCACCGGCTAAGGTCAACGAAAAACAATGGAAGAACCAGATTGGGTTGTATGAACCGGCTGAAGGGATTTACCTCGCGCCGCGCGCTCCGACCGATAACTGGAACTTGTGGCACGAATCGCACATTGATTCCTTTTTTGATCGGGTTATTGAGAACTTTGTGGCCGCTGGCGATGTCGACCCAAATCGAGTTTACATCATGGGATATTCGGCAGGCGGCGACGGAGTGTTTCAACTCGCGCCGCGAATGGCAGACCGATTTGCCGGGGCGGCAATGATGGCGGGCCATCCGAACGAAACGAAGCCGCTTGGCTTGCGCAATCTTCCGTTCGCGATCTGTATGGGCGGTAAGGACGCGGCCTACAATCGAAACGAGCAAGCCGAGAATTGGAAGGTAAAGTTGGCAGCGTTACAAAAAGCTGATCCAACGGGCTATCCGCACTTGGTGACGATTTATCCGGAGAAGGGACATTGGATGGATCGCGAAGATGCATCGGCGCTTCCTTGGCTGGCTCAGCATAAACGGAATGTTTGGCCGAAAAAAATTGTCTGGCACCAAGATGATGTGACCCACGATCGGTTCTATTGGCTTTCGGTTCCCGACGGAAAAGCAAAAGCCGGATCGACGATCACAGCGGCTGTTGAAGGTCAAAAGATTTCAATTGAAAGCGAAGACGTCACTGCAGTTCGGATTTGGTTCAGTGACGAATTGCTTGATCTTGATCGCGAAATTGAAATCCTCGTTAACGGAGAGTCACAAACACATCGCGTGGAGAGAACAATCGGCAGTTTGAAGTCGAGCTTTGAATCTCGCGCAGATCAAAGCATGATGGCGCCAGCATTTCTCGATTTGAAAATCGACTAACTTGCTACGGACAACGAAAGCGTCTTGCTAGGGACGACATTCGCCAGGAAACAAAATTCTCAATCTTTGCAGGAATTTCGCCTACGAGGATAGGGAAAATTTGCGAGTTCATTATCGTTCGAATGGCACCTCGCCCGGCAAGTTTAGTTTGCTAGAATTCTTATAAAAGAACTCAACCTTTAGGCGCTCCAATGCTCTCAACAAAAACGTATATAAGCTTTCTCACATTACTTTTAGTAACTTTTACCGCCATGCCACAAAACGCAGCGTCTCAGGATTCTCCGCCGACTTGCGAGAAGAAACCGCATAAACTTGAATCCAACGGGCAAGTTCGTGTCGACAACTATTATTGGTTGAACCAACGAGAAGACAAAAACGTCCTCGACTATTTGAATGCTGAGAACGCTTACCGCGAAGCGACAATGTCAGAGACTGAGGCGTTGCAGGAAAAACTTGCCGCCGAGACGAAGGCGCGCATCAAACAAGATGACACATCGGTGCCACAAACCGAACGTGGTTTCGATTACTTTCGAAAAACCAAAGATGGTTTGCAATATCCGATTTTCTATCGACGCAAAACGGGTGCCACCGACGAGACCGTGATCCTTGATGTAAACAAGGTTGCCGAAGGCCACGAGTTTTGTACCGTTGGTGGTGTCGAAGTCAGTGCTGATTCAAACCTGTTGGTGTACGCTGTCGATACCGTTGGTCGGCGCAAGTACAACGTTTCCGTCAAGGATTTGACGACGGGAGAAATCCTGGACGATTCAATCAAGGAAGTTACCGGAAATATTGTCTGGGCTGAAGACAACAAGACGTTGTTTTACACGCGACAAGATCCACAGACGTTGCGTTGGGACAAAGTTTACCGTCACGTCGTTGGAACTGATGCGAAAGATGATGTGCTGGTCTATGAAGAAAAAGACGAAGAGTTCAGCGTCTATGTCATGAAATCGCGATCTCGAAAGTAC
This sequence comes from uncultured Pirellulaceae bacterium, assembly GCA_964584615.1. Lineage (GTDB taxonomy): Bacteria > Planctomycetota > Planctomycetia > Pirellulales > Pirellulaceae > Mariniblastus. Next base: position 56,258 of record CAZPBE010000007.1, on the reverse strand, counting down.
ATTTTTATCGAGTGCGAGCAGACGCTCAGCAGTGAAATTCTTGCCATCCCAACGGCCACTCCAGAAGCCAAGCCAATCGTCTTGCAACCTCGCGAAAACGATCATGAATACTCAATCGATCATCTTGGCGAGTATTTTTATATTCGCACCAATTGGAACGCTTCCAATTTTCAATTGATGAAAACCGAGGAAGCCAAAACGGAAAAGTCGAATTGGCAATCCGTGGTTCCGCACGACGAAAATGTCTTCTTTGAAGGGTTTGAGTTGTTCAACGACTGGCTAGTCATTGAGCAGAAAGAAAACGGACTCGAGACAATTCGGATGCGAAAATGGGACGGCGATGAGTTTCATTCGCTTGACTTTGGCGAGCCATGTTATGCAGCGAGTTTGGCAGCGACGGTCGAACCAGATACCAAAGTCCTTCGATATCGATTCAGCTCTTTGGCAACTCCGCCAAGCACATTCGACTACGACATGGAGTCGCATGAAAAAACGCTGCTCAAGCAAGAGGAGATTCTGGGCGGGTTCAAACGAGAAAATTACAAAACGGAACGTATCTGGGCGACAGCGACTGATGGAACCCAGGTTCCGATTTCGCTGGTCTATCATGTTGATACGCCGATCGATGGAACGGCTCCCTGCTTGTTGTACGCTTATGGTTCGTACGGCATCAGCATGCCCGCCAGTTTTTCTGCGTTGCGTTTGAACTTGCTTGATCGCGGTTTTGTCTATGCGATCGCACATATTCGTGGTGGACAGGAGATGGGTCGACAATGGTATGAAGACGGCAAGCTTCTGAAGAAGAAAAATACCTTCACGGACTTTATTGACTGCGGGCGGCATTTGGTCAAAACAAAGTACGCAGACCCGAACCGGCTGTTCGCACGCGGCGGAAGTGCGGGAGGATTGCTGATGGGCGCTGTCGCAAACATGGCTCCTGATTTGTTTCACGGAATCATCGCGGATGTTGCCTTCGTCGATGTCGTCACCACCATGCTCGATGACACGATTCCACTGACGACCAGCGAGTACGACGAATGGGGCAATCCCAACGTGACGGAATACTACGAATACATGCTTTCTTATTCGCCGTACGATCAAGTCGAAGCCAAAGACTATCCGAACATGTTGGTTACGACCGGGCTTCACGATTCACAAGTTCAATACTTCGAGCCTGCCAAGTGGGTCGCGAAATTGCGCGAGTTGAAAACGGATGACAACTTTCTTTTGCTAAAGACAAATATGACTGCCGGTCACGGCGGCGCGTCAGGACGATACGAACGTTACAAAGATGCCGCATTGCGAGATGCGTTTTTGTTGTGGTTGTCGGGGATCAAGGAGTAGGTCAACTGAACCGGAGCCTTCGCTACGACGCGTTAACCTTGACTGACCACTTGCTTCGATGCGGCCTGAGCCATGCGGGGTGAGTTGTGATACCATCGATTGTTGGTAAATGAGTTATCCGGACGCCATACTAGTAAATGTTATCTGGCTCACATATGAAGCTTTTCACTTTCGTCATCCTGATCGTTGCGGTTGGATGCGCAGCAGATGCAAAACCGCAACCGGAACTTTCGGTGACTGAAGACAAGGCCACCACGAGCCCTGTTGGCAGCATCGCCGAAACCATCGTTGTTAAACCTCTTGGTAATACAGGGCCATGTACGGTCGCCGGCTGGAAACTAGATTGGCCAAACTGCGAGTATGAGGACGGCGTCAAGGAGGGACACCTTTCCGTGGTTTCCCGAGAAGGGGAGAAGCGTTTTCGCGTCGACTATGAGATTGGCGGCATTGGGCCTGAGAAAGGAGGCGTCGGCTGGCAATTTCCGATACCGAAACGGGAGTCGGCGACCCTAACTTATGTAGTGAGATTCAGCTCTGATTTCGACTGGGTCAAGGGAGGGAAGTTACCAGGATTTTCTGGGGGTCCTGAAAGTGTTACTGGCGGTCGCCCAGCCAATGGAACGAATGGCTTTTCATGTCGTCTCATGTGGCGGGCAGACGGTCGTGGTGAAGCGTACGTTTACCATATGAACCAGGAAGGCAACTACGGCGATAGCTTTTCATTTCCTAAGGATTTCAGGTACGCAACGAATACGGATATCACAGTAAGGATGAAAGTCGCGATGAACACACCCGGTCGTCGGGACGGCAAGCTCCGTGTCTGGATTGGATCTGCTGGCTCGCCAGATGAAGCGCTAGTCGTTACTCGGGACGATATGGAATGGAGGAGCGTTACCGATTTCGGCGTGGAAAAATTGTGTTTTCAAACGTTTCATGGAGGGAGTGATACAACGTGGGCCCCCTCAAAAGACTGCTGGGCGGAGTTTAGCTCAATCACCGTGGATGAATGACCATACACGGAGGCGATATCACAAACGTTCTGTCGATTAAGCGATTCGCGTTTCGTTGCGTTGGCTCAAGTCGCTCTAGAAAATGCCCAATTGATCGCGGGCATCGTCGGTCATCATATCCTGGGTCCATGGAGGATCCATGACGACTTCGACGTCGACTTCGTTTACCAGTTCCAACTCACTGGAGTACTTTCGCGTCTCGGCAACCAGTTGAGGACCGGCTGGACACATGGGACTGGTCATCGTCATCTTAATTTTGACATCGTACTTTTCTTCATCGCCTTCCAGTGGAAGGACATCGACTTCGTAGATCAAGCCGAGGTCAACAATGTTGACGAACAATTCGGGATCGATAACTTGTTTAAGGGCTTCGCGAACGTTGTCTTCATGAAGTGGCATGACGGGCCTCTGTCTAATTACTTGGTCTAAGTTTGATTGGCTTTGATTGGCGAAAAACAATGAAATCCGAAGTCATTCGCTTTCATTTATTTTAACGAGAATATCGTCGCCGTCGACTTTTGTTTCGTGAGCAATCGTATTTTGGGTAGCAGGCATGCATTTTGCTTCGCCACAACGCACGTCGAATCGTGCTCCGTGACGTGGACATTCAATCTCGAATCCTGAAAATTCTCCGTCGCTCAGCGTTCCACCGTCGTGGGTACAGACGTCATCGATGCAGAAAAACTGGTTCTCAATGCGAAACAGGATGACCAGACGTTCGTCAACTTCCACGAGGAGTTTTTGTCCACTCTCTAGCTCGGAAACAGTTGCAGCTTTTAGGAATTCACTCATGTCAGTTATTGTTATTTCGATGTTGAATCGGTGGAAAGCGAAAAGCCGACCAACCAATCTTGGCCAGTCGGCTTCATGACTCAATCAGACACTATCAAGTTCGATTTCACAATGCCCAGACTCAAGGCAGTAAGCGAACGGATCAAATCCGCCCGAAATCCTCAGTTCTATGGAGAACTAAACGGAAATAACCGACTTATCGAAAGTCCTCGCGACAGAAATCCGTTCGCCACGCTTGTCATCTTGGGCGTCAACAGTATGTGAGTGTTGGGTGCCACTGGCTCTGCTAAGTGCTTTGTGCTCGAACTATGACTTGGGTGTCAACGGAACGCGTGGAGCTTTTGTCAACGAGAAAGACAGTTCTTCGTACCAAGAGCTTTCTGAGTCGACGAGCTTTTTAATATTCTTCCAGATTTCAACCGGTGGACCGAATCCGCTCCAGTCGACGGTCAACACGCGAACACCACGACGACGCATTTCCGAAAGCAGCTTTTGGTAGTTCGCATAAAGTTGCTGGAGGTAATCCAACGGCACGCCTTCTTCCTCGCTTCGACCACGCGAGTGCATGCGGTCGTAACACTCTTCCGGTGACACATCGAGATAAACGAAAACGTCTGGCGGCATCACATCGCGGCTCATGTTGCGATAGACGTCGACGTAGAGGTCGTACTCTTCGGGAGTCATGAAACCGCGTTCCATCGCAGTCGTTGCGAAAACGGTATCGCCATAAATCGGACGATCTTGAACGATGACAATTCCTTTGTCGCCCCAAGCCTGCTCGACAGCCAGCCGATGTTGTTCGTAGCGTTGGCAAAGCATGAACATCTGCATTGCAAAACCGCCGCCCGCGTTCTTGCCGGATCGCAGGTCGTCGTAGTAACGCTCTAGAAAGTGATTGAATTTTGGATGATGCGTTGGCTCTTCCATGACGCGGGTCTGATGGCCTTCAGACATCGCGGCAGAAGCAATCGCATGACAAGCGTTTGTTTTGCCCGCTCCGATGTTGGCATCAATCGCCACAAATAGTCCGTTACGCTCGTTGGCTCCAAATTTCACTTTCCGTCTCCTTACCCTAAGATTCCAAAACCGCTTACGAACCGCCCGTTCTCAAAGAAATTCGCAGTTTCGCGGCACGTTTACGTCGCGCGTTTCATTTTCAGCAGCTTTCTGAAGTCTGCTCTCGGGAGTTGAAACGCGGCCCCGTTCTGATGTCGATAACTTAATGACTTAAAGCTAGCACTGCAAGCGTCTAGTAAAGTTGGGTTATCCAGCAAATCTTTACTGGCAGGACTGAGAGAAAAGCAATGAAGTCGCCTTTATGAAATCGCGCCTGGTCGTTGACCATCGGCAAGTCTTGGTATTGGCTGCTGAGCCAATTTTTGAGCCGCCGTCCATTCAGGTATTTCGCCGACCCGCTTTCCAACCTTCGAGGTCGACCATAAAAGCGGGCTCGGCGTTGCCGCTAGTTTCAAAAATGGCAAGCCCTTAATCGGATAGCATCCCGCTCATTTCGTTTGCGTGAGTCTCTGATAATTACCAGCGTTGGGTTGTTACATTGCCAATGATTCGCGCAGATCCGCATAGATTTGGGATTGGGTTTTTGAATGGATGGAGTTTAAACGTGGATCAGAATCGCAGTTCCCCCACCCGAAAGCGGGTGGGCCATTAACAAATCCTGTTCTACCAATTGCAATACCGGGAATTGCAAATGCGCAGTTAGGTTCTTCAGCAATATCGAAATTGAAATCGGTCAAACTTTCCCCATCAGTTTTGCGATCGGTCAACGCGCTAGTTTATCTTTCGGAGATTTCCTGCTTGCTTGCACAGGATAACAACTGATAGACTGAGTGCCATACAACGAAGACGAACACAGACACACTTCCTTCTCTTGTCTTGGTGGCTTCGCGGATGGTAACGCAAGAAATTGCAAACCCCTATTTGGAATTGCTTGGCATTCCAGAATCAGAATTGCCAGCGAATAAGTATCGCTTATTGGGCATTCCTTTATTCACGTCCAACGACAATGTGATCCGCAATGCTGCTGCTCGCCAAATGCAATTTCTTCGGCGCGTTGGGGGAGACAAGTACCTCGATGATGTTCAGCAGATTCTCAATGAAGTGGCTGAAGCTCGAATCCTCTTGCTAGATTCCGAAAAGCGGGAGTCTTACGATGCAGAAATTCGCCGTCAAGCTGATGGTAGTGCAGCAGCAACGCCGCATTCAAGAGAAAAGGGGTTAGCCGTTTCATTGATCGCGCTCAATGGCGCCAATGTTGGTGCTGAGTTCGAATTCACCAATCAGATTCGGCTGGGAAATTCTGATGAGTGCCAGATCGAACTTGATGGTATCAACACGGAATTCTTAATCCACCGTCAGAACAACCAATGGGTGATTGAGTCACCGCTGGCAACGTTTGCAGTCAATGATTCATTGGTAGAAGATCGCGCTTTTTTGAAAACAGGAGACATCGTCAGGTTCAGATTGGATGGACAATGCTTTCAATTTCAAATCTTTTCTCATCAGGAAGAAGTTGGGAAGTGGTTGGAAAATTTTCCCCACTGCCGAATTGATCCGCCTCAAATAAAGTTCGCTTCAGCGTTGGCAACTGGCTCTCAACAAGAGACTGCCAGTGCTAGTCGTAATGGGAAAGCGAAGGCGGCGCAAGAAACTCGTACGCCTAAATTTGTGAAGAAGAAATCAGGCGGTTTTGACTGGGCGTTCGGATTGTTTTGGCTTGGTGTTGGTATGGCCATTACGGCCCTTGTGTTGGCAATCTGGTTCAACAAGTCGTAGTTTTATTGGAGTATGCAATGACAACCATGCAGATGGACGACATCATTTTTCTTGGCGAAGCCAGGACGACGGAGGTCTTCTCTGCGGAGGTTGGAAAAAAAACGATCGCGCTCAAAAAGATCAAACCTGCAAATCAGGGCGACCGTCGGTTGCGGCGATTGTTGCCCGTGCTTGCATCTTCCTGGTCGCATCGGGACCACGACCAGCTGGCAAGAATTTACAAGGTCGACGGTGAAGCGATTCAAGTGTTGATGGAGAAGTTCGATTCAAACTTGTGCAAAGTCGAGCCAAGCGAATCCAATGCGGTGAACGTGATTGGGGCTGCGCTAGCCGGGCTGGACTATCTTCATCGTCATGGGTTGTTGCATCTCAACATCAAGCCGGCCAATATTCTGGCGTACGCCGATCGTACATTCAAGCTTGCTGACGGACTGTGTTGTGAGCCAGGAGACAATGCGGCTCGAGGGGCGAATCCGAATCATCGCTTTTTTGCACCGGAGCAGTTCACGGGTGATACTGACGTTCAGGAGTCAACGGATCTTTACTCGTTGGGCATGAGCATATTGGATTGGTTGGCTGGGGAGTCGCTGGATTCGGCTATCACCAGTTTGATGAATACGAGGGGCGGTTCGCATTCGGTGTTGTGGTCAGAATGGGTTGGGCGACGCGATATTGGCAATCCTTCAGCTGGCGATTTACGTCCTGATCTCTCCAAGCCGCTTGTCGAGTTCCTGGACCAGCTTTTACAAAAAGATCCGTCACTTCGATTCGGCGCGACCTATGATGCAATCGACTCGTTTAATCAGACTTTGAAGACCGAGCCCGACAGTCGTGTCGGACCTCAATCGGGCAATTCAACGGCTGCTGTATCTGCAAAATTTGCCAAAGAAAAAGATTGGGCTCGAGGCATTGAATTAGCGATTCTTTCGGGCGCTCAATCCGGGTTTTCCCACTACTCCACTTCCAGTTTTCGCATGGGAGTTCATGATGAAATGGACGTGCGTCTTGATGCAAACGACTACTCGGACATGCGTGACCAGACTTTTGTTTTTGCGCGGGATGGAGGTCGTTGGCGAGTTGAAATGGAGCCGACGAGTTCATTTTTGCTCAACGGACAAATTGTGGAAGAGTCGGCGGAAGTCAATGACGGAGACATTTTACGTCTCGGTCCGGAAGGCCCAGACTTGCTTGTTCGCCGGAGCCATGCTGATCCCTACAAGATATTGTCAATCTGTAAAACCGTCATCAAGACGGACAAGATTCGCTCCAGTTTGAATTCGTCTGGCAGCGATATTTTTGACGACAACTTTGTCGAGACGATAAAGTTGTCCAATAGCTCTTCAGAGACGGTGAACCTTTCTTCCAACACGGCTCGCGGACATGCGACGTCGCCAAAGCTGGAAACGACGAGCGAACAAACGAATGAGATTCGCAACTCACAACTTGCCACAAGGGGTCCTCGATCGAATGGCTCAGGGTCAATCCTTGGCAATCCACTTGCTATGGGGTTGGCGGTCTCAATTATCGTGATTCTTGCGTTAATCTATTTTATTTTCTGATCAAACATTTGTGGCCAAGGACTTTCAAATGCAAAGACACCCTGTAGGGCTCGATCTTGGGACCACCGAATCCGTTTTGGCTTTCGTCGACGATTCGGGTAAAGCCCAGACATGGAAACCGGATGGAGGAAGCGCTTTGCATGCCAGCGCTGTGCTGGTCGATTCGCGCGTCCATGTTGGCGATCAGGCGATCAAGTTTGCCGGTCGAAACAATTCGCTGATCGAAGGCTTCAAGCGCGACATGGGGAAAAGCCATTGTCAGGCGACCATCAAGGGGACAAGAATTCCTCCGGAGATCCTAAGCGGGTTTGTGCTAGAGCATTTGAAAACACGCGCAGAAAAAGATCTTGGTCCGATCAAGGACGTCGTCATCTCTGTGCCGGCGTACTTTGACGCCAAGCGTCGGATGGCCACCCAACAGGCGGGCTTACTGGCCGGGCTCAATGTTGTGGCGATCATCAATGAACCGACGGCGGCATCGATTGGCTACAGCTACCACATGGGCTATTTCGAACATGGGTCGGAGAAGCCTTCCCAGAATTTGCTGGTCTATGATTTTGGGGGCGGCACGTTCGATGTAAATTTGCTTTGTTATGCAGATGATCGATTTAAAACTCTGGCCACCGATGGAGACGTAAGGCTGGGTGGCATTGATCTAGATGAACAGTTGGCTGAATACCTGGCGGGAAAATTTTATGAGCAGACGGGCGCTGATCCTCGCGGGTCATCCGATGCTTTCAAGAGTTTTGTGGCCGTTGCTAATGAGATTAAGCATGGGCTTACACAGAGTGATGAGTACGTCGCCAATCTGGTTTACGCGGGTGAGCAAACGACCGAGTTGATATTGCGGGAAGAATTCAACGGAATCATCGAACCATACATAGAACGAACGATCGCAACTTGTGAAGACTTGTTGTATGCGGCGGATCAGAAAAACTGGAGCGATATCGATACGATTCTGTTGGTCGGCGGATCAAGCCAGATTCCGTTTATCACAGAAAAATTGAAATCGCTGACTGGCTTGACTCCGATATCTATTGGCAATCCGCAAGAGTTGGTCGCCGAAGGGTGCGCGCTTTACGCGGCAAATCTTTCCGACGGACATGAAGTCAACTTCGATATCACGAACGTCAATTCGCACAGTCTTGGAATCAGCGGGCGCGATGTGGAGACTGGCAAGCCGATTAATCGCATTCTGGTCCCTAGGAACACGACGCTGCCGATCACGGTGAAGAAAAAGTTTGTGACATTCAAAAAAGATCAAAAGTCCGTCAAGCTGATCCTGCTGGAAGGTGAAAGTGAAAACCCGGAGCTTTGCTACGAAGTTGGTAAGTTTCGTGTTGAACTGGGGCCCGGTGTCGAAAAAGGTGAGTTGATCGAAGTCTTTTGCAACTACAACGATGACGGAACAATCCATGTTACCGCAACGCTTGTCAACGACGATGGAACTTCAGCAAGCCTGGAAATCTCACGCAACCTCGACTCATTGGAATCGCTCGATGTATGGAAGAAACGACTGACCAGTATCGGAGACTCGACTTCAAGCAACGAGTCGATGTTTGGCGAGCCTCACTATTCCAATGAGGACTTTGTTGCGGCGATGAAGGATCTCGTAGAATTGGACGATATCTTTTTCACTATCGGTAAACGAGCACGGTATACGACGATGCCGGATCCGCTCGTGGAACAGCAAAAGTTTATTGGTACGCTTGAGCATCAAGTTCGCCAAATCGAACCACTCGTCGAACAACTGGGGATGGAAGTCGCCAGCGTTAACAACAATAAGGAACGGCAGAAACTTCGTGCGTCCATTAATATTCTCAAGAGCCTCGAAAACCAACATCGAAGTGCGTACAAGCAGGCCGTCATTTCCTTAGGCCGATCTTGCCACAAGGAAGGCATGCTCCTTGACGCCGTTGAGACTCAGCCCGAGCGACTTGCTTATTTGCAATCGGCGGTCAAAGAAATTTGGACGTAGACCGCCGGAGGCTCAGATCGCTTCACTCGGCAGGTTGTTTGCTTGTTTTCAAACGTAACAACCTCATTGCTCAGGCTTTTCCAACACGCAGGCTAGGCGTTTGCTTTAACGGTTGTTCCAGCCTTAGGTGAGATGGATTCCGAGACAGCCGGCACTTCCGATTTTTCGCCGCGGATTTTTGGCTCAAACCCGACCGAGCCGATTTTCATGTAGCCAGCCATCAAGACAATCGCCAACATGATGATGCAGAGAATGTTCAGCCAGTGTTTTTCGCGCTCGCGGAATTTGACGGCGCCTTCGCTGCGTCCCGACAGCCGGGCAGAGAAGTAGAACGCGGCGAACGCCAGCAGGATTTTGACCAACAGCAAACCGTTGTAAACCATGTCCAAGTGGAATCCCATCGCTTTCATTGCCGCGTTGTAAAGCCCGCTGATCAACAAAAACAAGGTGCACATCATGACGAGTCTGGCCCAACCTTTGCGGACCGACTCCGAAAATTCATCCGAAGGAGCATAGGCTAATTTTGCGGGAACGTACGAGAACCGCATAAAGAATGTTCCGCCGATCATCGTTGCGGCAGCGAGTATGTGTGCCCAACGTGAGAGCAAGCCAAGAATTTCGTTGAGTTCCATGTTCGTTCTTTCTGTGGATGTTTGAGGTCCGTCAGGTCTAACGTGGTCGCCAAATTAGTGTCGGAAATGCCGACGCCCCGTAAAGACCATCGGCAGTCCTTTTTCGTTACACGCGTCAATGACTTCCTGATCCCGTTTGCTTCCACCAGGCTGAATGATCGCTGCGATTCCGGCTGTGGCTGCGAATTCGATCGAATCTGCGAACGGGAAAAACGCATCCGACGCCAGAACCGAATTCGCCGCTCTTTCCGGTCCCGCTTTGCGGATAGAAATATCGACCGAATCAACACGGCTCATTTGCCCGGCACCAACGCCGACCAACGAACAGTCTTTCGAAAGCACAATCGCATTCGATTTCACAAACCTTACCATGGCCCAACCGAAAGCCAGTTCTTCCATTAACTGCGGATCAGGTTGAATTTCGGTCACGACTTTCCAATCGTCGCGGTTTTGAACCTGGTTGTCAGATTCCTGGACAAGAAACCCACCAAGCAGATTTCGATATTCCCAACCCTTTTGAGCCACATCCAGATTGCCGACTCTTAACAGGCGAACATTGTTCTTCCATTTTGGTTTTGTTGTCAGCACTTCCATCGCTTCGTCTTCGAAGTTCGGAGCAACGATGGCTTCGACAAAAAAGGGTCCGCCAGCAAGGAATTCAGCCGTTTCCAAATCAACGACGCGATTGAATCCAATCACACTTCCAAAGGCGCTGACCGGATCGCCCGCAAATCCTTTGCGGCACGCATCGACGAGATTTTCTGCGATTGCCGCGCCACAAGGATTGTTGTGTTTGATCACACTGCAGGCAGGTTGCTCGAAAACCCGCACCATGTTTAATGCACTGTCGAGATCAAGCAGGTTGTTGTAGGAAAGCTCCTTGCCATGCAATTGCATTGAGTTGACAAGGTTCGCGTCGCGACAAATTTCAGTGCTGTACAACGCAGCCTTTTGATGGCTGTTCTCTCCATACCGAAGCTCACTTTTTCGATGCAACGACAGAGTCATTGTCGACGGGAAGTTTTCGCCTTCATTCTGGCCTGAGAAATAATCTGCGATCGTGCAATCGTAATCCGCCGTATGCTGAAAGGCTTGGCCCATCAATTGCCTCCGCAATCCGGCTGTCGTTTTTCCTTCCGTGCCAATTTGATCGAGAACTTCGCTGTATTGATTCGGATTACATACGACGGTGACAAAGTCAGAATTCTTTGCAGCAGCGCGAATAAGGCTTGGCCCGCCAATGTCGATTTGTTCAACGGCTTCGTGAACAAGCACATTCGGTTTTGCGATTGTGGCGGCGAATGGGTACAGGTTGACAATCACCAACTCAAAAGTAGAAATCCCATGGTCGGAAACCGATTCCATGTCGTCGGTCCGGTTTTGGCGGCATAAGATACCGGCAAAGATTTTCGGATGCAGCGTTTTGACTCGCCCATCCATCATCTCGGGGAACTGCGTGTATTCGGAGACGCTCTGAACTTCAACGCCCGCTTGTTCAAGATGTCGCTTGGTACCACCAGTCGAATAGATTTCGATACCGTTTGCGATCAGGCCTTTAGCGAAGTCGACGATCCCGATTTTGTTGCTGACGCTGATCAGCGCTCGCTTGATGTTTGGAGAATCCATTGTCCAAATTGTCCTGAGTTTCTCGAATTCGCTTAGTCAAAAAGTTAAGCGATGATTGTTGCGCATGCGGGATTTTCGTCAACCGGGTGTGCCTGCCGAACCGGGCCTGATTGTCGAAAAGAATAGAGCTGGTTCCCGAGATTCGCCATCGATACGTAGTCATGAGTCCAACAGAAGACGACTGTGAAGTGTTCGACGTTTTCAACCGGCGGGTGGTCGCCGAGCTGCCTGGATCACATGTTAAGTTCAAATATGTCATCTGGTTTGATAAAGCCGTTGCAATTTTTATGGTTCTGCTCCCCCGGACGATTGGCCGCACCGACGATTGCCGCATTGACGATTGGCCGCGTTGACTCCGATTGGTTGCATCGACCCCGATGGGGGTCGCAGCGATTAGCCGGCGGTCGAGCGTAGCGATACCGCCGGTAACGATTCCCAATATTACACGACCCTGAAAGGGTCGAAGCAATATCCTTGTTGCACTGCGACCCATTCCGGGTCGGATGAGGTTTCACCTCGGTTCCGGTGGTGATCGTTACGCTCAACCACCGGCTTTATTGCTGTAACTCCTTCGGAGTACTTCAAAGCAGGTGCTTTCAGGGTGGCTGCCGCTTCGTTCAATTTTCAATCGGTTGTAGGCTCGAATACAATCGAAGCAACTCAGCCAGTTAAAACGCACTTCAAGCTGACACGTACTTCAAAAACTGGATTTACTAGAGGGTATTTCAAAACCTGTAGTGGACTTCGCCAGAAGTCCCAGCTCGCTTTCAAAACAAAGGGAATTCTGGCGAATCCCACTACGATGATCGCACGATTTTAGGTTTTGAAATGTCCTCTACAATGATCCGCCTTCCAACTCTGGCTTTGGTTTTCGTTCTCTCGCATTTGTGGTTTAGTTTGGTCGCCTTCGGCCAAGACAATGATTTGGCCAATCCGAAAACAGTCAAAGTCTTCATTCTCGCCGGCCAATCGAACATGCAAGGGCACGGCGTTGTCGATCTCGATCACAAAGATCATTACAACGCTGGTCGTGGCACACTGGCTAAGCTTTTTGATAACCGGAGCAAAGCCCGAATGCTGGGGCACCTTCGAGACACTGATGGAAATTGGATCCGGCGCGATGACGTCATGGTCAGCTACAAAACAAAACACGGTTTGAAGAAAGGCCCGCTCACAATCGGGTTTTCCGGACACGAAGGCAATCACCACATCGGTCCAGAATTACAGTTTGGTCACGTCATCGGTGACTTGGTTGAAGACCCTGTGGTACTGATCAAGACGGCTTGGGGTGGTAAAAGCCTCGGTGTTGATTTCCTCCCTCCAATCGCCGCCAAACGTGATGCGGCCGAAACCGGTCTCTTCTACAAACAGATGATGCATGAAGTGAACGAAGCCATCACGACTCTCGATCAAAAGTTTCCGGAACTCGCTAATTGCGAAATAGAGATCGCTGGCTTTGTTTGGCAACAAGGTTGGAATGATATGTACGATGACAAATGCCGAGACAATTACGAGGCGAATCTGGCTTGCTTGATTAAAGACGTACGCAGCGCGTGGGAAAAGCCTAACTTACCGGTCGTCGTCGGCGAACTCGGCAACGGCGGCAAAGACGCAAACGAAAAGATGATGGAGATCCGCAACGCTCAACGCGCCGTCGCGATACGCGAGGAGTTTCGGGGCAATGTCGCCTTTGCTCCAACCGCAGCCGCCGCCCGTCCTGCCAAGGATTCCCCGAACACGGGACATGGTCACCATTGGTTTGGCAATGCCGAAAGCTACTTTCTGATTGGCGACTCGCTTGGAAAGGCGATGACGGCGATGCTCGATTCAAGACCACGAGTCCTCATTCTCGGGGACTCTATCTCGATGGGCTACACGCCGCTGGTGAAAGCCGCGATGAACGAGCAGGCATATGTGACTCGACCGAATACGAATTGCGCAGGCACGACGAAGGGTATCGCTGAAATAGATAGATGGCTGGAAATCGATGGCGGTAAGTGGGACGTGATCCACTTCAACTTTGGGCTTCACGATTTAAAACGAGTACAACCTGGAACATTGAAAAACTCGAACGACCCAACCCACGAAAATCAGGCTCCGATTGCTACGTATGAAAAGCAATTACGCGAGATCGTTGGCAAACTAAAAAAGACGGGTGCTAAACTCGTTTTCGCAACCACGACGCCTGTTCCCAAAGGAGGAGTCGAACCTCACCGCGACGTTACTGGCCCAAACGAGTACAACGAAATCGCACTCAAGATCATGAACGAAAACGACATCGCAGTGAATGATCTGTTCGCATTCGCTGCTCCAATCGAGGAGGAAATCATGAAGCCAGTGGACGTTCACTTCAAACCCGGTGGCTCAAAGAAACTCGCCGAAAAAGTCGTCGAAGCTATCTCGAAAGAGATCAAGAAATAGTCGGGCCTCGTTTACTCTCCTGCCGCAGAATTGGCCGCTGGTTCCAACTGTTTTTTAAACCACTCGTAAAGCGATATTGGAACAACGGCTTCGTGTTCCGCCGTTCCGCCAAGTAGCGCGTCAATTTCTTCTCGGGGGAATTTGCATCGCCCACCCTTGAGGTTCGTGTCGCCAAAGTGACCCAAAAAGTCGCCGTTGGGCAAGTAGAGGGTATTTCAAAACCTGTAGTGGACTTCGCCAGAAGTCCCAGCTCGCTTTCAAAACAAAGGGAATTCTGGCGAATCCCACTACGATGATCGCACGATTTTAGGTTTTGAAATGTCCTCTAGTTGGTGTTGGGTGTGGAAGTGGCAACCCATCGCCTGGAGACGCGATCGATCACGAACCTTCGATTGACAATGAAAGACATTTCATCGGGTGCTTGTCCGGAAACGTGCGAGAAATATTGCAGTGCGGACATTTAAAAGGAATCGGCATAGAAGTCTCCAGCCGGGAGTTGCTCTTGGGCGGATCGAGATCACAGATCAGTCGAAGTAATTATTCTAGCCATTGCGATGACGAGATGCGAACAACCAAGGCGGAGACGGCTTACTGGGGAACAGCCGACTGAGATTTAAAGCTTCCAAAACCTTCACGGAGAAACGCGACTAGATCCGTTTTGTTTTGTTTGCTCAACCGCAGCCGCTTGACGCCTGCATCGATGTTCGGATTTCGATTGCCGCCTCGATTGTAGTAGTCAACAACATCTTCCAGCGTTTCCAGGCTCCCGTCGTGCATGTAGGGAGCCGTATCGATGATCCCGCGCAGCGAAGGGGTTCGGAAAGCGCTTTTGAATCCCCAGCCCATGGTGACGTGAAAACCTAAATCGGGTTCGGGTTCGTTAACGCCAATTCCAGTGTTATAAAATTGCATATCGGAGAACAAGGGAGCCGCGTGACAGCCAGCGCAGTTTCCTCGACGGTCGTTAAAGAAAATCTTCATTCCACGAACAGCTGACTCAGACAGTGCCGACTTGTCACCGGATTGGTAGCGATCGTAAGGCGTGTCTCCAAGCAAGATCGTTCGCTCAAAACTGGCGATTGCTTTCGCAATGTTCGGCATCGTTACACCGTCTTCAAATGAATCGGCAAACAAGCCGGGGTACTCGTGGTGCTCGGAAACGCGGAGAAGCAGTTCGGCTTCCGACTCCAATCCCATTTCGTGAGCTGTGAAAATCGGTATCAAAGATTGCGCTTCCAGGCTTTTGGCGCGCCCGTCCCAAAAATATCTTCGTGAGTAAGCAGAATTGACGATCGAAATCGTGTTTCGTTTTCCCTTCTGATTGCCGATTCCTTCCGCGACGACTTTTCCGTCAGCCCATCCTTTTTCCGGGTCGTGACATGTTGAACAGGAGATCGTGTTGTCGCCGGACAGCATTGGATCGAAAAAAAGTTTTCTTCCCAACGCAATTTTGGATTCCGATGGAACGTTGTCGGCAGGATACGGGAGTGGTTCCAGACCAAGTGGTACGTCGTCATCAAAGAGTTTCTCGACGACCTTTTTCGAAGCTGGATTTTTTGGTGACGCTTTGTCTGACGTTGTGTTGGAAGTCGAATTGTTCGTCGAGCTGTCTGCAGTACGCTTGCCCTCGCAACCGGCAATCGAAGCCAACAAGCAGATGGCAACGATTGGCAAAATCGAACTCAAATACTGGGAAAGTTTCATCGTCTCAGTATAGCGACAAACTTCGTAGATCTTATCCCCTCAACAGGCAGGAGTTTGCGATTGGAACAAACGCATCGTGGCTACTCGGTGACGTGTACCATTGCTTTCAAGACTTGAGCCGTTGGGTCAAGGAACGTTGGGAAGTCATTTGATAAAGACTCCATTGTCGAGCGATGGGTGATCCATGGATCGGTCTTGATGGATCCATCTGCCATCAGCGCGATGACTTCACCGAATTCCGAAGCCAGCGCATTGCGGCTGCCCATCACCGTCATCTCTCGCCGATGCATGGTTGGATGATGGATTTGAATGTGCTCCGAAGTAACGCCCACAAAACAAAGTTTTCCACCAAATGCCACATAGCCGACTGATGCTTCCATGCTTTTGGCGTTACCTGTCGCGTCGTATACCGTTTCAAAAAAGTCGCCTTTGGTCAGAGACTCCAATTCCTGTTCGTGGCTGCCATCCATCTTTACCAGTACCGTTTGTTCGACACCGAGATTGTTTTGACAGAAATCCAGCCGATCCTGGTTCGTGTCGGCCATTACAACCTTGCATCCGCGAACGCGAACGAATTCAAGGACCGTCAACCCAATTGGGCCAGCGCCAATGATCAGGACACGGTCTGATGGATCGGGCTGACTGCGGTTGGCGGCATGGCATCCGATCGCCAACGTTTCAACCAGCGCCAGTTGATCGTAGGCTAACTCATTGCTGACATGAAGTTTTTCTGCCGGCACGACCAGCTCCTCACACATGCCACCGTTGGAGTGAATTCCAATCACTTGCATATCATTACAGCAGTTGGGCTTTCCGCGCCGTGAAGAATAGCTGTTTGGGTTTTGCATGTACGGCTCAACGCTACAACGATCACCGACTTTAACATTCGTTACGTTGTCGCCGACTTCGATGACTTCCACTCCCAGTTCGTGGCCTGGAATCCGCGGGAACTGAAAAAAAGGAAACTTGCCCAGATAAGCCGATGTGTCGGTGCCGCAGATGCCAACGCGATGAACGCGAAGTTTGACTTCGCCGGCACCTGGATTGTCAGGTTTCTCGACGTCGATGACTTCGATTGTTTCTTTGGCAGAGAATGAAATGGCTTTCAACGAATTGACCTCAAACGGAACGCTAACAGGAAATCGGTATCCATTGTCGATGAACTAAGGCAGGCTGCAATGGTAGAGTTGATTTGCACTCGTGGAAAAGTGAATTGGAGATATAGTAGCTCTTTAACAATGTAAAGATGTAGAACCAAGTCTGAACGCAAAGAATCTACCGTGGCTCGAATCATAGAAAAATACTCTTTCGGATTGGGCGATCGATTCGCCCATCAAGCTGCTGCGCAACTCGATGCAGTAAAGAAAATCAACGAGGCTGGTGTCGAAGTCGTTCCGGTTTGGAACAAGTCCAATCGGGAGCACATGACGATCGGGTCGGTTCCTCAATCTGCTCGCGACGCGGCCGACCAAGCCTGTCAGGATTTGAATTGGGCGCAATCGCACTATGTCGATGCGGATCATATTAACTTGAAGATCGTCGACCCATTTCTGACCAACAGCGATTTTTTCACTTTGGATGTTGCGGATGCGATAGGATCGGCTGCGAGCGATGAAGAAATTGCGGTGTTCGTATCGTCGGTCTCTGACTTGATTGGCACGCATCAGATTCAAGGGATCGATTCACCGATTGTCATTAGCGAATCCGACGTTGCCAATGCTGCCAGGAAATTTCTGAAAGCTGCGCAGTCGGCCGGCGAAATCTATCGGTACATTCTTGAAAAAAAAGGCGAAGACAATTTTGTCACCGAAGTCTCGATGGACGAAACGGATTCACCGCAGACGCCGACTGAGTTGTTGATCATTTTGGCTGCGATTGCGAAAAATGAAATTCCCATTCAAACGATCGCGCCAAAATTTACAGGTCGTTTCAACAAAGGTGTCGATTACGTTGGCGACGTTGTCAAGTTTGAACAGGAGTTTTCGGATGACTTGGCTGTCATCAAGCTTGCAATTGCCAAGTACGGTTTGCCAGAGAATTTGAAGCTTAGCGTTCATTCGGGAAGCGATAAGTTCTCGATCTACGGAGCGATCAGTCGTTGCTTGAAAGAGACTGGCGCTGGAATTCACGTTAAGA
Organism: uncultured Pirellulaceae bacterium; assembly: GCA_964584615.1. Classification (GTDB taxonomy): domain Bacteria; phylum Planctomycetota; class Planctomycetia; order Pirellulales; family Pirellulaceae; genus Mariniblastus. Next base: position 38,263 of record CAZPBE010000007.1, on the reverse strand, counting down.
CAGCAGGGACAACTTGGTTGGAGGAGTTGATTGGATTGGCGGAAGCCGACGGCGAAGCACTCGACATGGCGAAAGAAATCTACGCGAAAGCTTATGCGAAACGAGACGCGCTTTGTGAGCCTTACGCAACGGTGATCGATATTGACGAATCAAAGCTTCCTTCGCCGGAACAAGTTGCTGGCTGGACGTCGGCTCAATATCAAAACGCGCTCCGTCATGTGCAAAGTAATGCTGAGTTCAATCCTTCTTTTCGCCAGCTGTTGCACGTCGGATACAAAGTTGCAGCACAAAAGGGTGACGAGTTTTTGCAACTGCTGAAAAAGTATGAATCGACCATCGCCAGAAACGTCACTGAGAACTTGTTTGATCGACATTTGAAGCCGCTGTTTTTGGACGACCAATCAGCGTAGATTCGGCGTAGCTTGCCGGGCGATCCAAAGAAAAGTCTCCAACCGAAGTTTGAGTCTGAGCAATAATGCTGTCACTAAATTCGACCTTGCGTTTGTTAAGGTTTGACGATTGATAGGGATATGCGTCGGGCATTATTCGTCGGTTGATTGCCATCATCAATCCTTTAATGCAGCCTTGGGAAACACCCGAATAATTCAAGCAGGCGCCACAACTAAACCACCCCTCGCCTTGCCCTCCTCGAATATTCGTGTTTCTACCGTGGTTTTGCATGAGTCAGATGAGACCTTACCGCTCAATCATTGACAGGTTCCGGCCCAAGGTCCATCGTCCGCGCCGAGCGGACTATCGGTTGATAAGTAGTATTCGCGCGAGGGCGAAAAAGTTTGAGCCTCTGTCTGCAGAGAAGTTTCTCGAAGCCGCTGACGATCTGCGAGGCAAACTGTTGGACGGCCAATCACAACTCGAGATTCAAAATGTAGTCGAGTCTTTTGCGTTGACCGCCGAAGCGCTACGGCGAGCGACGGGTAAGGTCTACTATGACGTGCAACTGCTTGGCGGGTTGGTGCTGGCCACTGGCGGAATCGCGGAGATGCAAACGGGTGAAGGTAAAACGATAACATGCGGACTACCCGCAGTACTACACGGGCTGTCTCGAAAAGGCGTTCATGTTTCAACCACCAATGCGTATCTTGCCGAGCGTGATCAGGAGGAGTTGGTGCCAGTGTTTGAACAGCTGGGCATCACATCAGGCTTGATCAAAAACGATCAGGATCCCGAAGCGAAGAAACAGGCTTACCAGTGCGATGTAACGTATGGAACAGGGTATGAATTCGGTTTCGACTTTCTCCGCGATCAATTGGCGATTCGCAATCGACCGCACCTGCCGCTGGGAACGCGGTTCCTTAGCCGTCTACGTGGTTTCAAATTTCATGAAATCACATTGATGCAGCGCGAGCTTCATTATGCGATCGTCGATGAAGCGGACAGTGTTCTGATTGACGAAGCCGCCACACCATTGATTCTTTCTGGATCGGGTGGAAGATCCGTTCCCAATCCCGAAGTCTATCGTCAAGCCATGAGCGTCGCGCTTTCGCTTAAAGAGGGTGCAGACTATGAAACCGATTGGGTTAAGCGAACGATCGAACTTACCGAGTCGGGATGGAAAGTGGCGCACGATTCACTTAGCGGTTCGGTTCAAGCACATCTGCAACGACCTTGGTCGCAGTATGTCGAGCAATCCATTCGAGCGCAGATCATGCTGACTTCAGACGTTGACTACGTTGTTCATGACGATCAGATCGTGATCGTTGACCAGAACACGGGTCGACTGCATGACGAGCGGAAGTGGCGAAGCGGTTTGCATCAAGCCATCGAAACCAAGGAAGGAGTGACGCTGACCGAAGAGCGTGAAATCGAAGCGCGTATCACTCGACAGCGATACTTCAAGTTTTATGACATGATGGCCGGCATGACAGGAACTGCCGAAGGAAACGAAGCCGAGCTGTTGGAGTTTTATGACTTGCCGGTGGTGCAGATTCCGCGCAACAAGCCTTCGGGTCGAGTCGAAATTCCCGCTCGCTACTTTGGAGACGCTTCATCAAAATTCGACGCCATCGTTGCTGATGCCGTGGAACGCGCTTCCAATGGGCAACCGATTTTGGTCGGCACAAAAACGATCACGCAAAGTCGAGAGATCGCGAATCGGCTGCGCCAGAGAAATCAGGAACACACTGTTCTTAACGGCACGCAAGACGAAACAGAAGCGGCTGTGATTACGGACGCCGGTAAGAGTGGCGTCATCACCATCGCCACGAACATGGCTGGCCGCGGAACAGATATTCGACTTTCTGAAGAATCAAGAAACGCGGGCGGATTGCACGTCATCGTCGCCGAACATCACGACTCACCGCGCGTCGATCGTCAGCTGGTCGGACGCGCCGCACGGCAATCGGATCCAGGATCGTGTCAATTCTTTGTGTCAGCGACCGACGATATTATCGATCGCTATGGAGCCTCGCTTGCTGAGAAAATGAAACGCTCAACAAAAGGGAGTGATGGTGTCGGTGAGTGTCGACATTCTTTCACGAAAGAGATCAATGATCTTCAGGCGAAAATTGAAAGAATCAACTTTGCTTCCCGGAAAAAATTGGTCGTTCATGACAACTGGATGGAGACCGTGCAGGAATCTATCGCCAAAACCGCGTAACGCACAATCATTCGCTGAATCTGAAAATTTTGATACACGAAAACGAACATCAACCACAAGTAAACCAATGAAGTGCAATCCATTCAATCGAGCGATCGAATTCGGGAGTTGGAAATCGCAAACACTGTTTCTGCTGCGCGGAGTGGTGACCGTTGTTGCAATGGGACTCTGTGTTGATTTCGCTTTTGCACAAGACGCATCGATTGGGAAATCTCAAACGCAAGGCACGACAAAAGCGAGTTCCCGTCCGTTGTTCCCAAGACGATCAGTTCCCGCGAAAGCTGCTTCGACCAAAATTGAGTCCCCCACAACCGTCAGCAGTATCGTTTTACGCAGCTCGTCCAGCGACGAAGCATTTGCTGAGCCGATCGATTCCATCAATGTCGCTTGTGGTGAAAGTGGAATCGTTGGAGATGTCTTGGTCAAACTTGGAGATGAAGTCACCGAAGACCAACTACTGTTTGAGCTGGATAAAACAGTGTTGGGAGCCATGCTGAGTGTGGCTCAGTCGAAAGCCGATTCGAAGGCTCAATTAAAAGCCAGTCAAGTCGAGTTGGAAACAAAAACGATTCGGTATCAGAAACTTGTCGAGCTCAAAAAAGACGGAGCTGGTAGCGCGGAGGAAGTGATCAAGTCGAAGGCGGACATGGATGTGGCGCAACAGAATGTGGTCGCCATTCAAGAACAAACAGAACAGTATCGCTTGGAGATGAAGCAGATCGAAGCGCAAATCGAACAGCGACGAATTCGCAGCCCGATGAACGGGGTCGTCGTGGAAGTGAAACGGAAGATCGGTGAGTTCATCTCAATCAACGATCCGCATGTCGTCACGGTCGTGCAGCTTGATACCTTAAAAGCTGTTTTTCATCTGCCCACAACTCGGGCGGCCAAAATCAATCAAGGGGATGCAGTCGATATTGTTTTCACCGAAACCAACCAGGTCGCGCTGGGAATTATTGAATACGTTTCGCCTGTTACGAAAGCTGCCAGCGGCCGAGTGCGGGTGGAGGTGCTAATCGACAATCAGGAGCGAAAGTATCGTAGCGGTTTGCGGTGCCAAATTAGACATGGATCGGAACGCACTTCGATGATGAGTCCCAACTACAAGTAACTGTCGGAATCAACATGAACAATTCTCCAACATCTTCGAACAGCGCAGCAACGCCTGAGCCGATCCGCGCAAGTGTTGGGGCGCCAAGTAGTTCGGCTCCAGTTCACAAGACAAGCAAAGAAGCCAAAGCGATTCAGCAATCGCTGGCCAAGTACGCGAATGAGCTCCGCGCCGTTACGACAACGACGGAAACGCACGAGCAATGCGTGAAACTTTATCTAGAATCGGCGATGCAAACGGGGAAGTTCCTGGCGGTCGGTTGGGTCAGTGTACCCCTCAATGGTATCCCATCGTTGGACGAAGTTTTGTTTGCCAATGCGACGATCAACAATGATCAAGTCCGAAATCAGGTGATCGAGTTTTCAACTGCAGCCGCGTCAGGGCAACAAGTCTCAGTTTTTGAATCGGAAAAAGTTCGCGGCGTCCAGTTCGTCGGCGTTCCGATTTATCAAGACGAAAAAACAACAGCTGTTGTCTGCGGCATGTTTGCTGCCGGACAGAAAGGTGTCGAGCAGTCATCAGCCAGTTTGCAACAGATTGCACTCAGCTATGATCTTTGGCGCGCGCGCGACCAATTGACGAGCATGGTAACAGAAGTTCGCAGCACGGCTTCGGTGTTGGAGCTGATTGAAAAAGCACAGTGTGCTGGAACGCGGAAAGAGGCTTGCATCAAAATTGCCAACGAGTTGCAAGCTTTTTTGAGGTGTGATTACGTTGCGGTAGGTTTGAAACAGCCGGGAAAGCATGGTTGTCATTTGCAGGCCATCTCATCTTTGGCTGACTACGATTCGAATTCTAAAACAACCACGATGTTCAACAATTGCTTCGATGAAGCCATTGTTAGCGGAGGATATACCGTCTTCCCCGCGAGTGAGACGGCCAACCGAGGGTCGTCACTGTCACATAAGAAGCTGGCGAGCCATCTTCGCTGCGCATCCACAATCACGATGCCCTTGCGAAACGATGATGAGGAAGTTGTTGGTGCGATTACATTGCTTGGCAACGTTGGTATCGATCGAACACCTGCGACACGAAACTTGATTCAGGCGCTGGAGCATCCACTGGGTTCAACTCTGGATGCGGTTTCAAGGATTGAAGGCGGACCGATGCGGCGGTTTGCCCGGTTCTTCAAATCGAAACACAAGACAAAAACGTCGTGGTTGATCTACGGCGGATTGATTTTTGCGATGTTGGCAATGTTTTTCCCAATCGCTTATCGAGTCCACTGCGACTGTGTTGCTGAACCTGTGGTTCGCAGTTTCATCGTCGCTCCGTACGAAGGGTTATTGGAAAGTACTTGGGTCGAACCCGGCACGGTGGTTGAGAAAGGGCAACTGCTGGCGAAGATGGACGGCCGGGAAATTCGCATCGAGTCGACTGGAAAAATTGCCGAACGCGAACAGGCGTTGAAAAAATACGACGCTCATCTGGCGCGTCAAGAAATTGCCGACGCCGATCGTGCTCGATTGGAAGCTGCGCAATTGGATACGGAGTTGAAGTTGCTTGGTTTTCGCCAACAGAATTTAGAAATTGCGAGCCCCGTTGATGGCTTCGTTTTGTCCGGTTCCCTTGACAGACGTGAAAATTATCCCGTTTCTAGAGGCGAAACACTGTACGAAATCGCTCCGTTGAATCCTTTGCGGGTCGAATTGGCGATTCCAGCAGACGAAATCATGCATGTTGAAATCGGACAGACCGTCAAGTTTCGTTTTGATGGGTTTGGTACTGAGACGACCCAAGGCGTCATTCGTTTGATTCGACCCAGTTCGACCATCCGTGAAGACCAAAATGTGTTTATTGCCGAAGCCGAATTGGACAATGAAAATGGACTTGTTCGTCCAGGTATGAAAGGCAAAGCACGTGTCATGGGGACACGTAAAACACTTGGTTGGACGATCTTTCATCACCCGTGGGAAAAGTTAGTCACAGCGATTGGCTTTTGAAAGATTCCAAAATTCTAATTTCAAATCACAACGCGAACACCGCGTATTTCACTTTCAATTCTGATCAAACTTCTTTTCACTTTTCGAATGTCAATTTCATGAAAATCTCAAAACAATCGTTCTGCGAATCGTTACCTCTGTTGCAGCCCTTGATTGATGTTATGAAGTCCACTTTGCCCGATTTCCAATTTGATCGATCCCGGTCTCAGAACGGAGACGAGTCGTTCGCGGTTTTTGAGTACAGAATAGAAGAACGAAGCGACGAACTTCCGCTGTTGCAGCGCCCGAACTCTTCGCAACCAAGTTGAGATTGATTTGTGATTTAAGACCACGATACCGACATTTTGTTTACCGGCTGCACTCAGCGACATCTATTTATGCAAACGCATCACACAACCTTTGAGCTTTCAAGTTGTAAGTTGCGACTGCGCGAAGATCTATCGTTCCATCTGCAAGAATACCAGGGAGCCAAGTGTTATCTGGTCGAAGATGAAGTCAATTCTAAGTATTACCGCGTGGGTTTACCGGAATACCAATTGATTTCGTTGCTTGATGGATCGACGACCATGGGGCAAGCGATTGCGGAAACGGCCGCCAAGATGGGCGACCAGGCACTTACGGAACAGGAAGCCGTTTCGATTTGTAAGTGGTTGGTCGATTCTGGATTGGCGTCGACTGCAGCATCGCGGACATCGGGGCGATTGCATGAGTCTTTCGAGGAATTGAATAGACGAAAGCAGATGGCGAAGTTGAATCCGGTGACGCCGAAGTTTTCGCTGTTCAACCCCGATCCGTTTCTCGAAGTCCTCAACAAGTACTTCGGTTGGCTATTTAGTGCGCCACTTTTTGCAGTGTGGTTGGCAGTCGTTTTGTTTGCCTCGTATCAAGTTTATTCCAACTGGGATCAACTCTGGTCCAGCCATGTGACGGTCTTTTCGCCGGGCAATTGGATTTGGTTGGGGCTGACGTGGCTTGTGCTAAAAGTCTTTCATGAAATTGCGCATGGCGTTGCGTGCAAGCGATTCAGCGGTGATGTTCGACAAGCAGGAATTGTGTTGATCGTAATGATTCCCCTTCCGTTTGTTGATGTTACGAGCTCCTGGCGGTTTCCATCGAAATGGCATCGGATCTTTGTTGCCGCTGCCGGTATGTATGTCGAGATCTTTCTGGCAGCATTGGCAGCAATCGTTTGGTGTTGGTGCGATATCGGGGTAACCAAGACCCAAGCCTATAATGTCATGTTGGCCGGAAGCCTGACCACTGTGTTGTTTAACGCGAACCCGTTGATGAGATTTGACGGCTACTACATGCTGACCGATTGGTTGGAAATGCCGAACTTGGGTACGCACGGGCAACAATGGTCAAAGTGGTTGGGTCGAAAGTACTACCTTGGATTGGACGCCAAGAAACCATCGTGGCCTGAAGGACGCGGATTCATCGTTGGGGCTTACGCAGTCCTGGCGTTGATCTGGCGAGTTGTCATTTGCGTTGGACTGGCGCTGGCGGCGGAGTCTCTATTCTTTGGTGCCGGGATTGTGCTGGCGACGATCGCGATTGCTCTGTGGGTAATCTGGCCAATTTGCAAATTGTTGAAAATGGTGTTCGTTGGAGAAAAGACGGAGGAACAGCCAAGCAAAATTCGGTTTGGTTTGTTGACCACTGGTTTGACCGCGGCGGCTTATGTGTTTCTCGTCTATGTTCCCTGGCACGCCCAGATCACGGCTCCTGCAATCGTGGACTTCCACGAAAAAGTCGAAGTTCGCTCGGTCGTTAGCGGATTTGTAAAAGAGGTTCTGGTTCGACCTGACGATGAAGTTGTCGCAGGTCAACTGCTTGCTCGATTGGAAAACCAAGAGCTTTCACTTGAGTTGCAAAAACTCGAATACCAAATTGCTTCCAGCGAAGTCCGTTCAAGTCAACTGCGGGAACAAGAGGAAATGGCGGCCTTTGATGCTGAGTTGGGCAACCTCTATGCATTGAAAGAGCAGTATCAGGAACGACTTGAACAGCGAGATGCTCTCAGCATTGTGGCAACGGATTCGGGGCTGGTTCTTGCCGATGACCTGGAGTCTCTTGTGGGCGTGTTTCTTTCGGCCGGAGATAAGTTGTTGACGATTGGATCCAAGGGCCCCAAAGAGGTTCTTGCGCTGATCGACCAACGGGATCTTGAGTTGTTTCGCGATCACGAATCTGCTGACGTTAACGTCCATATCTGGGGTGAGGGCGTGGGTTCATTCCAAGCCAAACTCGAACGGGTCGTTCCCCGTGCGAAAACTCAGTTGCCGCATCCAGCATTCAGTTCGACCAATGGCGGTCCATTGCCAGTCCGATACGCAAACCCGAATGAACAACAGCAGGATTCGGATACTGCGTTGGAGTTAGTGAAGCCAAGATTTCTTGCCAACATCCAATTGGCGAAGCACGATGGGACTCGTTTGCGATCAGGTCAAGCTGCGCAGGTCAGTTTTCGAGCCACGCGAGGCAGTGTTTGGGACGTACTTTCTGAAACGGTTGTGGATTGGTTTCGCGCCCAACGCGCGATGGTGCAGCAAGCCTCTTTCTGAAATTGTGGCCAACCGACCGTCCCAAAATTAGCTTGAACAGAAATCCCTATCACCAAATACGGATCATCCGGCGCCTGTTTGCTCTTGGATATATTTTAGCTGCCAAGAAAAATCGACGTTACCTTCAAAGTTTAACTAGCACCAGTTGAGGGCCCCGAAGTCTCGAAACTACGCGATTTTGAACCAATAAACTCGCAATACCAGCAAGCGCGAAACAACCTTCAATCTTTAACTTGGCGAAACAGATTGGCTAACGCGTTCAAGTGGCAACACAGTTCCCATTGTTTCTACTTCTCGGGTTGTTGGACTTATAGCCAATTAGCTGATTGGTCGATTCATAACCTGTTGCGCGGTTTATCCGCTGAACAGTATGCCTTCCCTTGATACCAAAAAGAATTTGATGTCCCACCGACTAATCACATACCCGTTCGTCATTGTGACAATCGCAGCAGTCTCATTCTGCAGTGGTCTCAATGCACAGGTTGACGGCATCTTTCTAGATCCTGATACCTCATCACATGCGACCGAAGGTTCGCTTGATGCTCCGTACTATTCACCGACGCTGAAGGAGGACGAACAGGAGTCTTACGCGGCGCCACAAATGTTGACCCAGGAATACGTACCTCAGGCATCGCCATTGACAACCGACACCGGTTGGTGGACGCCGATGGTTTTCAAGCCAATGCGGAATTCTAGTTCGCCAATTCAGCTTTCTCTGGATGAAGTCCTTGTTCGAACTCTGGCAAATTCAAATCAAATCAAAGTGTTTGCTGAGCTTCCGATGATTCGCCGCACCGCGATCATTGAAGCCGACTCCGCTTTCGACTGGACACGTTTTTTGGAAGGCCGTTGGGACGATCTCAATGATCCCGTTGGAAGCTCCTTAACAGTGGGCGGCACCGGTACTCGGTATGTCAACCAACAATTGACAGCAGCGGGCGGACTTCGTCGACGTAACCGCCAAGGTGGCGAGTTTGAGCTTCGCCAAAATCTTGGAAGGCAAGAAACCAATTCAAACTTTTTCATTCCCAACCCTCAAGGGACCGCTCGACTGGTTCTTGGCTACACTCAGCCGTTGTTGCGCGGACGAGGCTTGGTCTATAACGAAAGTCTGACTTGCTTGGCAAAGCTGGACGCAACGGTTGCGGATGATGAGTTTCGTCGCCAACTTCAAGCTCACTTGCTCGAAGTCACTCGCGCCTATTGGGCGTTATACCTCGAGCGAGGCGTACTGTTCCAAAAGATGAACAACTTTGAACGTGCCGATGAGATATACAAGATACTCGAAAGGCGAAGTGAGATCGATGCTCAGGAAGCCCAAATCGTAAGTGCGAAGGCTTCCGTTTCGACACGGCGTGCCGAGTTGATCCGATCACGGACTGCTGTCCGAAATGCGGAAGCTCGACTTCGTTCGCTAGTGAACGATCCGGCGCTGGGCGAATTTTCGGGCATGGAAATCATTCCGATCGACCCGCCAAATTTAAACGACTTCAATGTTGAGATGGAAGAAGCGATCGGTGTCGCGATCCAGAGTCGTCCGGAAGTCCTTCAAGCGCTTAAGCAAATCAAGGCGGGAGCCATCCGGATGGGCATGGCGCGTAACGAACTTTTGCCGCAACTTAATTTGATTACGCAAGCTTATGTTGCCGGCCTGGAAGCAGACAGTCAAATTGCTGACGCTTTTGGCGAACAGTTTACCGCTGGACGTCCCAGTTACTCTGTTGGTTTGAACTATGAAGTTCCAATTGGCAATCGCGCTGCCTGTGCTCGCAACACTCGCCGACGTCTTGAATATCGTCAATTGCAAAATCAGTATCAAACAACTTTGGCGACCGTTAAATTGGAAGTCGAGGTTGCGGTTCGCGAAATTGAAACGTCAGCGCAAGAGTTGATCGCCAAGAAAGAAGCGATGGTCGCACGCGATGCTCAATTGAGCGCGTTGACCAAGCGTTGGCAACAGCTGCCTGGCGAAGATCTTTCGGCAGTGTTGGCGCTGGAGAATTTGTTGACTTCGCAAGAACGTCTGGTTGCTGCGGAAAACGAATTCCTGCAATCGCAATTGACGTACAGTTTGGCCATGATGAATCTCAAGCGATCTACTGGCCTACTGTTGCAGGCCGAAGGGATTAACGTTGCCGAGATGAACGACGGTGATTTGCCAGCTTTAGTCGCCGAGAAATCTCTTCACCAAGGCGTTGGTCAATTCCATGGAGTTGGTCAATACGATACCAGTGTGCCCTACGACGCCGATGCGACTTACGAATCTATTGTTCCATACGGTGGCAATGTCCCATACGATCAGCAAGCTCCTTGTGCGGAATGCGACAATCTTTCTTCCGCCGCTGCCCTTCGGAATTCGACTCAGCGATAGTTCCGGATTTGCGAGGAAGAGGCCTGCTGGTGCGCGAACCTTGTTTTCGCGAGTGAATCAGAATGTGCGGAGGCTTGGCGGCCCGCCAACCGGCTTTCTCCAAATCCGCCCAGCCTCTAAAATCGCCGTGCCGCAATGGGTTCCGCGGTGATCAACATTCAACCAACTTACGAAAATGCTTGACCGAAAATATATTCTTGAGAACATCGACGCCGTCAAACAGAATTGCACCAATCGAAATCTGACGATCGATCTTGATTCCTTTGTCGAAAAGGAAGCCGCGCGAAAATCCAAAATGCAGGAAGCGCAGGATTTGAACACGAAGGCAAATTCATTCTCAAAACAGATTGGAAAGGCCAAGGATGACTCCGAACGCGAATCCTTAAAGGAGGAAGCTCGTGTGCTTCGTGAGCAAAAAGATGCGGCTCAGAAAGAACATGATGTGCTCGACGAAACGGTCAAGGAAATTCAGATCCTGATTCCGAACATGGCGCATCCTGATGCACCGGTTGGTGTTGACGACAAAGCCAATCTCGAACTGTCGAAAGGAGAAACGGCGCCTCGCACTTTTGATTTTGAAACGATGGACCATTTGGAGTTGGGCGAGCATCACGACTGGATCGATTTTGAAGGTGGAGCTCGCACGACCGGGTCCGGATTCTACTTTCTCAAAGGCGAGCTCGTATTGCTTGATTTGGCGATGCAGCAGTTTGCCGTCAATGAGTTAATGAAGCGCGGCTTTACGCCAACGATCACTCCTGATCTTGCGCAGGATTCCGTCCTCGAAGGAATTGGATTCAACCCGCGCGGACCGGAAACTCAGATCTACAGCATCGACGGTTCGAACCTTTCGCTGATCGGTACTGCTGAAATTACGCTGGGCGGATTGTACAGCGGCGTGACGTTAACCGACGAAGAATTGCCAATCAAGATTTGCGGGATCAGTCACTGTTACCGCACGGAAGCCGGCGCGGCGGGCCGAGCATCGAGAGGGCTCTATCGAGTTCACCAGTTTACAAAGGTCGAGATGTTCGCGTTCAGTTTGCCAGAACAAAGTGATGCGCTTCACGAAGAGTTGCGAAAAATCGAATGTGAGATATTTGACGCGATGGAAATTCCGTACCGGGTTGTCGATACGGCGACGGGTGATCTTGGAGGACCCGCCTATCGCAAGTATGACTTGGAGGCTTGGATGCCTGGACGCGGCGAAGCCGGTGAATGGGGTGAAGTCACCAGTACCTCCAACTGTACTGACTATCAGGCACGGCGACTGAACATTCGTTACAAGAAAGCCGGAGTCAAAGGAACGAACTTTGTTCACACGCTTAATGGAACGGCGATCGCACTAAGTCGTGGTTTGATCGCGATTCTTGAGAACCATCAACAAGCCGATCGTTCGGTTGCGATTCCAGAATGTTTACAGCCCTATATGGGCGGGCGCATCGTCATTGGCAAACCTGTCTAGGGAACGAATATCTAACGTTCGCTGTAGTAAGAGACTGGCAGCCTCTTCTACGGTTTTATTCTTTCACAAAGAACGGCACATTCGCGTCACCGACTTTTCCGTTGCCATCATAAACGTAAGCAAACAGTCGGTAGTCACCTTCTTTCTTAGGTGCGACAAACGTAATCGTGTTGACCGACGATTCTGAAACGGTGAACTCGATCTCTTCGGGCGTGGCTTCGTGCGCACCCCCTTCGCTTTTCTCACCCACTTCGTTCATGACCGTCCACTTCGTTTTCAGCGGATCGTTTTCTGGGTCTGTCACTTCGATCGTAGCGGTATAAGTTTCACCGGGCTTCAAATGGATATTGTCTGTCGCTGCTTTTCCGTCAAGCGAAATGGATTCGACAAGCGGAGCACGATTGGCGGGGTACTTACCGGTCCAGAGTCGAGTCAGTTCGTCAAGCCGTGCGGTATGCGAACCATCTGCATGAAAGAAGCCGTACCAAGTCGGCGTACGCTCTTGTTTCTGACCCCAAAGAAATGCATAGGATCCGATCAGCAAGCCATCGGTTGAGTTTGTGATTCCTTTTTCCATCCGCTCGGCAAACGCTCGAGCCTTCACAGCGCCAGGTTCTTCGATCTCACGACCCCACGATGTCGATGGCATTTCCCAGTGACCCATCGGCCCAAACTCAGTCACCATGTATGGTCGGTCGATTCCCGTTTTCTTCACGAGGTCGCCAATCTCGCCAACGCCCCCGTAAACTTGATACGAAAGAAAGTCCAACTGGGGGCAACCGTTGAGTGCGTGTTCAACATGTTCCTTGCTCACACCAGCGAAGGTTGTTGTGACCGGATGATGCGGATCGACTTCATGAATGTAGTCCACGATCTGAGCCAGTGCTGTGTATGTTTTTGGGTTAACAAGTTTCAGTCCGCCCTTTTCGTCAAACAGCAAATTCAATTCATTGCCTGCCGCCCAAGCCAACAAGTTCGGGTGATCCTTGTACTTGTCTACATTTTTCTTGATACGCTCGAATTGTTCCGCAACAGCAGCTTCATCGTCGAAGTCAAAACCATGCAGTTCTTTATCGATGTCCAGGCCAACCAGAACCATGTATCCATGCTTGGCGGCTGCCGCCAGCTCTTCGTCTGCGTTTTTGCAGCGCCACGTTCGAAACGAGTTTCCACCCGCCTCTTTGAGCTCCGCGTAGTAGCCTCCTTCAAGTCCGACGCCCTTGGCAATGAACTGCTTGCCATCAACGTAGATGCCGTATTTCCCATCGACATTTTTTATTTCTACGTGTACGGGATCTTGTGCCACGCTATGGGTAATGCCCAGCAAGAGAAATGAAAAGAAAAATGCAAACGAGATCCTGATTCGGCTACGCATCGGTTACTCAATAAGACGGAAGAGAATTGTTACGGATTGATGATAGATATTCAAAATTGACCGTCAAGCCAATCCAGTCAAATCGAGTATTTTGGGTTGCGAGATTTGAAGAACACCTCGAGCTATTGGTCCGAGTGTGCGAATCCAAACCGCATATAGTAGAGAAAGTTCATGCCGCGCTTTACAATGTCAAAAATAAAGAGGCGTATGATCACTTCTCTGACGACACTTGCAATTCCCAGTTACGGTTTTAAAAACAATTCAATGAATTTTCGCAGATTAATTTTTATCAAAACGCTTTGTCTTACTTTGTGTTGTTTGTTTTCGGCGACCGACTTTGTGGCGGCTCAAGAGGCCAGCGTAAAACCGGGGATCAACGACAAATTCATCAACCCGACGGCTGAGGATCTTGCCAGCTTTGTTGAGCGATTCGAGAAAGAAGGCCGGGAGATTTATGACCAAAGAGAGAACATTATTGCATGTTGTCAACTTCGCCCCGGTATGGACGTCGCCGATGTTGGAGCGGGGACAGGGCTGTTTGCGAGATTGATCGCTCCGAAAGTCAACAAGCTGTACGCCGTCGATATCAACGACACTTTTCTTGATCATATTAAATCCAGCTGTGATTCAGCCAATGTCGAGAATGTCGAAACAGTACTTTGTACGACTGACTCAGTTGAGTTGCAGCCGAACTCAGTCGATCTAATATTTATTTGCGACACGTATCATCATTTTGAGTTTCCTTACAAAACCATGCGTTCAATCTACAACGCCCTTAAACCAGAAGGAGTCGTTGTGCTGGTTGAATTCGATCGCATTGAGGGCGAAAGTTCTGAATGGATTTTGGGTCATGTTCGCGCCGACCGCGAGACGTTCACCAAAGAGATTGAGCTGGCGGGATTTGAGGAAATCGAATTGAAAGACGACTTCTTTGAAACGTCTTACTTGAAACGGTTTAAAAAGTCGGCTCGCAAAACGGAGGCGGGCCATACAGCTGATTCTATCGAAGACGTCAAATCGGCGCTGGCTGACAAAACGGCAACGATGCTTGATATTCGTGAGCAAGCCGAATGGGACGCTGGCCATTTGGCGAACTCGACGCTGGTGCCGCTCAGTAAAATCAAAACGATGGCGGATGACGCTGAGAAACTCGGTGAATTTTTCCCGAAAGATCAAATCATCTATCTGCACTGTAAAGCCGGTGGCCGAACGCTGAAGACAGCCGAATTGTTGAAGTCGCACGACTATGATATTCGCCCGTTAGCATGGGGATTTGATCGCTTGGTCGAGGAGGGCCTTGAAAAAGCAGGCGCGGAAAAAGATGAGTGAGTACGGACCACCTTCTCGTTCATTTGCAAAAGAAGAGCTGGCGCCTCGGTTTTCGACCATTCGAATCTCCACGATTCTGAAATTTCTTTTCGGTGAACGCCAATCGATCTATGCGGTGGCCAGCAATCGGTGGTCATTGTTGGTCGGATTCCTGTTTGTCATTATTGCCGGAATTGCGCGGGAATACGACGGAGAATATTTAGTTGCTGAGCCATGGCACTTGATCCTTCCGTTGTCTGCTTCTTTGATCGGGTGCTCGTTTTTGGTTCTCCTGTTGATTGTCCTGTCGCGCGCCAGAAAGGTTCGCGACGTTTCAATCGTTGAGACGTTTTTGTGTTTTCTCAGCGTCTATTGGATGACAGCTCCGCTGGCTTTGGTTTACGGAATCCCGTTTGAGCGATTTCTTTCTCCCGACACGGCGACGAAAGCCAACTTGTGGTTGCTGGCGATCGTTGCTGCTTGGCGCGTGTTGCTGACCATTCGTTGCGTGATGGTGATTTATGGATGTTCCTTCGGTGGCGCGACGACACCAGTGATGTTGTTTAGTGTCATTTTGGCGATGCTGGGGCTGGCACTGGTTCCTGGCCCGATCTTTATGATGATGGGCGGAGTTCGATTGACCGAAAGCGAAAGTTTGATTCTTGAAACTCGAGCGATGATTTTTTTGTTCTGCTACGGCACGGTTTTGTTTTGGGTGATCGGATACATCATGCTGTTGTATCGCAAAACGCCTTGGAGTTACTATCGGTCGAGATTGAAATTTGAATCGGAAATGCGCCCCGTTTACTCCGTGTCTCGCAACGTATGGGCGTTTGCTTGTCTGGCGGTTTTGCCTTGGCTTTGCTATTTGCCGATCACGCAATCAGAACAATTCTTGCGTTGGAAAAGTGAGCAGTTGATAGAGCAGGAAGACTATGAGTCACTGAGCAAATTAACGATTGAGAATCCCCAATCCAATTTTCCGCCGCATTGGGATCCGCCGCCCCGTTTGAGCTATGGAGATACTGAGCCAAAAGCGTATCAAGTCATCAACGGATTACTGGATCATCAAGCAGCGGACTGGATGACGGATATCTTTTCGAAAAAACTCCAACACGAATCAGAGTCATGGTGGATGGGATTCAGGGAATTAGAGGATCCTTCCAACGAACCGCTTTCGGAGTTTGTTCGCTGCCTAGTTCGAATCGAAAATGGTTCCAAAATTGCAAACGAAATACGCCTGGACTACGTCGAACCGCACCCAACCGATGATGAGCGCAATGAGTTGGTTGAGCGCATTCGCGGATTGCAAACGCAATCAGAACACGAGTCGAATGACTAGAGCCGGGCTCTAAAGTTTTTTGATTCCCACGACTGTCGAATGAAAGGCTTGTTGGCCTGTGATCGGATCGGGCGCGATCGGCATGATCTTATTCTGATTCCAACCGTTGCCCGTATTCTGTTTCCACTTCGTGTGGTCGCCATCGGAATCATCTTCCCACCACATGTTTCGTTCCCAATCGGGATCTCGATACGTCGTCCCGTCTGCGCCTTGGGTGACGGATCCATCGGCCGCGCCAGCATCAGAAGCGGCTTTCTTTCCCTGAGCAACATTCGTGTATTGCCAGTGGCCGCAACTGTTGCTCATCGCGATGGCGCGCGGATGGATTCCCGGCATCGTCACAATGGGAACACGAATTTTTCCGGCAACCAGCCGACCGGTTTCATCTCGCTCACCGTGCGCCAGATTTGGATTGGACTTTTCCAGCATTTTGGAAAAGTAACCGGTCATCTCAACCCAATCGCCATCCTTCAGTCCGTGTTTGGCTGCCGTTTCCGGATTGAGCCACGCCGGATTCGTGTGCACGATTTCAGCCAACCACTTTAAATTCATCGTTCGTCCATGATTGTGAACGTTCCACTTAAACGAAGTCATGATCAAATTGTCATCGTCCAATTCAACATGTTCGACAGGCTGAAGCCAAATCGGCATCTCGTCTACTTCGACGTCGTAGCCTTGATGTTGCTCAGGTCGAACTTTTGTTTTTGTCATGCTGGACTTTTTGATCAAGTCGGACGTGTCCTGATTGAGCCCCGTTTTTGAAATGAACACGCTTCGAATTTCAAACTTGCGGCTGGGCGTCTTAAAGCCTCGTACTGGTTTGCCATCAACCGTCACTCCGATACCTACACCGTCTTTGGTAATGATCCCTGTATCCGGATCTGTTTCCGAGCCTTCGAGATCGTCATCGGAAAGCTCAGCCAAAAACGGTTCATAAAACGGCTCTCTGGAATCATCTTCCCAGAATCCTTCATCCAGCAATCGGTCGAGTCCTTCTTTGTTGGTCTCTGGATTTTGGGGAATGTTCGATGCCCAGGCTTCCATGAACTCGCGTTCGGATTCCTTGTACCAATCTTCCATGCCGCCACCAATTCGTTTGGCGATCTCGGGGAAGATCCAGCGAACATCTTTTGCTTCGCCCAACGGTTCAACCATCGGTGTGCGAATTCCGACATAAGGTCGGAGGTTATAACTTCCGCGAGCATCAAGATCCCAACGTTCCATGTACGTTGTCCACGGCAACACAATATCGGCGTAGTGTGCAGTCTCGTTGTAAAACGGATTGATACAAACGTGGAACTTAATCAGCTCTTCGTCGCACATCACGTCTTTGGTCAAGCTTTCTTCTGGCCAAGTCAACGGCGAGTCGAGGTTGTAAGTCATGTAGGCATCAAGTTTTGCCCGTCCTTGTAGCAGGTACAAATAAATGATCTCACCAACGCGCATTCTTCGCCAAACATTTGCCAGCGGGAATTCTGGCGGATCTTCGAGTACGCTCCAGGTCTTGGCACCGGGCGGCATTTTCGGAGTTTTAACAACCGGATCAAGTCCGCCCCACGGCGACCAGCACCAGCCACCTTTTTTGCCGACGCTTCCAACGACTGCATTCAACAATCCAATCGCGCGATCATTGTAGAAACCATTAAGGTGCGCCGATGATCCACGGTTACACATTGTTGTCGCTTGCGGAGCGGCGGCCGCGAACTCCAAGGCAATACGGCGAATGTCGGCGGCCGGAACGCCTGAAATTTTCTCAGCCCATTCCGGAGTGTAGTCCTTTAAGTGCTCCCGCAATTCATCAACGCCAGTATTGGTCCACGTGTTGAGAAACTCTGTATCTTGTTTGCCAGCGGCAATGATCGCGTGCGACATGGCCAACGCGACCGAGCCGTCGGTACCGGGAAACGGCGCGAACCATTCATCGCTTGAACCCGCCGTGTTGGACAATCGTACGTCGAAAGTCACCATCTTGGCGCCGTTGACGAAGCGGCCATTTTGAATTCGATTGGCGAACGGAATATGTCCTTGGTGGGCTTCGAATGCGTTGGAACCGAAGTTCAAAATGTATTTTGAATTTTCAACATCGTTGAGATCCCAGTCGCTTTCCCACAAGAAGCTCAGATTTGCGGCGCGGCGATTTCCGCTACACAAAGAGCGATGAGAAAGTTGTGTCTTGGTTCCAAACGCATCGAGAAAACGTTTGAGCGCATCTTTGGAGCGCTGTCGACCTTGGTGGAAAGCAAAATTTTCCGGATGACCCGAGTCACGGATGACTTTCAGTTTGGCCGAAATTTCGTCTAACGCTTCGTCCCATGTGATTCGTTTCCACTTTCCTTCTCCGCGAGCGCCAACACGTTTGAGCGGGTACAGTAGTCGCTCAGGATGATACTGATGGTTGAGACCCGCCTGTCCGCGTGCGCACAATCTTCCTCGGCTGTTGGGGTCGTTTGGATGGCCTTCGATCTTGATGATACGGCCATCTTTGACGTGACCGAGGATTCCACAAACGGTACTGCAGAGTTGACACATGCCGGGAACTTTTTCGGTGTCCGCATATTTGGTCATGTCTGGCCAATTGCGTTTTGCATTGGGTCCCGGCAAATTGCAAACACCCGGAGTCGTCTCGCTTCCCAAAGGATAGGCATCGCCTTTTAGCCGACTCCATTTCTCCATGTCGATGCCTTGCGGCGGTCGCTTAAGCGGCTTTTTCTGCTTGCCGTTATCACCATCCTGCTGGTTCTGATCGCCGTTTGGCTCTTGAATGTCACCGATGGATGCTGAACTACAACCGACCGCGGTTGCCGATGCGAGGGCAGCGCCAAATTGGAAAAACTTGCGCCGCGAATGCTGTTGATTCATATTGAGAATAATAAGGGAATGTCAAAAATAATGATCCCTTAGTTTACCATTGTTTGACACGGTTGAGGCAACGTGAATCAGTCAGATTCCTTGCATCAGTCTAAATCGATACAAAAAAAGACGCCACGAAATTCGCAGCGTCTGGTATCTCTTACGGTTGACAATCTTTGTCTTACTGTTGTTGGCTTTTAGTAACTAGGCTGCTGGCCAAACATTTGCTTCCAAACGAGTTGTGGGAAGACCCATGCGTCTTTGGCATATCGTTTCACCAATCGTTTGGGTTCGCTGCACATGCGATGAAGCCATTCCAAGCCACCTTTCTGCATCCAAACAGGTGCTCGCTTTTTTTCCCCAGCCAAAAAGTCGATTGTCGCGCCAACGCACAAAGCAGCTTTGGCATCCATTTTCTGGTAATACTTGTGAACCCAAAGTTCTTGCTTGGGGGCGCCCAAACCGACGACAACGACATCTGGCTTGCAAACCGAAATGCGATTCAGAATGTTCTCACATTCTTCAGGGTCTTTTTCGAAACCAAGCGGTGGGCTGTAAACGCCAACGGTGTCGATGCTGGGCCAAATCTTCTTCATGTTTTCTGCTGCACGGACACCGACGCCTTCTGCAGCTCCAAGCAAAAATACAGACAACTTGCCCGTTCTCTCGAAGTCGTCAAACAAATGCGGGACGAGTTCTGATCCGGCAACTCGTTCTGGAAGCGGTTGATTCAATAGTCGCGAAGCCCAAATGATCGGATGGCCATCGGCAAGAATCAAACCTGCTTCATCATACGATTCGCGAAGTCCGCTGTTTTCTTGCAAGAGTACAGCATGATCGACGTTTGGAGTGACAACGTAGCGACATTCGCCCGAAGGAGACTCGATCCAGTCGCGTAGCGTTGCGACGGCTTCGCCCATATCCATGGCGTCGATTTCGATTCCAAATAGTTTTCGTTTTTCAGTCATGAGATGATTCGCATGTATGAGTTGGATTTTTGTGAGTTGGAGTTCTTGTGTAGGAGATGTGAAGTGGCAAATTTGCGATGGATTGCAACGCTTCACAACACCAGAACTCTATGTCAGCCCCAACGTAGTGCTTTTTCAATTCATGAAAGTCAGGAAATAGCTATAGCGAATCATGCTGATTGTGTTGTCTGTATTGATTCTGCAGTCTTTCGGATTCGAAAACCATCAATTGACAACTAAATGTTTGGCCTACCGCGATCCTGTGTTCAACACTTTGACAGAAATTTCTGCGCGAATGCCTTGAATTTCTGCGCGAATGCAACGTTCAGCCAGCGGCGAGAAAGCCAATGAAACCTTTGAAGTCCAACTTAATCGATGCGTATCGAATTCTTTCGACGCCCTACCGAAACTACGTTCTCAACAAGTTAACGTCGGCGAAGAAGGTACCGGTCTTCATCTTGTTCTACCATCGCGTGGCGGATGAATCGCCAAATCCATGGTCGATGACCAATGCTGAATTTGAGCAACAAATTGACTGGTTTCAGGAACACTTTCAAATTGTTGATTTGGAAGAATGCCAACGCCGAATCCGCAGTGGTTCTAACGATCGACCCACACTGGCAATTACTTTTGATGATGGCTACGCAGAGAATTGTGAATACGCGTTACCCTTATTAATTGAACGGCGTATACCGGCGACCTACTTTGTAACGACCCATCACACGACAAATCAACAACCGTTTGGTCACGACGTTGATTTGGGCAATCCGCTTCCCGTCAACTCGATTGAGTCACTTCGATCACTGGATTTAGCCGGTATTGAAATTGGCGGGCATACTCGAACTCATGCTTCGATCGGACACCTAACGGATCCGGAAGCGATCGTTGACGAAGTGCTGACCTCCAGCCGGGAAATGGAATCACTGATTGGCCGACCTGTACGGTACTTTGCGTTTCCGTTTGGCCTGTTTCCGAACCTGCACGCGGACGCATTTCACTTGCTTAAGCGAGAAGGTCTTCTGGGCGTTTGCTCAGCTTACGGCGGTTACAACCACATGGGCGACGATGCGTTTCATTTGCAGCGAATCCATGCTGACCCATCTTTCGCTCGGATTCGCAACTGGCTAACGCTTGATCCTCGAATCATGAAAGTCAAACGATTCGATTACTCCGGCGCAACTATTGACTGGGAATCGGTTTTCGATTCACCCAAAGACGCGCGTCCAGGTGCCACGGACGCGCCCGAAGCAAATCCAAACAACCCCTCGGCGACGTTGCCAACGCAGCAAGATTCATCTCCTCTCGATCCCTCCAATATTCCAGCCAACGAAAATGCTTAAGCTAAATCCCAGCCCATCAGACCGTCCACTCAACGTCATGTTCATTATCACCAGCATGCCTGTTGGTGGTGCCGAAACATTGTTGGTCAATATGGTACGACGCTTTGACAGAAATCGGATCAACCCGATGATCGGCTGTCTGAAGGAGAAGGGGCCACTTGGCGAAGAGCTATCTAGCGAGATTCCTGTATTTGAGAATTTGATCAACCACAAATACGACGTCGCCGTTGCGCGTCGCTTGCGGAACCTGTTCAAGGAAAACAAAGTTGATGCGGTGATTACCGTTGGTGCAGGCGACAAAATGTTTTGGGGTCGATTGGCCGCACGTTACGCAAACGTGCCTGTCATTCTTTCGGCGCTCCATTCAACGGGTTGGCCAGATGGCGTTGGTAAACTCAATCGGATGTTGACACGAATTACCGATGGCTTCATTGCCGTTGCCAAGCAGCACGCCGAATACCAAATCAACGAAGAGAAATTTCCGGAATCCAAAGTCTTCATGATTCCCAACGGAATCGATACCGAGCGATTTCAGTTCGATGCGGCTGCACGACAAACCTGGCGTCAAAAATTCAATATTAGCGAAACGGCACCCGTCGTCGGAATCGTTGCAGCGTTGCGTTCCGAGAAAAACCATCCACTGTTTATCGAATCGGCCTTTAGAACCCTTCAGCAGGTTCCCGACGCACAATTCGTTATCGCGGGCGATGGACCCGAGCGACCGAATATCGAAGCAGTCATCAAAGAAAAACAAATCGAGTCGAAGGTGCACTTCCTTGGTTCGATCAGTGATATCCCAGGCGTGTTGTCGATGGTCGACGTGTTTGGTTTGACTTCGCACAACGAAGCCAGTCCGGTTTCGATCATGGAAGCACTATCGTGTCGCCGACCTGTTGTGGCAACAGATGTTGGTTCAATCGACGAGTCGGTGGTTAATGGCAAAACAGGATTTTTGGTTCCCGCTGGCGACGCAGAAAAGATGTCGCAGCGCTGGAGGGAGCTGTTGAGCAACCAGGAGTTGCGAGACACGCTGGGTCAACAAGGACGAGACCACATTATCAAGTACAGTTCGCTACAAAGCATGACTGACGGTTATGTTGAATTGGTTGAGTCGATTTTTTGTTCGAAACAAGAGGCAGCCAAGTCCACCGTTTTTGCGCCAAGTAACCTGATGCCGTGGGCCAGTTCGAACTCAGATCAACCATTGAGCTAGTTTTAGTACTTGATCAAGGGTTTTCTATTCTGGATCGATTCGTTCTACTTTCCTAAAGTCGTTCTGCAAGAGCGAATTCTCTAGGCAAGGTCATTGGATGAAAAGTGTTACCGTTCCAACTTTAGCGTTTATCGCGAAGGCGCTTAGTGGCGCGACGGTTCGCTGGGTTGACTGCGAACCCGACACTTGCCAACGCGTTTACTTCGCCAACCACACCAGCCATCTCGACGCGCTGGTGTTGTGGGCCTCGCTTCCAAAACCGATTCGCAATTTGACGCGACCTGTGGCGGCGGCTGACTATTGGCAAGGCGGAGCGATTCGCAGGTATATGGCGTCGGTGTTCAACGCGCTGTTGATCGATCGGAAGAAGATCAAGGTTCACAATAGCCCGATCGATATGATGATTAACGAAATCGGCAATCAATATTCTTTGATCGTGTTTCCTGAAGGCGGGCGTAACTTGTCGGGAGTAACCGGCGATTTCAAAAGCGGGTTATTCCATCTTGCCAAAAAACGTCCCGACCTCGAGCTGATGCCTGTCTATATAGACAACTTGAATCGCGTGATGCCTAAAGGAGAATTCCTCCCGGTGCCGCTACTCAGCTGCATCTCGATCGGCGCTCCCATCTTTTTGGAATCGGGTGAGAACAAACATGAGTTCTTAAGTCGAGCGAGAGAAGAAGTGCTGAAGATGAAGGCGAACGATTAGTTCAACGCAGCGGATCTTTTCCCATTAACCTTCGGAGCATTCCGATTTGTCCGGCGTGGAGCATTTCGTGGTCGGAAACGAACAGCAGTGCGCCATAGCGGGTTCCGTAGGCCGCGTGTGGGGCATCGATTGGTTCGTCAAGTTGTTCGCCGTCAAACGAAGCAATTTCGGCACGGGTTTGAGTCCGAACTTTTTCAAGCACTTCCACTATCTCCTGAGGGCTCGGGTAAGCTTCTCGTTCCGGCTTTGGCACCGTTCCTTTCATGAACAGTTTTCGAAATTTACCCGTCATCAACTTCGAATCAATTTCTCCGCGTCCACGCTGGCGGAAAAGCGTCAATCCATAATGTGACATTGCAATGTGACCGACTTGCCAGGCGATATGCGTGCAAAATTTTTCCGGTGACCAATACCAGTCATCATCGGAAAGGTCTTCCACCAAGCTAAGTGTATATTTCCGCGTGAATTCCATCTTGCGGATGGCAATGGTCAGGCGTTCAGAAATTCCGTCCGGCGTTTCGTATTGATGATCAAAAAATGACATAGTTGTTGGGAAAGTAGATGATGGGGTGAATTTGAGACTGTCGCTTACTCGTGCAACTCGAAAATCCCTTCAATTTCCACGGGCACTCCCAGCGGCAATGCCGCAACTCCGACGGCGCTTCGTGTTCCGACGCCTGCATCTTCACCGAACACTTCGGCCATCAATTCACTACAACCATTGATGACTGCAGGTTGTTGCGTAAACTCGGGTGGACAGCTGACCATTCCAAAGATTTTAATGACCCGTTTGATTCGATCGAGCTCCCCCAAGTGCGATTTCAATGTCGCCAACATGGTCAATCCTGATTGTCGCGCGGCATCATAACCAGCCTGTTGGTCAACGTCTTTTCCAACGCATCCAAGAATCAGGCTACCATCTGTTTTCACGGGTAAGTGGCCAGAGGTGTAGCAAATATTTCCAATGGTGAGCGCCGGTTTGTAAACGCCGACGGCGCTCGGAGCTGGGGGAAGTTCCAATGATTTGATTTTTTCTTCTGCACTCATGAGTTACTTTTGATGCGTTGTAATGTTTGAAATTAAAAAATTGTCGTCCCAGGTTATCTGTCGTTGGATTGATTGATCGGTGAAACCAATACAAGCGGAATCGGATTTGAAACAAAACTGAATCGTCCAATGCGACCGTGGCTTACGCGTCGTCACGACTTGCTCT
Organism: uncultured Pirellulaceae bacterium; assembly: GCA_964584615.1. GTDB lineage: Bacteria > Planctomycetota > Planctomycetia > Pirellulales > Pirellulaceae > Mariniblastus. The sequence continues at coordinate 13,874 of CAZPBE010000007.1, read as the reverse complement.
TTGTTCGCATTTCACGACAAGAAAAATCAGGAAACTCGACTTCACAGAATATCAACTATTGCGGGCAAGCCAACATGGGCACGGTTCGGATCGTCGGCTTGGTCCGTTTTTAATGACAGTCAAGCCTTGATTGATTCGAGTTTTCCACGATCTAAGCCTTCAGTCGTGGTTTTGCGATGGTCAAATTGGTTTCGAATTGACGTTCCCTTGAAAGGTTGAGTCTTTTCTGAAAAAGGGTATCAACCGGAACGTTCTGCTTTCCATGCAGCTTTGGCGCGACCTGAAATTGTTTCAATCTTTTCACAGTCGGATTAGTTGTTGTCGAAACAAGTTGTACACGAGAACCACTCACCGCTTGATCGCCATTTGATCACCGGTTTACACCTTTGATTCCACAACATTACGTCCGGCCCATGCAACTTAAAACCAACACTCTCGAACACGATGACAACCGAATCGTTTCCTGTTGGAAGTTGGGCGACCAGATTACTGGTGGACGATGGTTTGAACTCTTCCGCGCCAAACCAAAAACGCTTGGTCCCGAATCGGACTACGACTACGTTATCAAACTCGTGAATTCAGCTTTGCCTTCAGCAAAGAAGCAACAGGCTATTGACCGGCTTGGTCGTGAAGCTCTTGCGACAGAGACAATTTTGCACAACAACGTGATCCGGTTGTTGGACGCCGAACTGGACAATCCCAGTTTCTTCCTCGTCCAACCGTGGGTTTGCGGTCGAAGCTTTGATCGCTTCCTTTCGACCGCTCAGCAGATGCCCATCAACCGATTGCTGTGGGTTGTGCGTCAAGTCGCAGAAGCAATTTTCGCAGGTCACCTTTGTGGCCGAGTTCACCTTGGGCTCGACCCGTCCCACGTTCTTCTGGGTAGAACGGGACGGGTCAAGCTCATCGGTTGGTCTCAATCACATGGGATTGGCGAACGAGCGTGGCTTCCACATGACCAGCTTCAACTGGCACGATACACGGCTCCAGAATGTTTCGACAAAGAGTATCGCGCTTCCGTTGCCAGCGATGTCTACTCGCTTGGCGTGCTGATCTATCATGCCTTGACTCAACGCGTTCCCTTTGATGGGCTTTCGATTTCGGAAGTTCATCAAGCGTCGATACGCGAAATTCCAATCGACTTGATGATCCGTCAACCACTTTGTCCACCCGCGTTGTATCGGTTGGTCAGAAAAATGTTGGCTAAGAATCCGACACGTCGCCCCGCGTTCAAGGAAGTTCTTGAGACTTTGATCACCATTGAGATCGATCATCTTTGCGACGTCACCGCAATCCCGCTTTAAAGGTTGGCAGTTGACTTTGCATTTCCCAGGATTTGCAGGGCCGCCAACTTTCCTGGTGCCCCAATCACGCAACCGCCTGGATGCGTTCCTGATCCGCACTGGTAGTAACCCTTGATTGGCGTTCGGTACTGATTCCATCCCGGAGCGGGTCGGTTAAGAAACATCTGCGTCGCAAACATCTCACCGGCAAAAATGTTTCCTTCGGTCAATCCAACGGTCCGTTCAATGTCCAGCGGAGTTACGACTTCGCGATGAAGCACAAGTTTTCCAAATCCTGGAAAGAACTCTTCCAACATCGCTTGGACGGCGTCGCCAAAATTCTCTCGTTCGCTGTCCCAATCACTTTCGGCCAGCCGGTAAGGCGCGTACATCACGAAGCACGACATGATGTGCTTACCAGGAGGGCTCATGTCAGGATCAACTGTCGATTGAACGCAACAATCGAGAAACGGTCGACAACTGTACCGGCCGGCTTTCGCGTCGGCGTAAGCTTCTTCCAAAAACTCGATTGATGGACCAAGGTTTATGAACCCAGTAAAAACATCCGTTCGGCCTTCCAAGCCTGGAAACGTGGGGACGGCATCGAGAGCAAAATTCACTTTTGCGGCTGAACCCTGGAATTTGTAATTCGTTATCGCCTCGACAAGTTCTGTCGGAAGATCGTTTTGATCGACGAGTTTGGTAAACGTCTGACGCGGGTCGAGCGCACTGACGACTGTTGATGCGAGAATTTCTTCGCCCGAATCAGTCACAACGCCGCGCGCGACTCCGTCTTCGTAAAGGACTGACGCGACCACGGTTTCAGTACGAATCGTTCCACCAAAAGACTCGAACGCTCGAGCCAGTGCTTGAGTGAATCCTCCGTTGCCTCCTTTGTGGAAACCCCAATCTCCAAACACCCCGTCGTACTCGCCCATTCTGTGGAACAGCCAAACCAATCCCGAATTGGGAGAGCGTGGTCCAATCAAGCTGCCGATGATTGCGCTGGAAGCAATCTGGGATTTGATTAGGTCCGATTCAAAATACTCGTCCAGAATTTCAGCAGCGGTTCCATTCCAAAATCGATCAATCATCGATTTCACTTTGGGGTCAAGCGATTCCAGATAGTCCTTCACTTCCGCCATTTTGGCGATCTCGGCCGGATCATCGCTCAAACTATTCGGTGGAATGCTGTCCATCAATGGCTTGAGCGCGAAACAAACTCGGTCGATCAAATGACCAAGATCAAGATACGCCTCGGCATCGGCGGCCGAGTACTTTGCGATCGCGTGATAGTTCGCATGTTTGTCAGGACCCAGAACGAGATAACTTCCATCAAGTCCTGGTTGAAACGTGTTGGGCATCGGCAACACCATCATGCCATGTTCTACCAGGTTGAGATGTTCAACAATGTCAGGCCGCATCAAGCTGATCGCGTATGAGAAAGTTGTGAACTTGAATCCGGGCACCAATTCTTCGGTGATGGCCGCACCACCAACCATGGGGCGTTGTTCAAGCACCAACGTTTTCATTCCGGCTTTGGCAAGATAGCCTGCGTTGACCAGGCCATTGTGTCCGCCACCAATCACGATTGCATCGTAGTTCGCTTTATCACTCAAGATTTGGCTCCTTGCTTCAATTCCATGTCTTCCAGTGACGCCTTCTTTCGTGGCGGATCAAAAAATGGAAACCTTGCTACGCGAGCCAATACATTTTTCGGTTTGCGGATCACCGTCACTTCCAAATCGACTTCGGTGCCAGGCTTTGCCAAATCCAAAGGAAGTTTTGCGATTGCGATTGGCTTTCGCAATAACGACGAAAACAGAAAACTGCTCGCATAGCCGGCATAGTCCCATTCTTTTCCGCCACGGCGATAGATGCTCATCGTCGACTCGCGATAAACTTCGTGCTTGGGCGGCATGATTCCCGACTCGACATGAATCCGTTCGTAGTCATGCCAGTCAATCGTCAGTCCAACCGTTGTCCAGCGACTGCTTTTCTTCTTGATTTCTTTTTCGATCGGATCACGTCCGATAAATTTTCGATCGTCTTTGGAAAGACGCGGAAGCATCCACTTCCACCCCAGTTCCAACGGTGTCTCTCGTTGAGCATCAACCCACGCGAACCGCGACGAATGGAAATCAACATCCAACAACAACAAGCCAGCTTCAACCCGAGCCATTTTCAACGCGGTTGTCCCCAGCGGCGTAATGTTGTATTCCGTTCCGACTTTCATCAACGAATCCCAAACCTTGATCGCATCGGACTCCCTAATCCAGATTTCAAAACCGAGGTCACCCGTAAATCCCGTTCGCGAAAGCGCCACGTCGCAGCCCGCGATTTTGGTTTGCACGACATCAAAGTAAGCCAACTTTTTTGCATCCGGCGTTAGCTGTTGAAGCACTGAAATTGAGTGCGGGCCTTGGACTGCGAGAATGCCAAACTTTGTCGAGACGTCTTCCACGGTCACATTTGAAAAACCAAGCTCGTTGGCCAGGTTGCGAAAATAACGAAGACTGGGTTCTGCCGAAGTCAGCCAATATTCATTTTCGGCCATGCGCATCACGACGCCGTCTTGCACGACAAATCCGGATGGATCGCACCAACAAGTATATTGGCATTGGCCTGGTTTACATTTACGTATGTCGCGAACCATGGCTTGGCACAGGAACGCTTCGGCGTCGCTGCCGCTGATTTGATACTTGAACAGCGGTGACGTATCGAGCACGGCAACCGAATTTCGAATCGCGTAATATTCAGCGACTTCAGAATACTGGTAACGTGGCGCGACGAGATAGCCTGACCAATCTTTCCATATCTCTGGTTGGTTCAGCGGTGCTAGTCGCGAGTGAAAGTGAGTTTTTTGTGGCATGGCCCGTTTGTTTTTCGACTGCGAATTCGTGATTTGAATTTGATCCAAATTCTATCAGCATCATGATTACCATTAACCCCAGTCTGTGGCTTTCAACCTTGCATTGGCCGGAAACTTTCGCCAAGCCATCCACGTCATCAAAAAAAATTGTTAGATTCATCCCTTTTGATTGTGGAACCGCGGTTACGGTCGCGCAAAAGTGACGATTGGACTAAACTAAACTCGACTCAATGTGCGTCGCGAAAATCGACCAAGGCCTCGTAGTCTTCAGTAATCCAATTTTTGTCGCACGAAAAAAATTCTTAATCAAAACAGAATTCCAACCATCTTCTGAAGACTGAATCCGATGTCGCTTGTCGTACAAAAGTTCGGTGGCACCAGTGTCGCCGATAGCGAAAAAATTCTGGCCGCAGCACGCAAAGCTGTCCGTGCGCACCAACAGGGCCACCAAGTTGTAATGGTGGTTAGTGCGATGGGTAAAAACACTGACACGCTTATTTCACTGGCTAATGAAGTCAGCGAGAAACCGCCTGCTCGTGAAATGGATATGCTGCTTTCCACAGGCGAGCAAGTCAGCGTCGCGCTGATGGCGATGGCGATTGACTCCCTCGGCTACAAAGCCGTCAGTCTTACCGGCGCTCAAATCGGAATCAAGACTGACAGCTCTCACACGAAAGCTCGCATTCAATCGATCTCAACTGACCGGATGAAAGAGCTACTCGATCAGGGCAATATTGTGATCGCTGCTGGATTCCAGGGTATCGATGATCAATTCAATATTACTACGCTCGGACGCGGAGGTAGCGACACGACCGCTGTTGCTCTGGCCGCAGTACTTGGCGCCGATCAGTGTGAAATTTACACCGACGTCGACGGGATATATTCGACCGATCCTCGAGTGCTTCCCGAAGCCTGTTTGATTTCGCAGGTTTGTTACGATGAGATGCTGGAGCTGGCCAGTCTGGGGGCTGGTGTTATGCACAGTCGTTCCATCGAGTTTGGTAAAAAATTCAATGTACCCATTCGTGTGCGTAGTAGTCTGAGTGACGTGCCCGGTTCGGTGATCGTTGACGATGCCGAGACTTCGAACCTGGTTGTTAGTGGCGCGGCGCTTACCAAAGACGAAGCGATGATTTCAATTCTCGATGTGCCTGATGTTCCCGGTACGATCTTGAGAATTTTCGAACCGGTCGCTGACAAAAAAATCACCGTCGACATGATTGTGCAAAATGTTGCCGATGATGGTACGACCAACATTAGTTTTACCGTTCCGAGACATGAACTCGAAGACGCAACCGAAGCGGTTACCAAACCGGTTGCTGAGCTTGGCGGTCGCATGGGACCTGAAAACGAAAACGTTTCGAAAGTCTCTGTCGTTGGATTGGGCATGGCACATGAAGCCGGTGTTGCCAATCGTATGTTTCAAGTGCTCGCGAAATCAGGAGTGAACTTGAATCTGATCACAACATCGGAGATCAAGATTTCAGTTTTGGTCGATCGCGACTCAGCGCTGGACGCTTTGCGAACCGTGCACTCGGAATTTAAGTTGGACTCCGTTCCGCCTCCGACGTCGCCAGCGAAAATTGAGCCGCGGGACACAAACACCAGTCCGATGGAAGTCGTCGAGCGTTTGCAAGGCATCGGCATGGAAGGACTGACGATCGACGACGTGACGCTTGACGATTCGCAAGCCCGCATCACTGTTTGCAAGCTTCCCAACAAGCCTGGAATTGCGGCGTTGTTGTTCAACGAAATCGCCAAAGCCGATGTGTTTGTGGACATGATCGTACAAAGTTACAACAGTGATCAGATCGCAGACATTACGTTTACCGTTCCTCGCGACCAGTTGAAGGTTGCGCTCGAAGTCGCCGAGCGAGTTTCGGCCGAACAGGGCTGCGAAAAAGTTGCTTACAAAGAACAAATCGCCAAGCTTTCGGTTTCCGGAATCGGACTTCGCAGCCACACGGGCGTCGCGATCGGGATGTTCCGAGCACTGTTTGACCAATCGATTAACGTCGAGATGATCTCAACATCCGAAGTTCAGGTTAACGCGGTTGTCGATGGCGATCGTGGCGCCGACGGATTGGCTTGCTTGAAAAAAGAATTTCAAACTGATTAAGAGTCCGATTTGGTTATTCGACGTTAGGTTATTCAACGTTGGCAATCGAATCACGCATTGGCGGATTTGAATTTAGTTCACCGGGCCCGCTCAAGACTTCTCGAATTTTCGAGGTAATGGCGTTCATCGAAAAGGGCTTCTGAATGAAATTGGCTTTCACGTTGCCCAGTCCTTGAAAGTGGCTATCCGTATAGCCGCTCATGAACAACAATTTCCATTGAGGATATTCCTGCAAAAGATCGGCGGCCAATTCCTTGCCATTGATGTCGGGCATAATAACATCTGACAAAAGCAAATCGATTTCATCTCCGTGTGTTTGAGCAAGGGCTCTCGCTTGTGAAGCTTCCGAGGCCGCATGAACTTGATAGCCAACCATTTCCAACGCAGTGGTCACGGTATTCAAGACTGTCAATTCGTCTTCGACAAGCAAAATTGTTTTGGTTCCTCTGTTGTCTTTCGCCTCGATGACTGGATCGGGTTTCTGTTGTGCCCCTTCGCAATAGGGATAGAGACAAATAAATTCCGTTCCAATTCCCAATTGACTCTTTACAAAAATGTGACCCTTGGCTTCCTTGACGGCACCCTGAACAACTGAAAGCCCCAGCCCAGAGCCGAAGCCCTTGGTTGTGAAATATGGGTCAAAGATCTTTTCAACATTAGATTCGGAAATCCCGGTTCCTGTGTCGGCAACATTCATTCGAACATATTTTCCGGCAGGAAAAGTTGTTGTTTCGATTTTGTGATCGGCATCAAATTCGACAACCGAAGTCTTGATTGTCAGTATCCCGCCGTTTGGCATGGCATCTCGAGCGTTAATTGCCAGATTCATGATCGCTTGTTCAACTTGATTCGAATCGGCAATGATATTTGCGTTCAATTGAAGAATTGTGCAGACCTCGATCTTTTCCCCGAGTAAACCTCCGATGAGTCGTTCCATTTCAGCAATGACTTGACTCACACAAAACATTTTGGGATCGGTAACTGACTGGCGACTATACACAAACAGTTGGGAAGTCAGTGTTGCAGCGCGGGTCCCAGCCTCAAGAACTCCAACAGCCAAACCATGGACTTGATGAGACTCATCCAAAAGCATGAGTTGCAATTCACTTTGGCCATTAATGACGGTCAACAGATTGTTGAAGTCATGTGCAATGCAAAGTTACTTTTGATGAATCGCTTCAAGCGCGTCGAAGATTTCGTTTCCATCCAAGATGGATTTGATCATGTGTGGCTCACCGGGGAACGATTTCAACTTCACATCACCGCCGGAACTTTCCAGCTGGGATGTCGTGGTTTCCATTTTCGCAACCCAGCCTTCATCATCTCCGCCAACCCAAAGTCTCACGGGCATGTTGTCGGCAATAAGTTTTAGCGCTGCCTGATCGGATGGGCTATTGGCGAAACCTGGGAATGCCAACAGAGACTGGAACTTATCCGGATTCAGCGCGCCAATATGGAACGCGCTGATTCCGCCTCGGCTCATTCCGCCCATGTGTGGCTTTCCTCCTTCGGCTTTAACCCAAGCCCGGATCCAACGGAGGACTTCCGGTATATGCTGCGCGGAAGTGTCGTTGTCCCATGTAGCGCCAGGTGCGGCCAAACAAACGACAACCCACCCGCGATTCACGCCTTGCTTACGAAAGAAAACTTTCGCAGTGTTGTCAGCAAGGTCTATGCTCTGAGAGCCGGGAGGAAACGTGAGGAATACTGGCGCTTGATCGCCGATCTCAAATCCTTTTGGCGTCACTGTCGCATACTCAATCTCCGTGCCATTGAGTGTGATTTTTCCATTCGCCACGCCGCCAGGATTAATGGCCGGCAATGTTTCTTCTGACAAATCAAACGGCTCGTTGTTTACAGGTAAAGGCCCAACAGCAACCTGTTCGACTTCTTTGTTACTCGTGTTCGAGCATCCTCCCGTGATGACAAGACCAAGAAATAAAAACAGCGTTCTGGTTTGTGCCAAAGACTTCACTGGCTTCATGACGGCTCAATTCGTGGAAGTTAAGTCGGATTGGATTGGTGTTGGTCAAGCGATTGTTTGAAAACAGTATAAGTGTATGCGCGATGTTTGCGCAACCGAGACAACTTGAGCCTCTTCTCCAAACAGCCACTAACACATCGTTATTCGAAGCTCGTCACTAAGCCGCCGTTCAGCAAACTAAAAAAACTCTTCTCAAATCTGAGTTAGCAATTCAACACGCGATCTCTTTCAAGTAAAATCTGCATGACTGCAAATCGACCTTGCAATTCCACATCATTTCAAAAGTGATCATTAGCGAGCGGCCGAGCCAAGCGCTCGTTCATGCTGATACATTGTTTTGAAATTTGTCGACCAACTTAGAACGATCCGGTTAAAAACATGCTCCCACGATTTTCTGTGAAATACTTTCTGAACACAGCGTTTGCTTTTTCTGTTCTCTTTGCAAACTCAGTTATCCATGCCGAAGAGCCGCAGTTGGATCTGGAGCAGGGTGAGCACATCGCGATCATTGGCAATACGATGGCCGATCGGATGCAACACGACGGTTGGTTCGAAGCCATCATTCAGGCGCGGTTTCCTGAGAAGAAGCTCGTGATCCGCAACTTGGGTTTCGCGGCGGACTCGCTGAGAGTTCGACAGCGCAATATGGATTTCGGCACGCCCGACGAACGTCTTGCCGAAGTCGAAGCTGACACTGTTTTGATGATGTTTGGATTTAACGAATCATTCGACGGGATCGATGGCGTCGAACAGTTCAAAACGGACTTGGTCGAAACGATCGACGATATGTCAAAACAACAGTACAACGGCAAGTCCGCACCAAAGATCGTGTTGGTCTCGCCGATCGCTCACGAGAATTTGGGCGTTCCGAATTTGCCCGACGGTGGAGAAAATAACGTTCGCTTGAGAATGTATCGCAATGCGATGCAGTCGGTTGCAAAAGAGAAAGACATTCCGTTTGTCGACTTGTTCATTCCAACGATGAGAAGGTTCAGTAAGTCGGGCAAGCCGTTGACGATCAACGGAGTCCATCTGAACTTTTTGGGCAACAAGTTTGTCGCCGAAGTCATGGTTGAAAGTCTGTTCGGGACCGATGAAGACGTAGCCGATGAAGAAAAATCAGCTGAAGATGAATCGGCTGAAGATGAATCAGAGGAAGCAGAACAAGACGAAGACGAGAATTCGAACGACAATGAAGGCGATGAGACTGATGATACCGATGACGATGAAGACGGCGCGGCGGGTTCCGGCGACGCCGAAGAGAAACAAGACGAATCGAAAAATGAATTGACCGCACAAGCCAAGCGGTTGGAAAGCGTTCGTGCTGCGGTTCAAGACAAGAATTTTTATTGGTTCAACTACTACCGTACCGTTGACGGATATTCTATGTACGGTCGGCGCGCGGATTTGGAATTTGTCGATGGTCAGACAAACCGCGAAGTGATGCGTCGTGAGTTGGATGTGTTGTTTCAAATGGTCAAAAACCGTGACCCGATGATTTGGGCGGCCGCCAATGGAGAGGACTACGACGTCGATGATACAAACACGCCGGACTTCATTCCCGTCGTGACCAACATTCCAGGCGACAAACCTGACGGCTCGCATACTTTTCCACCAGGTGAAGAGATTATCGAGAAGATGAAAATGCCGGAAGGTTTCAAAGTCAACCTGTTTGCTTCCGAAGAACAATTTCCAGAGCTGGTCAACCCGGTTCAAATGGCTTTCGATACCAAAGGACGATTGTGGGTTGCAGCGTGGCAAAGCTATCCGCACTGGAAACCAAAAACGGAGATGAACGACAAACTGTTGATCCTCGAAGACACCGACGGTGACGGAAAAGCTGACAACTGCAAAACGTTTGCGACCGGGTTACACAATCCGACTGGATTTGAGTTTTATGGTGGCGGCGTTATTGTTGCCGTGCAGCCCGACTTGATGTTCCTGCGAGATACTGACGGGGATGACAAGGCCGATACGAAGACTCGTCTACTGCATGGTTTTGATAGTTCTGACACTCACCATGCGATCAACTCGTTTGTCTTTGGTCCTGGCGGTGGTCTTTACTTCCAGGAAGGCATTTTCCATTTCTCACAAGTGGAAACGCCTTACGGTCCCGTTCGTTGCAAAGACGCGGCGCTGTGGCGATATGAACCCAGAACCTCAAAGCTGGAAGCTTACCCGAACACCTGTTTTGCAAACCCGCATGGTCACGCGTTCAACCATTGGGGCCAGAACATCGTTCACGATGCAACTTCGTCACGTCCTTACGATGCGACTTTGATCACAGGCAACATGCCGTGGCCGAAAAAGCATCGCCGACCACCAACGGTCTACAATCCGCGTACACGCCCCTGCCCTGCTACTGAGCTGGTCTCCAGTGAAAACTTTCCGCGCGAAATGCAAGAAGAGTTGCTGGTCCAAAACGTTATTGGCGATCATGGAATCCTGCGCTACAAAGTTTCTCGTGATGGTTCCAGTTTCTCCGCGAAAGAGCTTGAACCGTTACTGATGTGCGACGATCCACGTTTTCGTCCTGTCGATTTAGAATTTGGACCGCGAGGTGATTTGTTTTTTACGGATTGGACAAATCCAATCATCGGCCACATGCAACACAACGTTCGTGATCCGAACCGTGATCAGAATCATGGCCGCGTCTATCGGATGGTCAACACGCGTCGCCCACTAGGTCGTTCGCCGAAGATCGAGGGCGCTTCGATTCCCGAGCTCGTCCAGTTATTGGCCAGTCCCATCAATCGAATTCGGTATCGAACGCGAATTGAGTTGAGCCAGCACGATTCACGAAAAGTCATCGCGGCGGTCAACAACTGGAGTCGCCGATTCGGCGGCGGATCGGCAACCCATCTCCACCATTTGCTGGAAGCTCTTTGGATGCACCAGCAACATGATGTCGTGAACCCGAATCTGCTTGAACGACTTCTGCGATCCAACGACCTCCGCGTTCGAGCTGCTGCGACACGGGTCCTGGTTCAGTGGCGAGATCGTATTCCGAACACCGCGAGTTATCTCTTGAGGCTGGCTGCTGACCCAGATCCGCGAGTTCGGTTGGAAGCCGTTCGAGGTGCGAGTTATCTCGAGCCGTCTGATGGGATTCCGGTCCTCGCCGCGGCCAAAGGATTACCGACCGACAAGTTTTTGGACTTTCTCGTAGAGGAATGTTTGTTGGCGTACCCCGACGGATGGGAACTGGAGCTTGGTCCGTCGCTTCGAAACGCCAGCCAAACTGCCGTCAACTATTTTTTGGATCGTTTGCCCGTTGAGAAAGCAACCGCGTTTCCACTGGACGGAAAAGTAAGTCGTCACTTGTTGATGCGAGCAGGCGTCAACCAGGACACGCGGGTCATGGCGATCGAGAAAATTTCTCAACTGGAATCTAAGAGGCCTGTCGAAGTGCTGGTTGAATTGCTCGGCTCGGTGACGCCAGAGTTTCCAACAGAAGACACCGTTAATGATCTGGTCCGAATTTTCTCCCAGCGTCCACAATCCGAATTGCAATCCGTTCGTCCTCGCTTGCAAGCAATGGCTTTGCAAAATCCGACAACGGTCGTGAGGAAAATTGGCTATGCCACAATGGCCATCGCGGATGGTGACGGGCGAAACGCGTTTAATGTCGCTGGGAATTCACTGCCGCGAAAAATCGAATTCGCGGAAAGCATGCGAATGATTCCCGATCCAAATATCCAAGCCAAGCTTTATCCGATTCTGGCTCCCATGGCTGTTTCCGGAAACGACAAAAACGAAATCCCTCAAGGCGGTCGTTTCGTTCGCATCGAATTGCCGGGCGAAGGAAGAACGTTGACGTTGGCAGAAGTTGAAATCTATTCAGGCGGCCAAAATGTTGCCCGACGCGGAATGCCAAAGCAAAAGTCAACAGACTTTGGGGGCGTTGCCGCTCGTGCGATCGATGGAAATCTCAGCGGTGTTTACAACGATGAAGGTCAAACTCATTCGAGCAACGGTGTTGATGATCCTTGGTGGGAAATTGATCTGCGAGCGGAGATTCCGGTCAATCGAATTGTGGTCTACAACCGAACCGAGGAAAAACTTGGCGAGCGGTTGGAAGGGTTTACGTTGAAAGTGCTTGACGCGAATCGAAAGCCAATATTTTCCAAATCCGATATTCCAGCGCCAAAGAAAAAATCTGAGTACGCGGTCACACCTGAGTCCAAAGAAAGTCAACTTCGAAGAGCGGCTCTCAAAGCGATGGCGATGGTGCGCGGTAAAGAATCAGAAACCGCGAACATGCTGGCTGACTTGATCGTCAAAGATGAAAAGACGGCGACTGCGATCAGCGCACTCAATCAAATTCCATCACGGTTCTGGCCCGCTGAAAAAGCGGCTCCCATGTCAGACAACGTGATGAAACTTTTGGGCACGATCCCACCTGCCGAGCGCAGTTCTGCTGGCGCGACCGACGCAGTCCGAATGGCAAAGTCATTGGCTGATCTGCTTCCGGTTGATCAAGCCAACAAGATTCGTGAGTCGGTCAATGATTTGAATGTGAAAGTCATTCGGTTGGGAACCAAGCCGCATCGGATGGCGTTTGACCAAGAGCGAATTGTGGTCAAGCCAAACCAGGCGATCGAGTTGATTTTTGAGAATACGGACATGATGCCACATAACGTGGTGGTTGTGACGCCCGGAAACCTGGCGACGATCGGACAGCTGGCCGAAGACAATGCTTCGAAACTTTCGTCGGGCAACAAGCCGTTTGTTCCTGATTCAAATGAGGTCTTGTTGGCCAGCAAGCTTGTTCAACCGACTCAGACGGCAACGATGCAGCTCGTCACTCCGGAACAGCCTGGCGTTTATCCTTACGTTTGCACTTACCCGGGGCACTGGCGGCGGATGTACGGTTCGCTGGTTGTTGTTGCCGACGTCGCGGCATTCGAATCCAATCCGGAAAAGTACTTGGCTGAAAACAAGATCGAAATCAAGGACGAGATTTTGAAAACCAAGCGAACGACGACGGAGTGGAAGTTGGCCGACTTCGAATCCAAGTTTGAAGAAGAGTTCGCGACCGGTCGGGATTTCAAAAACGGCCAACAGATGTTCAAGATGGCGAGTTGTATTTCCTGTCACCAACTGCAAGGCGAAGGCGTGGCGATTGGTCAGGACTTGAATGAGCTCAGTCCGGAATACAAACCTCTCGACGTGTTGCGAGAGATTCTCGAACCTTCAATAAAGATCGATGAAAAGTACGTGACACAAAAGTTCTCGATGGAGTCTGGCGAAATTATCTCGGGTGTTGTCTTGTTCGAAGACGACTTGATGATTCGCTACGTCGAAAATCCGCTTGCCAACGCTTCGCCGAAAGCAATCCGTGTTGCGGACATCGAGGATCGTTCGATATCCAAAGTCTCGATCATGCCGAAGGGACTTCTGGACAATCTGACTCGCGAGGAGATCCTGGACTTGATCGCGTATGTCTACGCCAAAGGGGATAAGAAGCACGAAGTCTACGAAAGCGGACACGACCATTGATCGTGACAAGACAATCTGTTTGTCAAAGTCAAAGTTGCGAGTTCACCTAGAGTTGGTAGGGTAGTCAAAAGGAGTTTCCTGTTTTTCCGACATGATGTCGTATATAAACCTGTT
>CAZPBE010000006.1:0-171091 GCA_964584615.1 uncultured Pirellulaceae bacterium | reverse complement strand
GAACCGAAGCCACGAATATTGTTGACTCGGTCGGTCGTTTCGCGGATGATTGGCTACGCCTGTTTTTTCATATGATCCATGCTTGGTGATCGTTGCCGTTAGCCTTCAATCGACTTGCCAATGACTAGCACTGCATTCGTCCAGTATCGCGAAAACGGTTTTTGGGCCTACGATGTTGCAGGCTCCGTATTTCTCTGGTTCCTGATCCAATCAGCAGAGGAACATCTTGCAACCACCACGAGTCCATGGCTTCAAGAGATGATTCAAAACTGGCGGGTTGCGGCGGTCGTTACCGAGATGGCTCACTATGCTGATGACGAATGGACTCCGGCGCAGGTTGAACTAATCGTTCAATTGTGCCGTACAACAACAGGTGCTATTCGCCAACACGTTGAATTTTCGGGCGATGATGTTCAAGCTTGGCCTGTTTTGGATGATCAACGAATCTTTGTGCGGGGACATGACCCCATTCCAGCCGAACCTGTTGCACGCCTGGGCGATGCGTTTGCCTCATTGTTGCAGGGACAGCTTGATGATCCGCCGGAACAACACCTATGGTTCTACACATTGGACATGGATGCCTCAACAATCAAAATGAACGCAAAGTGATGCCTGAATTGGAGCATATCAACCGGCTTGGTGATCGCTGTCGTCACCTACCCTAAAATCACGGAACAGATAAATGGCAAAATGGTTTAGATTCCGCGTCTTGTCGTTGCTGATTCTCGTGTCGGTCATCGGCATCGGGCTCGCGATCTATTTAGCGCTCTACCAGCCTGGCGATGTTTCAATTCGTAACAACTCTGGTGAAATATTAATTGGTCACGACGACATTCAGTCAGTAGATTGGGAGTCCCAAAGATATCAATTGCGCCCTGGCTTAAAACATGAACTTAGCCGTCGCTTTCAAAAAGAAGGTGGGCTGATTGGAGGAGTCCCTTTTCAGTTTTGTATTGATGACGATATAATCTTCACTGGTCGATCGACAAGTTCCTTTTCATCGTTCGGTTCACCGATATCGCGATAGACTTGCTTGCGATATCTCTGGATGACAATGTCATTGAGTTGGAGTGGGGGTATCCTGCCATGCCAGCTCCGGAGCGAAATGTTGATCCCAGGTTTCGCCATCGTCTGTACACATCACTTTGGCTGGATGGAAAACTAAATCCAAGCAGCGGTGAATAGCAAATCGATATCCGCGTAGCCGATCAGCGCGTGCGGCCCATCTCGCAACGGACCTTTACCGTCATGAAACTCATTGCCAACACATTTGTGCTTGTCGCACCTGATTGCTCTGTGAATGTCGGTACAGCACCGAAGCCACGTGGCGATAAACCGACGATCCCACTTTTGCAACATCGACTGCTTATTCAATCCCCGTACAAAATGACGCTCGAAGAGCTGATGTACGAAGTCCACGTGTTGCGAGAGGGCCTGACACCTGGTCAATCAAAAAATCAACACAGCAGGATACAAGAAAAACTATTCGGCAAACCATACCCTTGCATGAGGGCGTCACCGCTACCAAAATCTTACG
Source organism: uncultured Pirellulaceae bacterium (assembly GCA_964584615.1). Taxonomy (GTDB): domain Bacteria; phylum Planctomycetota; class Planctomycetia; order Pirellulales; family Pirellulaceae; genus Mariniblastus. The sequence continues at coordinate 169,554 of CAZPBE010000006.1, read as the reverse complement.
GTTGGGGTGTCCACCACGACGGCAAGGGACGGCTCGCAATCTATGGCGTTGAATCAGAAGATTACAGGCGACTTTCGGCTTCGGACAATGGACTTGATGTCGTTGTTGCCATGCGGACACGGCGTGACTCAAAGCCCAAGAAACGCGGATAACACTACGATGTATTCAACGGCGGAATTGCGCGTGTTGTTGGAACAGAAGAACACTCTTCCGGCTAATTGATCGTCAACTTTATCTGGCTCACGCATGTCAAAAAATAAGACTCCATTCTGGACGCCGTGGCCAATGTCGCCACGCTTCAAGGCATCAGCCGTCATTGAACGTTCTGATTTTACTTGTGGGAATTCGTTGCACCTGTGCTGCACCCAGCTAAACGAAACGGCGGCCGAGAAAAAACGAATTCTCAACGAGTGGATTGACTTTTTTGACACGAAACCAAAATTGAAAAACTTACGAATAGGAACTCGCTGTCCACAAGTGCTTTTCGAAGCTGCTTGCCGGTGTAGTGGCTTAGTTTCCTTCGACATTCACTGGGGGCCGATCGATGACTTGAAACCGATTCGGGACCTGGGCAAGCTTCAGCGATTAGGAATCGGATCGTGTTCAGTGAGTGACTTGAAGCCAATCGCAAAACTAACGGCGCTAGAACATCTTTCGCTTGGCAACTTCGATCAGCTTGAAGACTATTCAACCCTTTCGCATTTGCAATCATTGAAGCGCCTTTCTATCGAGGGTGCGCCGATGATGCCAAAGTCGGTGTGGATCAAGAATCTGAAGTTTTTGAGAAAACTTCACGACTTGGAATGCTTACATCTTATGGCGGTTAAAATTCGGGATGTTGCTTTCCAACGATCGTTTATAGATCTAAACTTGAAATGGTTGGATCTTTGGGTGAAAGATGAAGACATTCGTATCGCAATTATCGAATCGTTGCCGCAGCTCAAAGGTGGCCTGATTCTGGATTCCGACCGATAGCAATACAACGCACACAAAACCGGGCTCGTGCGTGTTTGGGAAATGGATGATCTCGCTAAACCTTAATCGGATTTGATTTGCCGCAAAAACAGACAGACATCGACGCCGCATCCGAAATGCTTGGCGAAACAGTTGAAGCCGGAATCTGGCTTTCTCGTTATCGCCATCGGTGGTACCACGAACTATCGACTGGAACAGAGCTCGATTTGATCTTCGTTGTGCTGCTGTTGCCAGTCATCCTTGTTCGATGGGCAGTTCAAGGTGGCTCGAATCGCAGCAAGGAAACTGGCCCAGTATTCGCCGCAACGACGGCAAATGGGATCGTCTTTTTTGCCGGCAATGAAGGGGTGTTTAGACGACACATCACCCATGTCTACGATCGCAAGGAATTTGATGACATCACAAGGATCACGTGCGACAACTCCAAGCAGACCCCGGTACGTTTCGTGTGCGACGCCTCGCCGGACGTATTATTGTATTACCAAGGCCCACGTCTGGCACTTGAGGAATTTATTTCACGGTCGACTTGACCGCGAAACCACACTGACTTGCGCAAAACAAATCGGGTTGGCTCAACAGACGTAAGGCCCGTCAGGTACAATACGCTGTCATGCAGAATCTTGTGAACAAATCAATTCTCTTCACCGTTGCGTCTTTGCTTCTGCTATTGGCCAGTTGCGATAGTGCACCACTGCAACAAGGCTCCGGGACCAAGATTGGATTTAGCCGGGGAAAATTGACAATCAACGAAGTTGAACATCGCTTTCCTCTTGAATTGAAAGACCTAACCGAAATTATGGGTCCACCAGATCGTACAACGCATCTGGAGAATGTTCTTTCCACGTGGGATGAGTCAGGAATAGTTGCTTACGAAGCCACAGCCGGTGGGCCGATTATTTGCCTGTCTGTTTCGTTTGTTCATCGAGACTATGAATTTGCTCCTGCAAAAAATTATTTCGGGGGTCTGGAATATGAGGGAGTTGCGCTTTCAAGCGACTCATCTCCGGCTGATCTGATCAAATCAGGTTTAGTTCAGGATGACGTCCTGCCATTTATTTATAGTGCGATACAAGGAGACTTGGAGATCATCGTGAATTATGACAATGGGCTCGTCGCATTCTCCATCAATCACTAGAGGACATTTCAAAACCTAAAATCGTGCGATCATCGTAGTGGGATTCGCCAGAATTCCCTTTGTTTTGAAAGCGAGCTGGGACTTCTGGCGAAGTCCACTACAGGTTTTGAAATACCCTCTAGCTTGAAGAATGCAATCGAAGTCGGATTTGCTCTTAGTTTTCCAATGAAGATCTATTGTTCCGGCTCCATGTTCGTTGCCTTTATCGCCTCAATGTGACTTTGAAATTGGATGAACAACACCATCGTTGAACTTCGTGCTGCAAAAATTCCAGGTTGGAGCGGCTTCTTCGCGGATCATCATTGGGTTCTCGTGATTCGTGGCTTGAACGGCAAGCACTACGAATCTTGTGATCGCTGGGAAGTGTGGCAACACGCCAATCAGAATGATTCGTGCTGGGGCCACTTGCATAAAAACCTTCTTGCGCCTTGCCAAGGCGTAGGCAACGGGCCGTCTCGAGCGATAAAGCGATGGACGGATGATGATGCGCTTGAGATTATCGCGAAAATTGAATCGGCCCAAAACACTTACCCATTCAACGAAAAGTATTGCTATTGGCCAGGCCCCAATAGCAATACTTTTGCCCAGTGGGTGATAGGCGATAGAATGAAACTTGGTATCCGGGCGTTCGGCAAACGATATTCAGTTCCCGAAATCTTTGGATGACAATTTAGTTCCGGCTCGATGACCGCTGCCGTTGTCCCGTTTGGAGGGAACGGCGATGAACCAATTTAGGTCAAGCGTGATCCTTCAAGAATGTTTCGCTTCCGATACACAACTGGATTTCTCCTAATCGTTACTGCCCTGATTGCGGTAGTTCTGGCCCTGTATGTTGGGCGAGTTAAAAGCCTATCTCGATTCTCTGAGCTAACCCATGGGTTGGCTGATAGATTCAGCCGTTCGCAATACCCCTTGAGCAAAGCGGAGCGACAGCTTACAGAAACGGTTTGTATCCCGGCGAAAAACTGGATCGTCATGAATGGCGATATAGAACCGCCTAAATTTTGGGAGGAGAATGTTTGCAAATGCGAGATCGGATCTGGAATCGATAAACCAGCGCTGACGTGTGAGGTATATTTCTTCGTTACGCAGTCAAAATATTCAGTCTATGGGAGTCCTTCGGTCGAAATTGAATATTTTCCTGACGATCAAGCTCCGAACGAACAATTGGCAAAGTGGCTTCGCGACTTTCTGATAACAGAATATGGTGTCAACGTCACAACAAGCGAATTCGCTGATTGAATTGGTCTTTCCAGATCTATTGTCCAACAACCGAACAGGGTTACTGGACTGTAGCAACTCGGATTGAGTTGCAAGTTGGCTTTATAAAATTTGAGTGCGAAACTTGATTGTCGCTGTCGTAACACTGATCGAAACGCGTTGGCAATTTGCAGGCATCCGAAAACAGCGGAACAGGAGCTGCTGAAAATACAGCCCTAGCGGTAGCTTACTGCCTCTAGATGCACATCGCACGAAGGGCATTGGCTGTAGTCGATGTTTAATCCATCCAGTCGCTCATCACATTTGGGACAATTCAAAGCCACTGGTAGAAACGAATCTGATTTCTGAAGGAAAAGATGATAGATCGTTACGAGGATGAAAATTACGACGATGACGATCCCAAATATTGCAAGCGCGTCGTAGTTAATGAAACTGCTTTCCATGTCGGCTGGTCGATTATCCAGTCGATTCACTGAGCGAGAAGCTGCTTTGGCCCAACGCCCCCAGACGGCAGCCGTAGATCCTAAGAGTGCAAACAGCCCACCAAAAAGTTGCACGCAAAAAAGGATACTCGAATTCCGATTATGCAATTCTTTTCGCCGCGCAAATTCCTCGATGACGCCATCATCTTTGTCTTCACCAGCTTCGGAGTGACCACAATTTGAACAGGGCGCACCCTTGACGATAGAATATCCGCAGCTTCCGCACTTCGACAGGAACACAGACATGACAATCTCCAGCAACACGTGAATGATATGTACCTGCAAATGTTAGGTCGTTCTTCGACAATAACCGGCGCTCTAAAAATCAAATTGCAATTGTGATCTCGTGATTCACAACGATGATCCAAATAATCATTACATTCTGCACTCGAGTCTTCCCCATGAGTTCTTCCGGTCCAACTCCAAATTTGCTCGTGATACGATCTCCTGACATCGATCGCGCCGTCAAATTTTACGAGATACTTGGGGTCAGTTTTGAAAAGCATTCGCATGGCAAAGGCCCCATGCACTATGCATCGGAAACCAATGGATTCGTTTTCGAGATCTATCCACAGCGAGACAATGCGGCTGCCACCACCAGTACACGACTCGGATTCTGTGTTGACTCAGTTGATAGTTGTCTGGAATTGCTGGAAGAACTGATTGTTGAAATTGTTTCGCCCGCAAAGGACTCAGAATGGGGCAGGCGGGCAGTCGTTCGCGATCTGGACGGGCACACTGTAGAATTAGTGACACCGCCAAATCGTGACTAGAGGGTATTTCAAAACCTGTAGTGGACTTCGCCAGAAGTCCCAGCTCGCTTTCAAAACAAAGGGAATTCTGGCGAATCCCACTACGATGATCGCACGATTTTAGGTTTTGAAATGTCCTCTAGATTATCGTGCACGAATCTGTCCCAGTCATGTCTGAAACAACAATTGATCTCATCGTCGGTGTTTGGCATTTTCCAAAAAACAATATTTGCACGTTCATAGAGAATGGCGAAGTGCTGATTTGCGGCTCGCGCTTTGGTGTCTGGAATGACGCCAGTGGACTTGAGCGGTCAGGTCATCGTTCCCTATTTGGCTTATTCATTTCATCTTTTGAAAAAATTTCGTAACTTGAGATGTAAATCAGTTCATCCTTTGAGCCCGCGTGTTCGAGTCATTGGCTCAATGCAGGATAGAGTATCCAGATCTTTTAAACCGGATTGATCCTTCTTTTACATGATTACTCTTTCGGCTGACAATCTAACTTGGCTCGACACGGATGGAGATTCCCCCGATGACTTGTGCGCTCACAGCACGGTTTGGTTCTCTGTTGACGGCTTAGAGATTGTCGCTCCGTCAGAAGAATGGACGGTCAGTGCGTCAGCGATATATTTGCTACGCACACTTGAAAGAAGCCACACGAAAGCAGATCCCGTGGGCGAACATCTCTTTCCATGTTGCGGATTCTCTATGTATGCGGTTGATAATTCAGACGACGTGCTAATAACTGGATGCCCTCTGGGAATTGACGCATCCGTTGAACACCTAGGCGATCGAATCAAAATTACAGCGGAGTCAGGCGAATCCAAGAGTGTTCCGAAATCGCAATGGTTCAATGCCGTCCTACAGTTTTCTGCGTCGATTCGAGAATTTTACGATTCATCCGCAGAAAAAACTTTCGGCGACGACGTAGCACGCGACGGCTACAACAAGATGATGTCAGAATGGGAACGGCGACACCCGCGGTAGACCATCGTGGGTTAAAATTGTGTTGCACGCGAGCCGACCGAACTTGCGGGGGTTTTGAAAATGAAGATCACTTGTCTCGGCTCCATGATCTTCGCAGTTATGACTGAAGGATTGAATGCGTTTACCAGCAATCAGCGGAATCATTGATCGTCGCATTCTCGCGAACTACCGGGTTGATCCAACGGCTATGGCCGCAGTGTTACCAGCGCCGTTTCGGCCGAAACTGGTCCATGGTTATGCCATCGGTGGAATTTGCTTGATTCGCCTAATAAAAGTTCGCCCGAAAATGCTCCCGATGCCTTGGGGAATCGGCTCCGAAAATGCGGCGCATCGAATTGCCGTCGAATGGAAGTCGGACGGTCAAACAAAACAAGGAGTCTATGTCCCTCGCCGTGATACCAATTCGAGACTCAATTCCTTTGCTGGTGGGCGATTGTTTCCTGGAATACAACATCATGCGCAATTCACGGTAGATGAAAGTGATGATCACTATTCCGTTACGATGGCTAGCGACGACGGCATTGCGAACGTTCATGTTTCTGGTTCGGTAGTGCCGACAATTTTGGGCTCATCAATTTTCGATTCACTCGAAACAGCGTCCAATTTCTTCGAATTAGGATCCCTTGGATATTCGGACACCAGTACTTTTGGCAAATTTGACGGTATTGAATTGGAATGCGACAATTGGCATGTCGAATCGTTGAACGTTGATTCAATCCGATCCAGCTTTTTTGAGGATCAATCTCGATTCCCTGATGGTTCGGTCCAATTTGACTGCGCTCTCCTCATGCGAGATATTGTCCATGAATGGCATGGTCGCCCGGACCTGTGTTGTTCCTCAGATATGCGAGCATAATCTTGCGTAAAGCCGGACTAGCATGTGTTTTAGAACTGGGTGACTTACCGTCCCGGATCAGAGATCGTCACCGTTATCTGGCAAAAGAAATGAAAAACAGTTCCTGCATTCCAGTTGTCACCGTTTTGTTGGCAGTTTTATTCGCTCATGAACAGGCAATTGGGCAGCACTGTCCGCCGATAACAGAGTCTTACCTAAGCAGCAGCAGTGTCAAACGAACAAAGCAAGGTTTGAGCTTCAAGGTTGGCTACTCAAAAACGGGCGGCCAGCCGAAAAAGGCATATCAGGCATACATTGTTGCCTATTCCGAAAACAATTCCGACAAAATCGCATCACTCACGCCGCAGCAAGCAATCAAAGACGGCTTGGCAACCATCGTTCACACTCAGGTTGCTGCGTTCAACGTTGCTCCAGATGCGCCTCGGGCCGTCCAGCAAACCGACGAGCTGGGTGAATATCGCGTGACCTACGAACTCAACACGGAGCAGTTCGTCGAAAAGATGATTGAAGCGAAGCAAATTGGCAAGACAACAAGCACTGGAGGATGGAAAAGTTACGACGACGAAATTCGATTGGCTGTGTTCATTCCTTATCTCGAAGACGAAAACTATTCCGTGCTTGAAGGACTTCCGGAGGACAAACATGAGTGCAACTATGGAGGCGAATCTGCCCTGTTGTTTCAGCCATTAACCCAGCAACTAACCATTGCCTTTGGGATCGTTAGAGCAAACCGGCTTGCTGAAGGCGAACATTTCATCGAACTCAATGGAAAACGCGGACTTCCAGAGAACGCCAAGTAACAAGGCGACGCACTTGAGACGTATCCTTTACGAAGACCTTTCCCGAATGTAAACATGCGAAACCCATTTGTTCACAAAATCGGTGGTGTCCTAAGCGCTGATATTGCCGTGCCTGAACATAAGCGTGAACTCGAGTTCTATTCGAAAGTTCTTACGACCGGCGACGCTCCACTCTGGCGTGACGATCTGATGAATAACGTCGGAAATCCGGTCATCGGCCTTGGCGCTCGTACTCCCGAGTATGAATTCCTACCCCTGCAATGGATGCCACATTTCCAGGTGGCTGATATCGCCGCCAGTGTTGCATGTGCAATTAACATGGGAGGCCAAGAACTTATGCATTCCCAAACCGAAGATGGCCAAAGCCAATGGGCAGTACTCGCCGACAGGGCTGGAGCGGCATTCGGACTTATTCCAGTTGTGGACGTTGATGGCGAAGCAGGCTCTGTCACACAGGTTGAACGCTTGGGATGCATCTCATGGCTCTCTCTGATGGTTCCAGATGCTGAGTCGAGCCAAGAGTTTTATCAAAAAGTCATTGGGTGGAGTGCCAAATCCATTCCGAATGCCGAAGGCGAGTCTGAGTTTACAAGTTTTGAAATGCTGGTAGACGAAAATATTGCTGCGGCAAAAATCAGTCAAAACAACAGTGAAGACAATATCCCTTCGGTCTGGCTGATTCATTTACCTGTCGGCGACTTTGACGAAAGCCTGCGACGAGTCGGCGAGGGCGGCGGTGAAGTCATTAAAGTATGCCCAAAATCAAAATACGCTGTCGTTCGTGATCCCGTCGGTGCCTACATCGCGCTGCAAGCCATCCAGCAAGCAGGCTGAAGAAGCACCTGTTTAACTTTTCGGGTACCATTACGGCGGGTCTCCTTGCCCCACCATTGACCTTCCAGTTGATGATAACTGAACAGTAACAAACCGCGATGTACTTCAATAACGAATGACCAACATGGGTACCAAGCGTAAATTTAGGTTTAGTCTTGGGCTAACACTTGCTGTCACCATTTTGGCGGGTTCGCTGTTCGGATTTTGGGTAGACATGCCGCGTCGAACTGCAATTGAATTGCGCAATAGACTGGCAGCTGGAGATCTGGCCGCCGCGAATTCAATGCTTGTCGAACCCGCCAGGTTTGTGAAACCGGAGGGTACATCCATGCTTTATGTTGTCACGGAACTTGGCGGGGTCCCGTGTGGCACGGCGCAAACTTGGGTAGATGCTTCGATTGAATGCCAGCCATGCAATATCAGAGATTACCTTTTGCGACGACGTGCGGCAAAGATAACCAACCTGCGTCCGAATTCAAACGGCGTAACATTCAAATTTGAGGGTAGCTCCGTCGTCGTGTTAGTTCTCGATCCATCGTTGCAATAGGTTTGCTTATGGACTGGCAATCATATCTTGTCAAACTCAGTCGCCACCTGCTTGCCAATCTTGACGATGACGAGCTGGAAGAGCTTCGAGAGACCGCGAGCACAAACGACTATCTGGGCTTCCCGCCGGCAAGTATTGAACTCATTGTGCAAGCACAGCACCGGCTCGGCTTTGAATTGCCGTCCAGCCTGGCGAGTTTTTATCTGGCTTCAAATGGCTGGCAAAGTGCGGACGGTTTTCCTGTTGGCAAAGCAAACATTTTATCGGTGACGGAACTAATCCTGTTGTCCGATTGTCATATTCGTGAGTTAGATATCTACTCAATATTTGTTGAACAGCACTTCGCAGGCTTGTCTTACTGCGAACGGAACTGCAAGCTAGAAAATTGCGTTGTCATCATCGACTTGGACGGAAACGAGCTTGGCTTTATGGTTCGAACAGATCGCAAAGATGACTGGCCAGTGGTTACACATAATCCTGATGGCGATGACTTCGAGACATACTCAGGTTTTGTTGAGCTAATGAAAGCTGGCATTACTTTTTAGCAATTTGAATTTTTCTCAACCGCAGTTTGCGTCGATTCCGGATTGATTCGTCACACCCAATGTTACCTTCATGAGCAACAATAAGCAGCGTTTCCGATTGCCCATTCGCTTCAGCCTTCGAAGCATGTTCATCTTCTTGTTCCTTACCTCGGCGTGCTTCGGGATCTTATGGCAAAATTGGTGGATTCCGTGGCAAAGCCAACGCCAAGGCGTTGAGCTGATTGATTCACGGTATGGCATGGGTGGAATCGAATTTGGCGATTATCAGTATGAATCGATGGAGAGTTTTCCGCCCTGGAAAAGAACACTGGCCAACTGGTTCGGAAAAGACTCGGTAACGCGAGTGACGACTGCTTTCTCAGATGGAACTGGCGAGCTTATCGATATCTCCTGTTGGCACAAGCTTCCATGCGTGGAAAAGGTACGATTCGATCGCGCCATCATTGAAGACCTGGCGCCGATCGCCAACTTCAAATGTTTGAAGGAGTTCACGGTTTTCCAAGCGGGTGATGCAACACCACCTGGAAAATCTGGACTGGAAGTTCTAGGGACCTGCCCGAACCTTGAATCAATTAGATTGACTTCTAGTGGATTTCCGATGAGCGACGATACGCTAAATTCAATTTGTAACGCTACCAAGATAAAGGAACTCGAATTTGATCCCTGGAATTGCAGCAGCCTAAAATCTCTCGCTCGGCTTCGCGAGTTAGAACAGCTTAAGATTTGGTTGACAAGGCCTCAGTATGCTGCCGATCTCGATACAATTGGAGACCTTTCTAACTTGAAAGAACTATCGATTTGGGTTTCATCAAGGTGTGAGACCGAGCACGATTTTCACTTTCTCGGTCGACTCGCGAACTTGAAGTCTTGTCAAATTGACGCGGATTTGACTGCAGAACAAGAGGACGAGATTCGGAAAAGTTTGCCGGCGGATTGCAAAGTTTCATTCGATTGATTCACATTGATTGGCCATGATAGAGTTTGTACTACACACCGGCATAAGCGCACTCGAACGTGAGCAACAGTCTGCAACAACGTGGTTAGCGAAAATTGAGGAAATTAATTCTCGAGGGTTTTGCGATACCCTATCCCTTTGTTCGGCAGAGCTATATGACGGCAAATACATGTTGACCTCAAATCGTCACCACAGCATCGGCCCAATGCTTGAGTTTGCTTCAATCGGCAAACGGCTTGGGGAGAAATGGCAAAACGCGGGCTGGCTTTGCACCTTTATCGAGTCGGCTACTGAAATTTATTCGCTTCGCTCAGACTTATCTGACGTCAACTATGGCGAGTATTCGATCTACACGGGAGTACATGTTCTGGCCGAGAATTGCATCTGCCCACTTTCAAGATTCGAATCTGTTATCGAGGTTTTTTTGAATTCCCAAACTCGAGACGACCGCGAAGATTGGCTGGAGTTTAGTGATGTGTTCATGACTTATGAAATGTACAATGAGTACCTTCGCAGTCGACCAGACGACAACCCGTGACTCGTGACGCGTCAATCGCAACCGATTTCCAAGTTAGCGAAATGGAGAGTGCCATCATGAAAGAAGCCCATGCAATCTCGCCGGTAGAGTCGAAATCAAAACTAAAGCCGTCTTCGCCACATCGAAAACATGGGTGGGTGAATCCGTTATCTAGTTTGGCGGTGACTGCAGGAATTGGAACGATTGCACTGGTTTTTTATCTCATCGACAAACCAACTCATGGATCGTCTCACTTTCTCGGCTTGTTTGGTTTGCTCGTCGTGTTACCTGCAGCTTGTGTACAACTCTTCATCACTCCATTTCAGGCGATAGCAACGGTTGCCGATTTTGTGACCAAACGCCGAAGGCGCGCGTGCCTGTCACTTTTGGCGACGATCGTTGGCGTGTCGACATTCGTATTGTTGTATCTCGCGATGGAACAAATGGCCGCTGTTGAACAAATGACGGCCCAATAACGCCTTTGAATGAAACGCCCGTACTCGCCGGCATTCTCAAAGATGTTCGAGCGAGCCAATTCAGCTTGCTTTCGCTTCATGAACAAGGAATGGCAATGGAACACAATGGACTGGCTGCCGACTAAATGCTGGAGAATCAACGTTGGTCGACCTTGCTTGTGTTTGGTTTTCTTGAAGTTCCGATCGATGCCACATTACGAGGCCTGAGGTTTCGATCCAATGTCCATTTTTTCCACACTGGCTGCACGTGCAATTGTGCGAATCAATCCAGTCAAGAATTTGGTGACGACAACGTAAAGTGTTGATATCCATGGATACTCCGATTTGAGAACTGTTCAATCTACGGCATCTGTGTTGGTAACTGCCTTCAACTATCGAGAGTGCGCGGACACATCTGGTCACGGTCGGAAAAAACGGCGGTTTCTGCGCTGCTTGGGACTCGACCCTCTTCTGGATTTCGCCCTCCCGAAATGATCGATCTAACAAAATTAAGGATCGCCCTGACATGCGCCGATGCAAAGATTGTCGCAATACGATACTTCTGCTCAAATAGGCGGTCTGACTAAATAAAACCTTAACTGACAAGACCACCATGGCGGAATCAAACGGGTCGAAACCCAACACTTTTTATATAGAAGTCTCAGGAGCAGGGCTTCCCGAAGTCGATGGTCTGTTCGTTCCTTCGACGGCACCCCCAACGGAATCCGAGTCGGGGACAGTTTCCAGCTTGGGCTACTGGAATGGAAAAATGGCTTGGGATCGCGCAGATGGAAAATCGGCGAGGAGTCCGGCACTTTCTTATTCGAACACTTACAAGTCGTGGAGGATCTGTCGGCTTGACGGCCATCTTGCTTACGATGCCACTTGCGATCACGAAATGCCCCCGACTGATTTTGAGTGGCATGTTTACAAAAAGGGAGTGGCTCCTGCCCCAAAAATTGTCCTACATCACTTTGACCCAAGGCTGCCTTGCCCGAAACCTAACGTCGTGTTTGTCATAGGCGGACCGGGAAGCGGGAAAGGAACGATGTGTGAACTTGCGGAATCGCAGCTTGGGTGGACACATCTCTCGACCGGTGAACTTTGTCGAAACGAAATTCACTCCGGTGGCCCAAATGCCGAAACCGTTGATGCGCTGTTGAAAGCCGGAAAGCTCGTGCCCAACGAGATTGTCTTGACACTCTTGAAGGATCGAATGGAGTCGGTCACGCGAACGACTGGAAAGTTGAACTTCTTGTTGGACGGTTTTCCTCGTTCCTTAAACAATATGGAGGGTTGGTACGAGACATTCGGCCGCGAAGCTGAACTTCCGAAGATGCTATATTTTGAATGCCCTTACGATGTGCTTGAAAAACGCATCTTGGCACGAGCAAAATACACGGGTAGGGGGGACGACAATGTTGAGAGTGTTAAACTCAGATTTGATACGTTCAAAGCCGAAACGTTGCCAACGGTTGAACTGTTTAAGAGCAACAACAAATGCGTTGACGTCGATACGAGTCAAGATCGACAAACGGTTTACAATCTCGTTGCCGAAAACCTAAAAGAGTTCACTGACGAAACATTGGCAGCCAAGCCACTGTCCGAACGAGCGGAAATGCTTCTCGGTTTAAGGCCTTTTCCGAATAAGTGATCAATCCGATCGCAAAAAAAGGCCCATGGCGAAAAACAGAGAAACTCGATCCAGGATAAAAAGCACTCGCAGAGTCTTGCTTCTTTTCTCGTTCGCAGGACTTGTCATCTTTGGTGCCGTAAGCTGGTTCGTCGGAAGTCGACTTGTTGCGCCAGCGAACCAACCTGTTTTCTTGCCTGAAATCGGTGTGCCGCTTGAAGAGCACATCATCCAAAGTGAGTCGGGCAATCAATTGGCCGCCTGGTATGCGCCAAAGGCTGAATCTTCCGGCACGATTGTTTTGCTACATCCGCTTCGGGGCAACCGTCAAAGCATGATTGGTCGTGCAAAGCTGTTTTACGAAGCTGGTTTCTCGATTCTGATGATTGATTTTCAGGGTCACGGGGAAAGCCCCGGCGAGAATATTACGTTTGGTCATTTGGAAAAGCACGATGCAGATGCGGCAGTGAAGTATGCCAGCGAGCTCAATCCCGATGATCCGATTGGTGTCGTAGGATGGTCGTTGGGAGGAGCCGCCGTCTTGCTTTCCTCGCCAAATGATGTCGATGCGTTGGTGCTTGAATCTGTTTTTCCGACAATTGAAGAGGCAGTTTACAATCGAATAGGCTTGCGGTTAGCAGTAGGTGAGCAACTACTTGGTTCAGTTCTACTTTGGCAGATCAAACCTCGACTAGGATTTTCGCCCTCTGAACTGCGTCCCATCGACTTCATAGGAGAAATTGGTTGCCCAGTCCTGGTCGCTGCGGGCGACAAAGATTTACATACGCCGATTGAAGAAACCAATCGGTTGTTTTCGATGGCTAATCAGCCAAAGAAATTAGTTGTCTTTGAAGGCGCTTCGCATGTCGATCTATTGAGGTACGATCAGGAAATGTATGATGAGGAGATCGTAGGCTTCATGGAACAGCATTTGGATCAAGGTGGACGATGACCGAAATTCGTCAAACTCAATTTAGTTTGCGATCGATGTTTATCGCCACATCGTTATCGGCAGTCTTGATCGTCTTCGCCCAATTCAGCGCAACCCACTTTCCAAGCGTCATGGTGATTGTCCTTGCGTTTTCGTTGGTTGCCGGAGTCGTTGGGTTCGCATTTATCACGACGGCGTTTTTGTTCTCCGTCTCTATCTTACTAACCGTGAAGGAGGGGGAGACGTCCGGCGAAGATCTTGGAAAATGCGGAAGAATCGCAGGCTTGGGATTGTTGGCATTTATCCCGCTGTTTTTATTTTTAGTTCTATTGCCGTTTGCGATTTGAAGTCAGCTGCAAACACGAACGGTTAGCTGGCCGCTGGCAAATCCTGGCTTGGGTCGAGCCGGTCGAACAACTTCGATAACCACCAGACTGAAACCGCCGCCATGCCGGTAGTGAAGACCCACACGCCGCCGCCGAATAGAATCTTCCCCGACCACTCGGGGTAGGGGAGGTAGGTGCAAAGCTTCGTTGTCGCGAACGCCCAGCCGAGAGCGATTCCGGCACCAACGGCGAACAGTAGCCCCTTTGCCGTAAACGTCAAAATTGTTCGCAAGAATACTTCCATGCCTTCCTGGTTTCTGCGGATTGGGTGAATAAGGAAAATCAAATTTTCCAAACCGAAGATGAAAACGTTCATAGGAATCAGCAACGGCCATGTCAACGCGATCGTCGTCCAACTGATTGGGCTGAGGACTGCAGTGATGACCAACACGGCCAACTGAAAAAGCGACGTGAGCGCAACGGGAACGATTAGTTGGCCCATTGTCACTGACATTGGGGTGATCGGTAGCGCTTTCCAAACAGACAGGCGTCGCACGTCACGACGATAGTCCAGCATCAACGCCGGTGGCAACAGCAGAAACGAATAGAAGACGATTCCGCCGACGACATTAAGCAACGTGACCATCGGGGACTGCTGGGACAAAAGCGGAATACAGCACAGGAGCGTTGGTACCAGCAACGCAATAGCAATCGTCGATCGATAGTGAATTGCACCCAACGACTGGTACCAAGCGATTGAACCAATGCCCCGAAGCCTAGTGGGAACTTTTGAGCTGTGTTTGACTTTCTCTTGTTGCTTAACTAAGGCTGGGCTGGGGTTGCGAAGTTCGTCGCAATTTTGAACTTCTCTTTTTTGAACCCGAGCCAACACGAACGCGTCGAGCTTGATTAGTGCCAATATGCCAAGTGCCAGCGAGCTGACAACGACCAACAATTTTGCCAAGAACGTTCCGTCAAGCGAAGGAGCCAGAACAACACTTCCGACGAATGCAAACGGCGCAACAATGATCCGGCCGATTGGGTTCTGCGTCATCGCCATCAAACTCATATAAAATTTTTGCACGAACACCAAAGCGGCAGGCGAGTTGACGCTGGCCGCAAAGTTTGGAGCGGCCACGGTTTTCGCGAAGGCGATTGACAAAAAGGCTACAGCGATCGCAACCACAACGGCTCGAAAACAGAGTCTTTCTCGTTTTGACATTCCGTAGACCAACACTTCCAGCAAGGCGCGCGTCAGGTCGACAATTGCCAGGCCACAAACCATCCCTAAGAATCCAGCAGAAAGACACTGCAGGTCGGGGATCATTACCAATGTAAAACACATGGCTTTGGCTACGATCGAAGTTAGGTATCCACGCAGACGATAAAAAATCAATTGACGTCGTGTGATCGGGGAAGATTTCAAAATCAACAATTCGGCCGGTGTCCACTCGAATGGTTCGACAGGCGTTTTGCAGGCCGTTTTAACAAAATGGAAAACGGTGTAGAGCAGCAAGGAAAATGGAATCCAGATCGCCAACTTCTGCGGATCAGCAGCTGATCGAAGCAAAATCCCGGCGACGGCTTGGCCGAGCCATAGGACTGCCAGGACGACGGCGGTAATCGAAAGCACGATTCTGCGCGGCGACCGAAAGCTCTTCGTTGCTTTGGCGATCTTTGCGCGGAACTGATATCTAGAAAGCGTCACAAGGGCAGGGTGCTGCCAAGCTGAAACGTTAATCGCCGATCGGGTTGAATCCCTGAAGACGCTGCTGGAACCTGTACTCATCTATCCGACCTTCCTTATTGGGATACCGTCGATGAAGCCAGAGAAGACTCATTGTTCACTGCAGCAAAATAGATCTCTTCGAGCGAACTTGTATTGCTTCCGCTTGCTTGAGAAAACGTTTCCTTCAAAGAATTGATCGTGCCCAGGAATTTCTTGGTGCCACGGTCAAGAATTAAGACGTGCGAGCAGATGTCTTCAACCATGGCCAGCAAATGCGAGCTAATAACAACGGCAGCGCCGTTTTTGGCTTGATCTGTGATCGATTGCTTGAGCATTCGAATTCCTTGCGGATCCAGACCGGTCATCGGTTCGTCCAGCAACAAGGCATCTGGGCGCTGCAAATAGGCACAACAGATGGCCAATTTTTGTCGCATGCCTCGAGACAGCCCCGACGCTGGCGAATGTCGTTTATGTTCAAGCTCAAACAGTGACAGTAAATCTGCCATCTCTTCATGTGGATTAGCGATTCCGTAAACGCTCGCCGTAAAAAGTAGATGCTGTTCGACGCTGAGGTCCTGGAAAAGTTCTGGATCGTCGGGAACGTAGGCAGTACGTTGTTTGACATCGATCGGATTGTCGGCGAGTGAATACCCACGAACGCATAGCTTGCCTTTGCTGGCGGGGATGATGCCGGTGATCGATTTGAGCGTTGTTGTTTTTCCTGCGCCGTTACTGCCGACCAAACCCAACACTTGTCCCGATTTGACTTCGAAAGAAAGGTCGGACACTGCGATCGCGTCCGTGTAAGCTTTTGAAAATGACTCGACCGTAATCATAGATTTATCTGCCAAGCGGATTAGGCTGATCATCGTCGATGATATTGGCTTTCAGAGTTTGGTAACAATCAATTTTCTTGTCAGCAACCGCTTCTGTCCCGCCATCTTCCTGCTCGTCGCCAATCAAAGTACACAGGCGGTTTCGACCAAGTTCCTTTGATCGGTACAACGCTCGGTCTGCTCGTCTGTAAAGTTTTTTCACGTCGTCTTCAGGCTTTACAACAGCCAAGCCCATGCTCATGGTGACAACTGTTGACTGGCCTTTGTTGCCAACACTGAAATTGTAAAGCTCGATCGTTGAGCGGACACGAGAGCCGACGAATTTTGCATTCTCGTCAGTCAAACCTTCCAGCATGATTACGAATTCGTCACCACCAAGTCGTCCGACGAAGTCTTCTGGTCGAACACACTCTTTCAGAGCCTGGCCAATGTTGACCAGAACTTCATCTCCAGCGTCATGACCGAAAGTATCGTTAATTCGTTTAAAGTGATCGATATCGATCAGCATCAAACCAAACGATTTTTTCTCGTTCTGATATCGTGACACCATGAACTGAAGTGTCTCATCAACAGCTTTGCGGTTGCCGACTTTGCAAAGCGAATCGGTACGAGCTTCTTTCCGGCTTCGATCAAGTTCTTGAGCCTGACTTTCAAGCTTGAACTTTGAAACAACAAGATCGTTTTCAAGTTTGCGGTTGGACGTAACAACGGTTCGAATGTTCTCAACCAGTGAATCTTGCAGGCCTTCAAAGGCTTCAACCGTTTCGATTGTTTCCAGCTCTTCTTTTGCGCTTCTTAGAGCTGTATTGTGTTGATCGACATCAATATTAAGCTGATCAGTGCTGTTCATCAGCTTCAATAACGACTCAAGCGTTTTTTCTCGCTCTTTTTTGAGCCGTCGTGGTTCGTTCGACAAAGCGAAGGCTCTTCCAATAAAGAAACCCGACGCCAATCCTACACCGACTGCCGCTAAGGACCAGACGATCGTGAAGATCAGTGATGAGATGTCATTAAGGAACATTTTCTTGTATCCAACCTGTTTGTTTTGGCGGTCTCTACGCCACGCGCTGTCCGCGCTGGTTTACATATGGACGAGGGTTGTCCGTAGAAATATAGAACCAAGTTAACGTTCTGTAGGATTTCGCTAGACATTTTCGTTTGGGTAACGCTTGCAGGTTTTGGTTTCAACGATTGGCACCATCATTCCGGCACTCTACCAAAATTTCCATATGCGTTCCCCATCTTTAGGACGTTAGAACCCGCTGGAACCGGTTCACTGCCAGCATCATTACAACTAGAAGCACAACACTCACCGCACCAAACTGAATTTTATGAGGCGCTAACGGAACTGTAATCACGGAAGTAGTGGGCAATGGATCGTATTTCGTTGAGCCAGATTTGCTTAACTTGCCCCGGGAAACCGGTTAGAATAGAGGCTTCTCGTTTCCCTTTTGACCTGATGGTGTTGAGAATCGCTATGAAGCCTCATTTTTTTGTTTTGATTGTTGTTTTGGCCGTTCTTTCGTTGGCTGTTTCGACGAAGGCTTTCGCACAGAGAACCATCACTGTGCAATTGCCAAATGGCACGACGCAAACAGTTACCGTGCCTAACAATGTAAACCTTGGCAAAATGCCGCCAGGCATCAAAGTGTTAAGCGGTTCAGTTAGCTCTTCTGCCAATGCGGTCGAAGACTCTGAGCCAGAAGAAGATGACGACGAGGACGAAGCCGAAACTCCAGATCCAGCCGACGAAGAGATTAAAGCTCAAGTTGAAGCCAGACTAGAGCAGCTTTCATCCATCCAGTTCAATCGCCTTCCATCGCACATTTTAGAAACGTGGGCCAAGCCGACAAAGTTCACCAAACCAAATCCGGACGTCGACGAATTGCCGCCAGCGCCCAAAGATGCATTCTTGTATAGCGATGCTAGATTTGCGATCGAACTGGAATCACTCCAAGACAATTTCTCATCCGGAAATTGGACGGCCGTCAAAGCCTTTATGGATCAGCTACCAAAAGGAAAGCGGCGTCCGTTTTATCTTTCAATCTTGAATGCTGCTACAGGTTCCACCGCGATGACGCTTCAAGGTGGTGACGACGCCGACCCAAGAACGCTACAACCTCAGTACTTGTCGTACGAAGACATCTTCGAAATTGCGAATATCGCGCCAGAAAAGAAGATCAAAAATTCTTACCTACCTCTTTTCGCCATGGCCTTCTCGCAGGTCATTCAACGTGGAGCGGCACACGACGACTTGATCAAACGTTTTAAAGCCGAATTGGAAAAAGATGAACCGATTCTTACGCGTCGCCAAATCGCCAAACTACTCATGGCTTCAGGCAGAGCAATCTTTGCTGAAGAGTTTATGCCAACACTTGAGAAGGCTTCCCAAGACAACGATCACGAAGCGCTCAATATGTTGTCGAACTTGTCGCTGGCGAAATATAGAAAAGACGACAAAAAAGAGGACATTGAATCTGCGTGGAATGTGACCCAAGCGATTCTTTCTGCGAAAGACGTCGACCCCAAGGAGCGAAAAAAAGCCTTGTCTCGAGCCGTTGAACTTTCATCAAAGGTAAGTGAAAAGCTTGGAAAGAAGTGGCTCGACGAGAGCTTTGTTGCTAAACCGGAAATCGGAATTGAAGTGCTTGCCGAGATTGGGATTGATGCATCCAAATCGTTGTTTGAAAACGCGAGCAACCCGATGGCTCGTCTGCAGGCGCTAAAATTACAAAACGACGCTGTAGAAGCGTTTTTGAAAACGGCCGGAAAAGAAGCCAAAAAATGGCGACCCCAGCTTGAACTCCTCGCACAAAATTGGCTTCGCGAAGCACTAGTCACTTACGACGAAGATGATTCGACGCAACTGGGTCCTTCGATGCGACGCGATCAGTATGGGAACATTTTCTATTACCAGCCAGAGGAAAACGATGATGGCTATCGTTATAACTATCGGTATTCGACCGTCGACCCAATCGGCACCGGCGACATCGTTGAACTGACGCCGTCCAAAGAATGGATGGAGATGATGGATCCGACGTTGATGCCCAAGTTCGACAAGGTCCGCGCACAGCTTTATTTGAAAGTCGCGGAGCAAGACCTTGCATTGCCGTTTATTGAAGGCCTCGCGAAAACGCACCCTGAAGAAGCAGAAGAATTGGTTAGCGAATTTCTCAATGTATGGACTGCGAATCACGATCCCAACGCGGCTCGACGTCGAACGAACTATTACATGTACATGTATGGCTACGAAAGTCGCGCTGAGAGTATTCCACTGACGCGATCGAAACAAGTTCGCAACCTTGACGAACTATCGGAGATTGTTCCGCGACTGACCAAGATTGTTGGCGAAGACAAAGTTGATGAAGAGTTGCTTGTCCGCGCATTTATGGGATGCCATAGCTCGGCTGAAGTCTACAAAGCCAAAGACATTGAACGAGTCTTTGGGAAAATCGAAGAAATCAAGCCGGAAACCGTTGCTGAGTTGACCAACAAGATGCGATCGATGTTGGCCACCATGTGGCGTGACATCAAAGAACAGAAAGACAAGAAAACGAAACGGAAGAAACAGGAGATCGAAGAGGAAGTCATTGAAGGCTATGAAACTGCTCGCGATTTACTGGACCGCGCCATCGGTGCTCATCCGGATGAATGGTCCCTCATGGTGACTAACGCCTCTCTAATTCATGACGAAAATAACTATCGCGCGGAAATCAAGAATTCGAAAGAGTTTTCGCCTCGACGCGCGAAAGCATTGAATGAGTTCAAACGAGCTGCAGAAAAGTACATCGACAAACTGGACGAGATCGAAGGGGCCAAGTTCAGTACTCGGGCTTTCGAAACCTGGTTCTACGCCAGCTTAGGCGCTTGCGACCTGAGCTTGGTCAAGGAATCTCATCTTCCTGACCTAAAACAGACCGAGCTGATTAGAAAAGCAATCGATTCGATGGGCAAGGAGGCGAAAGAGTGGCACATGACACGCTTTGCGAACTTGCTTTTCAATCGCATGAGCAGCGTTAAACCAGAGCTTAAACAGCAATACCTCGATGCCGGGTTTTCAATCGTTGGCGACCACAAGGCTGCCAAAGAAGCCAAACAAGTCCACGACTATTACCGGGATCTGGTTTCAGAAATCAAACTGGTCGCCGAAGTGGATGGAACCGACCGTGTTGGAACTGGAAAACCGTTTGGTATTTTGATTAGCATCGACCACACCAAAGAAATTGAGAGGGAGTCGGGAGGCTTTGGGCGTTATCTTCAAAACCAGAATACGAACAACTACTATTCATACAACTACGGGCGTCCGACTCAAGACTATCGAGACAAGTTTGACGAACTGGTTCGCAGGTTGCTCGAGGATCAATTTGAAGTTCATTCAGTGACATTCCAAACGCCAGATGTTAAATCTATCGCCAAAGACAAGGACGGTTGGCGGAGGACTCCATACGCCTACATCTTGCTGGAAGCTCGGGGCGCTGAAGTCGACACCATCCCACCGATGAAGCTAAGCCTGGATTTTCTTGATACATCCGGATACGCGATTCTTCCGATTGAATCCAACTCGATTCCGATCGACGCAGCAGAAACTGCCGATCCACGACCTGCGAACAATATCCAAATCACGCAAATCCTGGACGAACGTCAAGCCGAAGACAACAAAATGATTGTCGAGATTAAAGGCGTTGCTCATGGGTTGGTCCCGGACCTTGAAGATATCTTTGACACCGATATCGAACAATTTGATATCAAAGAGATTGAAGATGAAGGTGTTGCGGTTTCGCAATTTGACCCGGAAGAAATTCAACCGGTGATTAAGTCGGAGCGCAACTGGCTCATCACCTATGAGCCCAAGGCGGGCTTGGACGTTAAGCCGGCCTCGTTTTCGTTCCCGTCTCCAACGATCGAGCCAAAAGAAATCGTTTACCAAAGATACGAAGACGCTGACCTGGCGACGGTAGAGCCTAGCGTAAGTTTGCTGGAACGATACAAGGGACCTGCGAAACAAAGCTATGCCATGTACATCGTTGCCGCACTTGGTTTACTGTGTCTGGTATTCGCTTGTATTTTGATTCCGTTAATGCTTCGACGTCCGGCTAAACAAAAAACGCAGGCGATGAAGATTGATGATTCTATCTCTCCGTTCGTTGCCCTGTCGATGTTGCAGAAACTGAAGAATGAAAATGGGTTTACGGATTCTCAATCGCGCGATCTAGACGGGCTGATCAGTCAAGTCGAAGCCAACTTTTTTGATCAATCTCAAGGTGAATCAAATATTAATTTGCCAGAAGAGGTTAAGAAATGGAGCCGGCTGGCGAAAATCCCGGTAGCTTGAGTCAGCGGCCGCAATCTGCAAAACGTTGAGTTTCCCACTACAACGCGGACTCCATTTGCGTTAGAACCAGTGTAGCGGTGACAAGTTGTCGCCAGTTTTCACTTGGATTATGGCTGCTATTTAATGCAATACAAAAACGTTTGTCTGGAATCAATTGGCTACGTTGTACCGGCCGAAATCTGGAGCACGGAAGAGGTTGAGCAAAAACTGGCTCCTCTCTATGAGAGATTGAAACTGCCTGCGGGCCGCTTGGAGCTGATGACCGGGATCAAAGAGCGGAGATTTTGGCCCCGTGATGTTCGGCCGAGCCAAGTCAGTGTTGAGAGCTGCCGCCATGCAATCGAGGCCGCAGAAATCGACCCGACTTTGATTGGATGCCTTATCCACGGATCGGTATGTCGTGACTTTCTTGAGCCGGCGACGGCGTGTACCGTTCACGATCAAGTCGGATTGGAATCCGAATGCTTTATTTACGATGTATCCAACGCGTGTCTTGGAATCTTGTCCGGTATGATTCAGGCGGCAAACATGATTGAGCTGGGGCAGATCAAAGCCGCGCTGATTGTCGGCACCGAAGGAGGCCGACAGCTGGTTGAAAATACAATCCGCACTTTGAATGCCGATGAAACGTTGACCAGAAAGTCCATCAAGAATGCTGTTGCCAGTCTGACGATTGGATCGGCAAGTTGTGCGGTTCTACTAACGGATCGATCCATCAGTAAAACAGAGAATTTGCTGACCTCGGCGTCGGTCATTGCCAACACGCAGTTTTGCGATTTGTGCAAAAGCCATAACGACCAAGCGGGCGCGGAAATGGAACCACTGATGCAAACCGATTCGGAATTGTTGATGCAACGAGGAGTGGAGACTGGCGTTCAGACGATGACCGGATTTTTGTCGCAAGCCGGCTGGTCAGTCGATGACATTGATCGAACCGTCTGCCATCAAGTTGGTGGGGCTCACCGAAAAATGATGCTTGCGTCTCTCAGCCTCGATCCGGAAATCGATTTTCCGACTTTCTCCTGGCTCGGAAACACAGGTTCAGCTGCACTGCCGAGTGCGCTTGCAGTCGCGTGCGAGGAAGAGTTTGTTACCGCCAATCAGAATGTGGCGTTGTTGGGAATTGGATCCGGAATCAACTGCACGATGATGTCTTTGAAGTGGTCGAAGAGTCTGATCGCATCGTCCACGTGGCAGGCTTAAAGCACGAATGGAATGTTAGATTTTTTCCAGGCAAAAAGTCGAGACAAAAAAATGCGGATGAACTAAGGCATACGTTTGGTTCATCCGCATAACGCTAACAGCTGCTGAAACAGCCAAAACTCTCTGCCGCAAAACCTATCTAAGTTAGATCGGTGTTACGTTTTCTGCTCGCGGCCCTTTTGGTCCGTCACCAGCGCTGTAGCTGACCGTTTGTCCTTCTCGCAACTCATCGTACGTACATCCAACGACTGCAGACGAATGAAAAAAGATGTCCTTATCTCCATCCGTTTCGATGAACCCGAAACCCTTGTCTGTCAACCGTTTAATTTTTCCTTCAGCCATCGCTCGTTCAGCCCTTAAAATTTCTTATGACGAAACCAACTAAGCAACAAGTTGAAAGTTACGCCATTTGCATCCAAGATTCTAAACAAACTATCCGCTATCACAATCGATTTCGATGGAAAACTCTTTGCCCTATTCCAATGCACCTACGAGAGGTGTTGATGTTGGCGCGACAACATTCCAGACTCAACGGTAATTTCATCGCCATAAAATTCTTGATCTGATCATTAGTGGCGTCTAGCAAAACGCAAGATTGCTTTTCCGCAGCAGAATCAACCTCCCGGTTTGCTCAAAAAAGGTTTGGCATTAATTTTCGATGATCGTCGAGCAAATTTTATCGCGGCCACCTTCTTTGGCTCGATACAAAGCCACATCAGCGGTCGTCAATAACTCGCGAGCCGTCGTTGATGAAACCTTGGAAATCGCCAATCCAACACTAATTGTGATGGTAAGGCGGTTGGCCGAAAACTTTTCAGTGGCCATGAGACGGCGAAAATCCTCAAATTCAGATTCGATTTTCTGCCGGTCATCAACGCTGATGAAAATAAGCCCAAACTCATCACCGCCGAATCGCGAAATGCAAATCGCCGAATCCCGAAAATGGTCTACCAACAACTTGCTGACAAACTGAATCGCTTCATCGCCCACGGCATGACCGAATTGATCATTGATCGGCTTAAACTGGTCGACATCAAGAATCGCAACAGTCAGGCGACTGTCAATGTTTCGCTCAAGCGATTTCTGAAACCCGCGTCGATTGAGCAGACCGCTAAGCACATCCGTTGAGGCTTCTGCTTCCAGCTTCAGTTCCTTCTCGCGACGTGGCTCGGCATCTGACATGTAAAGAATGGTCCAGACACCATCCTCAGTCTGAATCTTGCGTTGCTGACAATCGACGAAATGTTTTCTGGCACTTCCGTAAGGCACGACCTCGATCGCGTCGACTTCCTTTCTCATTGATGCCAGATCAATCCCGGCCAGCAATTCATCGACTTTTTTATCGGCGTAAAGTTCCAATCGAGTTTGGAAAAGATCCGCCGCTGACTGATTGTGAAATCGGATCAGCCCGTCGTCATCAACGGCGACAATAGCAACAGGCGCGAACCGCACTAAGTCTTCAAAAAATTGAAGTTGAATTTCCGATTTGCGATTCGCCATTAGCGAAAGAACCCTGTCAGAGAGAAACGTCGATTGCGATCCAGCAGTGTGGTTCGTGTGCCGAGCTGGAACCCGTGCTTGTTGCAACCAGTATAGTTGCACGGCTTCCAAGCGGACCAAACAACTTGGATTACTCTGCCACTGGAGAATAAGAAGAGCAAGAACGTGCTTACTTTCTCTTAGCAGACTTTTTCTTCGTCTTGGATTTTGGTTTTGGCTTTAAGCTCGCCTTGGTAGACTTTTTCTTGGCCGACGATTTCTTCTTTGTTGTTGCAGCGCTCGACTTCTTGTTTGACTTTGATTTCTTCTTGCCTCCACCGAATGCGTTGGCCCAGTTTTCAGAATACTGCTTTGTCGCGCCACTTCGTAAGATCGTCATGTTATGCCTATTGGGCTTTATTCAAATGTACGAGGTCGATGTTGGTCAGAACAGGAACTAAGCCTGCCCGGACATCGAGATGATTCCGCATTTAGAACAACGGATACTTTTGGGGCCGTCGATGGTCGAATCAGTTAGACTGCGAAGTGCTGATCTCTTCCGATGAACCGTCGGTTTCTGAAGAAGCGATAATCGCTTTCACTTTTCCGGAAGGGGCATTGGTCAAGTCGGTAAAAAAGCTGAGCTCGCACTCGTTCATGCCTGGATTTTCTTCACCAGTATAAGTCACTTCGACGATGTGCGTTTTCTTCTTGCCACGATCCTTCTCGCGAACCTTAAACGCCAAAGTCCGACACTTGACATCGGTAATCTCGAAAGGCTCATCGCTGCGAACGATGACTTTCTTAGTCACCGACTCACCGGGAGGAATATCATTGAGCGTCAAGATTTCCGGACTGATCTTGATGGAAGAAACACCCACTTTGGCATTGAACTTGAGCGGCATCTGACTGCGACGTCCGTTTTCTTCAACAATCACGTACAGTTCGCCTTGGGTAAACCCGACTGGCGCTGACTCCTTCAATTGAGTTCGCATTTCGTAAGCAACACCGGTTGCTGACCGCATTGTTTCACGAAGGTTCACTTTGATATGCGGGAAAGTGCTTTTGACATCAAGGACGCGGAACGTTGGGTTACCGCGATGCTCAAGCATCGTAATTTGCTGCGGAGAGTTCTTTGGTGACACTTGGCCAAAATTGATCGCCTCTGGTTTAAACGAAACAGCCGAGACGATGTTTCCCTTGACCGTCAATTGAACTTCACCGACAAACGGCCGATCAAATCGAACAGTTACCGTCGCCTGCTTGAACCCATCAAAAGCATGACTGTTAAACTTACAAACGACTTCGCCTTTTTCCCACGTCTGCAACACGTTCTTTGTCAGCGAAACAGATGTACATCCGCAACTGGAAAAAACTTGACGGATCTGAATCGGCTCTTCGTAAATGTTTTCGATTTCGAATCGGAATTCCGGTCGATCTCCTTTGGGGACATTGCCAAAGTCATGCGTGAACTCTTTGAACATCTTGCGCGCCCAATCTTGCGCGTTTGAGCAAGGAGCAAAAGATGTCAAAACGAGTCCGACAACCGTTAGGGAAATCATCAATTTGACGTTGAAAATTTTCGTAAAGTTCATGGCAAATCTAGCAGTGAGAAGTTGTGGGATTCCATACAAGCGCGGAAGTGCTGAAATCTTGATTAATTTTAGGGCGGGAGCATTAGAATTCCTAGGTAGAGAACCTTGATTCCAATGTGAATTACTGGGCACAGTTCGATGATTATCGCTTATCTGGCACGCATTCTTTAGATGGTTTATCGGCAATAACATTATGTAAATTGTTGTTTCACACCGAAAAGAAATCCAATTGTCGATTGACCTAGATTATCTCGAATTCAGCATGACTATTAGCCCAAGGCGCCCAGTCTGCTTAATGCGCACTAACAACTCGCTTCGTTTTTTCTTGCCTGTTCAAATAAGTTCCGAAAATCCGCCAAGCCCAATTGGCTCACGCGATGTGAATGGCTCGCCATAACGGACGCCAATTGACTTTCCCCAGTACGCCGCTTCGCTCTCAAGCTGTTCCAAAAACGCAGGTTGCATGTGCTCTCTCCCTGTCACGAATTGGCTTTGATAGCAGGCAATCGCTTCCAGTTTCTGCTCCCACTGTTGGCTAATATCAAGAACAAACGCTGGCTGCGCATGCATCTTTAAATGCACGCAGTAGTAGTTGAAGATTCGCTTGGGATGAAACCGTTGCCCAGGCATGTCCGTCTTGGAGAGTTTTGCCCAAAACCTCGCTGCATCAACCAGTTCTGTCGCTGCGACATGATCAGGATGTGCGTCCACCCAAAAAGGCGCAAAGATCCAATCAGGCTGCGTTTCGCGAAACACAATCGCCAATTCTCTACGGGCTTCAAGCGTCGGTTCCAGGAATCGGTTTTTCAGCCCAAGGTTTTTGCGCCATGTGATTCCCAGCACTTCAGACGCCGCCTTTGTCTCTTTGGCTCTGATTTCAAGGGAGCCATGTGGCGTGGGCTCGCCGTCTGTGAGATCGAGGATTCCAACCTTTAAACCCCGAGCAAGCATGTTCAGGATTGCGCCGCCCATTCCAAGCTCCGCGTCATCCGGATGCGGAGCCACAACAATGACATCTAATTTTTCTTCGCTCAACGTTCTTCCGATCGAGAGTTTTGACTAATGGCAACTCAGAATTGTAAAGTTTTCATTGTAACCTGCGTGCGATTCGTCTGGACTTCAGACACATTTTCTGGGACTTTCCGTCATGACAGGGCGTGCATCTCAAATTGCCGCGCACCAAGCTAAAATCTATCTCAACTCTACCGATCGCGGCCAGCGAAAGATCTATCATGTACGGAATTACGAATTTACACAGGTTTTCTGTCTTAGTGATTGCCGTGTCATTGCTGGCTTTCTCCGGATGTGCAACCAATCAGTGGAACTGCGGCGGTCTGGGCTGTGGATTGTTGTCCCGCAATTCCGTCGAGAGACAGGCTGTCGACACCGCGGACAATCGTCCCGGATTCTGGCATCAAACGTTTGGTCAACCCTCAGGCTCTGACCCAACCGCTCGAGATATTGAACGACGATTGGGAATTGGCGTCTACTAAGCCCGCGGTGTTTACTAAGAAGCCCGCCAGTATGAAAGCGACTTGCTGGCACACTGCTCGCTATCGCCCTTATCGCAAATGTTGTGAAAGCAATGTCTGCGCACCCTTGATGTTGACAAATTGGCTTCACAGTCATGCTATCTTTCGCATTCACAATGCCAAGCTGATAGCCCAGGAGGGAGTGGCAATTTAAGTGTGCCGTGGAAGACAGGCGAAAGCTGTTAAATCTTAAGGGCGGCGCTTGTCGTGCTTATTATTCCAACAATTCGGGCCGATCCAATTTTGCAGATACTTAAATGTGCCTGCCAAAGGTCTGGAGGAGCTCCCGTGAGGACGTTTTCAATTATTGCGACCGCAATTGTCGCTATGACGTTGACTGTTTGCTTCGGCAATGATGCCAACGGTCAGTGGCCGCAATACACTGAGGGTCAACATCATGACTCGATCGAGATCGGCGGTCGGGCCTACAACCGCCCCGGCACATCGTTGGAAATCCCGTTGATTTTAGAATCAGAAACGGGCGAAACTTTATTCGACGCGAATCAGGCGACTTCGGTTTCGTCAGCGCCTGGAGTTGAAATTTCGTACAACTTTAAGTCGCCTTTTGGGCGCAAAATGGAATTTCGAACGATTGTCGCAGACTGGGATACAGACACATTTGTCGAAGGTGCAAATCTGGAATCACCTTTGTTCCCTGGTGTGACGCCAGATGCAGTCAACTACAACTACGAGTCAAAGCTGTTCAGCTTTGAGTTAAACGCTTCACGGCCACTGATGCAAGGCGTGACGCTTTTCGCCGGTCCCCGATTTGTTCACTTTGAGGATCAAGTCAACCTGACCACCAATCTTACGCTTGATCCAGGTTTTGGTTCTCCGTCGCTTCCTGCTGTCGATCGTCAATCCTTTGAAGCGATCAACAACATCATCGGTTTGCAAGCCGGTCTAAACGTTGACTATCAGCTGACTCAGTGGTTTAAACTGAAAGGCTTTATTCGAACGGGCGGCTACGTGAACCCAACAAAGGTTTACTTCAACAATACACAGAGTGCGGCTGGCGATACCGCTGAACTCGCTTCGTTTCAGCTCAACAAGAGCACAGGAACGTTTCTCGCCGAGACAGGCGGACGAATTTACGTCGACCTTCGTCCAGGTGCCGTTCAACTGTACGGCGGTTACGAAGCGACTTGGATCGATGGAGTTGCTTTGGCTCCCACACAGTACTTGACTGTGGATGTTGATGGCAATCGAACCGACACCGTTCAAACCGCCAACACGCTGTTCATGCATGCGATCACGTTTGGCTTGCGAATGTCCTACTAAGGTGGGCTTTCCAAAACGGACTCTCGCTGACTCGATACAAGCCAATTTATCGGCTGACAAAAAAAGCCTGCTCGGAATTCCGAACAGGCTTTTGTTTTTTTCACTGGTCGATCAAAGTACAAACTTTGATACCAGTCAGTTATCAAGCTTAGCGTTGCTGTTGTTGCTGCTGAGGAGCTTGATTTCCGTCTTGAGCTGGTCGGCCAAACATGAACATCATTCCGCCCATGCCGCCACCGCTGTCGTTGTTCATCACGTAAGTTGAATCAAGAAACTTCTGAACGCGATTCTTCGAATCAGCAAGATGAGCTTTCGTGTAAGCGTCAAGGTTCTTGCTATCCAGTGCCTCCTCAAGCTTTTCGTGAAGCTCTGTCAACGACATCGAAGCCAGATTTGCAATCGGCTTCATCGCTGCGTTTGAGCTCTTTTGCTCAGCAGCCAGATCGAACAGTCGCTCGATATATTCTGTCTGCAAGTTACGACGCAAGCTCGAGATCGCTGGCTTTCGCTCGGTGAATTTGCCCTTGGGCAAACTATCCAACTCTTGCCAAATCGCATCGTTGATTTTGGTCATCAACTCATTGAGCGTCAAAGCATCTTCGTCTTCAGGAACGCGAAACTCGTTGTCGTAAACACGACGCAACCGAGTCGGCGACATCAGTCCGGACAGCGTTGAAGCCTGCAAGCCCATGATTCGATCATGAACAGGCCAAGCTGGCTCGTTCCGCATGGCTTCGAAGAATCCAGCAAAGGAATTCGAAGTCATGTGACGAAGCAACTCAGGCGTTAGCCCAAACGAATCGTCAAAGAGCATCGTCTCGATGACAAAGTCAACCGCTTCGCGCTGCTGTTCAGCTGGAACAACCACCAAAGGCTCTCGGCCTTCAGGATCACCCTTCTTGTCCCGGTTAACAAATGTTCCGCCCAACCAGCCAGTCATCATCGATGCCGCACGTGTTTGCATGGTCAGTGTCATTTGATAACCTGTTCGAGCTTTCGACCAAGGCTGGCCGTCCTTCACGAACTTCTCAAGGATTTTACCTCGATGAAGATTCGCCAACTCAACTTGTTCTTTGGCAAAATCAAGCGGGTTCTTGGCAAAGTCATAACGCTTGGCCAGCGGGTCTGGACCAAACGTATCTTCGTCGGTCGCAAAAGCAAGCTGTGGCTCAGAGACACGCTTAAGGATTTTCGGCAATGACTTTTCGTCCAAAGTGTAGCCATACTCGATCGCCCACATGTCGTAAGGGCCGACACCAATCATCGCGTAATCACCTTGAACTTTGCCAGACTTAACTTTGAAGTTTGTTGGCAAATAATCCATCACACTTCCTGCAAACGGCTTCACGCCTTTAAGCTCGTCGCTGTTGGTTTCGTCCAAATCGTAAACGCTGGACGCTTTGAAGTTGTGACGCAATCCGAGTGTGTGGCCAACTTCGTGAGATACGAGATCGGCTAGAAGTGGGCCGATAAAAGACTCAGGCATGCCATCCAGCATCTGCTCTTTATCTTCGTCGTCCTCTTCGTCGTCATCTTCATCCTCGTCGCTTTCGTCTTCCTCTTCTTCGTCGTCGTCCTTGGATTTTTTCTTCTTTTTCTTGTCAGCCTTTTGCTTGGCAACGTCGAACTGTGCGATTGCCATCGACATTCGCATAAACGAAACGTCAAGCGAACGACCTTCAGCAGCCATGCAGCCACCGTTGACCTGGCTGGCTCGACCAACCAAACCGTCGTGTGGCTCGTCGCCCATGATGGCCGTCTTTTGAGAAGCCTGGGCGTGTCCAGCAAACGGCATCGCGGCACGATACATGATTTGCTGACGCAAGAACTCACGCTGCGATGGATCAGCCAAACGAATTCGCGGATCCCAGTTCGGGTGCTTGGCATACCAAGCCAAAGTCTCGGTCGAAACACCATCCATCATGATTTTAGGCATGACGTTGGAGAACTCTTGCTCAAAGTGGCGAATCCAACCGTCCGTCAGAACGATATCAGCATCGAGAATCTCACCCGTCTTGGGGTTGATACGACTCGGTCCGATCGCCGTACTAATGTTGTTATTCAACCAACGGACAAAGTTGTATCGAACGTCTTCTGGATCGAGATCCATGTGCTCGCCCGTTTGCTTGTCCTGTTGACGAACTTCGATCGCGTTGGCAATTCCGATATTTTCAAACGCTTTGTTCCAATTCAGAATCCCCTGACGAACCCAACGGCGATATCGCACTGGAGTCGTATGCTCAATGTAAAACACGATTGGTTGTTTAGGCGGACTCAGTTTTAGATCGGCGTCTCGCTTTTCAAGATGCCACCGGTTGATGTACCGAACTTCTGTCTCGTCTTCTTTGTACTTTCCGTAATCATCATGAGCGGTCAAAAAGTAACCGATCCGTTGATCTGCTTTACGTGGCTTGAACCCTTTGGATCCTTCAACTTTGCTGATTGAAAAGTGAAGCGTCTTAAGCATCCCGTTGTACATCGGGACTTCGTAAGCGATTTCAATATTGCCTGGGAACGCCTTTGCTTCTTTGATCGTCACAAGGCTGGTGTTTGGAGACACACCAAACTGTGAATCAAAAAGCTGACGTGCATTGGAAAGCAATAATTGATTCAGGTTAATGACAGGCGCGCCATCGGACATTGAAACAATTGGAACATCAAACAACACGCTGTCTGTGAACAAGCGGTCGACCGATGATTTTGATTCTTCGTCTGACCCTTTGATGGCAAGGTTCTCCTGCATCAACGCCATTCGCTTGCCGAACTTTCGCCAGTAAACGTAGAAGTCGGTTGACTGCAAGCCGGCGTATTCATCGCCGCCGGAAACCGTAGGAGCAATGAAGTGCCGTGTGCTTGGCGAAGCATAGTTTTTTGGAAGCTTGGCCAGAATCTGTCCAGTCTTTTCGTTCTTCCACAATTTAAAAAATGCCTCTTGGCCATCCTGGACTTTGACTTCCTTAAAGTCCTCTGTGACTTTTTCGATTGGCGGAAAATCAGGCTTCTTTTTCTCTTTCTTTTTTGCTTCATCTTGAGCATTGACCGATGAGGTCAACATCAAGGCAACCATGGCAAGCGTCGAGCAGACGAAAGCCCATTTATATTCACGGCGTCGCATTAACTAACTCCTTCATTGAGTGTAAGACGAGGGTCATCTTCTACGATTATCTTAGTCGAAAAAACGATGTTTTAAACGGGATTGAGCACTGCAATCACGCCATTTAAAAAGTTCAATATGCCGAATTTTCAGGTTCGGTGAGCCACGACACTCCGCGATAAGCGAAACGGCAGTTCCACTCCTTAAGAATCCTAATTATCGGAACGACATGAACCTGTTTACGTAGGCATAAAAATCAAGGTTTCAACCAATTGGATTTTTCGGAGATTTTTTTTGCATCCACAGCGAGGGAGCATCAATTCTCCCGTCCAACGGCCGACGGAACTGATCGGTGTACAACACTTTTTTTTATGAACTCTACAAAGCACGACAGCCACAAAGTGTCCCCCGCGTTAAATCTTGATATATTGAACACAGGAGACATTGCAGAGTTTCGATACGGATCATTGGACGCTGCAAAATTAAAGGCAACCTCATTGGTAAAAGAGGCTTAACATGGGACTAGGTTTTGAGTTTCGATTCGATCGACCGTGGTTCCTGCTTCTCTTGATCGTTCTCCCGTTTCTTTGGGTCCTCAGCTACAACAGTCTCGCCGGACTTGGTCGCTACCGACGCTGGTTTGCGATTCTAATTCGAACGGCTGTCTATTGCCTGTTGGTATTCGCTGTAGCTGAAATGCAATGGCGCAAAACAACCGACCGTCTGACGGTGATGTATTTGCTTGATCAAAGCGAAAGCATTCCAGCGGAACAGCGCGAATTCATGATCCAATACGCGGAGAAAGAAGTCGCCGCCCATCGCCGTGAACAAGAACGCGACATGTCTGGCGTGATCATCTTTGGCGGCAAAGCCAAAATCGAGTGTGCGCCTTACGATGGAATGTTGCCTTCCATCGGCAAACTCGAATCAGATTTCGATATCGACAAAGGCGCAACCTCGATCGCCAATGCACTGAAAATGGCCAAGGCCTCTTTCCCAGAAGACACAGCTCGGCGGGTCGTGATCATTTCCGATGGCAACGAGAACCTCGGTGACGCGCTTTCCATTGCCCAATCGATGGCAGACGACGGAATCGGCATCGACGTTATTCCCATCAACCTGCTCGCCAACGCGGACGTATCGGTGGACAAAGTTGTCATCCCGTCGGAGCTGAGACGTGGCCAGGAATTCCAAGCCAAAGTCGTCGTCACCAATAACACCAAGCCAAGTGATGACAATCCTGATGGGACTGTGAAGGGGACGCTGGTTCTAACGCCAACATCGAATCAGACAACTCTGGCTCCGTCGGATCTAAAAGTGGAGCTAAAACCGGGCAAGAATATTCTGGGGTTCACGCACAAGATCGATCGTGCCGCCGTGTTTACTTTCCAAGCCAATTTTGTTCCCGATGATCCAAAACAGGATTTGATTGAGCAAAACAATACCGCCAGCGCGTTTTCTCATGTACGAGGCAAAGGCAAAGTGCTCCTCATCGAGGACGGTTTTAACGAAGGCGAATTTTCTCACCTGGTCGAGACGCTACAAACCAATTCGATCGAAGTCGATGTAATCAACACGAAGAATCTTTTCGCCAGCGCTGCAGAATTACTCCAATACGATTCTGTGATTTTGGCCAACGTTCCCAAGGCATCTGGCGATGATGTCAACGATGAAGTTGACCGAATCGAATCTTTTAGTGACGCGCAAGTTCAAATGTTGGTGGACAACTGCGAACACTTTGGTTGCGGCATCGTCATGATTGGCGGCGATCGATCGCTTGGCGCAGGGGGTTGGTCGAATTCTCTGTTGGAAAAAGCGATGCCAGTCGACTTTCAAATCAAGAACGACAAAGTCTCCGCGGTTGGTGCATTGGCGATGATGATGCACGGTTGCGAGATGGCGAACGCAAATTACTGGCAAGTCAAAATTGGTAAGGAAGCGCTGAAAGTCCTTGGTCCGATGGATTATTGCGGCGTCATTGACTGGAGCGATTCTGGCGGCAAACCACGTTGGCTATGGAAACTGCCGAGCGGTGTGGACCGTGTGCACAAGAACCGCAACAAGATGCAAGGCATGATCAGCCGGATGAACACCGGTGACATGCCTGACTTTAACGCGCCGATGAAAATCATGCTGTCTGGACTCAAGAACGTAGATGCGTCCATGAAACATGTGATCATCATTAGCGATGGTGATCCGTCTCCGCCAACGAACGCTTTGTTGCAACAATTCGTCGATGCCAAAATCAAGATCTCGACATGTGCCGTTGGAACCCACGGGCCAGCCGGAAGTACGCCCCTCAAAAGGATTTCCAACATCACCGGTGGGAAGTACTACGTCATCAAGAATGCGAAAGCGCTACCTCAGATTTATCAGCGTGAAGCCCGCCGTGTGGCCAAGCCGGTGATCAAAGAATCGACCGCTGGATTTTTCGCTCGCGGAGTTGTCGGTAAAACGGATCATGAGATCCTCAAAGGGATCGACGTCGATTCGCTTCCTCCGTTCCTCGGGTTCGTGATGACAACTATTAAAAAGAACGCGCTTGTCGAGCAGCTCTTGCTTTCAAATGACCCTGACGACGGCGGCGAGAATTCAACTTTGCTGGCAACATGGCGCTATGGCAATGGACGAACGACTGTATTTTCATCGGATGCTGGTCATAAATGGACGAGCCCTTGGTTTAACGATCCGCAGTACGACAAGCTTTTTGTTCAGACATTGCGGCATTCCATGCGTCCGATCACCGAGGCTGCGAATTTCAGTGTCGCTACAGAACTGAAGGACGGAGTCGCGCGAATCGTCGTCACAGCTCTCAATGAAGACGAAGAGTTTCTGAACTTCCTCGATATGCAAGGCAACGCCATTGGACCGGATGGAAAAAGTTCTGACCTTGAATTCGAGCCGATTGGACCGGGGCGATACGTAGCTGAAAAAGCGATCTCTGGTTCCGGAAATTTTCTGGCGACCATTTTCCCGGGCGAAGGATACGAGCGATTAACGACTGGAGTCAACATTCCTTACTCCACGGAATACTCGGACCGTGAATCGAACCTGGCCTTCCTTGAGTCATTGGCTCAGTTTAAGCCACGCGGCGGAGAACAGGGATCCATTGTCGCCGGCGAAATGAGTAAGCGAGGCATCGACGACCTGTTACAGCACAACACGTTCCGCCCGACACTGAGTGCCGCTATCGGCATTCGTGACATTTGGCCGTTTCTGACCGTCTTGTGTGCAGTCGTCTTCTTTACCGATGTCTTTATTCGCCGCGTTGCCGTTTCGTTCGAGTGGGTTGGCACCGCGCTAAACAAGCTGAAAACGAAGATGGGGCTCGGAGAGTCGGAGGTTCAGCCGGCCAGCATTTCTCGATTGCAGAGCCGCAAGGCTGAGATTGAAAAAGAAATTGAGTCGAAACGGGCTTCTACACGTTTTGAACCAGAGACGGATGAAGAAGCAACGAGCGGCAAAGATCGACTCGACAACATTTTGGCCAGCGAATTGGCGAAAACACCGGCTCCACCACCCAAAATCAAACGTGACAAACTGAGTGGCGAAGAAGAATCAACTTACACGTCAAGATTGTTGGACGCAAAACGAAAAGCTCAAGAGAAACAAAATCGCGGCAACCTGCCTGATGACGAAAATTAAAATCAAATACGAATACAACCAACACAATGAGGCAACCGATTTATGAATGATGAATTACGGTTTGAAAAACAAGCCGAAGAATTCCGTGAGCGCTACAAAGTCGTCAAAGACGAAGTCGGCAAAGTGATTGTTGGACATGACGAAATCGTCCATGGCGTTTTGACTTGCATGATGATCGGCGGTCACTGCTTGCTCGAAGGTGCGCCTGGGCTCGGCAAGACGCTGTTGGTCTCAACACTCTCCAAGGCGTTGAGTCTCGATTCAAATCGAATTCAGTTCACACCGGATTTGATGCCTGCGGATATCCTGGGAACGAACATGGTCGTCGAAGACCCTGACGGTCGACGAAGTTTCGAATTTCAGAAAGGGCCGATTTTCACGCAGATCTGCTTGGCGGACGAGGTCAACCGGGCTACACCGAAAACTCAAGCCGCGATGCTGGAGACGATGCAGGAAGGAACGGTAACTTCCGGAGGAGTGCGTTATGAGCTGAAGAAGCCTTTCTTCGTGCTGGCGACGCAAAACCCAATCGAACAAGAAGGAACTTACCCACTGCCCGAAGCGCAACTGGATCGCTTTTTGTTCAAGCTAAACGTTGGCTATTCGAATCGCGAAGAGCTTTCCGAGATCATTAACCGGACAACCAAGGGTATTAAGACTGACGTCAATCCAGTGATGGATGGCGAAGAAATCATCAAATGGCAAGGCTTGATCCGCGAAGTCATTTTGGCGGATCACTTGCGAGATTATATCGTTCGGTTGACATTGGCAACGCACGCGGAAGGGCCTTATGCAACCGACGTGACCAATCAATACTTGCGGTGGGGAGCGAGTCCTCGTGGTGCTCAAACGATCGTGTTGGCATCGAAAGTTCGCGCACTACTCGAAGGCCGCTTCAACGTGAGCTTTGAAGATATTCGTCGTGTTTACTTGCCTGCGATGCGACATCGTGTTGTTCCAAACTTTGAAGCACAAGCCGAAGGAGTCACTTCGGATCAAGTCCTGCTGGAAATCCTTGATGCCGTCCCTGAGAAGATCGAGTAATTCAACGGCCAAACTGAACTTGCCTTGCCAGCGCCCATCCCAAGAAACAAAAACGGGTTGAGTTACAGCCAATGAATTACCGCGAATGATCCAAACTGCGAAACAAATGCCATTGATGCCGGCAGCATCCTCTATGGTAAACAATCGGAAACAACCTTGAGCAAAACAAACACATCACAATCTGCTTCGACCGGTTCAACAGAAAATGATCCGCTGCTTTCTCCGTCGCTGCTTGCGCAGCTTGAACGGATGGAATTGATCAGCCGAAAGATCTTTCGTGGTCGCATGAAGGGTGAACGCCGAAGCCGACGGAAAGGCCAGTCGGTCGAGTTTGCAGACTTTCGAAATTATGTTGCGGGCGACGACTTGAGATTCATTGATTGGAATCTTTACGCTCGGCTCGACAAGTTGTTTCTCAAGCTGTTTCTCGAAGAAGAAGACTTGCACTTTTATTCGCTGATCGATGTTAGCGAATCGATGAAGTTCGGAACGCCGACGAAACTTCGATACGCGCAACAACTGGCAGGGGCACTTGGCTACATCGGACTGTGCCGCGCAGACCGCGTAAAGATTGAACCACTTGACGGATCGGTCGCCAATTCTGCACCCGTCTTTCGTGGTCGCTCAAGCCTTCCACAGATGGTCAACTATCTGGAGAACATGAAGACGACGTCCACCGTAACGCTTGAGGAGGCCGTTAAGTCGTTTTGTTTGCGCAATCGCGGAAAAGGAATTCTGATTTTGATCACCGACCTCATGGACAAAACTGGCTATGAGGCAGCGCTAAAATATCTGGTCGCTCAAGAACTTGATATTTACTTGATCCACGTGTTGTCGCAAGAGGAGATCGACCCGGAGATTGTCGGAGATCTAAGGTTAGTTGACTGCGAAGACGATGACTTCGCCGAGATCAGCGTGAGCCAAAGGTTGATTGACAAATACAGATCAACGTTGGCAACTTTTATTGAACAGGCTCGTGATTTCTCGTCGAAACGGGGAATCGTTTACACCATGACCAGCACCGAGCGATCGGTTGATCGTCTGGTGGGACGTTACTTGCGTCAACGGGGGCTGGTTCGATGAATTGGATGAACGCCCTCGCGCCTTGGCAATGGATCATCATGGCGCTGATCCCGCCGCTGATCCTGATGCTGTACTTCTTGAAACTCCGTCGAGTTCCTGTTGAAGTCCCGAGTACGTACTTGTGGACGAAAACAATTGAAGACCTCAACGTGAACAGTCTGTGGCAAAAGCTTCGCAAGAATTTATTGCTGTTCCTGCAACTCTTGCTGACATTGCTGTTGTGTATCGCTTGCCTCGGTCCCGGCTGCGAAAGCACAGAAATCGAAGGGGACCGATTTATCTTTCTGGTTGACCAATCAGCCAGCATGTCGGCCACTGATACCGAAACAGGCCAGACACGGCTGGAGTTCGCAAAAGATGAAATCAGCAACATCATCGATGCCATGGACCGAACAGATTCGGCCATGATCATTGCTTTCTCTGATCGCTCACGTCCGATCCAATCCTACACCACCAATAAATCGGAGTTGAAAGCCAAAATCCGTTCCATTGAACAAACGGAACGAGGGAGCGACATCAATGAAGCGCTCGTCGCCGCATCTGGTTTGGCCAACCCGACACGAACAGGAGACAAAAACTCGAACATCGCCGACGTCGTTGTGGCGGATGCTTTGCCCGCTGTCATGTACATTTTTAGTGACGGTGCGATTAAAGAAGTCCCTGATTTTTTTCTTGGAAATCTGACGCCTGAGTACAAGCCGATGGGCTCACTCGATCCACCGCACAACGTTGGCATTACGGCGCTTTCGGTAAGTGATCCGCTTGAGAGCGAAAAAGAGCTACAGGCATTTGCACGGCTGTTTAACTCGGACGATGAAGATCATGTCGTATCGGTAACGTTGAAAGTTGATGGGGTAACCATTGACGCCAGTTCGGGCGTGGAAGTCCCTCGAAACAATTCAACCAGTCTTGCATTCGATCTTTCTGGATTCGCTGCGGGATTGGACGAACCCAGAAAAGTCGTCCTTTCAATCGACGATGAAGACGTCTACATGCAAGACAATGTTGCTTACACCGTTCTCAATCCGCCGCGCCAATCAAATGTCTTGCTGGTTAGCCAGGACAACGACTATCTCAAAATCGCCTGCACGACGGGAGCCGTAGCGGAGATCGCCAACGTGATTTTGGAATCGCCAGAGTTTTTAAAAACACAAGAGTACAAGGAACAATCTACTTTAGGTTTTTACGACTTGATCATCTATGACCGATGTGCACCAGAGACGATGCCGATTTGCAATACCGTTTTCTGGGATTCACTCCCGGTCACTAAGGGCTGGAGTTTTGGTGAGTCCAAAGAGCCGACTCCCGTTGTCGATTCAGACAAGTCTCATCCGTTGATGTTTGCCATTCAAATGGACAGTGTCGATATTCTGAAAAGCCGTATCGTCGAGGGGCCTCGTGGCAGCCCATCGTTGGTCGACTCGACCGTCGGATCAATCATGCGTGTCGGCACTCGCGCCGGGTTTCAAGACTTGGTCATTGGCTTTCCCATCACGGAAATTGACGAGTCATTGGATATCAATGTAAACACGAGTTGGGTGATGAAGCTGAGTTTTCCTTTGTTCATCCAAAATATGATGGTCCATTTGGGCGGCGCGAGCCGAATTCGAAACGCTCGGGGCTCCAAGCCGGGTGACCTGCTCCAAATTAAGGCGATGATGCCTTATCCATCGATTGCGATTAAAGGTCCTAGTGGAAGTGAAGACAAAGTCTCTGCTCGTCCGGACAATTCCTTTATCTATAGCGGTGCGAAAAAGTCTGGAATCTACGAGGTTCGCGGCCAGTCTAATTCCGAAATCGACCAGATGCTTTCGGTGAACCTGATGGATCGCGTCGAAAGCAATCTGACAGTTCGTGAAAATCTTGAATTAGGTTACGAAAAAGTTGAAGGCGAACGGACACGCCAACCCACACGAAAAGAATATTGGACTTGGTTACTACTGGGCGCACTCGGCGTCTTGCTGCTCGAATGGTACATCTTCAATCGTCGAGTTTTCATTTAAACAAGAAAATGGGAGAGTGTGCAGATGGCGATTTCGGTGATCTACTTCGACATTGGCAATACCCTGATCGCAGAGAAAAAATGGCTGCCTGGCTCAAAGGAATTTGTTCTCAAAGCCAAAGCCAACGGTGTTCGGGTCGGGCTGATTTCGAACACAGGCGATTTGGATCGAGAACAACTGTCTGAACTTCTTCCAGCTGACTTTGGTTTTGATGCATTCGAAGAAGGACTGGTTTTACTGTCAAGCGAAATTGGAATTGAAAAGCCAGAACTTGGAATGTTCGCACTGGCGATTCAACATGCAAATGTTTCTCCATGGGAAGTGATGTTTGTTGGAGAAAGTTTGACTGAAACCATCGCGGCGCAAAAGTCCGGGATGAGTGCGGCGAGAATTGTATCGCCCGAGGAAGATTATCGTGAATTGACGAAAGCTTTTGAATTTGCTGAACGCAATAGAAAAGAGCTCGACGAATAACGAGAGCAATAGAGAACATTGAAACAAGCTGCGATTGCACAGTCAAGCTCGTGTCGATTTAACATCGAAAATCATTTAGAATCCCGAGCTCTCGATTCGAACCCATTTGAGCCCGACCCTTGACCAAGTCGCATCTAATTCCAACGGCAATCTCTGCCAGTTTTCTGCGTGATCAACTTTCGCCGAGAGAAACGCAGAGAGAATTCGCGAGGCTCACAGAGTCAGTCCGCTTTAAAATAGCGGGCATCGCCAAAAACGATCTAGCGTTGCTGAACGAAAAGCAATTCCAACCCAAACACAAGATCGATGTTTTCGATACACGGTTTTACTTTACCGACATCTTTCAGATTCCAGATCTAAGATTTTTTGTTGGCTACGTCGTTCAATCATCGCCTGGTCAAAAACGCAAAACGATCTATCCTCGCATCATTTACAAAGACCTCTCACTGGCTTGGCGGTCAGCATCTCACTTCACCAAGGAAGGAGGACAATTGTGGGTTGGGAAGGGCGACGTTCGTGATATGGTTCAAGACGGATATGAAATGCTCGTTTCGGATGAGTCGACCACAGACCTGCCGCTGGAGATGCAAACGGCTGTCGAAAAAATTCTAGGACTCTCTAACAAGCCACGAAACGGCAAAGGCGTTCTCGAGTTAATACTTCGACAGGGACCAGATGATCGTATTGAACCCTATCAAGACTTCAGTCGCCCGCGTCAGCTGGCTGCCGCGAACAAGAAGAATTTGATCAACCGAGCCCGTCCGATCGCAACTTTTACGGAACCAGGAAAGCCGCAGTCATTGGTCGTCGTCAACGGTTTCCAGCCAGACTTTGCCAACGGCGTGATCGAAACCAGCTTTTCAAAAAGCAAGCTGTACGGTGGCAGACTTAAGCGGTTCAGAATCCTCTCGAT
Organism: uncultured Pirellulaceae bacterium; assembly: GCA_964584615.1. Taxonomy (GTDB): domain Bacteria; phylum Planctomycetota; class Planctomycetia; order Pirellulales; family Pirellulaceae; genus Mariniblastus. The sequence continues at coordinate 128,360 of CAZPBE010000006.1, read as the reverse complement.
GAACAGGAAGATCCAATACTACTTCGTCGCTGGCGCAAAACACGTTTGGATGTTCCCTCCGCAAGCATTGACGACGGAGCTTTCAAGCTATGGCGTACGGACAGTAGACGTTGAGGCGGATGACGATTTGTTCATCCCCGGCTACGAATACCATCATTACGAGACGAACGATGACGGCGAGGAAGAACTTTACTCACAAATTCCAGAGGGGTTTGCCGGCGAGGAATGTCCGGCAGACGCAGCGAAAGCAGACGCGTCGGCGTGGCTCGACAAGATTCCGATGATTGCTGAGTTCCGGAAGATTGTGCTTGGCCGAGGATGACCCAAACTCATCGCCAAGCTCACGTCCGCACATAATCGGACAGTGTCCAACGGTCGTGTCACTCACGCTGTTGGAAACAAAAAAAACGCCATTGAACGAGTCAATGGCGTTTTGATTTTATCTTTTGAACTGCGATAAATCGCATTCAATTAGCGACGACGGCGAACAACGCCTGCAATCGCAACCAAACCCAGAAGCACACCTGTTGTTGGCTCAGGAATCGCTGCAGTGACAGCGTCAATTGTCAACGCTGGATCACCAGGATCAAAAGTGTTTCCAAATCCTGAGTAAGTGATATCGTGAGTCGTATCAGTCGCACCAATCAACAATTGGAAGTCAGCACCTGAGTTGATCGCGCCAATCAAAGCGGCTTCGTTTGCGCCAGTGAATGACAATGAGAAAACATCAACTTCGCCACCAGGACGACCAGCCATTTCTGTAATGCCAAAAACGCCCATTGAAACAGGAGCCGTTACATACTGTGATGAGTCGAGCCCGTTTGTAAGTGCAGTGTTGTAAGACAGGGCTGAAAAGTCGCCAGCACCTGCATCCAAATCAGCACCAGTATCTGGAGTGAAGAAGACTTCGACAGCGTCGCCGTCAGCGAAAGTACGATCGTTGACGGTCAAAGCAAAGTTAACCGAGTTGATCGCAGTAACTACACCACCGAAATCGGCAGATGTAAAATTAAACGTTGCGATTCCATACTCAGCAAACGCGTCGTCGTTGCCAGAAGCATAAAAGTCGCCAGAGCCGAGAACAACGCCAGCACCAGCGGCGTCGTGGACAGCCGTAGTGGTCGTTGCAGTGTCAGATGCAACTTGAGCATCGACAGCGTTTGTCAGAAGCATTCCCGTGCATGCGATTGCAACGGCAGTGCTTTTCAAAAAATTGTTAAACATGGGTTCTCCAAGAGATACTCGGCACGGTGCCGATTGAAATAAAGGTGAGCAGCTAATACTCGTTGGAACGATCTACCGCCGAACACCTTGTGGCGCGATTCGTACTAGAGGGTATTTCAAAACCTGTAGTGGACTTCGCCAGAAGTCCCAACTCGCTTTCAAAACAAAGGGAATTCTGGCGAATCCCACTACGATGATCGTACGATTTTGGGTTTTGAAATGTCCTCTAGTTAAATTTGGTCGAAATCGCCAAATTGTCTAGGAAAAAAATCCAAATGCGCTTCCATAAAACCCAAGCCCAGTAGTCAAAGTTCGCCGAAGCGTTAGAACCGGAATCCGAAGCGTTAGAACCGGAATATTAGACAGAACATCTACTGTATTTGCCGGGAGACCGGGCTCAAGATGCCAATGAATTACTTGGCAGGAACTTCGGTGCCGCTGACCATCGCTTCAACGATTTGCAGCAGCTGCTCAACGCGGAATGGCTTGAAAAGCACTGCGTAAGCCTTCAATCCGGCTTGCCGAGCCTTGACGATGGAATGGCCTGGATCGTATCCAAAGCCAGTCATCAAGATCAGTGGCGGATCGGATTGGAATTCTTTCAATCTCATCAGCAAGTCATAACCGCCAATATCCGGCAATCGAATATCGGCAATGATCGCGTCGTACGCTTGGTCATCTCCCGCGTTCTCGACCATCAAGATTGCCTCGCGGCCTTCAGATGCTGTTTCGACATCACAACCGTACTTTTCCAGTAATTTGTGAGCCGACGATCGGACTTCCTTGTCAGAGTCAATCACAAGAATCCGCTTGTCCTTCAAGATTGGGCGAGAAGCGGATTTGACTCCCTCAGGAATGGACTCGTCAATCGCCATCACTTGGCCAACTTCAGCAATTGCTTTCTTGATCTTACGCGCGTTATCGAGAATGGTTTTCAATCGACCTGTAACTTCCTGGTCATGCCCGATGAAATCACTGATCGCTTGAACGGTGTCGGTCAAAATCTCATCAACTGGAAGCGCGATCGCTTCCCGGATCGCTTCAACGCTGCGAAGGGCAGTATCGGTTTGCTGTGCGTTGAGTAGTTTCAAAGTGTTCAGCGCGACGCCGATGTCGTGAGCGAAACACTCAACGAACTGCAAATCGTGTTCTGTAAATCGACCCACCTCGGGACTTTCGATGTTGAACGAACCGATAACTTCATCGTGATACTTTAACGGTACCGTCAAAGAACTTTTGGCTCCCATCAAGCCATCGAGATACAGCGGATCGTTGGTCGTGTCTTCACACATGTAACTCTTGCCAGTCGCTGCGACGAATCCGGTGACACCATTGTCCGTTGACTTCGCGTAAAGCGGTTGTTGTGCGACACTCGAATCGATTCCGACTGAAAGCAGCGGAATCAACAAGTTCGTCTTCCCGTCGATCAACCGAATTTCAATCACATCAAAATCCAGCAAATCCTTTGTGTAATGGATGATATTGTCTTTGAGCAGTTCAATCCGCTCTTCGACTTCCATCTCGTAAATTTCTTCCGGCCGCAAATCGGCCAACGCGCTACCAGCTTGATGAAGCGCGTCCAGTTTTTGGCGCTGCAATATTGTTTCGGTAGAATCACGTAGCGACACGACAAGGCGGACAACTTCTTTGGCATCGTCAAGCACTGGCGTGACTGCCAACAGAAAGTACCTTTCCTGCACCTGAATAACGGCTTCGCAATAACACTTCTTCGCGACCGAAGTACTTAACGGACTTGGCTCGGGACCAATGATCGTCGGGTGCCCAATGGCTTCATAAAAATTAAGGCCGACGAGCGGTTCGTTTGGAAACCAGCTTGTCAGCCTTTTGTTAACTGAAACAACTTTATTTTGAATGTCGAGAAGCCCAACTCCCAACGGTATGCAATCCAAAATTGTGTTGCTTTGGATTGTGCGAATGATCGAATCGGAGAACCCTGAAAAATAGACCCCGTCATATTTGTCGTTCGCACACAACGACAACGCTTCGCTCAAGCATTTGGTCGTCGTAACGTCTGGGGAACCCTCCGCCCAAGGTACTGCATTGCAGCCTTGGTCTTCATTATGAATGCGAAGAAATTTGGCCATCGGAATTCCGGCACGAAAGGTAGAGATATCAAAACCGATTTGAATAATCAATCAACCGATTTCTATAGCTTCGGCAAGCGAGCACGCCAAGTTTACCGTACTTGCATTCGTCCCCAATTTGTCGTCTGCTTTTTCAAGTTTTCGACAGCCAGAACGATGCTTTTGCTACTTTAAGAATAACCAAAACACGGATTTCGACTACTCGGTTAAATCCAGAATTGAATTTTTTGAACTTAACGCCCTCGACAGCCTGTGTAATGCCAGCGAAGTCGATTGGGTAACTTGGTTTTTGCAGAGTAGACAATTTGGCTGGTCAACAGCCGGTGGTTTACTTAAGCTAATAGTGTCGAGCAAGCAATGGCGCTTTAAGCGACCGAAACGCCAGATAGAGGCGTGTCATTCGCCTTTACAGGACCGCCCTATTTTGTAGAGCGTCAGAAGGTTCCGATAGTCAATTGCTAGACGCTCTTGCCTTTGGTTCGCCCAAGGCTCAGATTGTGCTCACCGCTCGTAACCTTTTTGTTCTTTTCCAATGAGACTTTGAATCTAAAAATCGCGACATGGCCAAAAAGAGAAAGAATAAAGTCAGAACAAGCTTTCGAAAGCAACAGAATACGCGCGTTCGACGAGGCGATCTGACTAAATCTTTTGCTGACGACGCGGAAGCTCTTGAGACGGAAAAGCAAGGCGAGCGAGTTTCCGGCAAGGGGTCGCTTACGAGAAAGCGAACGATCATCGGAGCCAACGCGGTGGACGAAAGTTCCGGGTTCGAGGTTGAGCTTGATATCAACTCTGCGAACTGTCGCAAAGGTAGAGTGTTAAGCGTCCACGGGCTGAATAGTTTCGTCAGCGCCAGCGACGGCAAGACTTATCAGTGCACTGTTCGCGGGATCTTGAAGTCACTTTCGACTGACTTGCAGCATGTCGTTGTGGCGGGAGACTATGTCACCATCCAGTTGTTTGAAGGAAGCGAAGACGATCAAGCGGTGATTGTTCGGGTCGAACCGCGGCGGAATCAAATTAGCCGAACCAGCCGCAAGCGTCAGCAAATCATCGTTTCCAATATCGATCTGGCATTCGTTGTGGCGAGTGCTTATGAGCCGACACTGAAGCCGAATCTGGTAGACCGGTTTCTGGTCTCCGCAGAAAAGGCCGGGATTCAACCTGTCATATTGATCAACAAAGTCGACTTGATCGACACCGCTGACTTACAGCCCGTAGTCGGAGTCTGGAGTCAACTAGGTTACGCGGTCGTCTTGACTTCAACGATTACGGGACAAGGCATCGCACAGCTTCGACAATTGACGGCCGGGCGGGACAGCGTTGTGACAGGACAAAGCGGCGTGGGAAAGTCTTCGATCTTGAACGCAATTGAACCCGGATTGCAACTCAAAGTCAGCAAAGTCAGTTCGGAAAACCAGAAGGGCCGACACACGACGACTTCGGCTCGACTGATTCCGCTAAACGAAAACCGAATTGCTACGTCGGAGAGTGTTATAAATGAAAGCGACGACCAAGAGCTACCGCCACAGTCTACAACAAAGCAAACCGATGCTGTTAAACAAGATCCCGGCTTTGCAACCGACTTATATCGCAAAGGGCACTTGATCGATACACCGGGCATTCGACAGTTTCAACTGTGGGACGTTATCGCCGAAGAGGTCGGTGGCTATTTTCGCGACATTCGCCCTTTTATCAACGACTGCAAATTCCCAGATTGTTCGCACACGCATGAAGAAGATTGCAGCGTCAAATGGGCAGTGGCTGACGGAAAGATCGACGCCAGGCGTTACGAAAGCTATTGCCAAATTCGTGCCGGCGATGAAGTTTGATGCCTATGCGGAATACACGAGCCAGAATACGGGACAAGGAACAGGCAATTCCGTGTTCCACTGTCGGCATTCCACATTTTCACCCTCCCGTTTGGTAGACGCTTCGTTTACGATTTTAGTGAACGAATCAACATCAATCGCGCGAGATACTCTTGGCTACCGACTTCAAACAAATCCCCGAAAGTAAAGACATCAAAGGGACGTACGCGTTCATCAGTTTGGGTTGTCCAAAAAACACCGTCGATAGCGAACGAATGATGGGATTGTTGAAGCTCGATGGCTACCAGATGGTCGTTGATCCGGAGCAGACCGATTTCGTCGTCGTCAATACTTGTGGCTTTATCGAAGAAGCCCGCACCGAATCGTTCGCCGCAATCGATGAGATGCTTGAGCTGAAAAAGCAAGGCAAAACAAAAGGCGTGATCGTTTCCGGCTGTCTCGCTGAACGACAAAAAGAACAAATGCTGGTCGATCGTCCTGAAATCGATTCACTCGTTGGTGTTTTCGGTCGCGAAGAGATTACGAAAATTGCAGATCGACTGGTCGGTGACCTTGCCGAACAGCGAAACGTTTTTCAGCCTGCTCCGATCCGTGCGTTGCCTGATGAAGATCGATTCCAAATCACACCAAACCATTTTGCCTTTTTGAAAATCTCCGAAGGTTGTGACCGGCTTTGCACGTTTTGCGCGATTCCGAAAATGCGTGGTAAGCACGCGACCAAGCCAATCGAAAACGTGATCGCCGAAGCCCAACAGCTCGCCGACCAAGGTGTTCGCGAACTCGTCATCGTCGCTCAAGACACGACGTACTACGGCATGGACCTGTACGGCGAACCCCGCCTGGCCGAATTGCTTGTTCAGCTCAACGCTGTCGAGGGGCTCGACTGGATTCGGCTAATGTACTTTTACCCGATGTACATTGACCGCCCACTGCTTGAAACAATTGCGTCGTGTGAAAAAATTGTTCCTTACATCGACATGCCCTTGCAGCATGCCGACGACACAATGCTTCGTCGAATGTCGCGCCGCGTGAACCAAGCACAGATGAACGAACAAATCGACCTGATGAGAGAAATCATCCCCGATCTTGTTCTTCGCACGACTTTCATCGCTGGCTTTCCAGGTGAAACAGATGAACAGTTTGAAGAGTTGGTTCAATTTGTTGAGCGGCACAAGTTTGAACGTATGGGCGTGTTCACTTATTCTTTCGAGCCTGACACCCCGGCAGCAAAGATGGAAGGCCATGTTGACGAAGAAGTCAAAAACGCGCGCCGTGAACGACTGATGCAAGTTCAACAAAAAGTCATGTTCGACTTCAACGAAAGCTTAGTCGGAACTCAAATGGATGTGATTATTGATCAACCTGTCCCCGATCAGGACGGAGTCTGGATCGGACGTGGCCCAGGCGACGCGCCAGATGTTGACGGAATCGTTTTTGTCACTGAGACAGAAGACCGACTGGAGATGGGACATATCGTGGCTTGTGAAATTGTTGCGGTGCAAGGCTATGACTTGATTGGAGCGGCGGTAGGAAAACCTAAGCCAATTAGAAAGCCGAAGAAAGTCGGGTTGAACATCATTAGTTAATATCCAACGGGACTTTGATGATACTCAATTGCCGTGGAAGTTCGTGAATACAGGTTGTAATGGATTCCAATAAATCACAAGTCTTCAATGTGCCCAACCAAATTTCTGCGGCAAGGCTAGTCTTATCCTTTGTTGTCTTTGGCGCCACGTCTGCCGGATTTTACAAAACTGCACTCGTGTTATTCTTGATCGCAGCCGGTACAGATTGGGTCGATGGCTGGTACGCAAGAAAGCATGACCAAGTCACCAAGCTTGGCAGGATTCTCGATCCGTTTTGCGACAAGATCCTGATTTGCGGCGCCTACATTTTGCTGGCTGTCGAAATGAACGATGGCTTTCCGTGGTACGCCAGGATTGCTGGTTGGATCGCGGTTATTGTCGTCGGCCGAGAGCTACTGGTCACTGTGTTGCGATCTTTGATCGAAGGAAGCGGTGGCGATTTTTCGGCCAAGTGGGCAGGGAAACTTAAAATGGTATTCCAATGTGCCGCCGTCGTCGCTTGTTACCTGGCTTTGATATATGCAGCCGGCGGTACGTCTGAAGTTCCGATCTGGTTGATCATCGCTGCAACAATAACGATCTGGGTTTCTGTTTGGTCAACACTTCATTCTGGTTGGCTATATGTTAAATCAGCGAGCGGTTTTGTCCTTGAACCAGATCAAACTTGACGCTCGACCTTAGACGATACCCGCTTCAGCGTACAATCTACTAAAAAGCCACCTTCCTTCTGAACCCCATCCATGTTGACAATCATCTTTAATGTAACGCTGGGCTTGATGGGGTTGGCCTGTTTAGCCTGTTGGGCGATGGCGTTTCAAAAGCGAAGTCGTGGAGAGCCGCTTTTCTTACAACGCGACATCGAGCCGAATCCCCTTGGATTACTCGATGTGCTGATCATGTTCGGTTTATGGTTCGTTGGCCAAACCGTCAGCGTCTTCGTGGCGATTTTCTTATTGGACATCCCAATCGAAGATCTGGAATCTGCAAGTGCAAGCCAAATGGCCCAGTTCATGATCGCTGTGGGCGTCATTCAGCTTGCTGGGACGATCCTTGCAATGTTGATCATTCGCGCTCGCTACGGTTCGTTTCAATTCCTCGGTTGGAAGCCAAATGTAGTTGGCACCGACTTTCGCTTGGCCATCATCGGATTCCTGCTGGTCGTTCCGGTAACACTTCTGGTTCAATCGCTTGTCACTTCTTTTTGGGATTACGAACATCCGACGTTGCAGATGTTGATGGACGGAAAGAGCCTCTTGGCGCTTGCGTCTGCATGGTTAATGGCTTTTATCGTTGCGCCAATTACAGAGGAAATATTCTTCCGGGGCATACTCCAAAATTGGCTGCAGCGACTTTACGAAAAAAGAGCCCCGCTCGAAAAGTTGATTCTCGGCAGTTACTATTCGGCGCCGGTAATTGATTCGAATGTCGAGGCCACAGCAGCAGTTCCGCTCGACCAAGCCTTCGATACGGAAAACCCTTTTCAAGCACCCGCCGAGTCTCTCAACGCTTCCTCGACGATTGCGTCGGCCAATATTGCGTCGGCCAATGACAGTGGCATGCCGACCGGAGTAACGTACTGGTTGCCAATCGTCGTTAGCTCAGCATTTTTCGCGCTCGCACATGTTGGGCAAGGGCCTGCGCCAATACCATTGTTCTTTTTCTCCATTGGACTAGGTTGGGTCTTTCGGCAAACGGGAAGTATTTTTCCGTGCATCATTATGCATATGATGCTTAACGGGTTTTCATTGTTTTGGTTCACGCTTCCAATCCTGTTTCCGGAATTGGGCGGGATCGATCCGGATCCCGTTTCGGCGCCCAATTAAGACCGTAGCCTGCGGACGACCCACTATATAGAAAGTGTAGACGAAAATGAAATTTGGATTTGGCATTATTGGCTGCGGCATGATTGCGAACTTTCACGCAAAAGCAATCGCCGACATCGAAAACGCAGAAGTGGTTGCTTGCCAGAGCCGCTCCTTTGAGTCCGCCGAGAAATTTGCCGGCGAGTTTGGCGGAACAGCCTACAAAACGCTTGACGAGATGCTTGCCGATCCAGCAGTCGACATTGTGGCCATCTGCACACCGAGTGGTGCTCATCTGGAACCAGCTTTGTCTGCGGCCGCAGCTGGCAAGCATGTGATTATTGAAAAGCCGCTCGAAGTCACCCTTGAACGATGTGATCAAATCATTGATGCGTGTAAGAAAAACAACGTCGTACTTTCGACCATTTTTCCGTCGCGATTCCACGAAGCCAGTCTGCAACTAAAGAAAGCCATCGATGCTGGAAAGTTTGGGACTTTGACGTTGGGCGATGCGTATGTGAAGTGGTTTCGCACACAGGAATATTACGACAGTGGTAAATGGCGAGGGACTTGGGAGCTCGATGGTGGCGGCGCTTTAATGAACCAAGCCATCCACAGCGTTGACTTGTTGACTTGGCTGATGGGGCCGGTCGCCGAGATCTCAGCGCAGACGGCAACGCTGGCTCATGATCGAATCGAAGTCGAAGACGTTGCGACTGCTTCGTTGCGATTCGAAAACGGTGCGCTTGGCACCATCGAAGCCACCACGGCAGCCTTTCCAGGATCGTTAAAGAAGATTGAAATCCACGGCAGCAAAGGTTCGGCAGGTATTGAAGAAGAAGATATCAAATTCTGGGCATTTGAAGAAATGACAACTGAAGACGAAGGGATCGTCGCGGCATTTAAGTCACGAACTCAAACGGGTGGCGGAGCGGCAGATCCTTCTGCCATCGGGCACGCAGCGCATGCTCACCAATTTCGTGACGTCCTGGCAGCAATCGAAAACGGCACAAAACCAGAGATCGATGGTGCTGAAGGGCGAAGAAGCGTTGAAATCATCGTGGCGATTTATGAAGCCGCCAAGCAAAAAAAGACGGTCACACTGCCGCTGTAGTCGCAAACTTTCTTCCACAATCAAGCTTCGGCTGACGCTATCTGATCTTTGCTGATTTCCCGAATCGGCTTACGATATTGGTTCTAAACAGCCAGCTTCAATGCGAAGGATCGCATGAAAAAATTTGCCGAATACTTGCTGATACAAATCGTAATCAGCTTCATCCAGGTCTTGCCGCTTTCGGGCGTTGCCAAGCTCTGCCGGTTTCTCGCTTGGTTGCTCGCCGACAAAGTTGGCTTCCGACGAAAAATCATCTACGAAAATATTCTTGGGGTCTATCCCGAAACTAGCGAACTGGAACTTGCCCGGATGTCGCGCGAAATGTGGTACCACCTGCTGTTGATGGGATGTGAGATCGCTTTGGCGCCGCGGAAGATTCATGATTCCAACTGGCGGAAACACGTTTTCATTCGTGACAAAGTTCAGATGACGAACTATCTGATCGACTACCGTCCCTTGGTCGCCGTGTCGGGTCACTTTGGAAATTTTGAAATGGGCGGCTATGTGACGGGATTGCTTGGCATGCCTAGCTATACCGTAGCGAGAAAACTGGACAACGAATACCTTGACGATTTTGTCAACAAATTTCGCGGCCACAACGGACAATTTATTTTACCGAAAGACGGCAGCGCGACTGCGGTTCAAGAGGTTCTCGAAAGCGGTGGAATCCTTACGCTACTTGGCGACCAACATGCCGGCACCAAAGGATGTTGGATCGATTTTCTCGGCAGACCGGCGGCATGCCACAAAGCCGTCGCATTGTTCACGCTATCAGGGAACGCGCCGATGATGGTTAGCTATTGCCAACACTTGGACAAGCCCTTGAATTTTGAAATCGGCTGCACTGGCGTTGCTGATCCGCTGATCATGGAAGACGAGCTTCGAGACGTGACGAAGCTTACTCAATGGTACAACGACCGAATGGCCGACGCGATCCAGCGCGATCCTGACCAGTTCTGGTGGATTCACCGTCGCTGGAAAGAAAAACCGGTTCGAAAAACGAAACGGATCCGCGAACAACAAAAAGTGGCCTGACGATTTAAACAGGTTACCGATGATTCAAACAGCTTATCACCATAACCAGATTACTGGCCAAGCCGACTACTTGGCACGCAATGTTGGCGCTGTTCCAATGCAGACCTGCCAAACGTACTACCTCAACCGACCTCGTATCGACCAAACCTGTGCTTGAAAAAGTTTCGTATCGGCCGTTTTTGAACACCGATCCTCCGCTGCTGGTGGATGTTTGGCGGAGCCAGGAACCGTTCCGCGGATTTTTCGGTAACCTCGATCACTCGATGCTTGATCGCCACGTCTTCGCCAAGCCTTACTTCGATCGCAATAGCCTGATTCTGGCGACCAATTCACTCACTCGCGAACAATGCGAATGCCATGGCTTTGTCCACGCTTCGTTTGATGTCGATGAAAGTCTTTCCGATTTGAATCGCGAAATTGGAGTCATCTCGCAGCTTCGCGTCAGACCGGGCGAACATCAACAGGCGATTGCAGCACGGTTGCTTCAACAAGGTATTGATTACTTGACATCCCATGGCGCGAAGCAAGTTTACTTCGGCGGGCGATTTCCGCAGACGCCTTTTTATCTTGGGCTCTATGGAGGAAGTCGGCTTGCGGGAGTGATGGAGGGTGATGCGCTGATGATCAACGCGCTGACTGAATTTGGTTTTCAAGAAACCGACCGCATCGTTTGTCTTGAACGCGACCTTGCCAGTTTTAAAAGCATCATCGGTCGCCAACAAATGACTATCCGACGAAACTATTTGATCAACTCGATACCCGATCCCATGGAGCAGTCCTGGTGGGAGTGCTGCACGCTCGGGATGGCCGAACGTGATCGGTTTCATGTCACAACAAAAAAAGGAAACGAAGTTTGCGGCACGGTTTCGTACTGGGACATTCTTCCTATCTCGTCACAATGGGGAGTCAAAGCGCGCGGTCTATACGACTTAAACATTGTCGAGTCAGCACGTCGTACCGGATTGGCGACATTTCTGGTTGGCGAATCACTTAAACAGATGGCACAGCAAGGCGTAGGCATTGTCGAAGCCCAAGCCAAGCAATCCAATGAGGCGTCGCTGAAGCTTTTTGAAAAACTGGGATTCAACATCGTTGCCAACTCGCTCGTCATGCATAAGACATTGTGAGAGTTGGACTGCGTTTCTGCTATACTTTGAATGTCGATGAATCATTCACCAAAATGCAACATGAAACCTTCATGCGTTTTAGATACATAACTTCGTTTCTCGCTACGATCATCCTGTTGGCCGGGTGCTCGCTCTACACTGGGTGCTCTCCCAAACCAGCGGTCACCGATGGAACGGCTGAGGGCGGCGATGTCGCTGACGAAAAATCGAAATCGGCTTCCTCGCCATTCGAGAATCTTGGGCCTGGCAACGGGCTGGCTGATCAAGCTCGCCAAGAGCTTGCCGTCGTTATTGAAACCGAAGATCTTGGACTTGACTTTTCCGTTCGGATTAAAGAACTCATTCCGTGGTTGGAAGCTGAAAGCAAATCTCCGACCGGCGAACTGCCCGATGAACTGAAAGCTTTCGAGTCAGCCACACTCTTTGCAGACGCAGACCCCCTGTCGTGCCTTGAGCCAATAGACCCGCTCACCAAAGTTGGCCACTTGCCCATTCAGGCAACTTCGGACGTCACCGAAGTAAACCCGCTCGAAGTGATTACTTCTATGGGCATTCCATGGGAAACCATGCAGCTTGGAATTATTGCCTCACGGTTCGAATCGAATGACGATGGAACCTTGAACCGAAACAAGTTGTCACTTGAAACGAAAATGGAAGCTCGTGCCACTCATCCTGACGGCCGGGCGTTTGCGTTTAAGGCTTATCAAGATCTTGTTTGGGAAAAAGCCGGTGACGCTTGGAGGCTCGTTCAGTGGCACCAGAAAGACGGCAAGCTTACGGAATCACCTACGCCTGCTTTCACCGAAGTTCTGGCCGAGGTGATCGTCGGTGACTCGAAGCAAGAAACGATTGCGAGATCTCAAGAATCATTGAAAGATGAAATCCTTTTGAATGGATCGCTGGCTGGCGATGTGACGATCCCGGTTCCCGAATTCAAGCCTTGGTTCAACGCGACGTCGAACCATATTTTTACTTCAGTCAGTGTCGTTGATTACAACAACGACGGACATGACGATATTTTCATGACCGGTCGATGGGGTGCAACCCAGCTGCTTCAATCACAGGGCGACGGCACGTTTATAGAATCCGCCAAAGAAGCCGGTTTGTACTTTGAGCGACTTGTGAACTGCTCTTTGTTCGCCGACCTCGACAACGATGGGGACAAAGACGCGATCATCGGTCGGCCTGTTTTGCCGTCGATGATTTTGCGTAACGATGATGGAAAATTCGTCGACATCACCGATTCGCATACGAATCTCGGCAAGCTTTACCTCGTCAGCGGCATCTCTGTTTCGGATGTCAACCGCGACGGACTTCTCGATGTCTACTTCAGCACTTACGGTCCGTTGAAAGACGACCAAGCTTGGAGCAAAGCCTTTCTTGGCGATGATGAATTTACGCGTTACATGATCCTTACTCGCAACAGCCATCATTGGCTAACGCTTCCCGGTCCGCCGAACGTCATGTTAATGAACCGCGGCGACGGAAAGCTTGAGCGTGTTTCCGCCGACCAAGAGGTCTCCCGGTGGCGGCGTTCCTATCAGTCAGCTTGGTGCGATTACGATTCAGATGGTGACGATGATCTATATATTTGCAATGACTTCGCGCCGGACACGCTCTTGAGAAACGAAACTGCAAAAGGTGCCGCCGCGCCAAAATTTGCGGAAGTCACTGACGAAGTTATTGTCAATAAAGACTTCGGATTGGGCATGGGTGGGTCTTGGGGCGACTTCGATCGCGACGGCGACCTTGATCTTTATGTCTCGAACATGTTTTCCAAAGCCGGTTCGAGAATTGTTAAACAGATTGGCCAAGTCGATGAGCGATTGAAAATATCGGCAACAGGAAACTACTTGTTTGAAAACGAAGATGGAAGTTTAATTCAGCGTGCAGGCCAAGGAGACGACCAATATCACATCAATCAAGTCGGCTGGTCTTATGGCGGACAATGGGCTGACTTTGACAATGACGGCCAACTCGATCTTTATGTGCCGAGTGGTTACTATTCAGCACCGAAAGAAATCTCAACCAAAGTCGATACGTGAAGTTGCTTATGGCGCTCGGTCGTGCGCCAGGACCCTACGAAAGACAATCTTTTCGCAACGTCGGAACTTTGGGATCGTCAAAAGTACAACACAGAGTACATTGTTTCGGCTGAACGCGCCGCAAGGACCGGCATGAGCATTGAACCGGGCCGAAAATATTACAGCAATTCGCTTAGCGGCAGCGAACGAAACCGTTTGTTCCTGCGTCGAGGCGACAACTACACCGATCTGTCGCTCAATAGTGGCGCGGATGATTTGAACGACGGACGTTCGTTTTGTTTGCTCGATTTCGACGGCGATGGCTGGCAGGACATTGCGCTGATGTCGCTCAACGTTCCACGCTTCAAGATTTATCGAAACCAACTTGGCGACGTTTTTCCAGATCGAAAATCAGTTCGGTTCCAATTGATTGGTGGCCAAACGGGAGCCACGGAAAGCGCTGAGTTGAGCAATCGGGATGGAGTCGGGGCAAGAATTCTCGTTCAATTTTCCAATAGCGAAAAACTAATGATGCATCGCCAGTCGGGTGAAGGATATGCCAGCCAGAACAGCCAAGTCCTTTCGATTGGAATTCCCTCGGGAACCTCTGTGGAAAAAGTCACCGTTGCCTGGCCAAGCGGGAAATCAACGGAGCTGGATTCCCCCTCGACCGAGGAGATACTGGTAATTCGAGAGGCAGAGTAGCCAACGAATCCACAATTTCCGTGATTCTGCGCGAAGAATAAATATGGCTCCGGCTCGTTTCTCTTCCCCTGTCGAGCAATCGTGTAGTTGCTGAAACCCGATGGTCGTCGGGCTGTTGAACTGTGGAAGATTTTTGAAATAATACCGCTTTTCAATAACCTTAATTTTTGACAATCGATTTTCACTTATGGAAACCACAGAATCTACTAAGTCAGACTCGACGAATATGATCGAGGTCGAATCGCTCTGCAAATTTTATGGAGCATTCGCAGCAGTCAACGAAGTCACTTTCTCGGTCCCGAAACGACAAGTCTGTGCGTTTTTAGGGCCTAATGGCGCTGGAAAATCGACCACGATGAAAATGCTGACAGGCTTTCTTGCACCCACGCGTGGAAAGATTGCTATCGCCGGTCATGATATGGAAACGGACCGCATCGAAGGCAGCACCCATATTGGTTACTTGCCCGAAAATGGTCCGCTGTATGATGAGATGACGCCCAAGGGAGCACTCAAATATTTGGGACGCGCACGAGGACTATCTGGGCCGCAACGGCACACTCGGATGGAATTTGTTGCAGAAAAATGCAACCTTCAGGAAGTCTGGACCAAACCAATCAGTAAACTTTCACGCGGGTTCAGGCAGCGCGTTGGGATGGCGCAGGCATTGCTTCACGATCCTGACGTGCTGATTCTTGATGAACCAACCAGCGGACTTGATCCTAATCAACTCGTTGGTATTCGAGAACTTATTAAGGAATTGGGTGAAACCAAAACCGTTCTGCTTTCTACCCATATTTTGCAGGAAGTGGAGATTCTTTGTGACCGGGTCATTTTGATCGACAACGGTAAGATCGTTTTCGATGACCCGATTGAACAGATGGGTAACCGACAGGGGTTGGAAACCAAATTCCACTCGCTGACTGGATTTCAATCCGGCTCCCCAGCCTAAGCCACCTTCAATTTACTAAAGAGTCGCGTTTTCAAATTGGTTTTTGTAAGCGCTACTTTTCGAAAACATTGCTTTGATTTTACAACGGAGATCAGTTCAACATGTTTCGATGGCATGTAGTTTCAGCCGTTTTTTGGCGCAACGTAAAACAATATTTTTCCGGCGTACTCGGGTACTTGTTTATCGTCGTGTTCGTTACTGTGTGTGCAGTGATGACATTCAGTTCGCAGTTCTTTGCCGACAACCTGGCCAACCTCGATCAACTAAGTCGCTGGTTCCCGATGTTGTTGTTGACGTTTATTCCTGCGATCACGATGACGATCTGGGCGGAAGAGAAACGATCCGGCACGGATTCGATTCTGTTCACCTTGCCTGCATCTGATTTCGATATTCTGCTGGGAAAATTTCTCGCAGCGCTCGCGGTTTACACGATCGCGTTGCTGTTCTCGATGACGCAGTTGATTCCGCTGGATTTGATCGGCGATCCCGATTGGGGAGTCATCGTCACGACCTACATCGGCTATTGGCTGGCGGGCATGGCTCTGGTATCGATCGGCCTGTTTGCATCTTCGCTGACCAGCAGTGCGACGGTAGCTTTTGTGTTGGGAAACTTGTTGTGTGCGATCCCCGTCCTCATTGGAACTTACTTCAAAGGCAACATCGGACTTGAAAGGTTTGGTGTCGATTGGAACCTTGGTGACTTTACGATCGGCCTGATCCCGCTTTCCAGTGTCGTCTATTTCGTGACCCTGACCGTGTTCATGTTGTATTTGAACTTGATCGTGATCAGCCACCGACACTGGAGTAAAGGACAACAAACGAGTCTTGGCACGCAGTTTTTTGTCCGTGCTCTTTCACTTGGTGTTGCCTTTGTTGCCCTCAACTACCTGGTGAGTTTTGGGATTTCCAGCCTATCCGCTCAAGCCGATTTAACCGCCGAAAAACTTTACACGCTCGACACCGCCAGCGTTGACACGTTAGAGAAAGCCAAAAAAGAAAATTGCTCGGTAACCATTCAAGCATTCGTCAGTAAAAACGTTCCGCGAAGTTACGTCAATACAAAGAAGCAGTTTGTTGGGTTGCTAAATCAGTTCAGCGACTATGGCGGCAACTATGTCGACGTTCGATTTGTCGATGTCGCTCCCAACAGTAAGGCGGAACTGGAAGCCCAACAGCTGGGAATTGAACCGCGGGATGATCGATCGGAAGTTGATGGCAACGTCGTGGAACAAAAAGTCTATCTAGGAGCGCAGATTTCCAGCTCGCGCGGGGACACAACACTCCCTTTTGTCTCTGGTGATTCCTCCATTGAGTACGAACTCAGTCGCTCGATCGCGGCGACTTTGGAAAAGCCAGACGATAGAATGACGCTCGGGATTTTGAACTCGGACGCTCACTTTGGCGGTCCCGACATTCCCGGACAGGGGCGAGTGGAACAATGGTTGTTCACGTCGACGCTCGATCAGCTTAAAGGTCATTTCAAGATCAAGTATCTCGAAGGGACCGATTTGAGCGGCTATCTCGAAACCGAACCGACCGAGGGAGAACAGGAAGAGGGTGCGGCAAAGAAGAAAACCAAAAAAGCTCCCGACGTTTTGATCGTCGCGGATCCATCCAGTCTCGATCAAATGGCGATGACGGAGTTAGTGAAGTATTTGGAAGCCGGTCATCCGGCGGTGATCATGGCAGATCCGCTTCTCTTCTTTTGGACGTTTCAACATCCGACCGAAGTTGGCGTCATCAACTCTCCGCTTCAACCGCGAGTCGGCAGGCAATCACGTTACACGCAAATCCTGACCAGTTCGTCGATGCCGAAAGCTGACGGTGGTTCCGCGGCGACGCTATTGTCGGCCCTGGGAGTTGACTGGAATCCAGGATCATCCGTTTGGAACCTGTCTCAACCGCATCCTTCATTCAAAGGCGAATGGCCTCCGTACCTGGGAGCCGGTTGGCCTGCATTTTACGGTCCGTTTGAGAAAGCGTTGGTCTTTGTGAAGAACGAAGATGGAAGAATTTCGTTCAATCCAGACAGCCCAATTACTTCAGGGCTGAATGAACTTTTGTTTTTCTATCCGGGCTCAATCCGAAAATCGAGCAACAGTAAATACGATTTTACGCCGCTGGTTTCGCTGGGCGCTGACTCGGGCTCGACGCCAGCCGATCAGTTGATGATGACTCGAATCGAAGCGCGGCGAATGCTTAATCCGCGAACGGGCGAAATGACGGTCGATGAGCAACCGGAGATGAGCCAGATTACCGGCGAGTTGTTGAAAGTGATCAACCCCGAGCCGCAGTCTTATATTGATGAGGAAGATCACGTAATCGCGGCTCGCATTCAAGGGAAAGGCGACTCGAACCTGGATGTTGTTTTTATCAGCGATTTGGATTTTGTCACCGACCTCAACAGAATCCACGAAGAATCGCTGGACTCAAGGCTTGATAACCACTCGTTGTTTCAAAACGCGATCGAAGTCCTTGCTGGCTCGGACGATTTTGTCCGGTTGAGAAATCGTCGACCCGTTCCGCGAACGCTGACTCGATTGGAATCGATTTTCAAAACGTTTCGTTCACAGCGGCTTGAGCAGCAGCAGGCGGCGGAAAAGAAAGTACAAGACGAACTAGCCGACGCTCAAGAAAACCTGAATGCAGCGACGTCGAAAATTCAGCAAAACGAACAATTGAGCTTCTTTCAAAAACTTCAAAAGACTTCGCAAAGTGCGATGGATGCTCAGCGCCGGTTTGAGCTCAAACAAGCCAAGCTTGACGATGAGTTACGTGACGAGATCACCGAACTTGAAATCAAAGAGCAGCAACTGATGCAACGTGAAAAAAACAAGTTCAGATTTTGGACCATCTTTGCGGCTCCCCTACCAGCTTTGATGCTGGGCATCACGGTATTGTGGATGCGTATGATGAATGAGCAGAGAAACATTAAACCGGAACGCAGGGTGGCTGATTCAGACAGTTCGAAATAGTTAAACCGGAAATTTAGCGAAACAACTTTTGACCAAGAACACTAACTTTTAGTGCAACATAACGATGCAAGAAACAACCAAAACTCTCGGATTCGTCGGCGTTGCTGTCGCGTTTGTCGGCGCAGCGGTAGCCAGCCATTTCGTCAACAAACCGCGTTCATCATCCGACTTTGAATTGGTCGGAAAACCGTTTTATGAAACGTTTGATTCGACGGAGCAAGCCAAAACGCTCGAGGTTTCGGCCGTCGATCCAGAGACCGGCACGCTGAAACGATTCAGCGTCAGCGAGCAGGATGGGCTCTGGCGAATACCGTCGCACTACAACTATCCCGCCGAGGCGGCCAGTCGTTTAGCCGAAACAGGCAGCTCGGTCATGGGGCTTAACCGCCAAACATTGGTCGGCCGACAAAAAGACGATTACAAGCGATTTGGCGTCATTGATCCACTTGGCGATGACGTCTTTGACGATCCGGAAGCTGTCGGCAAACGAATTCAACTTAAAGACGGTGACGACGAAACGCTGGTCGACTTCATCATCGGCAAAGAAGCCGGAGAGACTGTACTTGCAGAAACAGATCGTCCATTTCAAAACGACGCTGAAGCCCCCAAAAACTATTACGTTCGCCGAGCCGATGAACAACAGACTTATTCTGTCCCATTAAAACTTGACTTGTCGACGAGGTTTGCAGATTGGATTAACCCAGACCTGCTTCAAATCGATCCGCAGAACCTGGTTGAGATTAAGATCAACAACTATTCAATCGAAGAGCGTGGCAGTGGCCCGTTTGGACAGGTCCGTGAACTGTTCAAACAGCAAGGTGACGAAATTAAGGTCACGCGAATAGACCCGGCTGATCCTTGGATTTTGGAAGGCCTGAACGATGAAATTGAATCGCTCAAAATTCCGCAGATAACCAGTGTCGTCAACGTCCTCGACAATATGGCACTTGCCGGTGTTCGACCGCGATTTAAGTTTAACGACCAGATTCTTTTAACTCCCGAGTTGGGGCTGGCCAAAATTCCGGAGCTGGAAAAGGCTCCACGAGAGAAAAGCCAAGTCGTCGGACAATTGCAACGCGAGTTGATGGCCAAAGGATTCAACTTTGGCGGCACGCAAGAAAAATTGGAACTGGTCTCCGAGTTTGGAGAGCTGGAAGTTGGAACTTCAGCTGGTGTGAGATACCGCATCCATGTCGGCACGACGGTCGAAGGGGAGGGCGATGCGATTGAAATCGGATCACCCAACGAAACCAAACCTGAAACTCCAGAGAATTCAAATGGCGGACTGGAAGATGAATCTTCAACTGATGGTGACGGAGATAATTCCGATCCCGAATCAACGGAGGTCGTCGAAGAAGATGAATCGCTGAATCGATACGTGTTCCTTCGCGTTGAGTTTGATCCAACATTGCTTGGAGAAAAACCGGCTAAACCTGTGCTTCCTCCAAAACCGGTTCAACCAGAAGGCTACGTTCCTCCAGCGGACGCGCCTACCACGCCCAATGACGTTGGGGCGGAGAACGAAGTTGATGGTGACGCCGAAGACAAGCAGAATGATCAAGCGGAACCGGAAGACGGAGAATCGCCTCCGACGCCGACAACGAAAGCGGAAGAGAAACGAGATCCGAAATTCATCGCTTTCGATTTGGATCTTGATGCTTATGAGAAAGCTGAAGTTGAGTTTGAGCTAAAGGCATCTCAGTTTGAAGACGAACTGAAGCAATACAACGAGAAAATTGAATCAGGTAATAATCTCGTTAAGGAATTGAATGAACGATTCGGCGAATGGTACTACGTTATCTCGGCGTCGAATTTGAAGACGCTTCAGTCGACGCGATTGGATTTGGTTGAAGTGAAAGCTCCGCCAACGGGCGCACCGTCGACCGCCGCCGAGGGGGCTGGTGGTGTTGACACCGGCTTGCCAAATCTGGAAGGATTCAAAAAGCCACCAGAAACTTTGAACACTGAGCCGAAAACGGGCGCGGAAGAAATGAGCGAACCCAAAGAAGGAAGCGAGCCATCAGAAGAGACCGACGACGAAGCGAAAAAAGAACCGGCTCCCACGAGTGAAGACGCCGCTCCCAAACCGGATGATGAAACGACCAATGAAACATCGACAACCGAGGAAAAGGCGGACGACAAAAACATGGACGACAAAAAACCGCCAACGAAAGATGATGAGCCAAATTGTTGAACCGAGCCTTCGGTCGACAAATGGTGTCGCGATCGAAGACACACGCACCCGCCGGCTCGGCATAAGCCTCGCCCTCCTGAATAGCAATTCCCTCCGAGCAATCCATCCAAGACGCACTCCTACAACAGGGAGGGCGACGCTCCCGCTGAGCCGGCGGATGGAATTCGCTAACCAATTGAATTCGCCAACCACTTGAATCACCAACCACTTGAATCGCCAACCACTTGAATCGCCAACCACTTGCTTGAGCAGTCGTCTCTCTAAAACTGGATTTGCTATGTGTATTTGGCTGTTCCGTTACTTTTTCAGGCTTGCGGCTTTGGTGTCTCGCTGGTGTTGCAAAAACGCAACGCACCTTCGATAGTTTTGTCAGTCCTGCCGATTCAACCGATTCTCACTCGTTTTTCCCATTCAGTTCGTTGAATATCTTGCGCAAACCCTACATTTTCGTCCGATTCAGTCCGCGTTAGTTAAAATAGAATGGCATTGATACGTCGCTTATATCAGCAGATTCTTCTACAGATTCAAAGCGCCGAATCATTCCATTTGCGATAGAAAATTCAATAATCTGAAAAACCGATTTCGTTCAGGAATCGCTTGCATCAAACTCGCGGAAACACCATGTCCAAAAGAAAACGCAACAAGTCAAATCGCTTTAACTACGGTCGCCTTGAGGCTCGACAGCTATTGGCAACATTTGGAGAAGCCCAGTTCGATGGTGACGCCACAATTGACAGTGGCTTAATCGAAAACGGAAACTTTGATGCCACCGACGTGGCCGAAGGAGCGGCTGTACGAATCAACGCGAACACCGTCGACGGCTGGAATGCAACCTTGCCATCGAGTGAACTGGTTAGCCTTGTAGGATTCAACGACAGTCCACGCAACACGGTGCTGCATCTCGATGTCGATGCAGAATCAGTCGAGTCAATTTTTCAGGTTATCGATACGGATTTCGAACAACAATACGTTTTGACGTTTGACCTGCGTGGTCGAACAGCTGACAGCACCGCTGATGCTTCGACGAACGACATTGAAGTTTCATGGGGCGGAAACAGCCTCGGTACCTTTCGTGGCGATGTATTCTGGCAAACATTCACACTGACCGTTTCGGGTGCGTCCGGTGACTCGACTCGATTGCAATTGAACGAAGTTGATGGTGCCGGCAATGATGGACTTGGCGCTTTGGTCGACAACGTACGTTTGATAAAGGTAACCGACAGCTTGGTCACAAACGGCAGCTTTGAAACCAATGCGTCTGGTAGCGTTAACATTTCCGACGTCGATGGTTGGGCGATGGTCGGACCGGAAGAAGGTCGTATTCTCGATGTTGTCACCGGAGACGCCAGTGATGGATCACAATACGTTAACCTTGACGGCTCCGACGAGCGAACCGACGTTTTGATTGCAGACATAGCAACCGAAAATGGCGGCGTCTATTTTGTTTCTTTCGACATCAGATCAGACAGCGGAACTAGTTCGGCAAGCGAAGAAGTTCGCGTCCAATGGAATGGCGATTGGGCGGGCACGTTCCGCGGCCAATCCGATTGGACTAACGTTGGCTTCACCGTCACCGCCGATTCAGACACCACGCAACTTATCTTTCGTGAGCCAGGCGACGGAAACACGGGCGATGGAGCTGGACCACAGCTAGACAACGTCCGAATCATTCGAGTTGATGCAGACGTGAATGTTGAATCCACAGGGACAACAAACTTTACCTTCGAAGAATCTGACACACAGCCGATCACGATTGGCGCAGGGCTGGACGTTGCACCGGTCATCGTTGGATCGGACGTCGAAGGAATCACTGTCCGATTGTCCGATGAAGCAACTTTCGAGAGCGAAGTTTTGGCTGTCGATGTCGGCACGACAGGTATCACACCGAGCTATGACTCATCCAACGGGACACTGTCATTGACTGGGCCCGCGACGGCAGCTCAGTTCACACAAGTCTTAAGAACGTTAACGTACCAACACACATCAAACAATCGTGTTGATGGAGTTCGAAATATTTCTGTCTTCGCCAACGACAGTGAATCAACATTTTTAACTGTTGATGTGGGCGGGGTCACTGGCAATGAAGATCCAACGATCACTCCCATCGTAGACGCCACCGCAACCGCCGGAACTGAATTTGTTCAACAAGTGACCGCAGCCGATCCGGAAGGTGGGACGCTGACGTACGACGTTACGTTTACGGGAACCGCCGTTGAAGCAGGTGACGCGACACCGTCGATCGATTCCAACGGTCGACTGACTTGGACTCCGTCGCGAAGCGGAGATTTAACGATTACCGTAACTGCAACCGATCCGGCCAACAATGTGGCAACAGAAGAGTTTGCGGTTGCCGTTGCGGCAGTTGTAAACGCTCCAGTGACAATTCTTTCGGGTTCAGATTTACCAGTCTTTGATTCAAACGCGGCAACCGACGTCGCGGTTGGATCGACGGTGCCGTTGTTCGAAGCCTCGACGATCAATGGGCAAGACTTTGAAAGCGAATCTGAGAACGCTCGGGTCTACGGATTCTTTACCCATTGGTGTCCTGCCTGCCAGGGAGAACTTCCCGAGATCGTTGAGTATCTCGAAGACAATCCTTTGCCCGATGGCGTTGAATATGTTGCCGTGTCTGTTGACACGCGACCAACACAGGACAATTTTCCACCGGGCGAATGGTTTGTCAGAGAAGGTTTCGAAAACACCGTGGTTGTCGACAGTTCGGACAACGATCTTTTGAGTGCTTTTGGAGTTAGCTCGTATCCATTTTTGGTTGCCGTCGATGCTGATGGCACAGTCGTCGAACGCGTCTCCGGTCGATTGGCTGACGGCCAGCTTCAGGACATCATCGATTCGGTAACGCCAACGTAATTGTCAGCAGGCCGTTAGTTACTCGTTGTCGTCTTCGATCTTGCGGCTGACACTCCAGTAGTAGATCGCAGCGGCGATTGCGGCAACTGCTGCCAATGCGATGATCTTGTAGGTCGTTGGCGGAAGAGATTTAAGCCATCCCGAACCGCCAATGATTCTTTCTCCACCGCGCAGGGTTACCCACAAAGCCAAGAGGACTCCGGTCAAGCCGCCTCCACCGACCAATCCAGAGCTAAACAAGATGCCTTGTTCACGACGATGATCCGCAGTTTTCGCATCCTTCTTTCGCGTTACGAACCAGCGTAACAGTCCGCCGACAAAAATTGCTGCCATGGTATCCAACGGCAAATAGACACCAACCGCAAACGCCAGTGTCGGTAACCGCATAAACGCAACCACGATTGACAACACAGAGCCGATCGCAATCAGCGTCCAAGGCAAGTTTTGGTTTAAAACCCCTTCGATCACCAGACGCATGAGCGTCGCTTGCGGAGCCGGAAGTTCCGGGCTTCCCAGCGTGTAGGTGTTGTCAAGCAAAATCAACACGGCCGCGATTACGCCCGCAGAAGTGATCACACCAATTAGCTCTCCCAACTGCTGACTGCGTGGCGTCGCTCCAAGGATATAACCCGTCTTAAGATCTTGAGATGTGTCACCGGCAATGGATGCCGCAATACAAATCACCGTTCCTGTCATCAGCGCAGTGGCTTGACCGAACAAGTCCGTCCAACCGAACATCAAGAAGATAAAACTTGTTCCGATTAAGCTCGCGATGGTCATGCCCGAAATCGGATTACTGGTTTGTCCGACCAAGCCCACAATTCTGGCGCTTACGGTTACAAAAAAGAACGCAAAAATGGCCGCGAGCACTGCTGCTACAGCGCGAACAGCATACGAGTCGATAAAGCCTAAAATTCCTGGCACAAGAATCAACACGCCGATGATTGCTGCGAGGCAAACCAAGACTGTCTTAAACGAAAGATCTGAATCGGTACGGTTCACTGCAACTTTGGACTTGCTTCCAAGTTCAGCGATCCCGACACGAAACGACTCGATCATGGTCGGGATCGATTTGATCAGCGTAATGATCCCAGCCGTCGCCACGGCTCCAGCGCCAATGTACCGAATGTACTTATCCCAAAGCTGACCGACCGACATATTCTTGATCAGCAAGTCGGTTTCAGGATAGAGCGGCGTGTCCAGTGACTGGCCCCACCAGTTGATCGTTGGGATGATTACCAAAAACGACAACGCCGCGCCGGCAACCATGACCGACGCAACGCGCAGGCCCAAGATGTATCCGACACCAATCAGCGCAGGGGAAACGCTAATC
The DNA here is from genome assembly GCA_964584615.1 of uncultured Pirellulaceae bacterium. Lineage (GTDB taxonomy): Bacteria > Planctomycetota > Planctomycetia > Pirellulales > Pirellulaceae > Mariniblastus. Next base: position 103,487 of record CAZPBE010000006.1, on the reverse strand, counting down.
CCAAGACTGGCTTTAGGCGGAAAACTCAACAATGTGTCGAACTTGCCCGGAATGATTTTGAATCCATCGGTCAACAGTTTAAAAAACATGCCGACTCCAATTCCCGCAAACACGCCAGCTGCTTGGGATCCACCTGCTTCCGACGCGACCAACACCTCGGCGCATGCCATGCCTTCCGGATACGCCAGTTTTCCGTGTTCGCGTTTGATCAAAAATCGCCGTAACGGAATCATTGCAAGGACTCCGAGCAAACCTCCTGCCATAGCTAACAAGGTCAACTGTTTCCAGGCGGGATTGATGTCGCTGGAATCGGCAGCCCACATGAACAACGCGGGCAACGTAAAGATCGATCCACTGGCAACTGAAGAACTGGCCGATCCAATCGTCTGCGACATATTTGTTTCAAGTATCGAATACTTTCCACCCGCCGCCGAGATCGCTCGGAAAACAACTACGGTCAAAACAGCTACCGGGATCGATGTACTAATCGTCAAACCAGCTTTAAGTCCCAAGTACGTATTGGCGGCACCAAAGAGCATTCCCAGAAAGATCCCGGACATGGCTGCCTTGAAAGTAAATTCGGGCAAGGTTTGTCCAGCTGTGATTGGCGTATACGACTCACCATCTTTAAGTTCGTAAGCAGTCTTGGGAAGCTTCATGGGTTTACAAAATCGTAAAGGGAGACTGGAGCAAGAAAATTTGAAGTGGGCTTCTCTTCAAATTTCAGTTCTTTTTCACTCAACATATTATGAGTAATTGAATTTGATGCACCACCCGACAAAGGGCCAGATGCAAACCGAGAAGGATCGGCTGGTCTTTATGTTGACTGCCGGTAACTCACGCCGCGTCTTCCGACGTTTAACAACTGTTTTTGCAATGCGTTTTCCTGCAACTCTGGTCAAACGTGCATTCAGGAATTACATTCTAAGTCTGTTAATCGATATCGAACACTCGAGAAAAATCATGATCTGGCTCCAATCACAAATCGCTGTACTTCTGTTCGTTGTCCTTTTGTGCACAGTCACCGCTGTTGCTCAGGACAAGGATCAAGCAACCGACCAACAAGCCGCGACAACTGAACGAATCCCTGTTCTGATTGTGGATGGGCAAAGTGGTTACCATGGCGACTGGCCAGAAATCACCGCGATGATGAAATCTTATCTTGAAGGATCCGGCCGGTTCAAAGTAGACATCTATCGTTCCAAATTTTTGATGAACGGAAAACGCGCAGAAGAATTCCCAGTTGGCGATGGAAAAGAGTACACCGATCACAAAGAAGCCAAAACAGATCCAGATTTTAAGCCTGAGTTCTCGAACTACAAACTTGTGATCAACAACTTTGGGTTTGGCGCAGCACCTTGGCCCGATGAAACAAAAGAAGCCTTCGTTCAGTTCATGCAAGACGGCGGAGGCCTGTTGAGTATCCATTCGGCAGACAATTGTTTTCCTGACTGGAAAGAATACAACCTCATGACCGGGCTAGGTGGCTGGGGTGGACGCAACGAATCGTCTGGTCCCTACGTTTACTACAACGACAAAGAAGAGCTCGTTCGCGATGATTCCGCGGGGCCCGGTGGCGGCCACGGCCCTCAGCACAATTTTGAAATTGTGTTACGCGACTACGAGCATCCAGTCACCAAGGGCTTGCCAAAAAGTTTCTTGCATGCCAAAGATGAGCTCTATGAAAAGCTCCGTGGTCCCGGTCTTAATATGACCATCCTCGCAACGGCTTTCGCGGCGCCCGACCAAAAGGGAAGCGGTCGGCACGAACCCATTTTGATGGCGTTGAATTACGAAAAGGGGCGCGTCTTTCACACGACTCTTGGCCACGCCGCCTATTCATGTGAATGCGTCGGCTTCATCACCACTTTCTTGCGTGGTGCAGAATGGGCAGCGACGGGAGAAGTCACCATTCCAGTACCGGACGACTATCCCACTGGTTCCAAGGAGAGCATCCGAATGTTCAACGAAAATGAATCAGCGACAACACAAAGCTCTGGTAATTGACTTTTTGACAGGACACATTTGCAATCTGCTGCCCCTGCCACTAGCTGTTCAATTGGGCAGTCTAGTGAGTCACGCAAATGAAATGACAATCACATCGAGCGCAAGAAATGGGCTTTCGCTCAGTTTTGGTGCTTTTGATGGTTTAAATGCACATGAAAAAATGTGACAATCCATCTGCGGTTGGATCCGCATGTTGGCTAATGCTTTGTCCGCAACCTGAGAACAATCAAATACGGAGAAAAAAATGTATCGGTTCATTGGAATTCTTGTCATCGCTGTCTTTCTGTCTTTAACGGCAAGTGTTGACGCGCAGCTTTTCCGTCGTTTTCGACCGGGAGGACTTGCGGGACCGGTGCAGCAACGACCGTTACAACAACAGATGCAGAACACACAGCGACTGCAATACGCTCAACAGCAGCAAATGCAAAACGCTCAACAACAGCAAATGCAGTTCGCCCAACAACGACAGAACTTGCAACCACAGCGAATTATGGTTCAGCCGCAAACGGTCTACCAGCAGCCTGCTCCCGCCGCCGTTCAATCAACGCAACCTGGAATGCAAGCGCCATCTGGATATCGCCTGACCTATGATGCCTATGGCCGAGTCGTTGCAGTTCCAACATCCAACGCGCAAGTTCGTGTTCAGCCACCGATGCAACAACCGGTTGTAACTCAACGCCCGATAACAACTCCTACACCTGTAACAACTCCGGGAGCAAAAGTCCGCGTTGTAACTTACTACGATCCGGTTGCCCAACGAACGTTCCAGCGACGATTTTTGCTCAATCCATCGCAGCAATCCCAACCGTCAGCTGTTTCGATCCCCGGCACCATCGTGAGCGGCTCGACTCCAAGTATTGCAACCCAAGCGTTCCCAAGCCTGCAGACTCCGTCACCACCACCTGCCATTTCAACGCCAACGCTCAATGCGCCTAAGGCAGTCGTTACGTCAAGCCAAGAGATGCTTCCCACGATAACAGGTCCAAGAACGAACAACCTGCAAACAACAGCGCCTGTCCAAGCGACGACTGAACCTATCTTGGATCCTGAAGTCCAATTGACTTCTTTGGAAGAAGAAGTGGTACCGCCAAACGACGCTCCATCAAACGAATTGGTTCCACCAAACGCAGAAGAGTTTTCTGTTTTTAACAATGAAGAAGAGAAAAAAGAAGTCGAAGCACCTAAAGATGTGCCTGAGGTCAAACAAGATTCAGATGAATTTGACCTCGGAATTGTTCCGGAAGTGCCAGAAACAACCACCGATGAATCTTTGGAAATTGATCTGCCGGCGAAAGAAGAAGAAATCGAGGTGCCTTCAGATGCGCCAGAGGTCGACGAGCCAGATGAGTTCGATCTCGGAATTATCCCGGACGAGCCAGAATCAACCTCTGACGAGTCTTTGGAAATTGACCTGCCGGCGATTAGCGGACCGCGTAAATAATGCCGTTTACGACGTTTTCATAAAGTCGAAATCTTCAGCAGGACTTTCGGCTCCGTTCAATTGTGTAGAATGCAAACAGTCAACTTCGGTTGGCTGTTTTTTTTCGATCTTGAAGATCAACCAACAATACGAATGACGGGACAAAAAATATGCTCACCAAAACTTTTGGAACTTGGTTACTCGCAATTGCGATTTCAAGTTCACTTTATCTGCCAGGCGCGGTTAGCCAAGACAGTGCGCCGCTCGACACGTCGACTTTCGACCAAAATGTTCGACCTCAGGACGATTTGTTCTTGTGGGTCAACGGTACGTGGCTGAAGGAAACGGACATTCCGGACGACAAATCCAACTACGGATCGTTCGGTCAACTCGCGGATCTTTCCGAGTCGCGAATCCAGGAGTTGATCGAAGAGATCGCTAAAGGCAAGCACGAAAAAGGATCCAACGAACAGAAAGTGGGTGACTTTTACAACTCATTTATGAACGAATCGTTGGCCAACGAAAAAAGCTGGACGCCGATCGCGAAAGAGCTCGAAGCAATCGACGCGATCGAAAGCAAGCAGGCGCTATTTGAGCATTGGGCAACATTGGGCGTCAACGGCGTCGGATCACCAGCCGGACTTTACGTTTCGCAGGACGCGAAAAACTCGACTGAATACATCGTCCACCTGACGCAGAGCGGATTGACGCTTCCCGATCGTGACTACTATTTGAAAGATGATGACAAGTCATCCGACGCTCGAGCTGCGCTGACTGAATACATTGAAACACTTTTCACTTTGACGGACATTGATGAACCCAAAACGAGCTCGGCTGAGATTCTTGACTTCGAGACTGAACTCGCAAAAGTTACATGGGCCCGCGTTGAACTTCGAGACGCCAACAAGCGATACAACAAGTATGACGCAGAGCAACTAAAAAAGATGACCCCTTCGTTTGATTGGACACCTTTCTTTCTCAAATCGGAAATTGAAGACCAAGCAACCGTCATCGTTAACACTCCGAGCTTTTTCGAAGGCTTCCAGGACGTTGCCGATGAAACCAACTTGGATGTCATGAAGCTATACACCAAGTTTCGAGTGATTGACGCGTTCGCAGATTATCTTTCAGAAGACTACGTCAACGCTTATTTCGAATTGCATGACAAACAGCTGGGCGGAGTTCCTTCTCAAAAACCGCGTTGGAAAAAGGCGGTTGCTTCAGTAGCTGGTGCCGGTGGCGGAAGCTTCGGCGCACTTGGCGAAGTCGTCGGCGAACTTTATGTCGGCAAATACTTCAAGCCGGACGCGAAAGCCAAGATGGATTTGCTGGTCAAGAACTTGTTGGCCTCTTTCGGAAGCAGCATCGATGACTTGGCATGGATGACTGACGAAACAAAATCGAAAGCAAAAGAAAAGCTTTCCAAAATCAAGACAAAGATCGGTTACCCAACAAAGTGGAGAGATTACTCGAAACTGACGGTTGAGCCTGACGATTTGGTTGGAAACATCATGCGTTCCAACCGAGTTGAACACCATCGAAACGTTGACAAACTTGGCAAACCAATTGATCGGGAAGAGTGGGGTATGACTCCGCAAACGGTCAATGCCTATTACAACCCGACCAAAAACGAAATTGTTTTTCCGGCTGCCATTTTGCAACCACCCTTCTTTAGTCTCGATGCACCGGCTCCACTCAACTACGGCGGCATCGGCGCTGTCATTGGTCATGAGATCAGCCATGCGTTTGACGACCAAGGCAGTAAATACGATGGCGACGGAAACTTGAAAAACTGGTGGACGGAATCTGACGGCACCGCGTTTCAAGCACTCAAAGACAGTTTGATTGCACAGTACGAAGTCTACGAACCACTACCTGGCAAAACCGTAGATGGAAATCTCACCTTGGGTGAAAACATCGCGGATTTATCTGGGCTGTCGATAGCCTACAAAGCGATGAATCTTGAATTGGCAGGCCAAGGGCCGATCGAAGTTGCAGGTTGGAATCAAGACCAACTCTTCTTTGTTGGCTGGAGCCGTGTCTGGCAACGGAAGTACCGTGACGCGGAAATGTTGAAGCGACTATTAACTGACTCGCACTCACCATCACAGTACCGAGCCAATGGACCGGTGACCAACATCGACGCATTTTACAAAGCGTTTGATTTGAAAGAAGGCGATCGGTTGTTCAAACCAGAAAGCGATCGAATCAAAATTTGGTAAAGCCGACGTTCGGTAAAATGCTCAAATCGAATCAGCCTCGCATGTAAGTGCGGGGCTTTTTTTCAAGACCTTGGTGAGTTTTGAAAAACGAAATTCACGATCACGCTCCTTGGAATCACATAGCAACGGACTCGACTAAACCGAGCGATATTAATTCCGGCGAAACTCCCGTTCAAGTCGAACACCGGGCCACCGCATTCTCGTGGATGCAATGTCGCATCGTGAGAAAAGACTTGTGAAAAACCATCTCGACGATTGCTCTTTCGCATTCGCTCGGCAACATGATTGACAGTCGGTGGCTTCGCGCCCAACCTGACTTCCCTCTCAATCGTCTCGTCATCTCTTAACACAGTTGCGACCACGACGTCGTTTGGCTCTTTCAATTTCAACAACTGTTGCAGCTGGCCAAGCTCGGAAATAACCAAGTCGTCAATTTGCTTGATGATATCGCCTCGCTTCAGACCGGCATCACGGGCAGCACCATTAAACACTCGCTCCAATATGGCGCCTCCCTCGTCTGCCGTGCCGAGCATAACGCCTAAAAACCCCTTCGATTCGCGTTTTACCGATTGGAAAACTCGGCTTCCTCGAACGCTTACAAGGCCATCTCGCGTCGGGCGCGGCGTCAATAAGAATTGCCCGACCGCCGGGACTGATTCGCCCTGGTAGAGATCGATACCATTTGTGTTTTTTGATGGCGACTTCAGTAAAACAAGATCATTGGCAACACTACGCGCAATCACTTGAATCGGGACTTCCGAATCATCAATCATCATTTTTGGATCGGAACCCACGCGAGAATTTTTGCTCACAATGTAGTTGCTGTTGGCGATCAAGGTTCCAAATACTGAAACCCGTTCGTCGGCCAGTTCACTCTCGACTTTAACACAGGCATCGTCCAGTTTTGACTCAAGCTCGTCGTACTCGCTACTCAGGTCCTGCAGCGCTTTAATGGGTTCCGGAGCAGTTGAAGGCGTCGTCGGCAATCCATCCACCGCAATTCGTTTTGTAAACAACAATTTGATTGGAATCTTGAAATCGCCTTCCCGATCACCGCGCTTGACGTTTATTGAGAATCGCTGCTTCGAACTTGATCTTGCCGCCATCAACAAATTTTGAAATCGATAAATGGAGTTCGTCTTTTTGTCATTCAATTTCAAGAGCAAGTCGCCGACTTCCACTCCCGCATTCTCAGCGACGCCGTCTTTCGAAACAGAAACGACATGCAAGCCATCTCCGTCTTCATTTCTTTCAACGTCGATTCCCAGTTTGGGAAGGCTGGGAATTCCTTTGATCCGAAACTCAGATGCATTATTAAGCTCTTTCCAGTATTTTCGATAAGTGTTGGCCGGGACATCAAAATTTCTTGAGAGTGATTGTCCAATATTGGAATGTACGCCTAACAGTTTTCCATCCAGATCAAACAATCCTCCTCCGGAATCGCCCGGCTCCATCAACGCCGTCGACTGGATCATTCCTTGATTGCTTGAGATCGGCTTGATCACTCGACCGAATCGAACGACTGCGCCGCGGCTTGCAACATAGATTCCTGGGTGGGCAATACTCAGGCAAGGCTGGTCCACAACGACTTTGGATGAGTTAGCAAGTTCTACATGCGGCAAACCAACATGGCCCTCGATCTTCAACAGCGCGCAATCAATCCGAGGCGTAGTCCCCAGTCCATAGGCCCGTAGTACTCGCCCATCCGCAAGAATGACTTTGTATTCTTCTGCCGGTTCGACCGTATGTCCAGCTGAAACGATATGCCCATCTGAGCTAATGATTACGCCACTAAAGGTGATCCCGTTGTCAACGACAGCCACAACCGCTGGGAAAGCTCTATTGATAGCTGAGTAGATACGAGATTGAACTGGCTCAATATCGAACAGCGTTTTGTCGCCGTTGGTTCCTGTTTCAACGGCTGTCGGTAAAACAGGTGATTGCCCCCATCCAGTCTCGACCGAAACCACCAACGAGCCAACGAACATGAATGTGATGATCGCAAGCCGTAAACCGTGATTCGAATTTCGATTCCAATCCATGAAAAAATTTGGTCCGTTGGTAAGAATGCTTGGAGGCTCCTGAAACGTCATTGCTCAAAAACATAATACACATAAAGAGTTTGCGAAGTGGGATCAAACATTGCTTGAACACAAACTCCCTCTCCCAGCGGATTGCCTTGCGGGCTTGAAAACCGTTCAACTTCTGGAGTTCGCGGTGGAGACCACCATGGAGGAAGAGTCACTTCAGAAAATCGACTTTTTCCCATCAAGATCGGCCAGTTAGCTTGGCCGCGTTCTCGTTTCAAGTCGAACCTCAATTTCAAATTGTCCAGCAGTTCACCAGAGTGGTCTATCCGCCACACATACTCCGCGCTATCTGACTCAAACATTCTGTAAACTTGAAGCGATTCGATCTGGTCGTCGCTCGCCTTGGCAAGCAACTCCCCAAGGTGGTCGGGCCAGTCCTGAGGTTCAGTAATCGGACCAACTTTATCGACACCGCGCTCAATTCCAATATTCGGAACTGAGCGATTGAAAAAGACAAAAGCCGCCGCTGCAACCAACAAAATGATCAGCAAAGCTCCCCAAAGCGAAGCCAAGTGTTGAGCACGTTTGACTTTCTGTACCATTTTTTTCACTAACGGGCCCAGAGCCAATTTTGATTCATGCAGTATCAGGGACAACCGCTGCGAACGCGGGCTCCCGTTGAACTTTATCGCTGTTACGATCTTCCGACGACCAATCGGATTCGTCTTCATCCATGTCAGGTTGATACAACGGCATCCCGAACCGACGCAAGACGCTTCCATAAATTGAATAGAAGACTGGAACAAGAATTAGGATCAGTAGGGTTCCGAACAACAATCCAAAGATCAAGGCAACCGCCATCGGAATCAAAACCTGGGCTTGCGTGGATCTTTCCAGCAGCATGGGAAACAGCCCGGCAATCGTCGTCATGGAAGTCAACATAATCGGTCGGAATCGGCGGCGACCTGCCATGAGTAGCGATTTCTTTAGCGGGATTCCGTTTCGCACGCGTGCGTTAATAAAATCAACGAGCACGATCGAATCGTTAACCACGACTCCCGTCAGCGCGATGCAACCGAAAAAGCTAATCAGCGTTAACTCCAATCCCATAAACGCGTGACCGACGATTGCACCGAGCCAGCCAAACGGGATGATCGACATGATGATCAGTGGCTGAACGTAAGACTTGAACTGCAGCGTGAGCAATACAAACATGCAAATCAAAGCGATAAAGAATCCGATGAACATGCTTGTGACCGATTCGACATTTTGAGCCTGTTCGCCATCCCAATCAATCGTGAGGTCTGCCCCGTACTGATCACGAAACTTCTCGAGCAATCCCGGCACGAAATTCGCCCGCATTTCAGCAACGATCTGTTGAGCATTCCCTTTCTCGCCATCAACGTCGGCCGTTACCGTAATGCTTCTACGCTGATTCAATCGGTTAATCTCAGCGACTTGTCGGCTATGAGAAATGTCAGCAACTTCAATCAACGGTCGTTCGACACCCGTGTTGTCGCGGATACGAATCTCCTCGAATCCTTTTTCGTTTTCACGATCTTCTCGAGGATAGCGAACCATGAGTTTAACTTCGTGGCGTCCACGTTGCAGACGTTGGACTTCATCGCCAAAATAAATCGCCCGAATCGTTTCAGCCAATGTCGCTTCATCGAGACCAAGCGCCTGACCTTCTGCATTTAGTCGCAAGCTTCGTTCCCATTTTCCCAGCCGGCTGTCGTCTTCGATGTCGAACACTCCGACTTTCGTTGAAAGATAAGCTTTACATTCTTCCGCTGCGGCTTCGAGAAAATCAACACTCGCATCGCTGGCAAGAATCTTGAACTCAACGGAGCTACCACCTGGCCCCATCGAATTGGCGCCGAACCTCAAAGCCTCTGCCCCTGCTATTTTTGGAACGCGCTCGCGCCATTTGCGAATCAAGTCACGTGTCGTAATCGAACGTTCTTCAGATGACGTCAACAAGACTTCGACAGTTCCAACGTGACTGCCCCTCTGAACTCCGTTGGGATTGACTTGTTGGTTGCCCGACTCGCCGACTTTCTCGTACAGATTTCGAATCGCTGATGGATTTCCGGCAGCTTGGTATTCTTCATCGATTTCTACGATCGCTTCACGCAAATCAGCAATAGCAGATTTGGAGAAATCGGCGGCTGTCCCATTTGGAAACGCAACGACAGCAGTCAATTCACGACCGTCAATTTTTGGAAAGAATCCTGGCGGTGCAAATCCTGCAGCCACAAGCCCGGCGCAGCAAAACCCGAAAGCAAACACAGTAGACAAAACGATCGCGCGATTGTTCAACGAGAACCGTAGTAGCGGATCATAAAACCGTTCGATCAGCCAAGTCATTCCAGCAGATGCTCTTTTGTTGACCCATTGTAGAATCCCCAAGAGTGGCTTGAAGATGTACAGCGCGCCAGAAATGGACCGCAAAAACAAGTTGTTTTCGTGTGCCAGGTGAGCGGGCAAAATAAATGTGCTTTCGACCAACGAAATCACAAGCATAGCGATTACCGCCACCGGTATAATCGCAAAGAATTTTCCCATCACACCGGTGACAAACATCAAAGGCAGAAACGCAATGATCGTCGTCGCAACCGAAGCCGTTACGCTGGGCAAAACTTCAACCGTACCGGCCACCGCGGCTTGGACATGGTTCATTCCAAGTTCGCGTTTACCATAGATGTTTTCTCCGATCACGATCGCATCATCGACCACGATTCCCAGCGCCATCAAAAATGCAAACATGGACAACATGTTGAGCGTCGAGCCACAGGCCAACAAGATGAAGCTGGCCGCCAGAATCGAAATCGGAATCCCCATCGCGACCCAAAACGCCAGCCTCAGTTCGAGGAAGACAGCCAAAACGACAAAGACCAAAAGCAATCCTTGCAGCCCGTTACGAGACAACAGATCGATTCGACTTTTAACGTCTTCCGATTTGTCCCCCCAATAGTCAATTTTGTATCCGGCTGGCATTTTCCTGGCGGCGACGTAGTCCTTCACCGTTTCGACCACGGTAAATAGATCTTCCTTTTCTGTTTTCGCAATGCCGACCACCAAACCAGGCCGTCCATTGATCAAATTGATGGACGTCGTTTCTTCGAAGCCATCGATCACTGTTCCCATGTCGCCTACGGTAACAACATCGCCGTCAGACTTTGTCACGATAGGAAGCTTTTCAATTTCAGTTCCGATCTCGCGTTTGTTGTTTCCACGAAGCAACATTTCCTGACTGGCAGTCTGCATTTTTCCGCCTGGAACGTCAATATTCTGCTGACGAACTTTCTGCGCAAAAGATTGCAAGCTCATTCCGTATTGCCGAAGTGTATCTTCTTCAACTTCGATTGAAATTTCATAAGGTCGTTCCGCTGCAATCTCGGCCGAGGTGATCGCCGGACCTTTCGGCTGGAACAGCGGGGCAAAAATCCCACGAACAAGGTTCTTGGGTTTGACGGCTCTCAAATCCAACAGCTCAGAACGGACTTGCTCAGCCAAATCCCTCAGCTGTCGGTCGGCTTCGAGTGCTTCCGGTCCGTCGCGCGGCGTGCCAGCTGGAAGTTCAGGACCGATAATTCCAACGGAGATCGCTGGTAGTCGAAATACGATCTGCCTAACATCAGGGTCTTCAGCGCGAGGTGGCAAAAACGCGCGGACTTGGTCAATCTGAGATCGAACATCGTTTAGAACTCGCTGAACGTCGGTCACGTTGCTGCTGAGCTCCAGGACAACGCTGCCAACGCCTTCGGCGGCGATCGACGTCATTTTCTTGACCCCATCAACGTTGGCAACGGCGGACTCAAGTTTTTGGCAGATTCCGTCTTCAACCTCAGCCGGCGTCGCTCCGGGAAACGGAACCGTCACCAACAGGATTTCCAGCGCGAACGCGGGGAAAACTTCGCGGCGCATCACAACCATTGACACAGTGCCAACAAACAGCGCGGCAATGAGAAAAGTATTCATCGCTGGCGAATTTGAGATCGCCCATTTGATCACAGATTTCATAAGCTTGATTGATCGCTGGAGTTGATACGCAGAAATTCGTTTGTTTTACGCGTCGACGCCTTTGTCAGCTGTTTTCGCGTCCAGCGGTTTCGAATCGTCGGTCGATTCCGCCGGTGATGACTTGTGGTCAACATCCTTAATTTTCTCTTTCTCACCCGCGACGATCACGGGCGCTCCAACCGTTGGCTGCGAAAGAGGTGACACGACGACACGTGTTCCCGATTTAAGTTTGTCCGATAGTGGTCTCGCCACAACGGTTGCGGGTCCGCCCCCAGAAGAGCTTTTCTGCGTCCGGTCTACAATTTTGACTAACGCGCGATCAAGTTTATCGTCGCTGACGAACCAAACTTGATTATTCGGATGTAGCGCTAACTCGGAAAAAGAGATCAGGTTGTTCGATTCTTCTGAAGCAGATGTTTGAACTTCCATGCGGCACTTTACAAACATGCCTCGGACCAAAGCCGAAGGGCCCTCAGGCGTTTCAATAACCGGTTGATCAACGATAATGCGACATGGAATCGTCTTTGTGATCGGGTCTCGCCCAATACCATCGAACCGTTCCAAAGTTCCTTTCCACATAATGTTTGGCCGAACACTGTCGTAGATCAACACGTCTGTTTTGGGCAATTGATAAACCGAAAGCGGTTGGTCTCCGTTCGGTTTTGAATTGCGACGAATCCAATTCAAATCCGTCGTCGTCAAATTGCATCGAACTTCCGTCTTACTCGTATCCTCGAATGTAATAATCTGATCGCCTTGCCGTACATAGTCATTTTCTTGAACAAGTTCGGTGACGATCACGCCGTCAACCGGCGCAGTGACAACGGTGCGACGCAATTGCAAATTGGCTTTGTCGAGTTGCCTTTTCGACAGCTCCAAAGCTGACTTCAATGTCGTCTTGGTGGCGTTCAAGCTATCGATCGAATTGGATCGAGAAGTGACCTGCGTTTTTGCTGTATTCAAAGCCCGTCGAGATTGATCCAGTTCTGATTTCGAAAGCACGTCTTTGAGGCTCAAGTTCCGTTGGTATTCCCGCTGTTGAATAACATAGTCCCGCTCGGCTAATGCAAGATTCTTGCGCTCACCGATAATCTGCTGGTCCGTTTCTTGAATTCGCTTAACAGCTTGATCGACATCTGCTTCAAGACGACGAAGTTCGATTTTGTATTCTTCAGTGTCAATCTCTAATAGCGGTGTTCCTTTTTTGACGAAGTTGCCCGCTTGGCACTCGCCGTGTTTCTTTTTCACGCGACCTGAGACTTCGACGGCAACGTCAATTTCACGGTGGGGTACGACGGTTCCGGAAACAGTAAGATCGAGCTGCCCGGCGAAAGTCTGCGCCGTTTCCAATTCGACTTGCTGAATCAACACCGTCGATTCTTGCGTCTCAGGAGGCTTGGCGAGTGAGCTCAAACCGATCGCGGCTCCGACGCCGGCTGCGAGAATGATGATGGAGATCAAGTAGCGCCAAGGATTGTCGCGCGACCGCCAGCTCTCGCCCGCGTGAGTATCCGCTGCTTCTTCAGCAATCTCATTCTCGGAAGGACCGACCAGCGGAGCAGGGGACTGAGTCGCGGAAACGGTCTCGGAATCGGGTTCCGTTAAATTGTTTTGTTTGTCAATCAAGGTATAGCCGTAATGTACTGGAAGCCGCGCCATCGGGAATCGATTGATTCCTACCGTCTGTTTTACTCAAAAGTCTGTCTAAAGTCAGCACGAATCGAACCAAAAGACGGGTTTCAACCTCACCTAAAAGAGCCAACAATCTGGAAGAGCGTTAATGCGCGTGCAATTCACATTCGCCTCCATCGCTCTTGTCAGTAATTCTTTCCGATACACGTTATGAACTAGACGGCGAGACAGTAATGCGGGCCACAATTTACGGCAAACATGAATGCAGTGTAGAAAGTTGCCCCGATACTGTTTAAAGTGATGCGTGTTTAATGTCCGGGACGATTGTCAAAATCGAAGCCACTTTTTGCTGCCATCAGGTAAGTAAAATCGATTTGGTCAAACGGCAGACTGAGTTTATCGTTTTGCTTCCATCGTGAATCGATCATGAACGGAGCTTCCTGAACAAACTGGTCAATCACATTACGCTTAACCATCCAGGGAAATAATATGTTTGTCGGCGTCACTAATCCTTCGTCAAGTTCTCACTTGCAACGAGCTTGCTTAAGCAATCGAATCAAGCGAACCATTCGCGTATCACTCGTCACTTGTTTTGCGATTTGCGCTCTTGGCGTTGAAAGTTCCGATGCTCAAAACTGGGCAAACTGGCGCGGGCCTGAACAAGCCGGAGTCTCGCGCGAAACGAACCTTGTTGATGACTGGTCGTTTGCGCCAGAAAAGAATGTCATCTGGAAAGCTGACACGGGCGGACGTTCAACGCCGATCGTACTCAATGGTCGTGTCTTTCTAAATTGCCGCACCAAAGATGACTTCAACGATCCGGAAGAGAAAATCAATTCACGCGAACAAGTCGTTTGCTGGGACGCGGAAACAGGTGAAGAACTTTGGCGAGATGTGTTTAATGTTTTCCAAACTGACATCCCATCGCCCCGCGTTGGCTGGGCCGCCATGTGTGGCGACGAAGAAACCGGCAACGTGTTTTTGCATTCGGTAAGCGGATTGTTCAAATGTTATTCGCCTGACGGAAAGATCGTCTGGGAAAAATCGCTGGCCGAAGACTTTGGAAAAATTTCCGGGTACGGCGGTCGAACCCAGACTCCGATTATCGATGAAGACCGAGTGATCGTGAGCTATCTGGCCACAAACTGGGGCGACATGAAGGGTCCCGCGCCAAAACACTATTACTACGCCTTCGACAAAAAGACGGGCGACCTATTGTGGATTGCTGCTCCCGGCGGTGCTCCTAAAGACACAAATTACTCCGCTCCAATCGTTGCCGTAATTAAAGGTCAACGAATGTTGATTGCCGGCAACGCGGACGGCAACATTTACGCCATGAACGCTCGGACAGGAAAATCGATTTGGGGGTTCAAGCTTTCGCTTCGCGGGCTTAACACGACTCCAGCTATTGAAGGCGACTATGTCTATATTTCACACGGCGAAGACAACGTTGACAACACGGAATTCGGACGGGTCCAATGTATCGATGCTACAGGCTCAGGTGACGTCACGGAAACGCATAGCGTTTGGCGGAAAGACGGCATCAAGGCCGGTTACACAGCGCTCATTGCCAAAGACGGTGTTCTGTATGTGATTGCTGATCTTGGAAACATGTATGCGTTTGATTCAAAATCTGGTGAAGAACTTTGGGTGAAGGACCTCGGCACCGTTGGAAAAGGCTCACCGGTTTGGGCTGATGGAAAAATCTACGCGACAGAAGTCAATGGAAACGTTCACATTGTTAAACCGACACGCGAAAGTTGCGAAACTTTATCGCATGTGAAAATCACAGCTGCCAACGAAGGCATTGGCATGGATGAAATTTACGCCTCTCCCGCGATCGCAAATGGACGTGTTTACATCGTCACGCGCGACCGAACGATTTGCATTGGCGACAAAGAAAAGAAAGTTGAAATTGGGTCGATCACTGAACTACCGGCCGAAACTGCTTCGACAGACGTCATCGATTCAATTCAGCTTCGACCTTACGAAGTCCTGTTGACTGACGGAGAAAAAGCTGAGTACGAAGTCGTTGCCTTTGACGCTAATGGCAATCAGATCAAATCGATGCCTGCCACAGACATTCAACTTGGTCCGGGACTTGAGGGATTAACCGTTGACGGCAACACCGTCTCTGCCCCGGCTGGCTCGGAAGCGAACCTGGCGGGTAAAATTTCAGTGACCGTCGATGGCAAAGAAGCCTCCGCTCGGATTCGAGCGTTCAGCGCGGCCAAAGAATGGAAATGGGATTTTGATGGTTTAAAAGGTGTGGCTGTTCCAAACACTTGGAGCCGTGCTCATATCAAAATCAAACCAACTGACTTGGACGGAAACGTCGCAATGAAGGTCACGGGAGGCCCGCAAGCCAAAGGACGACCGAGCCATCTGATTACGATCGGGCCGGCAGATATGAAGGGCTACACGGTTCAAGCCGACGGCATGATGAAAGAACAACGTCGGCAACTTGGTAGCGTCGGCGTTTCCAATCAACGTTATACGTTGATCATCAAGGGAAACAGCGGTCAGCTCCAAATTCGTTCTTGGCAGCCACACTTGCGGATGGCGAAGTCAATGAAGTTTCGCGCAGACCCGGATGTTTGGTACTCGATGAAAATCAAAGTCGATGTCGTTGACGGTGTTGCGAAAATTTTTGGCAAGGCCTGGGATCGAACGAAACCTGAACCCGAAGAATGGACCATCGAAGCAACCGACCCGCATGCCAACGATATTGGCGCGCCGGGCATCTGGTTTTTCGCTCAAGCTGACTGCTTTTTTGACAACGTGATCGTTACAAAATAGCACGCAATTTCTTTTGCGAACAACACTAAAACAACCAACAAGAAACCTATATCAAGGATTAAAAATGAAAGCGATTTCTACTTTGTCGCTTGCCGTTCTCATGACAGCCATTGTCGGACTTGGAGGAGCGTTTGCTCAATCGAGCGATTGGCCAATGTGGGGCGGAACTCCGGACCGGAACATGGTCTCCGACATGAAAAACGTTTCGATTGACTTTAACATCGAAGAGGGTAAAAACCTTGCCTGGTCGAAAAACCTTGGCTCTCAAACATACGGCAACCCCGTGGTTGCCGGCGGCAAAGTTTACGTTGGAACCAACAACGGTGCCGGCTATCGCCCGAAACATCCTGCAGACCAGGACAAGGGCGTGCTGATTTGCTTCGACGAAAAATCTGGCGAATTCGAGTGGCAATTAACTTGCGAGAAACTGCCTTCGGGGCGCGTCAACGATTGGCCGCTGCAGGGCATTTGCTCGACTCCCTACGTCGAAGGAGATCGATTGTGGGTTGTGAACAATCGCTGCGAGTTGATGTGCGTTGACGTGGAAGGATTTGCAGACGGCGAGAACGATGGCGTCGTTCAAGACGAAGCTGACAAGGAAAAAGGTGATGCCGATATCATCTGGAAACTCGACATGATGGAAGACTTGGGCGTCTTTCCACACAACCTGGCAACAAGTTCGCCACTGGTTGATGGAGATCTCGTTTTCTTGCTGACTTCAAACGGTGTCGATGAAGCTCACCTTGAAGTCCCTTCTCCGCGTGCACCATGTTTTTTGGCTGTCAATAAAGATACGGGTGAAGTCGTTTGGGAAATGAATCAACCTTTCGACGCCATTCTTCACGGCCAATGGGGCTCACCCTCAATCGGTGTGGTCAATGGAAAGAAGCAAGTTTACTTTCCAGGCGGCGACGGTTGGTTGTACGCACTCGACGCGTTGACCGGTGAAGAAATCTGGAAATTCGACACCAATCCCAAAGACACAACATGGGAACTTGGCGGTGCAGGGCTGCGAAACTCTTTGATCGCGACACCCGTCTTTTATGACAACAGTGTTTTCCTGGCAGTTGGACAAGACCCTGAACACGGCGAAGGCGTCGGACATCTTTGGCGCATCGATGCAACCAAAACAGGTGACGTCAGCTCGGAACTTGGCGAGATTGCGACAGAAGGAAAGCCAAATCCAAACTCAGCATTAATCTGGGAATACGGCGGACAGAATCCTGAAAACCCAGACGAGTCTATGTTTCGACGCACAATGTCAACCGTCTCGATCGTTGACGACATGGTGTTTGCCGCAGATCTAAGCGGTTTTGTCCATTGCATCGACCTGGCAACAGGCGAACGCAATTGGGAACACGACATGTTGTCCGGCGTTTGGGGCTCGCCCCTGACAGTTGATGGAAAGGTCTTCATTGGCAACGAAGATGGGACATTGACTGTATTCAAGGCGTCCAAGGAAGCCCCCGAAGTTCTTGCCGAAATTACGACTAAGAATTATTCTTCCATTTATAGCACACCGACGTTTGCAAACGGTCGAATTTATTTGAGCGATCGAACGCGAATCTACGCAATTGATGTTAGCAAGTAACGTTGCTGCCGAATTGAGGCCGTTGAATTGGCAACGGCTTACTTGATATAAAAATTAAGCGTGTGTATCTTCAGGTGCACACGCCTTTTTAACGAAAAATTATTGGTGATCATAATGAGCAGGAAGTTCTTGGGGCGCGAGCTATTCAATGTGACTTACGGGTTCTCGATTACTTTGCTTTTTTTGTCACTGGCAGTGATCGCCTCAGATCAAGAAGTGAAGGAAACGGAAAAAACAACTGAGACGGAACCCGCAACCGCTGAACCTCCCGAAACCATCATTTTCGGTGACAAAGAACTCGCGCTCGTGTTTCATGAATCATTCGAGAACGGGCATGACCGATGGGAGACAACGGATGACTCGGCTTGGACGCATCAACAAACTGATAGACAAAACTCTGTGTTTGGACTCAACCGCCGGAAAAGCGATTATCAACCAAAAGTCAGAAGCCCACACAACATTGCTTTGATCAAAGAGTTGGAACTTTCTGATTTCGTAATGACGTTCGAGGTGCGAAGCACAAAAGACACGGGCAATCATCGGGACTGTTGCGTATTTTTCTCGCATCAAAACGAAAGTCAATTTTATTATAGTCATTTTGGGGCGAAGCCTGATTCGGCAAGCGGCCAGATCATGATTGTCAATGATGCACCCCGTTCACCTATGACAGAAAACGAGAAGACGGTTGGCTGGACCGACGACTGGCATAAAATAATGATTACGCGAGATGCAACTACCGGCCAAATCGATGCTTACTTTGACGACATGGAAACTCCCCACATGTCAGCAACAGACAAAACTTTTGGAGCTGGCCGCATCGGACTGGGCTCGTTCGATGACATGAACGATTTCGACAACGTGCTGATCTATGGGAACAAAGAAGAAGCCGAGAAAAGCGCCGAATCCGAAAATAAGTAGTGCAAGCGTGTCGATGCTTCGACTGTCCGTAATTACCCCGTCCGTAGTGCACGCGGCGGACGCTGCCAGAATCCGAATTGCCGGCACGACGCTGCAGCGTTGTCAACGGCAACGATAGAACACCAAACAAACAACAACACGCAGCGGCTAATCGCTGTTCGGTAGTGTTCGACGGCGCGGAGATTTGAACCAGATGTCATTTCCAAACGTCGTAACCCAGACTTCGTTGGCGACATAAGGGCTGTAAAAAACGCGCATCGGATTGCTGAATACAAACTTGGCGTCTTGTTCAAAATCCGGAATACTATCAGTCAGGTTTTCTGATAACCAAAGCCCTTCCCCTTCGGTAGTGACGTAAATTTCATCGGCGTTATCCGGATTAATCGCGGCAGACGCGACACGATGGGTGTCGAAAATTCTTGTCCAGGTTTGCCCCCGATTGGAGGTTCGATACAGCCCGCCCTTGTCATTGGGGGGACCGCCCCAACCGCTGAACACGCACGCGTACCACGTGTTTTGTGAGGCATCGTGCGGGTCGATGATGATATCTCGCGTCCAGTATTCCATCCCGGAGTCACTGCGGTCACTCCAGGTTTGGCCGCCATCGGTGCTATAGAAAACACCGCTGCTGGCAGTGAAAGCCCCGTTGCCGTCGCGTCGTCCGGAAAAAGTCGCCACGATTGAGCCATCGTTCAAGACCCGAATGTTGAACGCATGACCTTCTGTGCGAGGAGGGTTGGTCAGTCGAGTCCATGTCGAAGATGACCCGTTTTGAATGTCGTTCGAGACGTAGATTCCGCCATCGTCGCGATGGGCTACTGACGCGAACAGCCGATTGGGCGTTGTCGGATCCGATTCAACCCAAGTCACTACTCTTCCAAAATCGTGTAAGGTATTCCAGTTTCGCCCCGCGTTTGCAGAGAACAGGACCTTACCTGTCCCGCCATCGATTCGCCAATCCTCCAAATAGGTCGATTGATAAATGTCGTGAACCGAAGACGTGGCTGCATAGGCGAACCCGTTCACCGGATGAACGATCGAGCGATACATCGAATTCAATTCGTGGCCAGTGTAATCAAACGTCCATGATCTTCCGCCATCGCTGCTGATGGCGCCACGAATATCAGTGTAAGAGCCGATCATATTATCCTCGTCGACCCAGGTTAGATCCCAAACCGCAGTATTGTCCAGTCCACTCGAGCGGTAATGGCCGTCCATGGGGGTTTGTTGGCCCGCGGCGTTGCGATCGATAGGGTTAACATTCAGCACAGCCCAAGATGCACCGCCATCAGTCGTCGCATGGGCAAATCCGAAATCGGTAACAATGACTTGATCCGAATTGCTTCGATTGACCGTGAATCCCAGAGCCGATTCCCCAAACCACCATTGCTCCACCCCGCCATCCCCTGACCAACCGGTTTGGATGTTGGCATTGTTGGTCGTCAGAAAGACATCATCCCAGCTGTTTCCGCCGTTGGTTGACTTGAAGATGCTGGGAAAAAAATCGTCTCCGCTACCTGCAAGGTAGACCGTATTGATATCGGTTGGCGAGGTTGCCACATAAGTCAGTTTTCCGCCGGGTGGCAACGCGTTAGTCAACGGAGTCCAGCTGTTTTGGTTCAAATTCTTTCGATAAACATTTCGAAATCCGTAGTAGTCCCAACCTTGGACACCGCCAAAGACGTCCGCCTCGTTCCAGGTCACCGCAAAGAATCGGGTCATGTTTCCAGTTTTTGCGCCAGCGAAACCAACAATGCGTTCGTCATTCGCAAATCCGTTCAACGCTTCAACCGAAAATGAATTGCCGCCGTTGTTGGAAATCAGCAGCCCCTGGTTGGTGCCGATGTAGATTTTGTTTCCATCGAAAAACGCACCGCCGATGTGCAGTCCGGAATTGGGATCATTGACGGAATAGCTTTGTTGAAAACTCTGTCCACCATCTTGAGACGTATACAGCTCTGACCAACTAGAAACGAGAATTCGATCCGGATTGTCATAGTCGACCAACAGGTGAAACGTTTAACCTCCTGTCGGATCATTGACGCGCTGCCATGTAAACCCACGATTTCCGGAACGTGCGACAACGGCTGTGTTTGAGAAATTCACTAGAGGGTATTTCAAAACCTGTAGTGGACTTCGCCAGAAGTCTCAACTCGCTTTCAAAACAAAGGGAATTCTGGCGAATCCCACTACGATGATCGTACGATTTTAGGTTTTGAAATGTCCTCTAGTGAGTGGTCGATGACATAGCGAACTGCAGGCGAGCTCGTAAATTCGACGCGGCTGTTTTGAAAGCCACGCAGTTTGCGATGATCTATGGTTTTCCAACGATCTCCGCGGCTGATCGAATGAAAAACCTGCCCCATGTCTGAGGCGATATAGATCTCGCTGTCGTCGTGCGGATTAATACTTGGGCAATAAAGTGCGCCGCCACCCCCTGGGCCAGTGATGCTCCAATTGGGTTGTCGAAACCGGAATTGCCCAAATGAATCTTGGGAGACCAGACCGAAGCAAACGCAGATAACTGTGCAGAGTAAAAATCGCATCACAATTCTCCCAGAACAGAAAACCAAACATGAGTAAGTGGGAAGAAGTGGTGCACGATTATAAGTCATCCCGCGCGCGGGCCAAGCAAAATCCTGTTTTGTTTTGGCCAGCTTTTTATATTCTCGCCCGGCGATACAGCCCATAATCGATTGCATGCCCGTAGCGGATACCGCCAGCCTCCGAGTCATAAACGTGACGCTGGCAGCGTCGTCAACATAGAACACCAACAATTAAACCGTTGCAGTTAGACAAACCAAGAGTAGTACCCCGATCTATAAAGCCTGTCCAAAAATGCGAGGAGCAACCAAAAAACGCACCGTGAGTGACCACGGTGCGTTGATTTGTTTTATAAAACCGACCAATGACGGTCGATCGACTCGCTGTCAACTTTTTTCATCAGAATCGTCCTTGGATTCCGATTCGGCTTCCTTAGCCGGTTCTTTTTCATCCTCAGGTTCTGCGTCAGCAGCAGGTTGAGATTCCTCATCCGAATCTGCTTTGCCGCCGTCGTTCGCCTCGTCCCCAGTTTTGTCGGCCGGTTCTGAATCAGCCTTTTCGGCTGATGCCTTCTTCGAATCAGCGGCCTTGTCGTCGTCCTTCTTTTCAACTGCGGCGTCTTTCGATTCGGGTTTATCTTTGGCGTTAGCTTCATCTTCGCCGTCATCTTCAGCGTCTTCTCTCTCCTCTTCCGAGTCGCCTGCGAGTGCTTTCGCGTCCTCAGCCTCGTGGTCGATGCCAGTCAGATCGACTGCGATATCCATTTCTGCCAACAAAGTTTCAATCGCTTCGTCCAATGCTTCGCCGCGGACGTTTTTGTAGCGAATAATTCCGTTTTGATCGATCAAGTAAGTCGTCGGCCAGCCGGTGACTTGCCATTTCTTCGAAATTGGACCTTGGGTCCCCTCTTCTCCGTTCCAAAAACTCCGCCAAGTGATGTGTTTCTCTTCGCACACCTCGTTCAGCTTATCGAGATCCTTGTCACTGTTAACGCCAATAATTGCAAAAGGTTTATCTGCTAAAGTTCTTGTGAGCGACCGCTCATGTGGGTACATGGCCCGGCAAGGTGGTCACCAATCTCCCCAAAAATCCAGAAAGACAATTTTGCCTCGATAGTCAGAAAGTGAAAACTCAACTCCAGCTAGGTCATTGGCCGTAATATCGGGAGCCGTTTTACCAACCTGCAGGTTTCGCATTACAAACAACTGGCCTTCGGCCGATTCGACCAACGGCTGATGGTCCTTTACGAATAGATTCAACGCCGCTTCCAAATCGGCAGACTCTGATTCATCAACATCGGCGTCAATGTAAGCCAGAGCTTCTTCACCAAGTGATTTACGATCTTCTTCGTCAGCACTCGAAAAGTATTCACGATACATGTCGCGGTTATCAAGAAATTTGGCCAAACTCACCAAAGCGTGTCCACGAACTTTTCCATTCGAGCTCTTTGCCAACTGCTTCAGAAGCTTCTCATTGGCCGCTGACGGCACTGATCTTGAAAGTCCACTCATGACTTTAATAATTTCCGCAGAATCGGAGTGATGCTCCATCAGTCTTTCCATCGCCGATTCAACATGATCGCCTTCAGCATTGCTAAAAACGAGCGATAGGGCGCTTGCGGCTCGTTTCGAACGAATGTCCTTGTCTGCCAATTTCAACAGCAAGTCAAACGCTTGGTCCTTTACAGGCGTGGTTTCGCGAATCGTAGCCACCGTTTTCAAGCTTGCGAACGATTCCTTCGATTCCAAATCTTTCTTGGCCGTTTTGAGCATCATCTTGGCAGCTTCATCAAGCGGTTCTCCACTTCCGCTTCGAACAAGCGTACGGATCGCTTGAGTAACCGGGGCCGCCAATTTGTCTTTGCTGCTTTTTACAAACGCGAGCATCTCATTCATCGCTTCGGTTCGTCCGTCGCCCTTCCCAGAAACGATGGCCTTCTTAAGAATCTCTGCGCGAACTTCTGTCGTGGGATATTTTTTTGCCAGCTCTGCACACTCTGAGGCAAGTTCGATTGCAGGATCTTCCTTCATCAAGCTTTCGCGATCTTCCGCCTCACGCATCTTGGAAATCCACGCTTTCCGCTTCTCGCCATAAGCAGCCGTAAGTTCCTTGAATTCGCTCTTGGCAGACTTCTCCAACTCTTCAGCGTTTTCCGCAGCAACCTCAGTCGCCTCGGAATCGCTCTCGTCAATTTCGCTCGCGGCAACTTTGTTCGCAGCTGGTTCCTTCGCGGGGACTTCGTCTTTCTTGGCTACCGGTTCGTCTTTACTTTCGACTTTCCCAGCTGGCTTGGAGTCTTTGGCTTTGTCGGAATCGTCTTGAACGACAGCCGCAACGTTTGTCGTTGCAGCAACGGCAACCGACTCGCTGGGAATATTGGTTTCTGTAACAGCGGATGGCTTTTCCGCACAACCGGAAATCAAAATCAATCCGGTTGCTAGAAGTGAGAGATGCATAGATTTCACGATGATGTCCTGATATGACAGCGAGGAAATTTGATTGAAGTCTCAGTATAAGGCACAACGATGAAATAGCCAGTTTATTGTCTGAGAAAACGGGTGGTCATAACTTGCGCTTTTGGTTTCGTGCTACTTTTCACCAGCAGCAGAAATCAGTCTAGGTCGGTCGAACGAAACGGAGCCACGACTTTGTTCAATTTACGTGTCCGAGGTTTTGAGAAGACGATTCGGGGCGAACCATCTCCCTGTGTCGTCGGCGACGCAGGCCCACCGCTATCAATTCGAATCGTTCCTGGCCGAGCGGTCGGAGACTGCAGCGCTGTCATCGTTTGCTGTGAACTTTGAATTTCAATTTCGCCAAGATATTTTTCTCGCACGATGTCGTGAGCAACGATCTCGTCAGCGGTTCCGCTACAAAGAATTTGACCGGCGCTGACGACGTAGGTCCGATCGGTAATTTGCAGAATTTCGCGTGCAGCATGATCCGTGATCAAAACTGCAATGCCGTTTTCGGAAAGCTCCCGTATCACGACCTGGATGCTTTGCACCGTCACCGGATCAATCCCGGCAAATGGTTCGTCAAGCATAATAATTTTCGGATCGGCGACCAAGCAACGTGCAATCTCCAGTCGTCGACGCTCTCCACCTGACAGGTTGCCTGCTTTGGTTTTACGAATGTGAGTAATTTTGAATTGCTCCAACAGCTCAGCACACCGTTCTTTCTGTTGGCGGCGCGTAAAGCCAAGCAGCTGCATCATGCCTTTCAAATTCTGTTCACAATTCAACTTGGCAAACACGCTCGACTTTTGCGGCAAGTATCCCATGCCGCCCTGTCGGGACCGCAGGTACATTGGCCAACTGGTTACATTAGTTCCATCGAGGTAGACCTTGCCCTGATCGGGCTTAACCAAGCCACAGATCATCTTGAAAGAAGTCGTTTTGCCGGCTCCGTTGGGGCCGAGTAGGCCCACGATTTCGCCGGGCATCACTTCGAGCTGAATGCCGTCAACGACTCTTCGACGACTGTATGTTTTTACCAGTCCGTCGGCTTCCAGAATTGGTTCGCTGGATATCATCGTCGCCCTCCATGAACGTAAACGATTAATTGTTTGAGTATGTATGCTTAATGAAATCAAAAAGGCCCAGCAACAACTTTAACGAATAAACGTCATGCGGCCAAAGTTCGGGATGAATGGAATAGGTTTGTTCAAAGTGTGGGGCCAATAAACGAAAATCGCACGACCGATTAACATGTCGCGCTCCACGTAATGATTGGCTCCCCATACCCGCGCGTCGGAACTTTCTGTACTGTTGTCGCCCATTGGTAAGAATTGATCTTTCTCTCGGGTGGCACCCTTCTTCAACTCAAACATTGGTTTTTGTTGATCTCTTTTCATCATAAAAATCTTCTGCGCTACAGGCTTTGACCATTCACGAGGATTGTTGAACAACTGGCGAAGCGTCGAAGGGTCAACGCCCGTTTCGTTATTGAGAGAACCTCCCGTACTGCCGTTACTTTTCTCTGACGAATAGTAGAGATCACGAACAACCTTCAGACGGCTCACAATCAACTCAAGATTCTTGGCGCCAATCCCAATCGGCTCCGCGTCACCGGAATCGCCCTCGGGATCATACGTTGGAATCGGCATTTTGGTTCGTTTGTAATACATTCCATCGAATTCCACTAACCTTCCGTCAATCCACAAATGGATTTGATCGTCCGCATTAACCATAAGAATCTGATGGCTTCCCGTCCCTTCGATCCCAGAATCAAAAGTCGGTTCCGCTATGACCTTGCCTTCCTCATCAACAAACGTGACGTCCGAGTGGTCGCAAACAAGCTTCCCTTTGCCGGTGCCAACGTCGAACTGACACGTAAAGTGAGCTCCGCCTTCAACGACATCGACTGACAGTTCACCACTGTCAGATTTCACATCAAGCCAGGCTTCGACGCCAATATCACCCACCCAGTGGAATCCCAAATTGTTTCTTTCTATTTCGACTCCCTCTCCTCGCCTGTCTCCCGGACGAGTGACTCGAAACTTCCCAGCGTTGTATGCCATTCGATCAGTTATCAATCGCCCAGCCGGCAAGTCCTCCGTAGGCTTGTCAAAACTTTGCGGAAGATTGCCACTATTAATTTGATTCCACGTTCCTTTGTCTGAAATCGGTCCAATATTTCGATATCGCAGCCAAGCCTCTTCGGCGGCGGGCGAAGCAACGAACCGCGGTGAATCAGTCGATTGAACAACTTCCCAATTCTTGCCTCCGCGGTATTGGTTCCACCGGCTTGGCCAAGTCACTTTTCCGCCGGACAGCCGCTCGCCAATAAAATCCGTGTCATCAACTTCGATTAGCACGTGTTTAACTTTTTTAGACGGCTTTCTTGATATCTCGCGAGTCCAGCCGCCTTTGCCATCGCTGTGCATCAGATAGATATCACCGTTCTCGATCAGCACATTGTCACCCGGCAATGCGATAAGCCGTTTGATGTAGTTTGCTTTTCCATTGTACGGATACTTAAAGACGATCACGTCATAGCGTTTGGGTTCAACAAAATCGTAAATGAATTTGTTAACCAGAATTCTATCGCCACTGTTAACTTGATGGTCCGGCTCGCTCTTGAGTAATTGCGTTTCGTATTGGCAGATAGGGCAAACGGTAGTCAATGGTTTCCAACCATCATGACTTGATCCAACGCGATAACGGTGGCTGCATTGATCGCACTCCAGATCAAGATGCTCCCCTTGCAATGACGGCGCCATTGAACCCGTCGGAATAATAAAAGCTTCAGCTTCGAAACCCTTAAACAACAGCGCAAGCACAATGGCGATGACAATCGATTCAATGGTTTCGCGCGTACCAAAATCCCGGAAGAAGCCAAACACGCCTCTTGTCTGATCGTCTGCGTTGATTCGCTCATCTCGTTTCGGCAATCGTCGCGGCGGTTCGACGCCCGGAAAAGCTCTTCGTTTTCTAGTCATGGCTTACTCTAAATCTGAAGCTATCTCGTTTCCTAATCCTTCGATTGTACCGAATTCGAGCGGGGAATCCTACGGCGATCAACGCGGTGTGTCACGAGAATCAAGCACACCAATAACCTTTTCCACTTCCATTGCTGGACTTTCCCACGACCGGCTGTCGAGTGATCGAGGGCTGTTGTCACCCAGTAAGATGACACCGGTTGTGCCTGCGGTGATTGAGCCAATGCTTTTCGACGGTTCAGGCAACGACGTTCCAATGGGCCGATTCAGATAATAAACGTCACGCCAGATTTGCAGTCGTTTGACCGTGAGCTTACTTTCCAATGTTTCATCGCTGGAGGTCGCCCCGAATCTCAGCACTGGCTCGACCGCATTTTCGGCTTTCTCATTGCCGGACAAGTCATCGGGCGCGTCCACTGTCGGCGGAAGAGGCAAGCTCGTCTCCAGTTGTTCGAGGCAAACTGTTTCATCGAGCGCCACGATTAACTTGCCGTCAAAACTTGAAAACTCAATCTTTAATTTCGCCGGATCTAACGGCGCAAATTGTTTAACGTAAGCCAACGGCTTTGGACGCGCTGCGCCAGTTTTGATCATGTTGTCCGACACATCGACGCGCCAACGATCCCCTTCCCAAAAAAGCGAAAACACATAGACGACTTTTTCTCGACGAAAGCTCCAGCGAAAGTCGATCGGTTGGTTCTCAAATTCGATTTCGTATTCTACGAACAAGTCATCAACTTCGGTCAAATCACGAGCCACCGACTGGTTGTAACCGTAGCTGTCTTCAATCGGAAAGACTTGGTCGCGTTGCCCTTGATGCACGAAGCAACGCCAATGCTGATAGGCGAGCCAGTCCGTTTTCGTCGGTGCCTTCGCCGCATTGAGGACCAAAAACTGAATCTCTCCTTTTGCTAGATTCCAATTGGATTCTTCGCTATCAAGTTCGCCGTCATTCGTAAAACGAGCCGCCAAATCAAAAGGAGGTTTTGCCGATGAGTGTGAATCAAAAACGGGTATCCGCATGTTCCGCTGCACATCGATTGGTTTGCGAAGCATAAATCCGTCGACGAAAATGTCGCCGCCCACGATTTCAACGGTTTCTCCTGGCAACCCAACAACTCGTTTCACGCCGAAAGTGTTTCGATCCGGCAATTCAAATCCAACGACGTCCCAGCGCTTCGGAGATCCGGCGATTGAGCGAAGATTCACTTGTTCAGTTGGTTCTTGTGCGGTCGTGTCGGATGAAATTTTAGCAAACCCACAATTGGGGCAAACCAATTCCTTTTTGTCAGTGACTTCGCATGCGAATGAATATCCGCAATCGGCACAATCAACGTTCAGGTGGTCGCTCAACAAAAACGGAGCCATCGAAGCGCCATCAATCGTCGCGGGAATCAGCTTGGGTGGAGAAACCAAATCGCAGCCACACGTTACAATGAAGAGCAAGCATGAAAACAGCGCCGCCATTGTTTGGCTTCCTCGTTCCGTTGATCGCAGTTGTCTCAAAGCAGTCTCTTTCAAAGTAAAAACGCCGTCCCATAATGTCTCAAACGATTGTCAAACCACTTGTCTTATTGACGCTGTTATTGGCGGTCCCAATCTTACCATTCTTAATTTTTGGTGCGCAGCTGGAACCTTGGGTTGAATCGCTTCTTAATGAACCGAAAACTCCTTTTTCCAATTTAACCGCAACTGCCTGGATTGTTGGACTATTGTCGACAGACATTCTCTTGCCGATCCCATCCAGCGCCGTCTGCACGTTCGCCGGAAAGGCGCTCGGAGGATTTTGGGGAACCGTCGTCAGTTGGATCGGGCTAAACTTTTCAGCTGCAGTTGGCTATTGGCTGGGCTCGCGGTTTGGATTGCCAATGGTGAAACGATTCTCCGACGAAACGACTTTGTCGCGCATCGAGCAGTTTGATTTGCGATCAAGTGTTGTTTGCTTGGCTCTCTGTCGCGGGCTTCCGGTGGTCGCAGAAGCCAGCGTAATGTTCATGGGCATCAAACGACTTTCCTGGCGAGTCTTTTGGCCAACGATCTTGCTTTCCAATCTGGGGCTTGCATCGGCCTATTCCCTACTTGGGCATTTTTCGGAGAAGGCTGCTTGGTTTCCATTGGCATTGGCGATATCACTCGCCATCCCCGTCATTTTCTTTGTTTATTGGCGGCTAAGAAAAAGCAAATAGCTTGCGAATCACAAGTTTCTGAGTCGGCGATCTGCTGTGAATTGCTTGTGATATACCACATCCGTAATTAAGATACGCTTACCCTTGCGCTTACGCACCTAACCCGCATTGAACCACACCAACATGTCACAATTCAATCTAAAACAAAACCAACTTCGCTCACAAGAAGACGATTCAAACATCCTCCAATTGGAAACGTTGGAAGACCGAATGATGTTGTCTACTGTTCAAATCATTGCCGCTGGATCCGAGAACACGGAAACGATGCAGCTGCAGATTGATGGCAGTACAGTCCGCACGTTTAACAACGTGGGTGGCAATGCATTTGCTGGTAACTTCGTCACTTACACGCACAACACAGCCGGGACGATTTCAGCGGATCAAGTTCGAATTCGAATGCCAAGCGACGCTTATGATCCAGCCAACGGGATCGACGAGAACCTTCGCATTGATGCCATCGTTATTGATGGTGTCCGTTATGAAACCGAAGCTCCGTCGACTTTTTCGACAGGAACCTGGACCGCTGCCGACGGAATCGTGCCGGGAAATCGGCAAAGTGAGTTTTTGCATTCAACAGGCTACTTTCAGTATGCAGGTGGTGGTGGCAGCACAACGTCGATCACCGTCAACGCGCGTGGATCTGAAGGCAGTGAATCTTTCGCATTAGAAGTCAATGGAAACCGCGTTCGAACCTGGAACAATATTGCAACTGTCTTTAGTTCCTACACAACGACGGTCACTGGCAACGTAACGGCTGATCAAGTTCGTGTTGTCTTTTTGAACGACCTGTTTGACGAAGCCAACGGCATCGATCGCAACCTGCTTGTTGACGACATTGTCGTGGGCGGCAATCAGTTTGAAACAGAAGCTTCCTCGACTTTCTCAACCGGTACATGGAAACCAGCCGACGGCATCGTGCCCGGGTTCCGGCAAAGCCAAACCCTTCACGCCAACGGCTATTTTCAGTTTCTGGCTGACACTTCGGTCAACGGTGGAAACTTTAGTCTTCAGAACAGCAACTACACCGTCAGCGAAGGAGTCGGTTCCGTTAACGTCACGGTCGTTCGCACGGGCGGATCCGATGGTACCGTTTCGCTAGACTATCAAACCATCAACGGATCTGCGATTGCCGGCCAAGACTATCAGGCGCGCTCTGGCACGCTAACTTTCCTCGATGGACAAACATCGAGAACGATCAGTATTCCGATCATCGACAATTCAATTGGCGAAGCAGATGAAACCTTCAATATCGCGATCGACAATCTTGTCGGAAACGGGAATTTGTTGGCGCCACGAACGGCGACGGTACTTATTGACGACAACGATGCTGTTTCTAGCACGGGCGACGGACTGTTCGGTGAGTACTTTAATAACATCAATTTGACGAATCGAATTGCAACCCGCGTTGACAATAACATCAACTTCACATGGCCAGGAGGACCGATCTCGGGCGTTGGCGGTGACACGTTTTCGGTGCGCTGGACTGGAGAAATTGAAGCACGTTATTCGGAGAACTACACCTTCCGAACGACATCCGATGACGGCGTGCGTCTATGGATTAACGATCGGCTGGTCATCGACCAGTGGAACGATCATGCTCCTACGAATCACTTTGGTTCGGTCAACCTCGAAGCTGGTGTTCGCAATACAATCCGCGTTGAGTTTTATGAAAACACAGGCGGTGCGCAGATGCAACTGTTTTGGCAAAGCGCAAGCCAATCATTTCAAATCGTGCCACGCAGCCAACTTTACGCCGCGGATGATCCAGGAAATCCTGGCGATACGCTTCGGGCACAGTCCGTCGTCAGCGGCTTGACTCAACCGACGTCGATCGACTTCTCGCCTGATGGACGTAACATGTACATTAGCGAGAAAAGTGGATTGGTCAAAGTCGTTCGTGACGGGTCGCTTCGTTCGACACCGTTTATTGACATTCGCAACATCGTCAACAACGTTCGTGATCGTGGCCTGCTCGACCTGGCCATCCATCCAGACTTTGAAAACAACCCTTACATTTACTTGCTGTTCACCTACGATCCTCCAGAAGTTTTCAACAATACTGGAAACTCGTTTGCCAGACCGGACGGATTGGGCAATCGTGCTGGTCGCTTGATCAGAGTAACGGCCAATGCGGCAACCGGATACACGACGGCTGTTGCTGGCAGCGAAGTCGTCTTGCTTGGATCAGCAAGTACGTGGAACAATTTTAATGGGTTCGTTGACAGCACGAATGACTTTGATGAGCCGCCTGCCGGAATCCGCAGTAACGGCACCAACATCCAAGACTTCATCGCGTCGGACAGCTCATCTCACACCGTCGGAGCGGTCGAATTTTCACTTGATGGTTCACTGTTCGTTTCGATCGGTGACGGAACGAGCTTCAATCGAGTGGATCCGAGAACTGTTCGCGTTCAAGACATCGACAACTTATCGGGTAAAGTCCTTCGGATCGATCCAATCACAGGCGAAGGTCTTTCGGACAACCCGTTTTATAATGGGAACGCTGACGCAAATCGATCGAAAGTCTATCAATATGGACTTCGCAATCCGTTTCGCATGACCGTCGATCCGGCAACGGGTGCTTTGTTTGTCGGTGACGTTGGCTGGACTCGCTGGGAAGAAGTCAATTCAGCCGGCGCTGGCGCGAATTTCGGTTGGCCGTACTTTGAAGGCGGCAACGGAACTAACATCCGCACGCCACAGTATGAAAACTTGCCAGAAGCTCAGGCATTTTACGCCAGCGGACAGCAAGCAACTCCGGCTGTCTACGGTTTGAGTCATCAAGCCGACGGAATCAACGCGATCGTGATGGGCGATGTCTATCGCGGCTCGACGTACCCAGCCGAATACCAAGGCGCACTTTTTGTGAACGATTTGGGGCAGGGCATCGTGCGTTCCGTCACGTTCAATAACGACGGATCGGTCAATCAAGTCCGGACGTTCACAACGGGCGCACAGATCGTTGTTCAAATGGTTCAGGGCCCCGACGGCAACATGTATTACGTCGACCTGAATGACAACACGGTTGGCCGCTGGGTATTCGTTTAAGCCTATTCGCGTTTAAACCTATTTCCCAGACGCTCGCATTCGTTTTAACGCTTCGATCGCGGCATCGGTATGTGGATAGGTCATCACCAGCCGCCCGAGCTGCCGTTCCGCATCACGGCCATGGTCCGCAATCGAGCCCAACATTTTTTTTGCAGCAACTTCTTCAGTAGCTTGTGTCTTTTTGAGCTTCTTATGAAGTTCTTCTCTGTCATTAAGTGATAAAGAAGGAGCGAAGTAGATAAATCTGTAGATATGTAGATTGTCGTTAAGCGAAATCACTTTCTTATCCACTGTAACGTTGTCTCCAGTTTTTGCCATCAACTGATACTCGACTGTTCGCTCTCGAGTTCGCTCGCGATCTTTGAACATGTGAATCACAATGGTGTAGCGACCGGTTTTTGGTTTCCCTTTTAACCAGCGGACATTTTCAACCGGGTCGCGTCTCAGATTCCGCTCGAACGCGTTCGCATCAACGTCCAACAAACCGAGGCAACTTGAATCCCGAGACCGGTGCCAAATCCGTTCTCCAAACGGAGTGATCACGTGAATATCGAGATCAGATTCCGTTTCCCAATCAAGCGAGAACTGAACCTCGCCCGCCTTTCCGCCAGCTTTAGCAACCTTTGCCTGAATGCCTTCGGCTTCGGCGCTCATTTTGCCAGCGCCCAACTCGTTAGCGTCTTGAACTGGAACGGGCAACAACTCGGAAGACGTCGTGTCAACTTCTTCTTCGACTTCTTCAAACAACACGACCTCGGGAACTTCCATGGCTTCTTCGAGTTCCTCGGAAACCAAATCGTGAGTTTCCGGTTCAAAGTCCGGCACATTAAGTTCAGTGGCTTCCAGATGAAATTCGGTCAAGGCTTCATGCTCAACCGTTTCAGAAAAGAGAGCGATCGTTTTGTCTTCAACCGACGGAATGACAAGCATCGCAAAGATGATTAGCAATAACAGATGATACGCCAAGCTAACCAACCAGCTTGGGTTCTTCACTTCTTTGCCAAGTTTGTCCAGAAAGGAAACCGTTTCATCATCCTCTTCCGTTTCGACGCTAAACTGTTGCCAGTCAATCACCGAATTCTTGCCAAACTCAGGCGGCTTGGCTGAATGACGAATGGATTTGTTCATACGGTCGCTCTAATTAGTTACGACGTTGCCATGTCTTTTCACAGAATTAAATCGGAAGGGTAGCGGACAGCGGGCTTCCGTTATTTTAACAAGGGGTCACTTTATCGCAAATTTCATAAAAAGATCGGGGAAACCATCAACATTGAACTTCGCAGATTTTTGCAACGACCTTCACGGCTTTTAACAAAGTCCATTACATTCTTAACTAATATTTCAGAAATCGTGGTCCAGAAAAATTTAGGATCGTTTCCAACAGGAGAGCTTGGTTGAGCACACCGGATTCGTTATTGTCGCCGCCGCCTAATTCGTCAACATCAGATTCGCACCGCGTCGGTTCGGTCGATGTCCTGCGCGGACTAACTATTTTTTTGATGGTCTTTGTCAACGACCTTGGCCAGGCCGCTCCAGCATGGATGCACCACATCCAACCGTCCAACGCTGACGGAATGACTTTGGCGGATATCGTCTTTCCGTTGTTCCTCTTTATCGCCGGTGTATCGATTCCACTTTCTTTCCAAGCCGCTCGCAAGAAAGGGCAGGGCAACTGGAAGATTCTTTCACACGTTTTGATTCGGTCACTGGCTCTAGTCGTCATGGGCCTCGTGGAAGTCAACCGTTATACCGAAACGACTTTGGGGCCTGATCTTTGGGGACTTCTTGCGTTTATTGCCATTATTCTCGCATGGTGCATCGTCCCAAAATCCAGCTCGACATCGCGAACAGTGTTCCTGATCTTGAAAGGTATTGGGATCGTTGGCTTGATTGCGTTGCTGGCGATTTACCGACGTGAACCGATCACGACCAACGTATTGTTTTTGGGTGATGTCGAAGCATGGACATGGATGCGAACCGAATGGTGGGGCATCCTCGGCCTTATTGGATGGGCGTACCTTGCATCAGCAATCATTTATTTTTGCGTTGGCTCAAGGCGGGAATGGCTGATCGGCGCCATGGGCCTTTTGATGCTCAACTTTATTTGCTCACAACATGGAGGCTTCTTCACTCAGGTCGACAACAAGAGTTGGCTTGAGCCATTGTTACCCGCCGTGACGGCGTTTCAAAGTTCTGTTGAGTTCATCAACCGATACGTTTCACTCGGTAGCCAGCTTGGATCTTTGCCCGCAATCGTTATGGCCGGTTGTGTGCTTGGCAAAATTCTGACGAGCGATTCTAAAGTCGCAAGCCCGTCGGAGCGGATGAAGTGGGCGTTCGTTTTTGCCATTGGATTGTTTCTTGCCGGCGCGATGACTGACACGTTCGCGGGCATTAACAAAATATCAGCAACGCCGACTTGGTGTTTTTGGTGTGCCGGACTGGGGACGTTGTTTTGGATTGTCTTATTCTGGATCATTGACGTCAAAAAGTGGTCGACATGGTCGATTCCTTTTCGACCCGCAGGTGCAAACCCGTTGATTGCTTATCTGCTGCATCCGATCCTGCTATTTACTTTTTCATTAACAGGTATAGGCGTTACCATTCGCGCCTATTCGTCATCTGAAACAGCATGGGTGGCAGTCGTGGGGTCTGCTGCAATGGCCTTGGCGATTTGTGGTTTGACGGCGCTGATCGCGAAGGCCGGATTGCGTATCAGAGTTTAAGCCGAAATAGAAATTGTTAGAAATAATGCCGGTCGACTTAAACATGTCCTAAAAAGTCGGCGTTTGATTTTCCAAACACGTTTTTGATTCCGCGAGCGGTTTGCAAAACAGCTTGCGTTGCGATGGCCCGCGGGTTGCGACAAGCGATTTCATAACGACAGTTTTCGGTCAATTCCCAATCCCACTTCCCCATACATGGCTCTTCGCCGCGCAGGAAATCGACAAACTTCAAGTCTTCGTCAATCGCACGCTCAAACTGAGGTTTGAAAATGAAACGTCCTGGCTGGAGATCAGAATGAGCTGGAGATTCACCGCACTGATAGGTGTACAATCCGTCGCCGACACGAATCGAAATATTGGAGGCAACAGGCTCTTCGTCGATGGTCATCCACGCCAGCCAAAGCTGCTCGGATTGAAGCTCTTCCCAGGCCATTAGATTCAAAAATTTTGTAAACTGCTCTGATTCAAAACAGCCAGCCTTTCCTTCAGCTTGCCAACGTAGTTCATGCAGTTTTTGAAGAAAATCCATTCCTTCGTGAAGTGAAACGACATCGGTGGCAAAATGCAATTCCATTCGCCCATCCACGCTGTTTGCGATTTTAGCAAACTCTGCTTCCGTCTTTTCCGGGTGTCGCTCCATCAACTGTTCCCAGGATTCTGACAGGTCCATCCGTCGTGACGCAGGCGATTTGAAACAGTGTGACTGACAGCCAGCCTCACGCAGTGCGTCGACGAAGTTCGCCATGGTCTGGTCGCTTTTGACAACGCCTTCCAGCTCAATTCGATCCCACTCGCGCGTCGATGAAAGGAGCTTTTTGGCAATCGCGTCGACAACCTCTTCCTGTCGATTGATTAACGTCGGGAAAGTCATGAAATCTGAACTTACTTCGCCACTACCGATAAATTTGAGCTGTCGGGCACGCGTCAACGAATGATTACGATAAAGCGGAGCAAAGCCAACCAGTTTTTTCGATTCAAAGACGGTTACGAAAAACAGGTCGGACATGTCGTCGACATAGGATTTGATCCAGGGAACCATCCAGTGCGTTTGTAAAAACGGAACGTCGGTCATCGAGTTGATCGACTGCGCAATTCGTTCGATTGAATCGAGATGATTCAACACCGAAACTTGAAGTTCAGGAACCGTAGTCGGATCTGCCGCGTTTTGGTTTTCTTGACTTACAGCCATTATTGCTGCTCCCAAAGTCCGTTGAGCGAATAGTCAAAATCAACGGAAACCATGTCGTACACCGCCAATGCGCTGTCCACTGCGTTTGCTTCAAGGTGCTCAATATTCTCCGCCGAGATCACGTGTTCATTGAGAACCGTAGTCGCCTTGTCACCAATCGCGCTTAGCAAATCCAATTCTTCGAAGTCGTCGAAGATTGCTTCATCGACACCACCGCGCCCGTCAAAATGACTTTCTTCAGTGTTAACCATGCGGAGTAACTGAACAGTTGATCGGAATTCTGTTTCCAACTCATCAACGGTCAAACGTTCATTCAACTCACTGCCAACCATGTTGCTTACGTCGACACCGCCGCGTCCATCAAATTCGACCAAATCGAATCCTGCAATTTTGTTCACTACAGTCTCTGCAATCGAAGCCGTCACTTGGTTAACTTCCGCATCGATTGTGTCGGCGCTTTCTGAGCCGACGACGAACGCCATGTCGTAGCCCTGCGAATCAGAAATCATGTTGATCAGCCCAACACCATTCAGTTGGAGTGCTTGAGTCGAAGTAATCAATGTCGATTGCAATTCGCCCGCATAGTACCGATCACTTCCTTCGGTTCCCTGTAGATTTGCAACATCTTCGCCGCCTTGGCTATTGAGTGTTATCTCCGCAAATCCTTTGGCGTAGTTCTGAAAGAATCCGCCAGAGACCGTGACAATTTCGTTACGGAAATTAATGTTTTCCGAGAAAACCGAATCGTACATCGTCAACTCGTCGCTTCCAGTGCTTGAGAACGCGTTGATTCGTTCAAAACTGCCAACCGAAAGCTCCAAGCCGTCTTTGATTACTTGAGCTGTCGTTGGATCGATGATGAATTGATCGTTACCCGCGGAATCAAACAGGTTGCTTAAGTCATGACCGCCACTACCGTCGACCAATACGTTTTCGAAATTCAAAGCAACGACTTTGCCAACGCTGTTGCGAATCACATTGCGAATATCTTTTGAAAAGAAAATGTCGTCTCCATCGGAGCCAACCAGGTCGATGGAATCCTGTCCGCCTTTGCCGTCAATAATGTAATTGGCAAACCCTTGTGCAATTGCATGTCGACCGGAAGCAGTCAGCTCGACACCGCCGTCCAAAGAAGCGTTGAACATTTCCTGGTCATCGGTTCCAAGGACAACAATCTGGCCTTCTCCTGAACCGTTTACTTCGATCGACTCAAATCCGATCGCGCGGAAAGCGTTGTCCCCGACTGCGTCAAAGCGATTGTTTTGCAAAGTCGCCCGAGCGTATTGGTCAGACAGTTCGACAGTAATCGAATCGCTTCCTCGCTCGCCTCGAATCATGATTCCGCTAATGTCGCCATGCTCAAATGTGTAGTCAGTTCCATTGAAGCTGACTTGTAGTTGCTCGCCTTCGGTGACCGTAATGGTGTCATCGGCATCGGTTCCTGAGATGCTTAGCTGGCCGTCAGTCAATGACACAACGTTATCCAGCTTCATCTCAACGCTTCCATCAGCGAGAACTTTCGCGAAAAAGGATTCCCCTTCGCCAACGGACAAGTCAAAACGAATACTCCCGTCGGCAGATTCTCCCGATGAAACGTAGTTGCCTTCTGCGTCATAAAGTTCGACGGCCACTGCACCGCTTCCTACATTAGCCTGAAGGCTCAAAAGTCCATCTTGCGAAGTTTCAAATTCAAAGACTTGCTCGCCAGCAACTGTTTGCAATGAGTTGTGGGATGCGATGGTTCCCAAATCAGTCGCTGGAGGAGTTTCCGGGGCTTCTTCAATTGTTACAAATATTTCATAGTGGCCAGAGCCGTTGGCGGTAGCGACAGCGAACTGGTACCGTTGA
Organism: uncultured Pirellulaceae bacterium; assembly: GCA_964584615.1. GTDB lineage: Bacteria > Planctomycetota > Planctomycetia > Pirellulales > Pirellulaceae > Mariniblastus. Next base: position 65,858 of record CAZPBE010000006.1, on the reverse strand, counting down.
CCCTCGACAACATCGAACGAAATTTCGTTCGATTCAAAGTTTGCTTCGACCGATTCACCATCTGCGGTCATGACTTCTACTAGCGGTTCCAAGTTGTCAGAGACGTCAAAATTTAACGTCACGCGACCATCGGTGTCTGAAGTAAAAGCGAATTGATCGATGTCAGTCAGCTTCCCAATGGTGCCGCGGACAAGTTCGCCACCTTGAACCAATCCAACATCTGTTGCGTGCCCAATCGTGTCGCCATGATCGTCGCGAATCACGGATTGAATCGCAGCGTCGAGATCGATCTGTCGATAAGATGTGTCCGTTATGGCATCGTAGATCTGATTCGCCGAATCCCAAAGCTGTTGATACAACATCGTTTGGTCAATGTCGGTCACGCCCATCGAAGCGTTGGCCTGACGAAGCACGGCACTGGCGCCGGCAACGTATGGAGCAGCCATGCTAGTTCCTGTTGCGCCAAGGTACTCGCCGGAAGTCGTTCCGCCAAACAGGTGATCTGGCACGGTGCTGAGAACTCGCTCGCCGGGAGCAGCCAACACATTGTCCTCGCGTTGACTAAAATCGCTCAGCTGGTCATCTGCTCCATGACTGGCAACCGGAACAACGAAGGGACTGGCGGCCGGATAGCTCAAACCTTTTTCGCTATAGTCCTCAAACTCATTGCCGGCTGCGACGCTGATGAACAGCCCGTCCGCTCTTAGTTGAGCAAGCTCGTCTTCGAGGATTGTCCATTCAGGAGTGTTTTCTGCATTCCAGTCAGTACCTAAAGACAGGTTCACGGTAGTGATTGGATTTTCAAATGTATCGATGTTGTCGTGAACCCATTGTAGGGCTTGCTCAACCCATTCAATGTTGCCGGCGCCACCATCGTCGAAAACGCGCAAGCCAACGAGGTCTGCTCCCGGCGCGACACCGGTGTAGGTCGAGTCTTCGCTGGCGATGATGCCAGAAACGTGTGTTCCATGAAAACCAGCCGGCCCATCATCGTAAGGATTGGCATCGTTCTCGGCAAAGTCCCAGCCACCGACGACCTTGTGGCCTTCGCCGAATCCGTCACCCAACGCATAGTGGTCCCAAGCGATTCCTGAATCAATCACGGCAATCGTCTGGCCTGAACCATCGAATCCGTATTGGCTGGCGATGTGCGCGGCTTCGGCAGCGTCAGTCGCGTGCTCGACGTCGCCCATAATCGCGGTGCTTTGCGGATCGACCGGCGCGTCGATGTCGGGCATCACTGCCGCCACTGATTGGGCAGACATGACGAGTCGTTGTTCAAATTGTTCGAAACTACGGAGACGTTGCTCTTTCGTTTCAAGGTCGGACCGTGACATGGATAAGCTCTTAGCGCGCAGTCATCTAAGGCGAGCACATCACGCAAGTGTGCGAGCCAGACCGTCCTGGTTGGAATGCGCCGAGATCCGTTTGGGCGCAGAGAGCTGACAAGTCTGCAATTTTTCACCAGATCAAATGCTCCGTGAACGCTTGCAATAGTTGGGGAAACTCGATATCCATTTCGAGCGACTTGCCGAGAACTATACGTTTCTCAGGCAGCGATGGGTTGGAAAAACAAACGCCAATCCGGCTTCTGTTAATTTGTGACGGTTGTATCGCTCGTCGCGGATGAGGAAGACACTGAAAATCGGTGGCATGTGCCTGATTCACGTGGCAATGTGCACAAATTCCGATTGTTCGGCCGATAACGAAAGTATCGTTTGCAACGCACTTCGAGGCATTTCGAGCGGGCTCCGACTTCCGGAAAGCCCGATTCCACTCGAAAAGATGCTGGAGCCATTCGCATCCCAGCAAAAAGACCTGGCGTGCGCCGCACAACGTATGCCACATCTGCACAACGCTACATCTGATTAGTAAGGTTTGGATTCACGATGAAGCCTATTTCATTTTTGACTTATTTCAATTGGACCCGATTCGCACAACCAGCTTGCGAACGAACGATCTACCAGCTGATCAAGAAACACAAGTTTCGATCGCTTGTCGAATTCGGCATGGGAGACGGAGTCTGCTGTGAGCGAATGATCCGTGTTGCACAAAAGCATGGCAATGGCAGCAAGGTCCGCTACACAGGCGTCGATCTGTTTGAAAGCCGTGATGCGGAAGTGAAATTGCCTTTGATCAAAATGCATCGCCGACTGAACGAACTTGGTGCAAAAGCCCAACTCGTTCCTGGTACTTTTGAAGATGGCATTCAACGCATCGCCAACTCACATTTGCGAACAGATCTTGTCGTCGTCAACGCTGGATTTACCGACGAAGCACTCGAAGCTGGCTGGTTTTATTTACCACGAATGCTGCACCCAGCTTCTTTGGTTCTTGTGCAAAAAGAAGCCGGAGAAGCATATGACGCGTTCACCCGTTTAGATATCGAAAAACGAAACGAGTCTGAAATTCCAGCCACCGCTGCAGTAGCTTAGTGAGTCTTGTAGCGACTCGGTTGTTCCGGGCAAAGATGGCGACCGGCGGCAGTGTCCATCCTGAATTGAATTTTTGCCCTCATACGAACCTTCCTAAGGTTTGATGGGGCAAGGCTTCCGTTGGCTGGTGCAACTATTGCGACTCGAACGGCGATAGTTTTACCAAGCCACAGTTGTATAATTTCAACGCCTGTCTTTTGTCTTGAAGTTCCGTTGGAAGCACTTATGCCCGACACTGCACCACCGCCAGTGAAGCCTGACGTAGCACCAAAACCTGCGAGACCCGCTCCCAAGCCTGCTCCTTCACCCTTCGAACCTCAATGGCCTGCCGACAGGCCTTTGCCACAACCGAAAGGATTGTTTCAAATCAATCTGACCGGTCACTTGTTCATGAAGCGCCGGCAGGTTAACCCATGATGAGCAAGAAGCGGATCGTTCCCGACGAACTCGATCCGGCAACAAGGCACGCCGTCAACAAACGTTTGACACTGAACATCTTGATTCAGGGCGCCGCAAGCGAATCATTTTTCGACGTCCACCCATCGGTGCACTACGATCTCAATTTGCTCGACAAACGTTTCGTGCCCTATTACAGAACGATAGGCCGTGGAACCAATTTAACGTATTGGCGCGGACTTCTACTTTTGGTCACGGGACGGCCATTCAAGTTTTGGAACTCGCTTTCTAGTCCAGGAAACGTATTCTATCGGCATCGGTTCTTGCGCAGGCACGGTAAACAACTTGCCATCTCGGCGAAGCAACATGTCCTGGATCGCTGCGTTGAAAACGGGTTGCCAATGTCCGGGATTCAAAACGAAGTCTGTATGCACGCTTTGCTGACACGACTGATTCGACTCGAAGCACCGAATTACTATTTCCTTGAACAACTGGCCAAACGTGTTTGCACGGAGACTTTTGAGATAGCTCCTGAAAAACTCAACGCTTCGATAACCTTTAGCCCAGAGTTTGGGACCGTCCGCCAGCCGAAAACACGACGCGGAAGAATGTTACTGCACTTGATGGGTGGGTGGAGTGGCGTCGAACGTCGCGGCGACGAGCTAATTGTGATCGCGAAAGCCATTTTTTGGCCGATGCTGGTCCATGAATTGATCAAAGGCACCATGGAACTAATATGCTTACATGGACTTAATGATCTTCCCGAAAGTGAGTTCGAAAAGGTAATGGACTATACCGAGCACGTCGAATATGAAGTCCCCATGATGCAAATTGGCCCGGAAATCTATCGCCGTTTCGTCAGCGTTCTTCCCAGCGGACTTTCGTTGGCCCAGTGTGTGATGAAAATTGCGCAGCTCGATCCAATCGATCTTGAGGAGTTTATGTTCGAAATGGTTGAGGCACCCAATCGCGCAACGGATATGTTGCGGGCAATCTAATCGGAAAAGAGGATGCACGCATCCGCCGTCTTGACCGGGAGCTTCGCCCTCCCGCGTGCGGTGTGTTTGTGTTTTAACTCCTAAAAAGCGTTAATTTCGGTAATCGGTGCCGTTTATTCACGCTGATTGACCATCGTATTTGCTGAAAACTTTGCCTATCAAGATTGCCATGCTTCGCGAATCGCTCTCAATTTGGTAGCTTTTGGGGATTGAAATAAAACAGGCAAGACAGGAGCTGGCCCAATGATTGAGGCCTGATCAAATTCAGTGATGAATTACGCAGCCGTTGGACCGATCGCAGTCCATCTACCCGACCGGATTGAGACGAATGAAGATCTCAAGTCCGACAATCCAAAATGGGATATGGATCTGATCGCATCCAAAACGGGGATCCATGCGCGACACATTGCGGCGGAAAACGAGACTTCGTCCGATCTTGGCGTCGCAGCGTGCGAGAAACTTTTCCAGGAACACAACATCGACCCGAAGTCGATCGACTTTCTCCTGTTTTGCACTCAATCCCCTGACTACCCGCTGCCAACAACAGCGTGCTTGATGCAACATCGACTCGGCTTGAGAACTGATTGCGGAAGTCTGGACTTTAACCTCGGCTGCAGTGCTTACCCGTATGGGCTTTCGATCGCCGATGGTTTGATCCGAAGTGGTGTTGCCAAGCGAGTGTTGTTTGTCACGGCGGAAACTTACTCGAAATTCATTCATAAAAACGACCGGAGCGTCCGCACAATCTTTGGCGACGGCGCTGCAGCGACATTGATTGAATCGCACAGCGAGCAATCACTTTGGGGATTCAAGTTTGGAACCGATGGAAGTGGTGCTGATACCTTGTGCGTGACCGCTGGTGGACATCGTGACGAACAGGACTTGGTTCCACGAAATCGAAAACGGTGGAAAAGCGAATTGTACATGGACGGACCAAGCTTGATCACGTTTACGATCGGCGAGATTCCGAAACTTGTCGACGACATTCTCAAGACGGCTGATCTTGCGATGGATGATCTCGCCTACCTGCTGTTTCACCAAGCCACATTCAAGATGCTGGATCAACTACAGCAGGCACTGGAAGTCGACTCGCAGAAGATGCCCATCCGACTGGAGCGACTAGGAAATACCGTCTCTTCAACGATTCCGATTTTGATTAACCAGATGCGCAAAGAAGGCAACATGACTCCGAACATGAAAAATCTGCTTGTCGGATTCGGAGTAGGGTGGTCATGGTCTGGCTGCGTTTGGCAGGACGTGCTACAAGAGCGACTTTAATCCACACAAGCGCACCTGAGCGCACCCACGCCAAAAATGGGCCCGTAGCATGTCTGTCTACTGGTTGAAAACGGCGTCTGATTCCTGTTACCCACCGCAATTGTGCAGTTCTTGATCGAATAATTGACAGTTTGTTTGCCATCGGAATTGCCTGGCTTTAAAATCATTGCCCGTTCTCTCACCTTTAATTCGAACAATTTCGATAGGACTTCTCTATGCCACGCAACGTTATTTTCGTAGTACAAATTTTTACAGTTCTTATTTTTGTAGTTGGAGCCACTGCTTCTGCCGGTGCTCAAGAGACGATTGCGAAAATCGATTTTGATGATGCACCCGTCAAATATTCGTATAGCTATGCATTTGCCGGCTATGGCCCAGCTGACGGTGCAGAATCAGTCATGGTTTCCAAACAGTTGAAAGTTGAAGATCTCGTCGAAACGGAGGGAGGCGCACCTCCAAAAGAACTTGGTGAACTAGAAACGAAACTTGCCAAAAACATAGAATCACTCGGCGCAGAACACCCAAGCGTTGTGGAGTTGAAGAAAAAATTAGAAGACGTGATGGCGGTGAAATCTGCTTGCGGAAAAGCGATCTTGGATTCAACAGGATTAGATATCCCATCTGACACAAGCTACGACTACGTCGGATTTGGCTTTGGCGCCACGTATGACCTGACGGGCAAGCCTTTGGTGATCGAGGACCCATCGAAGTTCACGGTTTCGTTCGACGCCAAAGTCAGCGGAACCTTCGAATTGATGCAATCGAAGTTGATGGTCAATTTTGTTACCGCCGATGGTGATGACGAAGACGACAACGATGACGTTGTTTTAAGGTTGGAACGAGGATCTCCTGAAGGCGAAGGCACATTCGCGTTGAACACTGAATACAAAACGTACACTTTTGATCTCAGCGATCTGAGGGTTGTTAAAGGCGAATTCGCAGACCTAAAAGATGGAAAACTCACAGGAGTTACGTTTACGGTCCAAGCCCAAGATAACTCCTCGTGTTTTGGCAAAGATACAGACAATGAGCTGTTTGTGGACAATATAAAGCTGATCGCGAAATAGGCTGGAGACATTTTGTAAAAGTTGCACTTTCGCCCCGCTGTGGATTTGACTATTTACCTCGGTCAAATTTACTGGGGTGTTGTCATGTTGCGATCAAAGATTTTAGTTTCCGCTTGCCTGTCTCCAGCTGCGATTTTCGCATGCCTGCTGTTTGCTGGGCTGCCATTAATCTCGGTCAGTCCGTGCCATTCGCAAATCCAAACCGCGCAATCGGAAGAGGGTTCGTTTCGACCAGACAATTTCACGGACGCGCGATTCCTGCAGTACGAGCAGCAACTTAACGCAATATTGAAGACTCGGCGGAACGAAGAAAGAGAATTCATTGCTCAAATTGTTTCGCAAGTTCGTCAGGGGAAGATTCCTGCACAAATCGTGCAGACCAGCTTTCACTGGGTTCACAAAAAGCGGCCGCGTACGAACTTTCCATTTATCTATTTTGAGAAAGTCCTACGGCTTCAGGCAACCAAAATTGGGATCGGCGACAATGTTCCCGATTTCGATTTTTCAATCTATCGGTCGATTCAAAGCGGAAACACAAGCTCGTCCATCCAGCGTTAGACTGCCACAATCAGCTGAGTCCCGCTTCGTGTGTCAAGCACAATCTCTTGCGCAAGTGATCCGCCTATTGCCATGGAATGTATGCCTTGGGACACTGAACGATCTTGCGTTTCGACACTTTCCCGAACCGACTGCTGTGTCTAGAATTGCCGTCTCCACTTTGACGTTCAAAGTTGGAACAACCAACGGCATGTGAGCAACCATAGGCATCCATGAGCAAATTTTCGGACATTTGTGACGATCACTACATCAACCTGAATTTGTCGACTGAAACTTCGATTCCGCACGAACGAACGTCGGTGATGTTTTTCTTTGAGCAGCTTCGCAAGCGCTATCCGGCAATGAAGAACTTTTACAGCCGTGACAAGAATGACTTTGTGCTCGAGCAAGACAAAGACGGTGGAAGTTATCGCTGGGTGACGCTGGAAAACAAACGCCTGTGTAGCGGATTCGTCAATCCGGAATCAGTTGCCGATGCAATGGAGCAACATCACTCGATCTTGGATTCGATTCCACATACGCTCTCCATAAGTCCGCTTGACTGCGAGACACTCAATTTGACTTACGGTTTTGATTTTGCATATCAAGGAAACCAGCACCAGCTTATTGCCGATGCGTTGGGCATGTCGCCTGCTTTTGAAAATGGCTTGCAAATTCCAGGAGCGAAACTGGTTTCGTACGATCCGGTCATTCAGCTTGCCCTCGATCCAGAATGCAAAATTCAATGTCGACTGGGGATTGAGTCCCGCACGACAGCGTTTCATGTTCGCACGGGCGAGTTCCCGGAAGACAATTTGTCGGTCTTTTTCACGCTCAGAAAATATGGTGGCATTGAGGCAGGTGAAACTTACGAGTCAACCTTTCGCGATCTTAGCCAGCGCGCCTCGGAATTGATCGATGAATTTGTGACTCAGCAAATTCTGCTTCCGCTGCAAAACGCGATTTTGATCAACTAGTGGATCGACGGTCCGCCTCCCGAGAAGCGCGAATGCCGAATTGAGGATCTAGTTTTAGTATGCAAACCAACAACTCTACCGAGCGATCAGGTCCTCCGAAACGGACACTGCTTCAAAAGGTGGTAAAGGTCCTGCTAATCGCCTGGACTTTCCCAAACACTGTATTGGGAATCTTGATTGGTGGCCTTGGGATCGTCACTGGCGGCAAGTTCCAGATCATCGGCGGGTGCCTTGAGTTTCATGGTGGAATCATCAAATCCATACTGTCGAAGAATCGAATTGCTGCGATGACTCTGGGCCATACAATTATTGGCCAGACCCCCGAAGAGATGAGGATCGTTCGCAAACACGAACAAGCCCATGTGCGTCAGTATGAACGCTGGGGGCCGTTTTTCATCCCAGCGTATTTGCTGTGTTCGCTTTACTTGATAATACGAGGTCGCGAGTACTACCGGAACAATCCCTTCGAAATCGAAGCCTACGAAATCGATGACCCAAGCAATTATCGCGACCGCACTCCTGATGATGACCGTACTGATTTCATGTAGTTACGACTTCGAGTAGACGCTTCATTGGTCAACGAATCCAACAACTTGAACAGTTCACGAATGCCAATCAATTCAGAGCCGGCCTCCACTTTCCGTGCGATTATTCTGGCCGGTGGAGCAATCCTGATTTCGCTGATCGGATTGAGCTTTATCGCAAGTCAATTCGCTCCAGATACGTTCGATGTTCAGCGGCCCGTTCTGGAAATGCTGGCTCTCTACGGAATAGCTTTCTCGTTTTACTTGTTCGCCTGCAAGAAGATCTGGGATGAACTTCAGCAGAGACAGACAAAAACTGTCAAACGGAAAACCCGAAATTGCTTTACTTCAATCATTTTACTGGGCTTGCTATTCCGCTGCCTGATCGTGTTCTCACCACCGATTCTTGAAGTCGACATCTATCGATACCTTTGGGATGGCTATGTGACCGTCCAAACAGGAGACCCTTACAACTTTGCGCCGCTAGAAATTGCTCAAGCAAGTTATCCACCAGAGTACCAAAGGCCATTTGCAAGATCGCCGGAAGAGTTGAAAACGATTGCTGGGTTGGCCGAGAAAGCGAACACGGCAGGCTACGATCCGATACTGAGAAAAGTCCATTTTGCTGAATACACATCCCCGTATCCACCGGTAAGTCAGGCCGTTTTTGCTTTGGCAGCATGGATCACGCCGCAAGGAAGTTCTCCGCACTGGCACTTGGTGATCATGAAGTCCCTGCTCTTGGTCTTTGATTTGTTGACTGCGATTGTTGTTGTCTTGATTTTGCGCCATGCCGGCTTACCGGATGAACTTGTCATTGCCTACTGGTGGTGTCCTTTGCTCATCAAGGAAATCGCGAACAGCGGTCATCTTGATGCAATTGCAGTATTTTTTTCAGCCCTCTTTGGCTTGTTCGCCGTCTATTCACTTTGGAGAAAATTGCCCGATGGGCGCAACGTTTCGCCTCATGGCTCGGTCGGACTTAGCTGTGTCGCGGCATTCGTATTAGCGATGGCAGTCGGCGCAAAAATTTATCCAGCCGTGCTTGGACCGGTCTGGTTTTTCATGATGACAAAACGATTGAAGCTGAAAGCCGTCGTTCCATTGTCGGTATTCTGCTTGGCAGTCTTCGTGATCAATTGGCCGATGCTGAGATACGTGGTCCAACCCAATGAGCCGGTGGCCATGTCGATTCAGGAAGTCAGTTTCGACGCAACCAAACCCGTTCCTGGCATTACCGCGTTTGCAAAATCATGGGAAATGAATGACTTGCTGTTCATGTTGGCTGTTGAGAACATTAAGCCGCCGCGGAACGCTGGAAATGCGGAACCTGTAAAACCGCCTTGGTTCGTATTAACCTCTAGCCAGCTTCGAACGGGACTTTCTGATTGGAGGCTTGGAACCAGATCTGAACGTCAGAAGCTTGCTATCCCTGGCGATCCCGTAACCATCGAGTTTGAATCGGCATTCCGATTCACTCGAATATTGTTGTTGGGCACCTTGTCGATCGTTCTCCTGTGGTTGAGCAAACGAGCATGGCAACTGGACTCGCCTGCCGCTTTTGCACAGATGGCATTTTTGAGCATTGCGTGGTTCTGGCTGATGTCACCGACTCAAAACCCCTGGTACTGGTGCTGGGCATTGCCATTTCTTCCGTTCGTCAAAAATCGTGTCTGGTTTTTGTTCGCCGGTGTAGCGATTGCTTATTACTTGCGGTTCTTCTTTGAGTACCACTTTCATTTTAGCCAAGGACCCGTTGCTGGAACGCCTTATTACGGAACTCAATTTTTTGACTATGTCGTTCCCTTTGTCGAGTTTGGCCCGTTGCTTTTGTTGCTTTTTTACACTCGATTCTGGCCGCGACGACGTTCCCAAGAATAATAGTGTAAAACGAAAAGTTGAAGTTGAGGCAACGAATGCGGATCAGCTACATTGTTAACTCACCGCAACCTTCAAGGTCGCGGCGCGGGAATTAATATCAATGGGCAGACAATGAGCCAACCTCCGAATCCAGACGACCAGATCCCTTACGCAGAACCGATTCAACCTGGTTACCCGCCGACTCAGCCGCAATCACCCTATGGACAAACGTCTCCCTATGCACCGGTTAAGACGGGTGCCGCTCATCCGCAACAAAACACAATGGGCTTAACTGGGTTCATCATTTCGTTGATCAGCCTTATCGTTTGCGGATTCACCTCAATCATCGGACTGATCGTGTCTGCAATCGGGCTTCGACGAGAGCCGCGAGGGTTTGCAGTTGCAGGCGCAATAATCAGCTTGCTTGGAATCGCGGAATGCGCTGTGGCGATCGTGTTGATGATGTCAATGTTCAACGCATTCGGCGAGATGGGCGAGGCGATTCAAGAAGTCGCCATCCAAATGGAGCTGCAAGAGTCCGCCAACGACGTCGGTGACCAGTGGCGCGAATCAGGCTCAATACCAACCCAGGAAGAAGGGGATAAAATTGTTGCGGGGAAGACGGACATCTTTCAAAATCCCATTATCTATGAAACCGACGGGAGTTCATTTTCTTTGCGGTCATCTGGAGCGGATCAAATCGAACAAACAGAAGACGATGTAGTCATCGGACCGTATTCAGAGCTTGAGGATTTGGAGAAAATTGAATTCGAAGGGCTGGAAGCGTTCGAAGGCATTCCTGGTTTTAAAGAGGGTTTCGAGGAAGCTATGCAGGAAGAGGCTGCGAGACGACAGGCAGAGGGATCGACCGAAGATACGGAAACTTCCGAGCCGGACGAGTCCGAAAACGATTTTTAGCAAGAGACCCGCTGCCAAGGCCTCGGTTCCAAACTCTAGTTGGGAACGAATTCGCTGGCTGGCTTGCTGTTCAATTGACTTTCAACCGAACTAATCCATTGCGTTGGATCTTTTCCATATCCCATTTTTCCTCGCACTTCGCCATCAGCGCCCAACATTAAAACTGTTGGGTATCCAGAAATCGAATAGCGCCTTTTTAGTGCTTCGTTCTTTTGCTTGATCGCCGGATTCTGCATCGAACGTCTTGGGTAGTCGAGTTCCAGCAGCACGACGTTTTCGTTTGCCCATTGTTTAAACTCGGGTTTTTCGAAAACGTCGTCTTTGAGTTTGACGCACCAGTGGCACCAATCGCTGCCAGTGAAGCAAGCCAAAATTGGGCGACCACTTTTTCGGGCTTCGGCTTGGGCGACGTCGAAATCGTCGTGCCAAATCGTCAGCGTTTGTTTGGCAGATGACTGGCTGTCGCTTAGAGTCGCAACGTCCGCGCGATCCAGTGATTGTTTTTCGAGTGAGCGACTGGAATTTTTTGCGCAGCCACCAAACAAAACCGCCACCGTCAGCGTAATCACAGCGAATCGGTTGAACGCCGATTGGAAATACAAAATATTTTTTTGCCAACGATCCATCGTCGTCTCTTTCAAAAGGCAGCTATATGTCCAGCAGAATTCGTGCGAACTTTATATGAAAGTTGCTTTCAGCCAAAGTTCAATTTGCAAGCAACTTGTATAAAAAAAGACGGAGAAGCCCGCTGTTTCCTGCGATTGAATAAGTCGCTGGTGGGCTGCTGGTAGGCGATTCCATCGATACCGGACACTTTATTACTAGTTTTTCCGCCGAGATTCAGCCATAAACCTTCCGTAATCAATGCTTTCAGCGCCCAAAAAAAGGGCTTTCCTCACATTGTAAAACAGGGTGCTTTGCGTCGAACACCTTTTTGTTTATCGTTTTTACTTACCAATTATTGGAATTGGCAGTTTAGGCTAACCCGCGTTGTTCCGGTCTTCGGGATGGAATCGGCGGACCAAAATAGGATGACAGTTTGAAACCCGCACTTGTAGATTTTGATAAGTTTGATTTGGACAAAGTCGTTGTCGACAAAGCCGGCATCATGGAAGTCAATCCGCATCGACACGAGCTGCAATTGCTCGATGGCATTGTTTTTATTAATGAAGATAATGCGGTCGGTTTTAAATCGCTTGACGATGATGCGTTTTGGGTGCGAGGCCACTTCCCCGATCGAGCGTTGATGCCAGGCGTATTGATGTGTGAATGCGCCGCCCAACTCAGTTCCTATTTCGCCATCACAACAAAGATGGTGGACAACGGCTACGTCGGTCTTGGTGGGCTGGAGAGCGTCCGTTTTCGTGGGCCAGTAGTTCCAGGTGACAAACTGATCGTCATGCTGCAGAAAGGCCGTGTTCGCCGCAACGCCATGTTCAGCGCAGAGTTTCAAGGCTATGTCGACAAGACACTGGTTGTCGACGGCGTGATCAAGGGCGTTGCCTTAGGCTAACATCATTTCAATACCCAGCATTAATGCTTGGGGCGACGATGCGAGCCATGAGTTGGCCATCCGGTTGTCATCACTTGATCATTGTTTGTTCAATTCGACGGGCAACGTCTACGATATTTGCATCGAACATCATTTTGAAAGCCGCAGATTTCATTTGAGCGCGAACTTTCTCTTTGATTTCAATCGACTCCGGCAACTCAAGATACTCCAAAAACGCTTCGCCAAATTCTCGGAGCTGCTTCTTGTTCATGTCCAACTCGGACATCGCAATCAACCCTTGCTTCAGCATTCGCGTCGAATTGATTTCTGTCCAACGCTTGAGTTCACTAACCACGTCGAGCATTTGAAACGGACGTCGAGCCACAATGCTTAGATAAAAAGCTTCGTGAAGTTCAGCGATGCGAACTTCCGGATCTTCCGAAATCGTTTCCAACAATTTTTTCGAAAGCCCCAACGCTTGATCCTCAGAAACTTTTTTCGGATCGCCGTACTTTTCACCACGTACTTGCTTGATCAGCCCCTCAAGTTTTGCCGGATCCATTGCTGGTTGCGGCGCTATCTTTTGACCAACTGAATCAAACTTTGATCGAATAAATTGTCGCAACAACGTGCCGTCAAAACCGTCGGCTTCAGACTTTGTGATTAAATCACGCGCCTTCTTGTTATTGTTTGGACTCGAAAATGCGTTGACGGCGCGATGCGCCGCTTCCTGAAGCCGCCACCGTGGAATACTCTCGATCGCCCCTTGATTCGCAATGGCAAGCGACAGTCCCGGACGCAGCGAACGATACGGAACAATCACGGTTCGATCGCCACCGATCGCCATCACAACATCCTCTTCGCGACCTTCGACGAACCCGATGATCTGGTCACCGACTTCCATTTCTTGACCGCCTGGCATCGCCATCGCGCTCGATTTGACTTGATTCCAATAGCCATCCAGCTGTTTGCCGATTTCCATCGCAGCCAAGGCTTCTTGTTGCAATGCTTGTTGTTCCTTGACAACGTTTACGTCGGCGAACGTACTCTGCGCAAAACCAAGAAGTTCCAGTGCGCGTTGATCGTGCCCCCGAGCAAACAATTTCCTTGCTCGCTGATAAACAAATTTGAGCGTCTCGACTTGATTGTCCCCAAGAGTCACCGTCCCAAACGGATCATCAGCTGCGACGTTATTTGCTTTCGGCATCGAAGCCGCTTCTTTTTCAGTTGAGGCATTTCCCGGCTTGTTGCCCTCAGGTAATTCCATGTTCGTGGCTTGATCTTTGACCGCCGACAACTCGGAATCCGTCAGTGGTGTCATCGGCTTTCCAATTTTCTTCTCTGGAGAACCGTTCGGATTATTGGGGTCTGCCAACCCTTCGGCTGGCGTCACGCTATTGTCCACTGGAGCGGGTGCGGGCTGTTTTAAACTGGAAAACAGATTGTCGTAGTTCAAAACCAACGAAGTAATTCCAATCACTCCGGCCGCCATAAACAGAATCGACAAAATGGGAACAAGCCACGAACCTTTTCGCTTGCGACGGCCCGGATAGACCTTCACTGCCTCACCATCGAGATTGTCGAAATTTGGCTCATCACTTCGGCGCGAACTGTCTCCAGCAATGACGAACGCAGGTTCATCTTCAGCGGGCTTGGACGCCAGCGGCACCGCCATTGGAATAGCAGGATTGGCGTTGGACGATACCGGAACTGGAGGCGGTGACGATGGGACAACGGTCGGAGCTTCGCTGACTTCTGGATCGATCGCCGCTGAATTCGATTCAGCAAGCTTTACTCCGCTTTGCTTTACAGAATTGCCACTTTGAATTTTGGCTTTCAACTGTTGGACGTAGGCCGATCGTTTTTGGTCGTCCAACAGCGTATCGTGTGCCACCACAATTCGGCCCTTTAGTTTCTTCTTCAGTGGCTCGTGCCGTGGGCTGACATCAATCGCTTTTAGCTTGGCCAATTGAGCCTGCGCAGCGGCATGTGCGGCTTTTTTGAATTTGGCCGGATCAGTAATCTTGTGGCTGATTCCCAACAATTGAAAATGATGTGGGTTGGTCAACTTTGGAGCCAGCCCCAGCCACTCGTGAAATGGATTAAATTTTGTTGCCATTGAAAAACATACGGTTCAAGAAAAAAATTTGTTAGCCACGCTGACCAGACAGCTATCGTTCGCATCTGTCAGCTTCCATTCGCTTTGGTTGATCAAATATCGTCAATCAATTCAAATAAAGAGCGAAGTGAACACGATCGCTTTGTTTTACCTCTGTTATATCTATACTAACGCCAACCGGGTCGATTTCCTATCTTCCCTTGCCCTCGAAACTAAAGGAATTGACGTCTGAATGTCTGGTTTGACATTTGATTCGCGAGTTACGATGAAAAACCAATTTGTCAATATTTCAGCATACAAGTTCGTCCCGCTAGATGATATTGCCGCGCTCAAAGCGGAGTTGCTTCCCTTTTGCAAATCTCTCGATTTGAAGGGAACGATTTTGCTTTCCCATGAAGGCATCAACATGTTTGTGGCCGGAACGCGTGAGTCAATTGATCGTCTTATCGAGACGATAGAACTTCGCCCAGAGTTCCAAAACCTTCCGATTAAAGAGAGCTTTTCCGATCACCAGCCGTTTTCGCGAATGCTTGTTCGCCTCAAGAAGGAGATCATCTCCATGGGTGTTGAGCAAATCGTTCCGGCGAACAAGACCAGTCCGAAGATGACAGCGGCAGAGCTCAAGCAATGGCTCGATGAAGGCAAAGAGTTCACACTGCTCGACGTTCGTAATGACTATGAAGTCGAAGTCGGCACGTTTGAGAAAGCGATTCCGATCGGCGTCGATCATTTTCGAAAGTTCCCTGAAGCGACAAAAAGCTTGCCTGACGAAATAAAGGAAAAGCCAATCGTCATGTTTTGTACCGGTGGAATTCGCTGCGAGAAAGCCGGCCCACTGATGGAAGAGGAGGGGTTCAAAGAGATCTATCAATTGGATGGTGGAATTCTGCGTTACTTTGAACTCGTTGGTGGCGACCATTATGACGGCGATTGTTTTGTATTCGACAAACGTGTTGCCGTCGATCCGAACCTTGAGGAAACGGAGACCACACAGTGCTATGCCTGTCAGTCGATTCTCAGCCTCGAAGATCAAGCGTCTCCTCACTACAATCCGCCAAATTCTTGTCCCGTTTGTTTCCAAACGGAAGAACAAAAAATGGCTGACTTGGTTAAGGGGCGAACAGCGCTGATCGCAGAACGGACAGCAGTGCTTCCTGGCTCGGAACCGTACAACAACATGCGTCCAATGAACGTGCCGCTACGTTTTGAACGAACGCCTTGCCTCGAGTTTCTTTTTGGAATGCACTCGCATTTGAAAGAAGAATATTGGCGACAGGAACTTGAACAGGGGCGCATCCTTCACAATGACCGGAAATTGCAGGTTGATACAGAAGTCCGTGCGGGTTGGCGAGTTGAACATCTCGTTCCGCAAACCACAGAACCAGATGTAAACAACAATATTTCTGTGATCTATGAAGACGACGCTCTCGTGGTCGTCAACAAGCCGGCGCCGCTGCCGATGCACGCCTGTGGAAGGTTCAACCGGAACTCGTTGAGTTACATGCTTGGCTTGGTTTACACGGACGATCCCTTACGGATAACACATCGGCTGGATGCCAACACCACAGGCGTCGTTGTGTTTTGTAAAAAAGGCCGATTCGTCAACGGCTTGCATGATCAGTTTTCGCAAGGCACTGTCGAGAAGACTTATCTCGCGTTGGTTGACGGAAATCCGGAGACCGATCAATTTCAATCCAATGAAAAAATTAGTCTTGGCATCGGCACTGTGGGAATGCGAAAAGTCGATCCGGATGGACTCGAAGCACTGACAGAGTTCAAAGTCATCCGTCGAATATCAGATCAAGATTCTCCACGAACACTGCTGGCTTGCTTTCCAAAAACTGGACGAACAAATCAAATTCGTATCCATCTCGCCAGTCTCCAATTGCCGATCGTTGGAGATCCAACTTATGTGTCTGCCGACTCAATTTTGCAAACGAAGCATGTCGAAGACGATCCGATGTGCTTGCATGCTTGGAAGGTAAAGATCGATCATCCGAGCGGCGGACACCGCATCGAATTTGAAGCAGAAATTCCCGATTGGGGGGTAAATGCTGATTCAAATTCAGTATCTTCAAGTGCCGACGCCAACGCGACAACGTAGGAATAATTGGTGCAGATATCCAATTTTCTGCAGGAATTTGAACCCCGTTGTTTACATGTTGCCTGTACAGGGTTGATTTCGGTCTATTGATAGACGAAAATCGGTATGTCATTGGTTTCTGAATTCTAAATTCGGTACCAAATGGCTTTTGATCCCGTAAGCTCTGCGATTGGAAGAACGCTCAGCTTGTCGGGTTCTTTTTTTGCGCTGACGGAAGCGCCTGACCGAAGCACTCACGACTAGCACCGCCGACGTCAAGCCAGAAGGCTGATCGTGATCGCCACAGCCCAAGCCAACCAACTGGTATTACGTATTGAAAGCAGCGTCTTTCGGCGGCTCACAAGCCGTCTCAAGAGAAGTCTGACTGGGACAGCCTGGTGGCAAAAGCCCGAGTCGAGATCGGCAACTTCGTGGGTGGCGAATAAAGAAATAAAGACAGCCGTCACCAGCAATAAGAGGTTAATATTTTCCGTTTATCGGGACTGGAATTGCCGTGTTGCGGAACATTCTCGCGAACCTTTTTGTTGCCCCTTGACACTTTCATCCGGATCGGGCATTTTATCTGCTCGTTCGCGGGGGACCATTGTTCCTTGTAGACGTGAAAAGCACCATGAGGGCGTAGCTCAGTCGGTAGAGCAACGGACTTTTAATCCGTAGGTCCAGGGTTCGAGCCCCTGCGCCCTCACTTCTTTTTTTGCCGTGCTTTTCGGCATCATCTGCAGCGTCGTTTTCGATGATTTCGACTTCAGCATGATCTGAGAGTACCGTAAGCCGCGCAGGATTACGTTTTTGTGATCATGCCGACCGAAAGTTCAATCTGCACGTCGGCGATCCACATTGACTTACACCGTAGTTCACGCCGGTTTTGAGAGATCCGAAACGATTAACAACCGCCGGCTCGACAGGAGCTTCGCCTCCCGAAGAAAGTGATAAGTCAAAAAAAGATAAGATGGGTTCGGCTGACCCAAATTACTTGGCCGCGCGTTGTTTGGCGAGTTCGTTGTCAACCAATTCGATTTGGTTGCGAGTCAGAATCGGCTGGACCTCTTCGACGAAGTCACGAATGTCTTTGAATTGACGGTAAACGCTCGCAAACCGAATGTAAGCCACGTCGTCCAGCTCAATCAACCGTTCCATTACCAACCCGCCGATGAGCTGAGTCTCAATTTCAGGGCTGCCATTCATATAGACGCTTTGAACGACTTCGCCGATCACACGTTCGACTTCGACCGTTGGAATCGGACGTTTCCAACAGGCGCGCTCCAGACCCATCCTGATCTTTTCCGGCTTGAAGATCTCGCGTGCTCCATCTTTTTTGATTACGCGAATTTCCACTTCGGCAACACGTTCAAACGTCGTAAAACGTTTTTCGCATTTCAAGCATTGACGGCGACGGCGAATCGCAAATCCCTCATCGCCACTTCGTGAATCAATCACGCGATCGTTGTCTGCTTTGCAGTAGGGGCATTTCATAAGCTGGCCCAATATTCAACGGGTCCTTGTGGTTTAATCGTTGACCGACAATATACCGTACTCGCGCGTGTTCTCAAATTCTCCTTTACAAGAAAATCAAGCTTAAACGCAAGCAAATCGCAATCTATACGGATTGGCCAAGGCTATAATACAACCCTACGATGAGTCGCAAAGCATCTCGGCTTTTTAAACATTGAATTCTCAGTTCCGTCAGGAACAATCCGGCCTTCATAGCGATCCCCAAAATCTGTTTCCAACAAGCAACTCGCTTAATGAATACGATGAACCCAAATCGCCTCACCGACAATCAACCTGAAAGAGAACTGTGGCAGGGAAGCTTCTCTGGCAGATCGATGTTTGGTGCATGGGTTGCGGCCATATTCATTACGATCGCATTGATAGCAGCAATTTCATTGGTTACGGAGCTGCGTACAAATCCGTTTGTTTGGCTGTTTGGCGCCTCCGTCATCGTGTTGATGTGGATCGGGCTCGTCTCGACTTGGCTGTACCAACGCTGGGGGCACTTCTATGAAGTCACGACAGAGCGAATCAAGCATCGTGATGGCATTCTGGTGCGCAGAATGGGGCTCATTGAATTGATCGATATCGACGACGTTAGCTACCAGCAAGGACCGATCCAATCATTGCTGGGCGTCGGCAACATTCATCTTACCTCGAGCGACGTCAGCCATCCCAGTTTGACAATGCGCGGTATTAGCAACATTCGATGGGTGGCCGAAATGATCGACGAAGCCAGACGTGACGAGCGACGAAAACGCGGACTTCACATCGAGAGCATTTGAGTCGATCGTCCCGCCGCTTCAACTGCGTTTTAACAACGCTTTCGTCGGGGCTAAGCATCGCACCGACCGCTCCGAACAAGATCACTTTGGGTCGGCCCCCCCATCAGTGCCAGTTTCAATTCGCAAGCGTAGAGTTATCGAGCCAAAGGCCCAGTCGTTTAGCGCAAAGAGAACGCGGTAAGGCCGGTGGTTAGCGCCAAACCGGTGGTCCGAATATCAGGAAGGCCTTGAGCACTAAGCCCAGGCCTTAAGAATTAAGCCTTTGTCAATTTTTTCAATTCGCCATGACAATGTTTACAGATTCTCAAGTGCTCACGCATCTGACAATTAAGCGACTGATCGATCAGTTTACCGACAACGTAGTCTGGCAAATTGTCGCAACAATCGGCACACGACATCGACTTGATGACATTGCCTCCGTCGGCGTTGTCGGGGTTGGCCTCGTCCCGGCCAAAAATCGTCCAACCTGCATACGTAGTCAGTGCGAGCACCGCGGTTCCACCTCCGACGGTCTTCAAGAAGTCACGTCGTCCGGCAACCGCAGCAACAGGGGCTGAAAATTTAACCGCGTCAATCGTTCCTAGTTCGCACGGCTTCCATGGGTCAGGTTGGTTGGATGAATTTTTCATTTCGAAGATCGAACAATGAGCGTGAAAGTTGGAAGTTGGAGAAACGATATGATAGACAAGTTGTCAAAGTGAATCAGTGTATCGCTTAACACTGTCTATGAGCGTGCTGCATTTTGGGGTTCTGAAACGGTTCTGCCTTATGTTTTTCTAGGGTCGGGATGGGTTCTTTGACTTCTTTCGCAAGCCGGTCTAGATCGAGTAGGGAAATCCTTCGACGTGCGATACTTAACATATTCTCGCTCTGCAATTGACCAAGCACGACCGTGACAGTCTCGCGAGTGCTTCCAATCACACTAGCCATCTCCTGATGAGAAAGTCTGATCTTGAGCTCGATACTTCCGTCTTCTCGCATTTCGCCATACTTCTCGGACAGTTCGAGCAATAGATGGATCACGCGCTCTCGATTGGATCGAAACAGCAGATTGCGTAGTCTTCGTTCGACTTTTTGGCGACGCAATCCAATCAGTTTCGTGACCCCCAAAACGATCCGCGGGTACTTTCGCACGATCGCTTGTAATTCAAGCTTGGGGACCAAAACCAGAGTCGTTTTCTCGGTCGTTTCAGCGTACTCATCGCGCTGTTGTGAATCGAGCAACGCCAATTCACCAAACACTTCGCCAGCATCGACGAAGGCAATGATCGATTGTTTTCCCTCAGGCGTCGTGTGGCAAATCTTGACTCGCCCAGAGGCAACCAACAGAATCCCGTCGGCAGTTTCTGAAGGCATGTAAATAGGCTCGCCTCGTTTTAGCTTGCGCATTTTGGATTTTGATTCCAACCAAGCTATGTCTTCATGCGAAACCTGTGAAAACAGATCGCAGTTCTTAATGAACCAATAACTTTCAGCCATTGAATCCTCGGCTTATATTTCTAATTTCTGTTCCGTAACTAGCTTAACAACATCGAGAGGCAGAGTGAGGCGGGTTCTCGATTCGGTGGAAACGGCCGACTTAAAAATGCCAGTCAAAAACTGAGTTTTCGACGAACCTTTTCATAAGCTGGAATGTTCTATACGTATCAAATTTCACGTTGTTTGCTTCCACCGCCATTTAGACTCTATTTTGTGTGAATCCTTACCAGTTTAAAAGGAATTCTCGAATTAAAACTGGTTCTTTTTTTGGAAAGCACAAAGACAACGACTGCCTCGATTTCAACGGGTGATTGCCTACCGTTATCACAAAGGCATAAGAATTTTGCGGCACAAGAATTGCGTTACGAGAATTGCGATGAGCAAGAAACGCTAAGTGGACCGGAGAATCTACCTAGGAATATTGCTGAGCACGAAAGATACACTAGAAGTTTAACAATATTTTAGAGAGCATAATCCTGATATGGGTTAAGCATGAACACAAATGCCAAGATCAGGCCTATCGATTTCTAACTGCTTGGCTTACTGGTTGGGATTCGCATTTGAAACGTGGAACGAAATCAGAATTCTCACGCGCGAGCCGCATGACGCGTTTTCTTGCGGCGCAGGTAGGCGTTGCGAGCGAAGGTCAATTAATTGTCGGCTTCTTCCGTCTTTCGTTCTTTGCTATTCCGGGATGGCTGACTGTTGATGTTAGCTGAAGCAACGTCACTCAATTCCGGCGCTTTGTTTTTGATCGGATCGACGAGTTCCAGAACGGAATCTAAGTTCTTAACGGTCTCCGGATCAAACAGTTCAGGTTGTGCCTTCTCGTCGTTAATATGATACCAATGAATCTTTGATACCTCTTGACCCGGCAACCTGAGGTTCTGAATTGGGCCGATACCAAAAAACATACTGTTTTTCACTGACTTGGTTGGCAGGAAAATTCCATCAAGCTCTTTCCATTGAAGTGAAACGGATTCTTCGTTTATCCTCTCCGAGGTCGATACGTTGACTAGATACGACGAATGCCGCAGCGGCATCGAACTAGCGACGTCAAACGAGAAACTGATAAAGGGACCTTTGTAGTTTGGCCCTGAATTCGATTCCGCACGAATACCAATTTTAAGCTCCCCATCCTTAATGGAATGTTTGAATTTCGTGTTCTCACACACTGTTGCCAAATCTTTCGATCTAGAGAAATTTTCTTCAGTTCTGGCACCAAGGGTCCAGCATCCTCGGAAGTCTACATATCCCAATTCTGGAATGTCGCTAAAAGTTTTTATTTCCTCTCCCAAATTCCTTTCTGCTTCGCGGTAACCGTGCTGCGAATCATTCAAGTAGATTTTTCCAGTTTTAAAGTCAGCGTATGCGATTTGCATGAATTCAATCGTGTGCTTTTTGGGTTCTCCGTCGTTCATTTGACGGAAATCTTGCACGTTTGCTCTTACCAAACTGCACGTCCCGTATCTCATTTTCTCGTAGTCAAACGCAGCCCGCGACAGGACGTGCTGGTCAACAACATACCCACCCGTTTCGCCTTCTAGCTCGAAGCTATCGAGTGTTGTTTTCGTTGACAATAAATACTCGCCTGACTGCCACGCCAATGCGTTTAGGACGGGAGCCTGAAAAATACTTCCAATTTCTTTTTCGGAGTGGTTGGGATTCTGAATTATTGGTTCGTCTACAGTTTGTCCAGCGCAGTTCGTTGGTGAAACCAAAAAATAAATCGACGACAACACGAAAAGCAGTTTCGGAAAACTAAAAATCATCTCAGCTCCAGGCCAAAACAAAAAAGAGGGTCATCTTTACACTTGACCGACGTGTTAGGAACAAAACAACCATCGCAAATTGTTGCTTGCTCGGCTCCGTCTACAGGAACCTGCAACGCTTCGACGTTTGTCGCCGCGGCGGCAAAAACCAAGCCTATTGTTGTAATCAAAACTCGCATATTAATTTCGTTCTATTGAAACCAAAGAAACGCAGGAAAACTGCGCTTCGTTGCACTTGATACCCCAATCGATCTGCGATTCCCGCTTGACTGCGGACTCAACAAGATCCTTATTTCCACGAATCGTAAGACGCCAAATTCCATTCGCCAGTTTTTTCTTTGATATACGTAATGAGGCATGATCAATCGTCGCGTCTATGGTCTCGATGACCAGTTCACCATTCGATGCCGAACCATCTTTCTGATCGACGTTGTTCGAATGGTTAACTCGAACGAGTGCCGATGCTTCATAAACACAATCCGAATCAGCGATCTCTACTTTGGAAAACCGGATCACTCTCGGGGTGATTGTGATGTCATTGAGAAAGTTTACCATCACGGCACCTTCGCAGTTCGCATCCGTTACGGTATCAAAAACGCTTAGTTCGCCACTTAGGAAACTTGTCGTTCGACTCGCTGGAACTGTCAATTCCACGTAGCACGAGTTGATTTCTTTTTTCACTTCGACAACGACATCGTCTTTCTGCGGCGATTTCCAATTTGCTTCAAGATGTTCAAATGCGACAGGTGCCGTAAAATATAGGGGAATTCGCAGCTTGCTTTCTTTTGCGGGCAAGAAATGGCATTGGCTACTTTCGAAAAACAGAGAATTATACAAACTGTACTGAATTGCAATTTGACCAATCTCGATGTCTTGTTTCATGAAGTTCAAAGTCAATGCGCTCTTGCCAGTTGAATTGCCTTCTGGAGCTTTAAAGGAAACGGTGACCGCGACCTCCCTCTGCGGAGTGAATTCCTTCGATGCAATATTTAGCTTATTGCATCGGCAATTCGCTTTGTACGTATCAAACGAAAGATGTTCATCAGATTTGACATCTAATGTTAGTGAATATTCGGTGCCACCCTCCAAATTTCCCAAATTGGCCACGGCCTGCCACGAAGCAAACCCTTGTTCCGCGAAATCCAAATTGGTTCGGTCAATACTAGAGCTTTCAATGGTCACGGCAGCAAAAATCTCGACGACGGGATCGTCTTCATCGGTATTCTGCGCTGCAGCAATGCAAGTTGGCAAAAAAACCAATAGAGCGATGGGTAAAAACTTGAACAATCTCAATCTCACGTTGAAACTAACAACTACAGAAACAATTTCTGACAATTCATTAAATCCGCGATCAAAACTAGGCTTAGTCATGCTTGGATTAGAACAGTTGTTGTTTGGTAGGCAAGACAAGAATAGTGATTCCGATTTTCGCTAGATGTTTTTTCTTTCCCCAAACGCCTGATTCGTTCGGCAAAAGAAGAGCAGTTGATGCGCTCTGGAAAACATGTGGCCAAGTGCTTGATGCGTTCTCAGAAAACGAATTGAGGAACTACTTCAAGCACGCTGGCTGTCGCTATACTTAAATAGAGCGCGCTCTAGACGTGACTTTCAGTGTTAACGATTTTAAAGTGCCAACACCTCGGGAAATACTTTAGTCACATTCGTTTTCCGTATCCTGTTATTCAGATTTTGTGCCTGGCTCATCAAAATCAAGCCAGTGAAAAAGAGAAGGAAGCTGTAAGGCTCCGAGTATTCTAACGACGCAGAATATTGAGATTGACGATTAGCTTGACGAACTAAGTCGCTTATGGGTCGTTTCGTACAACGCGACCACTTGGGCGTGTCATCTTCCTCACCGACGACAATGTCTCACTTGGCGAGCCATGAAAGATTGTCTGCTGAATCTCTGAATCGTGCCGCCGTTCCCAAAACATCAGATACAAGATATTGAGTTTCAGCAATTCTAAACATTCGAATTTCAATAGACTCGGATCCCGGTGCAGTTAATTGCTTCACCACCGCCAAGAGTCATATCTGAGCTAAACACGGAAGCCTACCGACCGCCACGCCCGCCGCGCTGACCCCCGCCTTGTCCACCGCCACGTTGACCACCACCACGCTGGCCACCGCCTCGCTGGTTTGCACGCTGAGCACGTTGGATTTGCTGTAGGCCTTGCATCTGAAGCGCACGCAATGCATTGTTCCGCTGAGCCTCAGCCTGTTTTTGCATACTTTCTGTTTGAGAATTGGCGTTTGAGTTCCCACTGGAAGTTGTAGATCCCGCGGTTGCGCCGGAACCATCGCCTCCCATTTTCAACTTTTTGTCGCCCAAAACTTGCTGCAACATCATGATCGTTTTTTCTGGATCATTACCGTTTAGGTTTTTGATTCGAAGAACTCTTTTTCGTGCGTTGAGCGATTGTTGATCAAGCTCAACGACCATTGCCGCCACTTCGTTGTAGATGAATAAGGGTCCGGTCACCAGAATCTGATTCGTGTCGACGTCCACTCCTAGCGTCGCCGTCGGCTTCTCTTTTTCTGGATCGACTTTGTTTCCACCGCCACCACCGCCGGCGACACGCTTGAGCATCTCAGCGGCCATCGCTGCTTCTTGATTTTCTGCTCCGCCCTGATTCCCAGATTGAAAGTAGTCTGAAAGCTGTGCTTCGATTACATCTTTTAGGGTTTCCGCATCGCGATAAATTACATCGATTGTTCGAAACTGCCCCTGCAACTCAGGATCATGTGGAGGCGTCGGACGATCGAGGATATCGACAATGTAATCGATAAACTCAATGTCGTTGACTGTTGCGTTGACTGCATACAGCATGTTGAGTTTCACATCCATTCCAAACCGCACGTCGCCTTCGAGCAAACCTTCACCGCCGCCTCCGCCGCCACCTCCAAGTCCAAGTAATCCACCGGCTGCCTCACCGGCGGTTTCGCCAAGCATGTTGCCCATTATTCCGCCAAGCAGTCCTCCAGCGCCTCCTGCACCGCCGCCGCCTGCCGATTCAACGCCAAAAAACTCTTCAATCGACGCCTTCAAAGAAGCAACCTTGCGGTACTTCAAAAGATACATCGCCGGAATGTCCTCTTCTGATTCTTCGTCGAGCATATCCCGAATCAAGTATTCCAAATCATCTAGGGCATCAAGATCATTGGACTCGATCACCATGCCAAAATTAGTTGCACGCACACGAATTTCATCTCCAGGAACATTTTTCGCTTGAGGCGGTGGAATGTACTCGTCGTCGAAATTATTGTCCGGCAACGTTTCGCCCGGTGAAGGTTCGTCGACGGTTTGCACAGGAGTGTAGGTCAACATTCCTGCCAATGCCCCGCGCAACCCAAGCCGTAAATTTGGATAATTGCGTTTCCGAAATCGATTACTTTGGTCGGGCATTCGATCTGCACCGCCTGTGTTACCAGAATCATCATTGCTTGTTGGATCAACCGATTCTGTTTCACGAGCACGCATCAAAGATGAATCTCGGTAATCTCCGCTTCGATCTTGCGGCATCTTGATTCGGACCGGATTTAGTCGTCCAGTAGTTGGCCACAAGTCAGGAATCGCGTCCATCAATTTGTCCTGTTCCCGAGGAGTCATCGAAATCACACGAGTCGTTGTTCTCGGGCCCGACAAGACAGGTTTCGCATTGAGATCAAGCTCCTGGATCATCAAACGGGTTCGTTCAACATCCTGCGGCTTTCCACTAACGGTGATCGTATTCTGAGCCGAATCAGCCAACATAACCGGGCCTTTGACCGTCCCGGCTTCGCCTGCGTTCTGTTGCCATAGGTCCTTAAGCTTCAACACGATGTCGCTGGCTTTTCCGTTTTCCAAACGCGCGATGAAAAGCCCAGAACCTGCGCCGGCTTCTTTGTCCAATACTTCTTGGACCACTTTGTGATCGGATTCCCGTCCATATACCGAAATGGTTCCTGTTTCTTCTGATCCATGAAGTCGAATATGATCTCCACGCCCGAATAAGAAACGGTCAACGATGTCGTACGTTCCCTGAAAATCAGCCAACACAACGTACTTGCGATAAGACATCGCTTCGACGCCCATTTCCGGTCCGCTTGGCGGAACGTCTACATATTCGGCAGCCTCAAAGAACCTGGCTCTGGCTTTTTCAGTACCCCGCAGTTTCAAGCCAAGGCCACTTGGGTCAATGACGATAACCAAGTCTTCGTTCCGGTTTTGCCCTTCGTCAAGCCCGATCAACGGACGAATCGTTTCCAAAAACAGTTCTGGCTGATAATGTTTGAGCGTATAGCTCGCGTATTCTTTTTTCTGCTGCGCACGCTCGATTAGATCTCGCATCACGCGTAAATTGCTTCCAATCTCACGAATCAGTATTTCGTTCGTTGAAGGATATGACTTAATGGAACTACGATTGACATTTGAAATGTTCTGGTCAAGTTGATCCCGAAGCTCGTCAATGCTGAGCCCTTCCAAGTCAAACTTCACTTGAAGAGTCTCATACCGACCACGCTGGTCAAGTTCCGCAGGCGTAACCGTTTGGACAAGATGGTCTGGCAACGGATCATCTGCGTTGAAAAGATAAAGCTTGTTGTCACTGAGCAACAAAGTCTTCGGGGGAGATTGGCTTCGCAGCGATTTGTTAAGTTCATCCAAAGCATCCATTGGTGTGAACTCACGTTCCTCCTTTAGCGAAAACGGAATACTTGGATAATCTGAAATACTCTCCAGCGAATATCCAGTCTGCTCGGCAAACCATCCAATGACTGCTTTCCAAGGCGCTTCGCTGAACGAGAACTTTAACATTCCTTGTTGCGCCGCTGCGGGTTCAGCCTCAACATTATCTTGAACAACCGGACCGGCAATCAAGCCGTTGGGGGTCAACGCAAAGCCCAAACCAACAATCGTTATCCATGCCGCGAGGAAGAGTCTGTTCATCGTGTTCTCAATCGATGCTAAATTGCTAAAAACTAATTCTAATTTGAGGATCTAGAGTCGCTACAGCCTAGCCCTGGGCGAGGAATAAACCTCTATTTTTCAACAGGAAATGCGGCATAATCGACTCAATGTGACCCAACACGTCCGCTCAGCCAAACCTCGTTCTCGGTTCCCTTGGCGGCAGCTACGATTTAAACTCGTCTTCTCGGCTCAAGTTTCGCGATTCGCACAAGGATTTGCGATTAGTCGCGATTTAGCTGATTTCTTCCCTAATGCACTCTCATAATCCCAATTGGCCATCGGACATTCATGCGAATCTTTGCGATTGAATCCACCTGCGATGAAACCGCAGCGGCCATCATTGATGGTGATTTGAATGTGCTCTCAAGTGTCGTCGCAACGCAAAGCGAATTGCACGAACAATACAACGGAGTCGTCCCAGAAATTGCAGCTCGCGCTCATCTTGAGAGGATCTTACCCGTTATCGAGCAAGCTTTGGACAAAGCCAATTTGACGTTCTCGGACATGGATGCAATCGCAGTCGCCAACGAGCCTGGCCTATCGGGCTCACTTCTTGTCGGGCTGACGGCCGCCAAAGCAATCTGCCTTGCGTTTGATTTGCCGTTAATCGCGGTCAATCATCTGCACGCCCACGTGTTTGCTTGTCAACTTAATTCAGACACGCCAATTTATCCTTGCGTTGGCTTGATCGTCAGCGGCGGCCACACGCACCTGTATCACTATCCTGATTCGTTAACACACATCTACCTCGGGGGAACAATTGACGATGCAGCAGGGGAAGCTTTCGACAAAGTCGCGAGCATGCTTGGCCTTCCGTATCCAGGTGGTCCGGCGATCTCGAAAGTCGCGTTGTCGGGAAGCGCGACCCAGCATCGGTTACCTCGCAGTTTTCTCAAGGACGAACGCTTGGACTTCAGTTTTAGCGGATTAAAAACTGCTGTCCGTTACGCGATCACGGGCCCGGGAAACAATCCGATTGCAGATTTTAAAATTACCGACCAACAAGTCGCCGACCTGGCAGCCAGTTTTCAACAAGCAGTTGTCGATTGTCTTGTCGCTAAATCAATCCAAGCTGTAGAAAAACTTGGTGTCAGACGACTGTGCGTTGGCGGTGGCGTTGCTGCGAACCGACTATTCCGCGATCAGCTTAACGCGGAGTGCAATCAGCGGAAGATCGAGCTTAACATCGCAAAGTTGGAACACTGCACCGACAACGCCGTCATGGGAGCTATCGCCATCGAGCGATACAAAGCTGGTTTGTTTGAGGATCTTGCCCTCGACATTCAACCCGGTTTGGTTCGCGGAAGATAAGTCATTTGTGGCCAAAGCTTGAGGCCAGGCAACAGGCGCCTCGATCTGCCAAAAGAAACTGCCCAATAGCAAACTTCGGAAGCAACTCGTCGCGCGTCTCAATATCCGCCGTCAACCCTGTTTGGCGTTGTTCCTGGTTCGCTTACCGTTTCAAGCATCGGTCGTGGAGCTTCCACAAAAACACCGTTAGTACCATTGGCGTTGTAGGGAACTTGTTGAGCTGGAACTTGGTCGGACTCGGTGCTAACGACTTGTCCGGGTATCATGACACGCTGCGGCTCGTAATAGATCTCTTCGCCAGAATTTCGAGAGCCCATAGCACCAGCGCGACTTGAAACCTGTTCTAGCTGAGCTCGATTATCAATCTTGTAGATGCCTGGTTCCAAACGCAATTGTTGCTCCAAAATACGAAGCTCTGCACTCGATCGAGCTATCCCCGTAATGGTCGCCGTCTTGTTTGAAACGCGAATCGTCAATCCTTGGCCAATTTGATTAACGACCGGCTGTCTCGAAATACGGGACGCGAACCTCGACTCAACATCAAAATCGGACAACTGTGGCGCTGAAAAACTTGGCACCAACTTGGCGCGAATGCTTCTTCTGGCAACTCGAAAGCCATTGTCCTGCGCCCCGGGATTATTAGCCAATCCGATGGCATTCGAATTACCATTGACGTTGCCTCCCAGCGATCGATCAGGCTGTAACGGTGGAGCGTTGGAGTCATCCCCAATCGCGCCAATAAATCCTTGCGCCTCCATGATCTGGCCAGTTGCGCCGACGAAACCTTGATTGCGCACATCGTCAATTTCTCTTTCAAGCCGAATTGGCTCAACCGCTTGCGGAGTGATTTCTGTCGGGCCTACGCCTCCATCGCCGCCATTATTGTTATTACCGTTGTCGGGTGTAATTGGGTCTGGTGTCACAGGATCGGGAGTCTGTTGACCGGGGTCGGGCGTCGGAAAATCAATTTGAGCAAATCCTGTTTGGCAAAGGCTGAATACCAGCAACATCCCAAAACCAATCACCAATGATCGTTTAAGCGCTGTGGAACTTCTGCTCATGATAAAATCCAAGTTCAATTTGCCCATGATTACCTCGTTTGATACATAACCTGCAGACCATCGTCGATTTGATCGCGGCAGTTTAGTCCAACAAATGAGCAGAAACTCTCAACAACATCGTCTGCTTCCGCTCTCAATTTTTATCGACGAACTCGCGTTTGCGGAGTCATTCAAACCGTCGAATGAATAACGATTAAAATCAGATTGCCCAGAACAATGGGCAGCTTTTTTCTAACTGTTTCAATCGATATACTTTAACATCACGAAACTTCCGGCCAGTTCGCAGGGTTTTAAAGGTACGGGACTGACACAACAATCCAATTTCGAAATACCATGAAAACAACGCCTTTCTCGACTCTCACTGTTCATTTGGTTGACGACAGCGACAGAACTTTAAACCGCGTCCGAGGACCAATGTTCCGCTTTGCAAGCACCGTTCGCGTTCGAAAACTCATTGTGGCCATTGCCTTCCTTGCGACGTGTATTGCGTGCTCTCCGATGCTTCACGCCCAGGAGGACCTCGAAGAGAAAATCCCTCGGCCTGCTACCGAATTGTTGTTACCAGAAACAACGGTTGCGTTTTTTCAAATACCGGACTTTCGCGATACGTTGGCAAAGTGGCAGGAAGGTGCGTCTGGTGAATTTTTTCGCGACGAGAACATCGCACCATTGGTGGAACGGGCAATCGATGAAGGCAGGCAGGCGTACACTAAAATTGAAGAAGACGTAGGATTGTCCATCGATGAAATTAGCTCGCTTCCGGGTGGCGAAATGACGATTGCTGTAATCGCGCCCCGTCGGAAGTCGCCGGTCTTCATGGTCATCTTTGAAGTCGATGAAGAAAATGAAGCAGTTGACAAAGCACTGGATCGCGTGCGAAACCTTGCTGCCGAAAATGGAGACGAATTCGAAGAGCTAGAAAAAGAGAGCGGCATTACGTACGAGACAATCACGATTGATGAACAGAAAGTTCTCACCGCTCAAAAAGACGGTTTGATTATTTCCTGTACCGATGAAAAGGTTCTTGACGAATTTTTCATGCGTTGGATGGGAGAAGAAGTCAAGAAAGTTCGGCCGCTCGCTGAGAACCGAAAATTTATCACGATCATGAACCGGTGCGCAAGCAAAAAAGAACTTCAACCGGAAGTGCGATTCTTTGTTGACCCGATCGGCATTTTCAAAAGCGCATCTTATGGCAACGTTGGAATGGCGGCAGCAAAGGCATTTTTGCCGACCCTTGGGCTCGACGGATTGCTGGGCGCTGGTGGCTCGATGTACTTCGCTGACGAAGACTTCGAATTCGTTGCCCGTGCCCATTTGCTTTTGGCCTCACCACGGAAGGGGATCATGGAAATGATCTCGTTGAAACCCGCCTACTACGAACCTGAACCTTGGATGCCAGCCAACACGCACAACTACGTCACCACCAGCTGGGATGTCGATCAGATGTACGCCGAGCTGACAAAAATGGTTGACTTGTTTACAGAAGAAGGCAATTTCGAAAAACTGGTTGAAGACAACGTCAACGAAAATATTGGACTGAATCTTCGGGACGACATTCTTTCACTTTTCAACGGCCGGGTAACTTTCGCTAACGCGACGGTCGAACCGATTGTGCTTAACAGTGCCGGAAACATTGTAGGTCTTGGCTTGAAAGATCCTGAACGAGCTGAAGAAGTCATCGAGGCGCTACTGGAAAAGTTCCGAGAGGAAGACGAAGAATTCGCAGAAGACTTCGCCAAGGACGAAGTTCTCACTGAGTACAACGGAATCAAATACTGGTCGAACAGTAAAGGACGAATGGAAGATGAACAGGACAAGATGAATGCACGTCGCGCCGAAAGAGCTGAACGACGCGGCGAAGAAGCCGAAATCCGTGGAGAGATTCGGTTCCCCGACCCTTGCATCGCGATCATGAGCGATTGTTTGATTATCACCGACAGCCGGCAGCTGATGGAAAACGCAATCGATGTGAACACAGGCTCAAAGCTGGCGCTTCGTGACAACGAAGACTATCAAGAAATGTCAACGAAAATGACCAATTTGCTTGGCTCGGACATGCCTTGCGCGGTTTCCTATCAACAGCCTGAGCATCAGATTGAAATGTGGTTCAAGTTCCTGCAAACCCAAAACACGAAGGACTTCATCAACTCTCGAGCCGAACAAGAAAACGAATTTTTCACCATCGTTCAAAGCATGATGGAAGATCATCCGCTGCCAGAGTTTGAGAAAATTAAAAAGTATTTGCGGCCCAACGGCTGGTTTATGACTAGCGACGACACGGGCTATCACATGCTTTGGTTTCAAGAAAAATTGAAACTTGAAAAGTCGGACGAGTAGTAACCGAAGGACGGCATCCGCTACGGAGAACGCCCGTAGCGGACGCTGCCAGCGTTCAAACCAAATCACAACGTCTCACCACGAATTCACCACGGATTCTCGCCAATAAGTTCAGGGGCGCACCTTCGAGTTCCCCGATTAAACCTGTTCTAAACTACAGTTAGCCTACCCCGATCAATCCGACTTTCGCATAAAGTTTAACAAAGCCAAACTCAATCGCCGTTCGTGGATTCAACGCGCAATTTGGTCGATTTCAGTATATGTACGGCGCGATCCTTCGAACTGTTGCAATGCTTTGTCTCTCTCGCGTTCCCGCCGCAAACCTTCTTTATCGGATTGAGTTATGAACATCGTTGTCTTGGGAGCGGGGACTGTCGGCGCTTCGATTGCCGATTTGCTTTGCAGACAGAATCATAGCGTAACCATTGTCGATACAGATCCAGAGAAAGTGAAAGCCGTCAATGACGGAATTGATGTTCGCGCCATCACCGGCTCTGCGGCTCAATCAAGCGTCTTGTTTCAATCAGGAATCAGCTCAGCCGACATCTGCTTGGCCGTCACCGGAAAAGACGAAGTCAACATTGTTGCTGCGAGTATGGCCAAATCGATGGGGGCACGTCGATCGATCGCTCGCGTTTATGCTCCCGTCTTTCGTGACCTGAGTACATTCGACTATCAGCGACATTTCGGTATCGACCGAATGCTCTCTCTGGAGCATTTGACAGCTTTGGAGCTCGCGCGTGGCATCCGTGAACCTGACTCGATCGCTGTTGAACAATTCGCGCGCGGCGGTTTGGAAGTTCTCGAGTTCATTGTCGGTCAACCTGGCGATGTCACAAGCTGCCAGATAAAGGAATTGAGTTTGCCGTCTGATGTACGGCTGGGAACCATCCGCCGTTCCAACCGGATGTGGATCGCCGCGGCCGACGATCAACTTGAAGTCGGTGACCGGGTGACCGTGTTTGCCAGCCCGGACAACGTCAAAGCAGCCAAGGCGTTATTCAAAATCAATCAAGGTTCACCGAAACGGGTCGTCATTGCCGGCGGAGGAGAAACAGGCCTTCATCTCGCGAGAATGCTGGAACGGGAATCGCTCAAAGTCATGATCATTGATCGAGACGAACAGCGTTGCAACTTGTTAGCCACTCTGTTGGAAAATGCGTCGGTGATCAATGGAGATGCTCGTTATCGATCGGTACTCGAAGAGGAGCGCGTCGGGTCGGCTGACTTTTTTGTCGCCGCCACGGGCGATGACGAAGCCAACATGCTGATGAGCGTGGAAGCCAAGGACGTAGGCGCGGAGAAGACGTTGGCGGTCATCGCGCGTAAGGACTACTCAAAGATTGTCGATCGCTTGGGTATCGACATTGCCGTTAGCGAGCGAAACGCGATTGCCAAACAGATCATGTCATTTCTTACCGACGGCGTTACGATCTCCAGAGCGAAACTTCCTGGAGGTTTGATCAACGTTCTGGAAGTCGAAGCGGCTGAAGGTTCACTGGCGACGCAAAGCACTTTGTCAGAAATGGGATTGCCCGACCGCTGCCTGATTGCTGCCGTCATTCGACAAGACTTCGTTCGCATCCCCGGAGCCGAAGACAAAATTCTTGGCGGCGACATCGTCGTCGTGCTTGTCGAAGAAGACGTGATGCAAACCGCCATTTCGTTCTTCGAATCGAGCTAAACGCTCCACCTGCCTAGAA
Organism: uncultured Pirellulaceae bacterium; assembly: GCA_964584615.1. Lineage (GTDB taxonomy): Bacteria > Planctomycetota > Planctomycetia > Pirellulales > Pirellulaceae > Mariniblastus. The sequence continues at coordinate 32,263 of CAZPBE010000006.1, read as the reverse complement.
AACCTCGAAGATTTCGTGTTCAAATTCGCCTGAGAAACTCTCTGCGAATCGGTCCTTGAATTGACGTTGAAATGAATCTTTGAAATCTATTGGACCGACGCGAACTGCAGTCGCATCCGATGATTCAGTTCGCGTTCCAGCCAAAGAAAACGACTCGTCGATCACGGAATCAAGCCGAGGACGGCGAAGCACGTCTCGTCGTAGAACTTCGGAGCTGTCGTTCCATGGGGTCGCGACAACATTTTCGAAACGGAATCTGGGATTGCTCATGATCAACCCTGTTTCACCGCCCAACTCCGAACCCGGCTGAAGCAACAGTGAATAGCCCGTTGAATTTTCGACCGGCGGGACAACGCCTGCATCAAACCGAACGGGTTTTACAGGTTCGTTGATCGCACTGCGATCTTGTGGCGGAGTTAGTGATCGATAAGCCCGAATACTATCTCGATCTGCGACAACCAGGGTGGCATCTTGCCCCAAAGAAGGACCGCCCACATTGATCCGATTGAGCTCCAGCGTGAAAAGATTCGTTGACAAATCTTCATTGAAAGCCCAAACCCTTCCATTGGTCGCCGGCGTGCTTGACCAACCGTTCGATACGTAAACGTTGCCATCGGCAGTCACGGCAGTGCTCCCAGAAAGAGCCGTACCGATGGGCGAAAGCACACCTGCTGAAGCCGTCACTTCACCCGTCTCCGGATCGAGTTTCACAAATTCGTCGTCCCGCAGGAACGTGTAAACCGACCCATCGACGGCCACGCCATGGTCATAACCAACTGAGTACCGAATGGGAACATTCCATTTGGCGACAAACCCGCTGCCCGTGTCTTCAAATGCGTATAGGAAATCATCGGTTGTGTTGTTTGATTTTGCAAAATAAACAGTGCCTCCGTCCGGCGAAACAAACGGAGAATTTTGCGATATGAAACCCGGCATCGTTGAGCTTTCGTACAAAAAGTCGCCGTTACTCAAATCGTATTTCACAATGACGGCACCTCCAAAAACAGGCGCGTCGATAAAGACGCCGTCTTCGCTGATGGCCGCTCCACAGTTTCCGCTGACTGGGCAAAGCCGCGGCGTACTCCAAACTGTTGAACCATCATCACCTTCGATTCGAACCAAATTGTTAAAATCACCGGCAATCAAGTCGCCGTCGGGTGCAAACACGATCCCGTCATACGGGCCACCAAAAGTCTCGTATTCAGATTCCCAAACCAATTCGCCATCAGCTACATCGTAAGCATAAATCGGTGTCGAGCGTCCACTTCCTCCACGAGCTGCGTAGACTTTGCCATCGTTGGCGCCGGCAGCATAAGCGATCCACTCCTCGTCAGAGTCACCACCCCAGGGAAGCACTTCTCGCCAAAGTTCTGATCCCGTGTTCAAGTCGTAGGCAATCAATGTGTCATTGGGGTCAGTGCCCGGAAAACCAGCTTCGCGAATCGCAAAAACCTTATCCTCAAACACCAACGGATGCCACGAAATAACAGAATAGTCATCGTTGTTCTCCCACAACAATGTATCATCGGTTGGACCATTGTTCGTCGACAGGCCATTACGCTGCGCGTTGCCGCCAAAATTGCTCCAATTGTCGAAAGCCAAATCAATCAACTCCAACCGAATGAAGCCGGACTGGTTCCCACGAGCAAGCGCCACATCGACCAAGTTAACCCGACCGTCTCGGTCAAAATCGTAAACGTTATCAATCGCCGCCGACGTAAAACCTGTCTGGTTGATTCGCGTCAGGCCAACATCAACGAGGTTCACCGTCGCATTGGAATCATCATTGCCAGTTTCCCCTGGTGCATTACCAAAATAAAACGCGTCTTGTTGCGGCAAGCCTGTACTATCGTTCGCCAGAATCTTGACTTCCAACCAAGTTTTTTCGATCGCGTTATTGGGCCACGTCAATACGATCTGATCATGTCCTGCGGCATTGAAATTTTCCAGGTAAGTCAATCCGTCCACTGCCGGCGCGTCCGCCCAAAAGTTTGGCGTCTCGTTGTTCCCAACCCTGAACTCAAAGAAAGCTGCGACCGAATTTAGATCGGGTACAGAATCAAATCCATCAACGACCACAATGATCCCATTAATGCCCTTGGTGGAACTACTGTAGTTCGCAAACGTTGCCACCTCGCCTTTACGCAAAGCGACCTTGTCAGTGGCGATGGCGTCAAAAGCGGATGTCTGGTCAAAATCCGAATCGTTGTAAAACAAATGCCGTTCCAACACGACCGAAGGAACGTCGCCGCGTGAAAAGATGGCTTCCGCGCCGCCCGCATCCGTACCGCCGAAATCGGCCGCCAACAGAACGCGTGGCTCGAGCCGTTCGAACCATAAACTTGATTTACGCCAAGTCGCCGTAGACGGATTCTTCGAGCTCTTCCGAGGGGACAATTTTCGCTTTCGTGACATAAAAACAACTTTCGGCGAGAAGGGCAGGGAGTTGGCGATATCTGATTGTACAAATGATAACTGGCCTTTTCGAGCAATGAGGCTCCAAATAACACGTTCATCTTGAAAAAAGTCAAAAGCTGAAACGTTCGAAAGCGGTTGGTAGCAAATCGATTTCGATCGACAACACTCGAACGAATCTACACCGCCACGCCCTCGAAATTGGCCCCCAATTGCACAACTGAAGATTGGCCGCAAAATGGTTGGCTTGTTGGGTTCGATTCAAAGGCGAGGCGCATGGTAAAGTTTTGTGAGTGGGCAGTTCCGACACGTTGGTTTCAATATTCAGTACTGGCTGTCATTGTCTTTGCCGCTGCGCTTGTTGGACTGGAAACCTATCCCGACATTGTCGACAAATACGAAGGCTGGTTCAACTGGCTGAACCAAATCGTGCTGTGGATATTTGTCCTCGAAGCGGCAATGAAAATGCTTCGACACGGACGTCATTGGTATCGCTATTTCTTTGATCCTTGGAACGTGTTCGACTTTATCATCGTTGCCGTTTGCTTCCTCCCGCTTGACTCTTCATACGCGTCTGTGTTGCGGTTGGCCAGAATCATGCGAGCGTTACGCTTGATGACGGCGATGCCACAACTGCAGGTCATTGTCGGCGCGCTCATCAAAAGTATTCCGTCGATGGCTTACGTCGGTATTTTGCTCGCTCTAAATTTTTACGTCTACGCTGTGATCGGCGTTTTCATGTTCGGTGAAAACGATCCGATTCATTTCCGCGATTTACCAACGGCCATGCTCAGTCTGTTTCGTGTGGTCACGCTGGAAGACTGGACCGACGTCATGTACATCCAAATGTATGGCTCCAACGTTTACGCTTACGATAACACAACCGGCATCGAACCCGTCCCCAATGCAATGCCGATCCTTGGAGCCGCCTACTTTGTTTCGTTCGTCATGTTCGGGACGATGATCATGCTAAATTTGTTCATTGGTGTGATCCTCAACAGCATGGAAGAAGCCAAAGACGAACAGGAACGCGAGTCGTTAAAAGAGCGTATCCAATCCGGCGAACGCGGAACCCTAGCCGACGAAATCGGGCGTATTCAGCACAAGATGGACGATTTGTCCGAGCACTTACAAACGTTAAAGATGCAAGCGGAACATCCGTAGTCACCACCTACTGACCGCCGGTTGAAGCTCGCCGAAAGCGATTCGAATCAAAATTCAACGCCCAACACTCAACGCCTTTCGCTGACGAAACAACCAAGCTGATCCGATTTTGAATTGAAACCAAACCAATTCCATGAATCTTTGCGCTGGCGTCAAAGTCGCCCAACCATTTTCCGTCGCCTGAAATCAGCGTCACCACGTTGGCTGTATCCGCGACCGCCCATAACGTCGTGTTGTTAGCCGACCGCGTTACAGCCAACGATTCGGTTTCGTCTGTAAAGAACTGTGAACCGATTGGAACATTCCATATCTTCTTCAACGTTTCGTCAAAACCGGCCAGCGACCATGTGCCTTCCTTGTTGATTCCGGTTGCTCCGAATCTCGATGAAACTCCGGCGCCCACCGATGCCAACCGGCTAAACTCTTCGTCGCTTGGCAATGGACGCTCTTTGACCCAACCCAATTTACCTCGATCCAGAATGGCAACTCGTTTGCCTGATGGCGCGGCTGCTCCAATTACTTGCGAAGTCACCGGTGAACTTTTGCCGGTCGTTGGATCAATCAGATGCCCACCATGCTCGTCATTAAAGCAAACCAGAAACTGGTCGGATCCACTACCGCTTGGGTCATAGGCTTGAACGTCTTGAATTCCTTGATGCTTGACGTCGGCCGTTGGAAAGCTACCAACCAGCTTCCAAGACGAATCGTAAAAATGAACCTGTCGTCCAAGCTTACTAAAGGCAGCAAAAACTGAATCTCCGTTCGGCATTCGTCCGCCACGAACGCAACTCACGGCTTCTTTCTCTGCCAACTCCAACCGATGCGTTCGCAAAACTTCACCGGTCGTCGATAGTTCCTTTATTGTTTGCCATCCGTCAAGTACAAACAACGAATCTGCAACCGACGCGGAGCCAACCAGAACATTGCCCGGTTTTTGAAACGCACCTGAACTCCATTGAAGATTCGGCGTCAGCTTGATCGACGAGTCAACCACGCGCCGAACAGGAACACTGGTCTTGGCTGCCACACTGGACTTGAGATCTGGAAACAAACTGACCGCGCTGACTTTTTCGAGATCGCGATTGTATCCATCAAGGTAACTTTTGTATTGCCGGCGAATGTCAGTGGCTACATCCTGGCCAGCATTGACCAGCTTCAACGACTCGGCCAATTTCACAGGCCAAATCTGTTTGTCTTCGTCCGGAATCGTGCGAGCATACTGGATCCGCATATCCTTGTCCGTCACAAGTACGATCGGCTTCTCGACTGCCGGGCCTTGAGAAGTCGGAACAAGATCGACACGCAACAGTTTCGTGGCTGCCAAATTCGGGTCGAAGTAAATCGGAACTCCTGCCTTGCGGGCTGCATCGACAATCGATTGTGAGATCTTCATTTTTCCATCAGCTGATTGCTCGACGGATTCGTTGGAAACAATCGCCGCAAACCTAAACGACTCGCCCATTGCCGACTTTACTTTGCTCAACTCTTCAAGCGCTGTCAGCGGACTTTTTCCAGCCAGCCACAACAACGTTGTCGTTTTGTCGGCAAATGACTTGCTTCGCACTGGAGCCGCATATTCATCGAGGAGATCAAATGTCGGCGCGACTTCGCCAAGCAATTCCGTTGACAAGCTGTCGGGAACTTTTACAAACTGGCGAACCAGCGAAGCGTTCTTTTTAACATTTACCGCCGTGAATTTTGGCGATGGCATGCCATTCAGTTTCGCATTTTCAAAAACCGCAAAGAACCGCAAATCGGTAACGGCATCCGAGTTCAATACAGCACCGTCTAACACCGAAGTCGGCAAATTCATTTGCAAAATTGTTTTTGACTGCTTGTCGATCCAAATCTCAGCAGGCCCATACGAAGCGGAACTGGTTCGCACGACGTAGCAATCTCGCCCGTTGACTGTATCATCTGCCAAACGTTGCAACTGGCTCTCGTTGGTGATCCACGGCGAACGAATCTTTTGTGAAAGCAAAGCGATCGGCAGCGGAGCCAACGCAGTACTGTCCTTGAGAGCGGAGCGAGTCAAAGGAAGTTTCGAAAACCCTTGAACGAAGTGATTGGCAATCGAATCGTTATAAATGCTATCGACAGGTATCCCATTGTTTACTGGTACAATTAGTTGTTGGTTGTCCAGATTCTGTGAACTGATATCGTAAACGTAGCAGCTCAGCAATTTTCCATCGCATTGAATCTGTGCGTCAAATAATTGTGCCCACCAACGGTTGTTGCGATCCCAGTGCGTTGACCACCTCTGCTGCTCCTTGATCGGCTTGCCATGCAAACGATAAGTCAGATAGAGCTTTGCGTCGTCGGTGTAACTTGTCGCCGCTATGTATTGTGCAATCGACTCTCCGAGAATTGACTCGGCAGTCAGCCCATCATTGATCGGTGCTGATGAAGACGCGGTCGACGCCGATACACCCAATCGACCTGCGTCGGTTCTGTTGGTGGGCTTGGCTCCCAAAGTTGCCGCTTCGGAAGTCGTTCCTATTTGTCCACCGGAGTTTTCTTCATCACCCGTTTGGCCTTCTTCAACCGGGACTCTGCCTCCAATCCACCGTTCACAACCACCGGTGAGCACGAAAGCCAGAAACGCGAGCCAAAAAATTCCGATGGCGATTTGTAAATAGTGTTTTGAGACAGCTGTTTTTGAACGGGCCATTTTTGCATCCTGCAAAACTGAACTTAAGTGGATGGATCCCCTTGCGCTACCACAAAATCATTTTGAGTCAGCATGCAAATTTGTTGCGGGACAAACTCGCTGGGGAGAAAATAACTGCGATTCCTGGCGCAGATTTAATTTCCGAACGTAATTAAACACAAATAGGAACAATGGGGGAACATTGATTTCGGCTGAAGATCGAGTTCCTATTGGGAATTGTGAAAGAATTGTGTTCGGTTGGATGGTTAAATTACGCCAAAATTCCGCGATGCCGTACTAAGACGAAATTTGGGCCGTATCGGGTGGGACAATTTGAGTGATGACGCAACCGAAAGCGTTCGGTTCAGCGTGAAGAGCAAGAGGTTGGAGTCTAGTTCGAAACCCATCCACTTATCGACAATTTTAGGCGAGCATCTCAGCTTATGACTAACAAGTGTGCGTCAATCGTTTTAGTTGAAGACGAACAAGACACCCGCCTGACGTCGTTTTGCTGGACATCGGTTTGGAAGGGCTGAGCGGTATCGAAGTCGCCCGGTCCATCAAAAAAGATGAACGTTGTGCACATTGCATTTTGATCGCAATGACGGGAGCCAACTCGAAAAAAGTTCGAGACGACATCGATTATTCCAAATTCAATTTTCACTTGGTCAAGCCGACTCGTTTTCCAAAAACCCTGGCTATCATCGAAGAGCAGCTTCAACAACGAAAAACAAGTCGACCCAAGAGTGACGTTTCAACTTAAGTCAAAGACCCGAAACAACTAGAGGACATTTCAAAACCCAAAATCGTACGATCATCGTAGTGGGATTCGCCAGAATTCCCTTTGTTTTGAAAGCGAGTTGGGACTTCTGGCGAAGTCCACTACAGGTTTTGAAATACCCTCTAGTTGAATCGAGTTTCTGAACTCTGCTCGGTGTACAAGCCAGGCTCGTCGACTCCGTCACCGTCCCAGTCACCAACAACAGGCTTGTCCAATGCACCACCCATCTCAAACGTCTTGTCGGTCGCGTCGATTTCCAAATTTCCGTTTGAGTCGATGATCCACTTACCGTTTCGGTAAACTGCGATCTCTTCAATGCCGTCGCCATTGAAGTCACCGACAACTGGCGTGTCACCCGCCCGGCCAAATCGAGCCGTCTTGTCGTTGTAGTCAAACTCTCCATCGCCGTTAACATCCAATTGCCACTCACCATTGGTGAACGTTCCGATTGATCGAATTCCGTTTCCGTTCCAATCACCGGTGACAGGAATCTCTTCTTCTTCACCGATTCCGAAAACGTGGTCTACAACGTCAGCTCTTTGGCGACCATAACTCGTCAGCTTCATGATGCGGGCACCATTGGTGGCATCGTCATCGGTTGGAGGAATATTCTTCGGTCGGGTGTACGGATCATTTTCTGGATTTGGAAGTCCAGGCTCTTGGTCAATCGCTTCCGGATCACGCTCCCACATTGGACCGTAGATTCCGATATCGTCTTTTCCGTCGCCATCCCAGTCACCCACGACAGGACGATCTTCCGTATCGCCGAGCTTGGCCAAGAGATCTGTTTCGTCCCACCGCCCGTTACGATTGATGTCGATCATCCAGTAACCGTCTTTGTAGACTGCGACTTCATCGATACCGTCGCCGTCAAAGTCGCCAGCCAACGGAGTTCCACCGATCATACCGAACGTCATTGAGTTTCCGGCCCGTACGATCTCATCACCATCGGTACGCGTGAAGCTCCAAATGGCGTCGTCCATATCGTAACGACTCCAGTCCTGGTTACTGATATAGCCGGCTTGCTGCCAAACTGAATTTTCAGTGCCCGCTTCAGTTCCAGCGGCTCGAGGAAGTCCACCGTTAACAACACTCAAGTGCCATGTGTACGGGTCAGTTGTTGGCTCAGCGCGTGTTTGGAATTGGGCTCCGCGGGACGTCCCGATGAACGCCGTAAACGCGGAAGGTTGTGAACCGGCCAGCCCCGGCAAACCGGTCAAGCCTGGTGATGGAGTATTCGGATTTCCAGGTACTCGTGGAGTCGTCGGCCCGGTGCCCGGAATAACGGGTCCGTCAGGAACTTCAACCTGGATGGCTCGAACTTCGCTGAAGTTATTCTGCACCGAGATTCCGCCAGCGTTAACACGAATGTTAGCCACCGCATCCTGCAATTGGTCACCGGAAAACGCGCGGGTCAACGGTGCGATTGCAGAATTAACATCGCCATCCGAATTGAAGGTTAACGCCTGCGTCTCATTGTCACTTGTTCCAGGCGTATCGTTGGCATCGACGTAGCCATCAGGTTGCGACTCCAATACGATATAGTTGCCGGCTTGTAGGCCTTGGAACCAGTACTCACCATTGTCCATCGTCTCAACCCAAACAGGTGCGTTCAGGTCAGCTGTTCCCATATGAGCGTAAAACTCAGGCAACACTTCACCAAGCGTGACGGCTCTTGGTTCAATCTGCTTCGAATTAGGATCGAAGTAATAATACAACTGCATTCGAACGCCTTCGATTGGCGTATCAACGTTGGCTTGATAAATCCCGTCTCGCTGATTTCGATAATCGTCAGGAACGTTACCGTCTTCTGTTTCGAACGCCGGACCGTCTTCCCAGACGCGACCGTGAATTTCAGCAGGTGCTTCTTCGCAGAAGTCATATCCAGTGGCGACTTCTTCCGCTCCGACAGTGATGCTGCTGATCAAGTCATCTGACACGATGCCTCGATTGGTTCCAGCTTTTTCGCCGCTGTCAAAGAATCCGTCAGGAGTGATCTCGCGTACCGAGTAGGTACCCGGTCGCAAATTACCAAACGAATAATCTCCGTTTTCGTCGGTCGTCGTGCGAGCAATTTCATTTCCGCTTGAATCAAGCAGCACAAGCTCAACACCTTCCAGTGGTGTATCGCCATCTTCAGGATCAAAGACACAGTCTCCGTTAGCATCGGCGTGGACCGTACCGTTGATCGAAGCCAGGCGAATTTCACCGAAATCGTAGTTCGTGCCTTCGTCGCCGCCGTCCAATACGATCCCGTTGAATTTGTCGTTTTCGGCAAAGCCATTGTCAGCGATTGACGCACCGGGGGTGTTGACTTCACCCAATTGATCCTGCCCGTCGACATAGTCTGTCGGCTGAATTTGACGAATCATGTATTCGCCGGCAAGCAGATCTTCAAAACAATAGTCTCCGTTTGCATCGGTTGTTGTTGACGCGACAAGGTTTCCGTCTGCGTCCAACAACTCGATAACAACGTTTTCGATTCCTTCTTCGCCAGCATCCTGCCGACCGTTATCATTGCGGTCGTAGTATACCGTTCCCTTCAACGAAGCCGGTTCGTGTTCGCAGAAGTTGTAGTTCTCCGCAACATCGCCAGAGCCAACGGTGATCCCATTAAATTGATCGTCGACCGCTGAACCCGTCCTGCTTCCGTCAACCGTTCCGACAACGTCACCGCCATCGAGATAACCTTCGGGTTGCAACTCACGAACCGAGTAGGTTCCTGGTGGAAGTTCATTAAACTCGTAGCGTCCATTAGCATCGGTTGTTGTGGTCCCGATCACAGCGCCCGAATCATCAAGCAACTCAAGCGTGACGCCTTCGATGGGTTGGAAGTCTGGATCGTCGGGTGACAACTTGCTGCTACCAGGCGTATCTACACTGACATATCCACTAATCGAAGCTGGTTCGAACTCGCAGAAGTTGTATTGAACTCCTTCATCACCTGAGCCAAGAGTGATTCCGTCAAATCGATCGTTCGATACTGCTCCAGATCGTTGACCGTCTACTTCTCCAAGGACGTCGCCGCCATCGATGTATCCGTTTGGCTGAACTTCGACGACGGAATAAGTTCCGGGAGCAAGTCCATCGAATTCATAACGTCCGTTGGCGTCGGTTTGCGTCGTACCAAGCAAGGATCCCGTTTCATCAAGCAATTGCAACGTTACTCCAGCGATCGGTTGAAAGTTCGGATCGCTTGGCGAGAGCTTTGAACCGCCAAGTCCCGAATCGACGCTGACGTAACCGCTGATCGATGCCGGCAAAATCTCGCCAAAGTTGTACTCAACGCCGTCATCATCGGCACACAACTCAATTTGCGTAACACGATCGTTGCTGCCGGCACCCACATTGGTACCCGCAACGTTGCCGACGGAATCAATTCCATCGATGTAAGGAGCGAGTGGATCAGCGTTGGCCGGATAGTTGTTGATTTCAACAACTTCGTAGATTCCGGGAGGCAATGACTCGACGCTGTAGTGCCCGTTCGCATCGGTTCGCACAAAAATTGGATCCATACCCGCGAAAGCGTCTTCGGCAACTCCGTCCTTGGCTCCGACTCGAGTAATCTCGATCAGCACATTGGCGATGCCTTGCTCGTTCGGGTCGAACACTCCGTCGTTGTTCTCATCGTGAAAGACATTTCCGGAAATCGACGCCGGACGGACTTCCTTGAAGTCATAATTAGTGGCTGATGTTCCGCCCAGCGGGATACTGATGTCGCCGATAACATTCTTGTCACCCGCCGAATCCTGGGTCACCTGACCAACCTGCTGACCTTCCAAAGTTCCAGCGTCGGCGCCTACGTCGAGATATCCATCGGGTTGAATTTCGACCAGCTGATAGTCGCCAGGTTTCAAATTAAGATCGGTACCAAACTCATAGTTGCCTTGGGCGTCAGTTTGAGTTGTGGCAACGGTCACGAATTGGCCGGCACTGTTGCGCTGTTGCAATTCGATGGTAACTCCCGAGATACCGTCTTCATCTGCATCGTGAACACAGTCAGCGTCTTCATCGTGGTAGACGGTACCAGAAATCGAAATCGGTTTTTCAACCAGATCAAATGCATCGACAGAGGCAGCCGTTCGATTCGCTTCACCGAGTTCGTTGTCGAGACTCAGCTCCAACTCCGAACCACTTACACTCGCTGTTGAACCGATAAGCTCATTGTATTCATCAAAGAAGATTCCTTCGGACTGCGGCTGCACAAATCCGTCACTGAGAACGGCAACCACCGATAGTGACTTCTCTTCGAACGTGTAGTTCTCATCAATAAAAGTTGTGCTGAACAAAGATCCTTCAAATTCGACACCTGAAGCGATCTCATCAACCCGCAGCCGTTCGATCTCATCAACGTCGATCGTAAAAGCAAACACGTCACCGGCTTCAAAGTTGTCGACATCGACTGTCAATTGCGTTGCATCAGCCGAAATACTCACGCCACGAATATCGCTCGCCGTAACGCCTGAGCTATTGCTCGCGTCAAACTGAAACCCGTGATGAGCGCTAGTCCCCGGCAATCCAGCGGCGGTGTGAAAGATCATGTCGCCATCGTTTGCCGTGCCAGACAAATCCTGGTCACCGTTGATCACAAACTGGGTTAGCTGTGTCGTTTCAGCGCCACCTTCGAAAGTGACTTCAAAGTAATCGGGCTCAGCATCCTGACCTTCATCGCCTTCCAGGTACGTGACGCCAGCAATAACTGGATCCGCAGAAAGAACTCGTCTTTCTTCCATGACTTCAAAATAACACCGGCGAAGCGTTGCGTCCTTGACGGCTTCGGTGGCTGCGTTTGATTTGTTTTTTCCGAGGATTCGGTTCGAGATTTTATTGAGTAGGCTCAACTCTCTAACCTCCATGTTAAGAGCGAAATTGTTTTTGAAGTTTGACTGGCAAGCTGGAGTAATCCAAAAAGCAGTCGGAAGGGTTTTCAACGCGGCAAAAACTTAATTGAGTCGACGATTCCAGCCATTGTTATTGCTGGACTGTCGCTGATTGTTTGACGGCGATCTATGTCCGGCGGTTTCATCACGCTCTCGTTGCCATAGGCGAACGGTTGTGTCAAAACTTCCAGAGACAAGCAACGTATCGGAAACGGCCAGGGAAGATACTGTTCCTGTATGACCTTCGAGAACGCCCAACTCTTGGCTGTTTCGCGAGTCCCATAACCTAATCAGGTTGTCACTGCCGGCGATCGCAATTTGATGTAACTCGGTGACTGCGGTAGCGTAAATTTTTGCTGATTGTCGCGGCATCGCTCGATAGTCGGCGATGTTGGCGGGATTGGTAAAGCGAACGATCTGATCGTCACCGGCACTCACCAATTTTGAGTCTGGCGAAAATTCAAGCGAGCGAATCCGTCGTTTGTGAGCTTTAAACTGAGCGATTTGACTCAACGACTCAGCTTCCCAGATTGTGACCTTGCCATCACGACCACCTGCGGCAAGCCATTGACCATCGCTGGAAAAAGCGACCGCGTCGTTGTCATTACAACTGCAATTCAATTCGTCGAGCGTCGATCCGTCCTCGGTGCGAAAAATCTTGACCTTCTTGTCAAAGCCAACCGAAGCGACTTTTGAACCATCCGGAGAGAACGCCAGATTGATAACGGCTTCGTTGCTTTTTCTGGTTCGAATAGGCTGGTTCCAGTCGCTTGCTTCCCAGAACAAGATTCGACGATCGTTGCCACACGTCACCAGTGTTTTGCCGTCGGGAGAGAATTTGACCGCTCGAACCCAATCCTTGTGCTCTTTCAAGTGCTCAATGTACCGCTGCTCTTTGACGTCATACAAACAGATGTAATGATCGTCGCCAACAATCGCCAAAAGCGATCCGTTGTTCTGCAGACTCACACCGGTGACAACTGGCTTCCGTTCGTGCTTGGTGTGTGGCACCGTTTCGACGACGGTACTCTTCCAGTCCAATCCTGAATTTCCTGGAACCGCGGCAAAGCTCTTGTTGCAGATCGTTCCGATAGTGCCAATCGCCGCTAACGAAGCCACTGAGCTAATAAACTGTCGACGCTGGATCATTCTGTTTCCTCCTGAAACTTTTGCGCTCGCTTGCGATGTTGAATCATTCGATCGCAGTCACTTCGGCTCCGACCGAATATTGCGGGTGGAAGCCGAGTCGATGTCTGGCATGATCGCGAAAGTCAGCATTAACCTTGCAGTCCGGGCCAGACCGAGACTCCATCTGTATCGGAAACCAAATATGCATGCCGCCAATCTATCCTTCTGCATTTCTGAACTGCGCGCAACCCGTAAGCCAGATTCATGCAAGCGAACTCGGCCGTGTAGCAGGAAACTTGACCGACTTGTGAAGATTTTTCTAACCGGCAAGGTTTAACATCAATTCATATCCAGTAAGCCGACACATCAAACTGGTGGATAAAAATTCACGTCCTCGTGCCGACGTCCTGTCTTAACCAATGGAACGACTCCAATCTGGCTCGCCCTCATTACGACCTGAGAATTGCGACGTATTGACGCGTGGTTTGGGCGCACTGGCGACGTCGGCTATGATGAAAACTGCTGGTTCAACAACCGAGGATTTACATGACAAAAGTAATCGATTTCAAGACGACTTCTTCGAGCACCATCGCGGCATTGATTGTAGGCATAATCGCAGCTACCACCCTACTATCAACCGGCTGCGGTCCACCGCTATCAGCAAGCCGAACGATCGAGCTGGCGCCCAACGATATTCGCACGATTCTGATCGATTCAATTGGCCGTGATCAAACAGTGACGGTCACCGCAACTTCGGAAACGGAGTTCAGCATCCATTGTCATCTCGAAGGCGATGAGAATGCAGTTGATGCGGCGATCGCGCTTGACAATCCGTCTGACAAAATCCTGGCTCAGCAAACCAACACAAAGGAAGCGAAAGTTGAATTCGAAATACCCTCTGGCAGCGTAGGAGCGGTTCGATTTCAGTCTTGGAGTAGCGATTCCGCCGAAGTGACGTACTCAATTTCGAACTAGCGATTTACTTTCAACAGATCGCTTCGCGAATTTTCTCTCGGCGAATCCATCACTCGACAAGCCTTCAATGATCATCGAACCAAAACAATTGTTCCTGCTCGATGGTTTCGGTGCGATTCTGACTTCTGTGATACACGGCGTCGTACTGACTGCTTTTTCAGAATCATTTGGCATACCCAAATCGGTGTTTCTTGCGTTGGCACTTTTAGTCAGCTTGTACGCCGTCTACTCCTTCACTTGCCACTCCCGTTTCGAAAAGCTCGCCCACAGGTGGAACTTCTGGTTACGCGGTATCGCAATCGCCAACCTATTGTTTTGTGTTATCACGCTTGGATTGATAATCTATTTTTACGAAACTTTGACCACCGTGGGATTGCTATATTTTATTGGCGAAATCGTCGTCATTATTGGAATTGCGGTGTTTGAACTTAAGACGGCTTCCAATCAGCCTTCGTAACATCTGTTTCACCAAGACGATACCGCACGCTCACCGCATTGAAACCATGAAGAAAATTGGCGCCACAAACCGTAATTTCCCCAGCGAATTGCGGCCATTCACCTACTTGGCACGGCTCAATTAAGTTATTCTCTAGCCTGTTTCTCGGTTACTCTATTGCGGATTCAAGGTAAGGAATGACAGGCAGTCTCACGCATTTTGATGACGAAGGACGATCTAAAATGGTTGACGTCGGCGAGAAGTCCGCTTCTCGTCGAACAGCGGTTGCCAGTGGAATTGTCCAAGTGAAACCAGAGACGGCAAGGTTAATTCGAGACCAAGAAATCTGCAAAGGTGACGTGCTTGAAATTGCTCGGCTGGGAGGCATCATGGCGGCGAAGCAAACGGCTTCCTTGATTCCGCTCTGTCATCCGATTCGACTTGATTCGGTGGTGATCAAATTTGAATTTTTAGATCAGAATTCGAGTTCAGATCAAATTGAAATCAAAATTAAAGCCACGGTGTCCGCAACAGATCGGACGGGCGTTGAAATGGAAGCCTTAACTTCGGTTTCAACAGCAGGCTTGGTGATCTACGATATGTGCAAAAGCGTTGATCGTGAAATAACGATCTCGAACATTCGGCTCGAAGAGAAAACAGGCGGCAAGTCTGGTGATTTTCGTCGGCAAGAATAAACGGATTTGTTCGAAGACAATTCATAAGGAAATTGATTAGTGAATCATGCGAGTACTAAGTCAGTCGAAGCAAGCGACGCCGCAAATGCAGGGCAAGTAGCGCCAAACTCGGTCGCTAACGCCAGTGCTGCGTCCGCAGTTTCAAAAGCGGCTTCGTTTGCACAAGTCTATGACTCGGTCAAACAGCCACTAGCGGAAGTTGAATCGCTCCTGATCGAAGAACTGCAGAGCGACACTCCTTACATCGACGAACTTCTGGAGCACAGTCGGCAACTTGGCGGTAAGCGGATGCGCCCTGTCTTGGTGCTACTGTCGGGAGGAAGCTGTGGCGTCATTTCAAAAGCTCATATCACGATGGCAGCTGCCTTGGAAATGATCCACTTGGCGACTCTGATTCACGATGATGTTATCGACGAATCGGAAACACGACGGCACCGACCAACAGCGCATTCAAAATGGGGCAACAAGACCAGTGTCTTGCTCGGAGACTATTTGTTTACGCATTCGTTTTCGCTGGCAAGCAAAGCCGACTCAGTGGCTGCGTTAAACATGTTGGCTCAGGCCAGCAATCGTGTTTGCGAAGGAGAGATGAAACAAAATTTCTGGCAAGCCAACTTTGAATTGAGCGAGAAAGACTATTTCAAGATGATCGGCGAAAAGACGGGAGAGCTTTGCTCCGTCGGCTGCAGGCTGGGAGCTATGTTGTCGGGAGTTGACGAGAACCGAGTCGACGAGTTCGCCCAATTCGGACGCGAGCTTGGCGTTTCCTTCCAAATCATCGATGACGTTTTGGATCTGGTTGGCGATCCAGCGGTTGTTGGCAAAACGCTGGGAACTGACCTTGTTAACCAGAAACCTACTTTGCCAATCATCCATGCGTTGGCGACTCTTGAAGGAACCGCGCGGGACGACTTTCTTGCTTTGCTGCGGTCGGGCGCTGCAGACATCCACGCGCAAGTCATGCCGATTCTTAAACAAACTGGTTCGATTGACTACTCTTGCAAGACAGCGGCTTCGATGGCGACTAGCGCAAAGAACTTCGCCGAAACATTATCGAAAGACGCAAGCGAAGAAAGCAAACCGATGGCCAAAGCGATGGTCGAGGTCGGTGATTTTATTCTGCAAAGAACTTTCTAAAGCTGGTTTCCAAACCGTCTCGTCGCCGTGCATTTTGAACCAAAATCTTCTTTCTTGAAGCGGTTAAGTAACCGTTTTCAAAACGGTTTTTGATGCATGGAATCCATCTATCTAATATTTCGCGTTGGCTATTTTAACTGGGCCCTGGTGGCGATCTACATTTTTCTGCTGGCCGTGTTTCTTTTTGGTCTGTTACGGCCGCGCCGAAAAAGTGAATGGAAGTCCGCCGGCGTCGCTCAAGCCTGGGTGATTGCGCTGTATGCAGAAATGTACGGTGTTCCATTAACGGCTTATCTTGCAATGAACTTGGTTGGCCGCACCACCGAAGACGCGGAGAAGCATTTCAATGGCCATTTGTGGCCGGTGCTGATGGGCTTTACCGGTGACCAGCTTGTCTCGGCACAATTCTGGTTCACCGTTGTCGGGCAAGCCCTCGTGTTGACCGGAGCGTTGCTTGCGATTTTTGGCTGGAGGCAAATTCATACCGCGGTTAAAGAAAACCGCATGGCGACGACAGGGCTTTACCGTTGGATTCGCCATCCTCAGTACACTGGATTTTTCCTGTTTCTGTTCGGCAGTATGATTAATTGGCCGACGCTGGCGACCATGTTAACGTTGCCGCTGCTTTGCTGGGTCTATTGGCGACTCGCGATTACTGAAGAACATGATGCAATCGAAACCTTTGGCGACAACTATCGCGAGTATATGAAAACCACCGGTCGCTTTTTGCCGCGATTTTCTTAACGCGATTGCCAGCCATCCAATGGATTGAGAATCGACGTGGTTCGTCCGGGACCCGCAAATTAACATCTTCTATCGCTATGGATTGGCTTGCGAAACTTGGCTAAACTACGGCGCTTGCCATGGACGGCACCAATACGTTTGAGCAACGTAAAACAGACCGGCAATGATTGCCGGGCGATAACCGCAAGGAGGCGGTTTGTCCACTCAAATCCTGCATCGGTTTGCGCAAAAGAAGCGCAACATTCGTCGAGCAACATTCCGCAACTCCGTATGGCAAGCAATTGCTTCCGTTCTTTTCATTGCTTTTCTGGCGGTGATGATTGGCTGCGAACCGGCGGACGAAGCGGCGGACTCATCCATCGACAACCATTCGCCGGCCACCGTCGTTGAAAATTCAGCCAACCAGCAATCTAACGCGAACAACGACCAAACAGTCCCGCAAGATCCGCGGTCCTCCTTCCGCCGAGACGCCAACGGAAACGAACAAATTGCGATTGGCACCTTCAATATCCAGTCTCTCGGTCGCACAAAGATTTCCAAACCAGAAGTCGCCAAAGTTCTCGTCGACGTCATCCGACGTTTCGATGTGATTGCAATCCAGGAGTTGCGCGACATTAACCAGTCTACGATTCCCGAGTTGATGGAGATGGTCAACTCAACCGGATTAAATTTTCGAGCGATCGTTGGGCCAAGACAAGGCTACATCGTTAACACGGGACGAGCTTACGCAGAGCAGGGCGTGTTCATTTACGACGCCAACACGATTGACCCCATCGCCAACACTTACGTCGCCGATGACCTTAACCGCGTCATGCACCGCTCGCCGTTGGTTGCCCAATTCCGGTGCCGAACAAACGGCCCGTACAATCCGTTCACGTTCACACTTTTGAATGTGCACGTGGACCCTGACGAAATCGCAACCGAACTACCCGCGATGGTGAACATTGTCCGAGGGACTTTTGCGAATCACAACGAAGATGACTTCATCGTCCTTGGCGACCTCAACGCGACTCCCGAGAAAATCTCACTTTATCCGTGGCTGGAAAATCAAATCCCATTGATTTCCTCTCGATTGAAAACCAACACGGCGTTGACTCGAACGATCGACAACATTGTGCTTGATCCAGTCCGAACGAGCGAATTTGCAAATCAAGCAGGCGTAATGAACTTGCACGACCAGTACTCGTTGTCGCGCGACGAAGCGATGAAGGTTTCCGATCACATGCCAGTCTGGGCAATGTTCTCAGCATACGAAAACAAGCCAACGGCTTCGCCTCCGTCGCCAAACAACTTGCCTTTGCCGGGCATGAACGGAACGCTTGAACGAACGACGCGACTTCCAAATCAATCGAATCCTCCAGCCAATCCTCAACCAAACGACACGGCGAGATAGAGCGACTAAGCGCTTCCTCCAGTTTCCAAGCCGAACGGATCGTCAACCGAATGGGAAGGTTCGGTAAACCATTTTGGGCCGTCCTGAGTCATGTAAAAGTGATCTTCCAAACGAACGCCGAATTCGTTGGGAATCACTAACATCGGCTCGCTACTGAAAACCATCCCAACATCCAATGGCGTTTTTTCGCCTCGAACAAGATTTGGTCCCTCGTGAATATCTAGACCGCATCCATGCCCGGTCCGATGCGGCAGACCTGGCAACTGATAGTCCGGGCCATAGCCATTCGATTCCAAAGATGCTCTCGCCGCGCTATCACAAACTTCGCACGGCTGGCCGATCTTCGCAGCTTCAAATGCGGCAATCTGAGCCGCTTTCTCGTTGTCCCAAGCCACTCGATGAGCGCTGGTCGGTTCGCCAAAGCAATAACTTCGCGTGATATCCGAGTTGTAGCCGTCCAACAAAAAGCCGGTATCAATCAAAACCCAATCGTTCTCACGTAGAGTTTGCGCATTCTTTACTCCGTGTGGAAACGAAGTTCCTACGTCGAACAAGACGATACAAAAATACGATCCGGCCTGGGCACCGACCTTTCGATGCGCGTTGTCAATAAACTCAGTGACTTCGGTTGATGTGATGCCGGACCGCAAGATCGAAGCCGCCGCCTCTTGAACTTTCAACGTCATCTCGTGGGCACGGCGGATCAAATTGATTTCATTTTCTGACTTGCGACATCGAATCGATTGCGTCAAAGGCTGGGCGTGGCCAAGCTGAAGCTTGGGGTTGGCGTCCTGAATTCCGCTGAAGATAAAATACGGCGTCGATTCGTCGAGTAGCACTTTTTTGCCCGAAGCTCCCATGGAACCGACGACTCGGCCAAACAAAACGTACGGACTTTCATGCTCTTCCCAAGCCTGAATTTCGGCAGGTATTCGCCAATAATCTCGTAGCGTATCCAACTCAAACTGCGGCGCGATGTAGGAAATATCCCCAACAGCGGGAACAACAGCTGCAACCATTCGCTCACTTGGATTCCATTTAAGCCCTGTAAAGTAATAGAGGTTGGTCCCAGCATGTAAGTAAATCGCTGCGATATCCTGCTCTTGCATCAGTGCTTGAAGCCGCTCCAATCGGGTCGCAAATTCTTCGACCGAAATTGGATGCACATCTGACGTCATGTCCTCCAACCCATCCATTGCTTGTTCAATTGTCTTGCCGCCAACGCCGATCGTCATTTTCTGATTCCTAAATTGCCTTTTTGTTTCGGGTTGCACAGCAACGATTGCTCGCCCGATTTGGACGTAAGTAAAGCTCAATACTCCTACATTTCCCGACGGCGCCGACTCACTCACTCCATCGGAAAAGAACCGTTCCAAGCATACCGATTTTAACGGTTGTTCATTGCTTCGATTTTTATCATTCGAATGATTCGCGCAAAAACAATAAATAATCCCCGCATTGACATTATGTGGTCCTACTCTTCGGGACAATAACCCCTAACCCAGACAATTTTCGACTGGAAAGACAAACATGTCACAACCTCAAGCTAATGCACCCAAGTCAATCGTCGGAATGATCACCGGCAGTGATAACGCCGATAACTGGATCAAGTGGGAACTGGTTTGCAACCTGATTCTAGCCTCTTATTTCGGTTACTTTGCGGCGATTCACGGTAGCGCTTACTTTTCAACTTTTCGCATCAGCACATTGTTGTTGCTAATGAAAGTTTCTGCTGACGTGTTCTTTCATCTTGTTCGCAAGCCCGCAAAACAAATCACTCGCGACTACTGGGCTTGGTTCATCGGAATTGCTGGTGCCTATACGATTTTGTTCTTCCAACCCGTTGCTGGAAGTGACTCGGTCACCGGAACGCTGATCCAATTGTTCGGCATGACGTTGCAAGTCGCTGGCATGTTGTCACTCAATCGCAGCATCGGATTCGTTGCTGCCAACCGGGGTGTCAAAACAGGCGGCATGTACAAATTCGTTCGTCATCCGCTTTACTTCGCCTACACGATTTCGTTCTTGGGCTACCTGATCAATCAGTTCAACGTTTGGAACTTGGTCGTTTACATCGCAATGGTCGTTTGCCTTTACTTGCGAACTCGCTGTGAAGAAGATGTTCTTCGGCAAGATCCTGAATACCAGACATATGCTGAGAAAGTCAAGTATCGCATGATCCCTGGCTTGCTCTAAAAAGCCAGAATAGACAGAGACAAACAACCTCCATGTCAACGGCCCGCAATTCATTTTGCTTCCGTTGACATGGAGTTTTTTCGTTTAAGCGTTGACAACTGAACTCGTTCCTGCGCGGCGGGAGTGTCAAGCAGTTTACCTTTGTTGACCAGCTCTTGCTTACCTCGTCTGGCGTCGTTTTCTTCGATTCAAATAATTTGGATGATCGGCTTGGCCGGTCAATTCATACAAAAACCGGCTCGCATCGGAAGGTCGCGCCTTACCCCACTTCATTCGCGTCAAACTCATCGATAACGTCAATCGTTCTTCTGCTCTCGTTACACCGACGTAGCACAAACGACGCTCTTCAGGGACGCCCGCTTCATCGTTATCCAACGAGCGGTGATGAGGCAAAATGCCCTCCTCCAATCCGACAATGTAAACTTCAGGAAATTCAAGTCCTTTGGCAGAATGCATCGTCATCAGCGCGATTGCATTTTTCTTAAGCTGTTTTTCTTTCTCATCGTCGGTGCTTTGATCGCCCAACAAAAGCTTGTCAAGGAACTTGGTCAGCGATGGTTTTCTCGCGGACTGCTCGTACTCAGCCAGCGCGTTAACCATTTGTTCAACCACATTCCAGCGGGTCTCGCGGTCATCAGGCTCTTGGTAGATCCTCGCCAGTTCTGATTCGTAGTTGACGCGACTGATCAACAAGCGAGCCATCTCAACTAGAGACTTCCCATTGGCTTTACATTCCGTCAAGACGCTGTTGACCGAGTGCGACAACTGCATCAAGCCTCGTTCCGCCGCCGAGGTAATTTTTGGCCGTTCGGCTTTTCCAGTCACCATATCCCACAACGAGACTTGGTGTTTAACTGCGTGATCCAACAGCAACTCGATAGCTCGTTTTCCAATCCCTCGAGGCGGCGTATTAATGATTCGCAACACTGAAATCTCGTCGGGATCCTCCTCCAGCAGTCTAAGAAACGCCAACACGTCTTTAACTTCCTTTCGATCAAAAAACGACATGCCACCAACAAGAATGTAAGGCAACTTGGCTTCCCGGAGCGCCGTTTCAAAAGGTCGAGGCTGCTCATTGGTGCGGAACAAAATCGCAAAATCGCGCGGCTCACGACCTTTTAAATTCAGTCGATTCTTGATTGAACGGACGACTTCCTGAGCTTCCACCGTTTCATTTTCATATTGATTGATCAAAGGCGGTTCGCCGCCGGGACGTGCGGCGCGCAAAACTTTATCGTGTCGAAGCGAGTTAAACTTAATCAACGTGTTGGCGTAGTCGATAATCGCTTTGGTCGATCGGTAGTTGTCTTCAAGGCGAACAACTTTGGCGTCCGGCCAGTCCTTGGCGAAAGCGAGAATGTGCTCGACCTCGGCACCACGCCAACCGTAAATTGATTGATCATCGTCGCCCACGACACAAAGATTGCGATGTCCACCGGCAAGTGCTTTGACAATTCGGTATTGGCTGTTGTTGGTGTCTTGATATTCGTCAACCAGCAAATGATCAAATCGGGCGGCTTCTTCCGCTCGAATGTCCGGATGTTCGTGAAACAGTTTTTCTGTAAGCAACAACAAGTCGTCGAAATCGACACAGCCTTTCAGCTTCAACTGTCGTTGATACTTTTGATACGCTACAGCCGCAAGATGTTGTGCGTCGTTCTCGCTAACCAACATCGCTTCGTCGGGTCCGATCGATTTGCATTTCCAATGACCGATCCAAAACAGCAACTGGGCCGGCTTGAGCATTTTGTCGTTGACTTTGATCTCACGAAGCAACGATCGTGCGAGACTCTCCTGATCGCCGCGATTGTAAATTGCGAATTTTAGCGGATAGCCCAGCTTATCAATCTTGCGACGAAGAATTTTTACGCACAGCGAGTGAAACGTTGAAATCGACGGTTGCTTGGGCTCATCATCAGAATCCGATTGCTGCGATCTTCGACGTCTGGGCGGAGCTTTAGGACTTCCGATCATCCCAGAAAGCCGCTCTTTCATTTCGTTGGCAGCTTTGTTTGTAAATGTTACGCCCAGGATTCGATCTCGTGCGATCCCTGTTTCGATCAGCTTGGCAATCCGAAAAGTGATCACTCTCGTTTTGCCCGTACCGGCTCCAGCCAGAACCAGTAGCGGTCCGGTCAGCGTATTTACTGCCTCTTCTTGCTTGGAATTAAGTCCACTCATTGCCGAAAAACGCGCCGATCCCTGCCAGATTCTTTCCAATTTCTATTTCGACTAAATCTATCCAATAGGATCGAGTTTGGTCAGGGGTAGATTTTACCTTCATGTTGACTCTAACCGTCGGCCTGTTGAATAAGTTGAACAATATCCCCCACTTTGTTAGTCGCTATTGACCGAATATTCTTTGACAATCTATACTTCTGGTTGAACTTAAGTTTCCATCCCGCTCGCCAGATCGCTGGTCGATCTAGAAAAACATGGCCGACACCAAAACCCAGAAGAATCGAAAGAAGGACCTTTCGAATCCAAATTCAAAATCCTCAAATCTTCCTGTCGATTCGACTGATGCCGAAGATGATTTGACTTTGGGTGAAAAGTACGTCCTGAAGGCCAAACCTTATTGGTCGCTGATCGCGCTTGGAATATTGTCAGCAATTCTTTTGTACGTGTTTGCCAATTACTACAAAATGATGCGATCCGAGTCGGCGGCCGAGCAATGGCGGTCATTGAGCACGGCAGTCACCCAGTCTGAGCTCAGCGGTGACATTAGCAGCCTCAAGGAAATGGGAACCGAATATGGCGACCTCGTTGCTGGTAACTGGGCGAACCAATTTGCCGGTGACTTCGAGATGCGACGTGGTCTGGGAATGATGAACTACGATCGTTCTGGCGGTTTGAAGATGGTGGAAAGTGCCGAGGAGACTTTTCGAAAAATCGTTGACGCACCAGACGCGGCCAAAACAACTATGCTGCAGCGGCGGTCTTTGTTCTCATTGGCTTACGCTTCGGAAAGTCTTGGAAAATTTGACGTCGCCAAAGAGCTTTATCAAAAACTAATCGACGAAGCAGGTGACTCGGCGTTCATTGATGTCGCTAAACGAGGCGTGAATCGATGCTCCAATCCAGAGTTCGCCGATCTCTACAAAGCGTTTTTGGATTTCAACGACGTCGCTGGCGAAGCTCCTGGTGCTTTGATGCCAGACCGACCAAGCATCGACCCGATGGACATTCCTGATTTCGGTGGTGGTGACTTTGGAGCAGAAGAAAAATCTGGCGACAGTTCGACCGAATCGCAATCGACCGAATCGCAATCGACCGAGTCAGACGTTGAAATGAAAAAGCAACTTGATCCACCTTCCGAAACACCGGCTGCCGAAACTTCAACTGAAGATGGAGCTGCTACGACAGCGCCGATAGAAGAACTCAACGACGTGGCGACGCCTGTAGAAGTTCCTGCCGGTGGAACCGTTGTGCCTTCAGAAACCGTCCCTGTTGAAGGTGGCGCCATCGAAGGTGCCGCAACTGGTGAAGCTAACGGCGGCTAGGTATTTAGAAAAGCTTGCCCAACCAAACTCAATCTCAGCTTGAATCGAACCTTCGGTTGTCGATCCCCTCCCTACCGCTCGAAATGAATGTCTGTGTCATGCTTGCACGATTGTTGCTCGCCTGACGCGCCAGTAAAATATTGCGCTATGAGCAAACGCAAATCAAAAACTCGAGCATCTGATACCGTGAAGCTCAGTATCCGCAAGAAAGTCAACTCGGCTTTGCTTTCTCAGTTTTTCACTCAGTTCTACGACCGACTTGCTCCAATCAAATCGCTCGGCGATCGCGGTGAACGGGCCGCTGAAAGACATCTCTTGCGCAAAGGATTTATCATCCTTGAAAGAAGCTATGAAGATAAGCTTGGTGAAATCGACTTGATCGCTGTTGCAGGCCGCACGATCGTATTTGTCGAAGTCAAAACGCGAACGAGCGATATTGCAGGCGATCCGGCCGAAGCCGTCGATACTGCAAAGCAAGAAAAAATCGTGCGAACGTCGATTGGCTACCTGAAATGGAATCAACTGCTCGATTGCGACGTGCGATTCGATGTAATCTCAATTATCTGGCCATCACCTGAAGCCCAGCCTGAGATTGTCCATTTTGAAAACGCATTCGAGACGACTGGCGAATTCCAAATGTTTTGATCTCTTTCGCGAATCCATCCAACCGATTCACTCTTCGCCGCATTCAGCCAGGATTTGACTGTAGATCTCAGCCGCTTCGTCGTACGCTTTTTTGGCGGCGTCCCGCTCATCTTTGTCTATCTGGCCTTTTTTGCTGTTCCAGCAAACGTCGACGGCCTCCAGACACCATTGGGCACTTTTTCGATTCGCACGAACCGGTTTGCCGGCGACTTCGACAAAGATTGGATTCGTATGTACTGACGGAAGAATTCGGACTGCGATCCAGCTTGATTCCTCGACCTTGACGTTCCAATCAATTTCGTGGACCGATCCATCAGCCACAATCTCTTTTTGTTGCACCGACTCTCCATTGATAATCAACTCGGCTTTGACGTTTCGGGAACCAGCAACCCTCGAGCGTTCGATATGCCAATATGGTTTCATATCCAACCGACGGCCGGCAATTGACTTTCCTAACTCCGTTTGCGTTTCGTCGAGTAACGCCGCGATCGACGTTTCGAACTTCACATTTGCTGGCTCTTCCAAAACCATTTGACTGACTCGCCCGTCACTTCCGGGCCATCCCATTCTTACGGACTGACTTTCGGTGCTCGCGTTGAACTTCACGACATGGCTTAAACCATCGCCACAATAGCTTCGACCGTCTTTCAATCCATCGACCCAAGCATCAAAGTCAAGTTTCTGATCCGGATCAAGCTGAACGTAGACGCGTCCCAAGCCGACACGGTCCCCGTAGATGCAAGGGAAGTCGGTTTCGCCGCTGATCCGAGTTTCGAATCCGCAATTGAGCGTGTGATACCACATGTTCAACTCCCAAATCGCGGGCGTGTCGACGGTGGAAATGAAGTCACAACAGTCTTGCGTGACGGCAACAATGTATTCGTTCGCTCCGATTCCATCGAATCGTGGCATCGCGTAATCAGGAAGCCGGTCGGCTGCTCGCCCGCCAGCGGAAGGATCAAACTGTGACGACTGAAATTTTGCTCGGGAGCCATCGGGCAAGTAATCTGGCAACGTCAGCCCCCAACCGGAATGACTGTAGCCGACGACACCGCCCTGCCTTTTCCCCCACTTCAAAACCGGCAACGTCCAGCTTGGCCAATCCTCTATCTTTTTCGTTCCAGGATAGTCGTCTTCGGAAAGTCGCAACAAACAAAGATGACCTGCGTGCGACGAAGGAAACCCGCTGACTTCGACATCGTATCGCATCAAATATTCCGGCGTCGAAAGCAATGACGGCTTGCCCTCGAAGTTAAGTTTTTGTTCGTACCAACACGGCCCCCAACTCAACACACATCCGACCTTTAAGTCTTCTCCCAAAACATGACGCATCATATCGTCCGGCCCAACGCCCTTGGTCGGATTTTGATAGTGGGAACAGCCAGCCGCATGAATATGATGGTCTCCGGAATACCAATTCCAATCGATCGGGTCGATCCAACGTGTCAAATTTTCACGGATTACCTTCGGAGTTTCGTCATCGACGACTAACTTTTTGGTGACCGGCAAATACTCCGGACCACGAGAAATTTTTACTTCAAATTCTCCCACCGGTAAGGAAAGCTTCTCCCCTCGTTGACGATAGACTTGATCATGAAAGAAAAAATCAGGAGCCAATCTTCTGGCGGGGTTTGGATAGACTCGCCCTTGATCGTCGCGAACTTCCAACGCGACCATCATGGGTCCCGGATCATCCGGGTTACTGCTGTCTCGTACATCGACACCGACTTCAACGCCGGCCAAGCAGTCAAACAGAAAGGCGACTTCATTACGAAAACCGAGATCTTGCGTGCCCTGACCGATATCAAACGCCAAGGTCGCCTCTCGTTTCCCGACGTCTCGGCTGTAAAGCTGCACGACTCTGTACTCTAAACCCAGGCCGGACAGCGTTGGTTTCATCGGCTCACGGTCGGGCAGCGCGATGTCCAGCCAACGATCCTTGACGTCGGCCATCGTGATTTCCTCAGGAGGATCAGCACTGAAATCCGATTGAATGTATTGTGGCTTGGCCTGTTCGCTGGAACACTTTAATGCCGGATTGATGCCGGCTTCATTTTTCACTTTCACCAAAAACGTACGCCAACCGTTTTGAACCAACTGTTTGTTGACCGGACCTTCGATCACTTTGACGCGACTCTCAGCGTTGATGTGGATTGCGGCCAGGCATATCGGATCAAACAATTCCTGAACGGCCGAAAGAACTTTGGCATCGTCCTCGAGACCGGCGATCTCACCAAGCCTCTTCTGCTGCTCCCCTGTAAGAGGTCGGCCTATCGAATCCAGCGCAGTCGCAACACGTTTTACGTTCGCCAATAACGGTTGGCGGTCAACTGATTCGACTGCCGGCCAAGCTTGTGCAGAGGCAAATGAACAGGGCAGGGCAGTCAACAACAGAAAACAAAGCGCGAATCGAGAGAGCATCGTGGCCTCGTGGATTGGTGAGACTAGGAATAATCTCTGCCAATATAACCGATGACAGGTTATCGTTTCACGATCAAACCAACGACTTGGCTTTTAGTGATCGTATTCGATGCTGAGCACTTTGAACTGAATCGTTCCCTTGGGCACTTCAATATCAGCTGTTTCGCCAACTTTCTTGCCCAGCAAACCGCGACCGATTGGAGAGGTGATCAAGTATTTACCTTGGTCGTAATCCTCATCGCCATCGCCCACCAACGTGATAACTTCTTCGTCATCCAGATCGATGTCGAGAACTTTTACTTTCGCACCAAACGCGATCGAATCGGTTGGGATATCGGCCGGATCAACGATCTGAGCACGTGCGAGACGATCATTCATCTCATTAATACGGGCTTGCAACATGCCTTGCTTTTCACGTTGAGCGTGATATTCAGCGTTCTCTTTCAAGTCACCTTCGGCGCGTGCTGCAGCAATATCCTCAGCAATTTTTGGCATCATCACGTTTTCCATCTCTTCGACTTCCGCACGACGCTTATTGTAATTTTCCTGAGTCATTGGGACACGCTCGACCACGACTTACTCCTTCGCAAAACTTCTTAAAACAACGCGAATCAAAAAAATGGAACCCGCCAAATCGATGACAGGTTCTCCGCACATTTTCGGATAAATCCCAATGAAAATCAACATGTTTGGGGCTATTGAGACCGCCAAATCTCGGCATTTAGACCAGAAAATGAGCTCACGCACATCGCCTTCCGCTCAAGAAGAAAACAAGTTTCCTTGCATGACGGTGATTGCCGACCCGCCCAGATGAACTCGATCACCAACAAGCCTTGCCTGAACCAATCCTCCCCGCTTGGAGGCTTGAAAGCCAACAAGGTTCGTTCGACGATCACCTTGTTCAGCCGCAAACTGAGTCGACCAGTAAGGCGCAAGGCAACAATGCGCCGATCCAGTAACCGGGTCCTCATCGATCCCGGTAGCGGGAAAAAATCCTCGCGACACGAAATCGTATTCGCTCGTTGAGCGTAGATTGGGATCACTTTTCGCAGTCAAAATTACGCCTCGGCTATCAACCATTGCGAGCTTTGTAAAATCCGGCTTTGCATTTAAGACTTCACTCTCCGACTCGACCACGACAAGAAAATCCCAATCGTTTCTTCCAACGTGGATCGGATCGACGCCAAGTGCCTCGATCATTCCTTCTGGCGCATCAGTCGGGGTCTGAGGAGCAGCAGGAAAGTCCAACCAAATCGTTTCGTGCGCTTTTCGACCACGAAGCTCTCCGCTTCTCGATTGAAAAACGGCCTCCTTGGATTCGCTCAACATCCCGGTCTGCCAAAGAGCATGACAGGCAGCCAACGTCGCGTGACCACATAAATCAACTTCCACCAACGGTGTCATCCAGCGGATTTTAAATCCGTTTTCTGATGTTAAGTCTTTCCAAACGAACGCCGTTTCTGAAAGGTTCATTTCCATAGCTACGTTTTGCAGCCATTCATCGGGCGCGGGCTCGTCCATCAAACAAACAGCCGCTGGATTTCCAGTGAACGGCTTGTCGGCAAACGAGTCTATTTGAAGGACAGTGACAGGCTTCATTCGAATCTCTCGTCGATTAGGTCGTGATCGTCTGGTTAAATACCCAACAGCAACCAGGCGACACCAACGTAAATCAAGATACCAAGAATGTCTACGATCCCTGCCACGAATGGATTACTCATCATCGCCGGATCCAATCCGAGTCGCTTAAAGATCAACGGCAGTATGCCGCCAGTTATTGTTCCGGCCAACACAACCAACACCAAAGTCAGCGGCACGACGAATACGGCGCGATCGCGATTCACAGCGTCCATCGGAATCAACAGCAGCGAAGCAAAATAGCCCAACAAGGCCAATCCTACACCGAGCAACAATCCCATAATCAACTCACGTCGGAGGACTCTGACCCAGTCGCTCAGCGCAATGTGCTTTCGAGAAAGCGCAGTGATGATCAACGTCGCTGATTGGGTTCCTGAATTGCCACCACTACTGATAATCAGTGGAATGAACGCCACAAGCCAACGAAATGTCGTGATTCGATCATCGTATTGCTTAAGCGCATAGGCTGTCGCCAACGCAAAGAAGAACAAAAACGTCAGCCAGACGCCGCGCTTCCAACTCAATGCGAGCAAGCCTGTCTGGAGGTAGCTTTCGTCCAGCGGTTCCACCGCAGCACTTCGGTGCGCGTCTTCGGTCGCTTCTTCGCGGACAACATCAATGATATCGTCATGGGTGATAATCCCGACGAGGTGCCGCTCAAGATCAACAACAGGAATCGCCAACAAGTCCATGCGAGCGACTTTGTTGGCGACATCCTCCTGGTCGTCCAACACATGGGCTGCGATCAAATCAGTTTGCATGATGTCGACCAGTTTTGTCTCTGGCTTGCGCATTCCGACCAACAACTGTCGAGCCGTCGCCAACCCTCGCAAATGGTCTTCGTCATCGACGATATAAATGTAATAAATCGTTTCCCAGTCTTCGCCTTCGCGTGCGAGCTCGTCTAAAGCTTCGCGGATCGTCAATTTGTCACTTAACTTCGCCATTTCCGAAGTCATCACCGCTCCGGCAGTCCCCTCGGGAAACTGGCTCAGCCGCAAAAAGTCACGACGCTCTTCGGCAGGCAGTAACGCCAGGATTTCCTCAAATGGGTCCTTGGGTAATTGCTGTAGCAAGTCGACTCGATCATCTGCAGGCAACATCGCGACCAGCGATGCAGCCTCAGCACGATCCTGAGTGGTCAACATCTCAACCTGTTTGTTCACAGGAAAATAGGAGAAGACATCACCCTTGTTTTCATCGTCGGTATGTGAAAGCACTGCCCACGTTTCATCGATCGTCAGTCCTCCCATGAACTCAGCTGTCCGCGCAGGATGTAGCGCGTTGCAGAACCCAGCCAACTCTTCGGAGTTGTTCTGAGCCAGCATCTCGCGAATCTCTGGCAATAACAGTGTGTTAATCATGAAAACATTTTAGGGACAATGTAAAAAAATGAACCCTCGTTCGAGTCGGTCATAAAAAGACCACGTCACAACAAAAAAGTTCACCGCAGCAACAAGATCAAGCAAGTCTGGACAAGGGACAAGCCTTGTCATTGCAGACACGGGAATCAAAAATCAGCCGACAAGACACAGGGGCTTGTTGGCTCATCACAATCCGGCATACCGAACAACCGACGTGTTAAGACTTGGACGAGATCAAGAGATCAAGCTCAGATTTTAACTTGGGTAGAATTTTATCGTAAGGAAAAGCGCCTAACACTTCGGTTCCTTTTTTCAAATTTACAACTTTGGGCCCGCACCAAAGCCCCAAATCGGCATCGTCTGTTTCACCGGGACCGTTTACCCGGCATCCCATCACTGCGATGGTGATCGCATGATCCTTGGCATACTCAGTCATTTCTTTTACTTTCTCCGCCAAATCAACGAACGCTTCGTTTTCGACGCGAGAGCAACTGGGACAAGAAATGATGTTGAGCGAATCGGAATTGAAGTCGACGACACTGCGAACTCTTCCCGCATAGATGTCTTCAACAATCGATCGACCGGCGTCGATTTCTTCACCCTTGCGAGCGTTCGACACGGTTAATGAAACACGAACAGTATCTCCAATGCCGCGCCCAATAAGTTGCTCGAACGCGATGCGAGTTTTGATCACGCCATCAGGTGGCATACCGGCTTCCGTCACTCCGAGGTGCAACGGTATTTCGGGGCGAGCCTCTGCAAACCGCTGATTGACGTCGACGACTTTGCTGGGGTCGGAATCTTTCAGCGAAACGCAAAATCGATGAAAGTCGAGGCTGTCAACATATTCACAGTGCTCCAGCGCACTTTCCAACATTGGCGTAATGGAATCTTCCGGATCGTATTTTTCTTTTTTAGCCGGATCCACACTCCCACAATTGACTCCGATTCGAATTGCACAGTCGTGTTCTTTCGCCGTTTCAACAATGAATTTGACTTTCTCTTGCCATGGTTTGTCAGTTTCGTGGTGATAAAGATGGCCAGGGTTGTAGCGAATCTTGTCGACATGAGGCGCCACAAGCGATGCAAGCCGGTAATTTTCTTGCAAGTCAACGGACAAATTCGCGGTCGTTTGCTTGCGAATCTCCGCTAACGCTTCGGCGTCTTTTTTACTGTCAACCGCGATACGGACGACGTCGGCTCCCGCGTCTTGCATTAGTTTTACAAGTGCGACGGTCGCATCAACATCGGTGGTTTTGGTCGCCGTCATCGACTGGACTGCGATCGGATTGCCCGCTCCGATCGTGACGGTTCCAATCTTTACTGCTCTCGTTTTGTTACGTTCAATTTGGACCACAAGGGTTCCCCTAATCAATCATGGGTTACGCTCCGATCGAGTTATCGAAACGAACTTCGCTGGGCGGCTCCATTTTGCTCAAATTGGTCCTCCCTTACAATGTCGCAACTCAAATCATTCTTTGCATTTGAAATATTCGCCTTGCCGATGCAGGAACAACCCGTGAAATATGAACCGCAGCTGCACATTGTGCTTCACCAGCCTGAAATTCCGCCGAACACCGGAGCGGTCGGCAGAACCTGCGTAGCATTGCAGGCCAAGCTGTGGCTGGTAAAGCCGCTGGGATTCCAGATTAATGAAAAGACGCTTCGCCGTGCTGGCCTGGACTATTGGCAACATCTCGAATGGGAAGTCGCTGACCACTGGGACGATTTACTGGCTCGGATGGAATCTCAAGGTGTTGGAGAACCGGCTGCACCAGATCGGAAGTGGTTGTTTTCCCGGTTTGCAAAAAGAGCCTATACTGACGTTTCCTTCAACAAGGGAGACGTATTGATTTTTGGATGCGAAACGAAGGGCCTTCCGAAATCGGTTGTCGGTCAGTTTCCCGTCGATCAATTGCTGCGAATCCCAACCCATGAACATGTTCGAAGTATCAATTTGTCTTCTGCCGTTGCGGTAGCAGGTTTTGAAGCAATCCGTCAGATTGCAACTTAAGTATTTTGGCAAAGCAAAATAGTTGAATCTTCTTCTGTGAATAAGCTCCAACGCTCGCGAAAAGGAGCAGATTTTGGCTTGCGT